>NZ_DEMB01000016.1:459977-466947 GCF_002354675.1 Oceanicaulis sp. UBA2681 | reverse complement strand
TATTGGCTGCTGCGCGGGGATGCCGAGCTGACCACGCTGGAGCTTGATTGCGGCGACAGTTTTTCCTCGCTGATCGATTTTGGCTGCGAGCAGGCGGGCGGACGTCCGCTGATGCCGGAATCGCGCGAAGCGGCCATGCGCTTCTGGAACCGGTCCGTCGCCTGGGGGCGCCCCTTCGGCGCTCAATCCTCGATCCTGGCGCAACGTCGTCTGCAGGCGCATCTGGTTGATTGCCCGGTGACCCAGGACAGCCTGGCGCGCATCGCGCGTGACCCTGAAAGCCGCCTGGCGGACGTGATCGGGCTCAATCTGCGACAGGCGGCCTTGTCCGCTTTGGGCTATTACAACGGCTCGATCGATGGAGCCTATGGGGCGGAGACCCGCCGGGCCGTGCGCGCCTTCCAGCGTGAGCTCGGCTATGATGAAACCGCGTCACTGACCCCGCGCCAGACCGCCCAGCTGATGTGTCATGCGGCCCAGACCGCGCGCGATCCCGGCGTTCAGAACGTCCTGGGTATCATGCATGCCGTGGGGCTTGGGGTGGTGCAGAATACCGACCTGGCGCTTGAATGGCTGGAGATGGCGGCGGTGCGCGGCGACGCGGACGCCAATTTCAATCTGGCGGTCATTTACGGCACGGGGGCCGTGTTCGGCTCGTATCGCTTGTGCGCCATCGTTGAGAACCCTGAACGCGCTGACGCCTATCTGCGTGATGCGGCTGAACTGGGTCATGGCCTGGCCCGGCGCTTCCGTTCAACGCCCGAACTGTCGAGCGCGCCGAATGCGCATGTGCGATGGGCCCGGATCCGCGAAGAAATCGAAGAAGAAGCCATGTCCGAGCCCGGTCGGGGCGCCCGGGCGATGGAAATTTTGCGCAACGCCATGCGCGCCCGCGTTCCGCCGGCTGACGCCGGATGCCTGGACGCCAATGCGAGCCGATGACCGGCGAGATCAAGAGGACAGGACTGATGCGCAATTCAATCTTACTCAGCGTGCTGATCAGCGCCGCCGCGCTCGCAGGCTGCACGACCGAGCCTGGTTACATCCCGCCAGTGGACCCGTATTACCCGCCGACCAGCGCGCCGGTGGAGGCCACGGCGGACGCCATCGCGCTCGATACCGCCTTGCAGGTCTGCGAAGTGGAGTCCCTGCGCGCTCAGCGTGATGAGCGCATTGAGTCTGCGCGTGCGCTTCTGATCACCGGCTATGCCTCGGGCGGGGATGTGAACGAGCGCTGGGAGGACCGCGAAGGCACGCTTCGTGTGGACCAGCCGCCCTCAGGGCCACAAACCGAGCGTACGGAAATGCTGCGGGCTTTCGAGCTGGATCTGGACGCCGCCTATCGGTTCGCAGCGGGCTCTTGCCGCGCCTATTCCGCCTGCATGCATCAGCGCGATTACGAGGAACGCGATTGCGTGGCCTCGCTGAATTCGTGGGAGCGAGCGCAGGATCGCTTCACGGACGTTTCATTGTCCCTGGCGGAAATCCGAGCCGATATTGCGGCGCCAGCGCGTTATCATGGCGCCCATGGGCATGACCGGTATGAGCGCCGCCATGCTCGGCCGCGCCGGGATCGGGATTGCGAAGGCGTGATCGCGGACTTGTTCACGACGGACGCCTGCGACCGCCAGCACTAGGCTCGAGCGCTCTAGCGCACCTGATAGGGTTCGACAGAACGCACCACCATGGAATACGCGGTGGCGGCGAGGTCGGTGTCCACGCGTTCGATCTCCATGCGGCCTTCCACCCAGACCGGCTCCCACAGGCTGTCGAAACGGACGGGCTCCAGCGCGCGCAAATACACGATCTGATTGGGCGGCGGTGGCGGGACGTGTACGCAGGCTCCATGATAGGGCAGCAGCAAAAATTCCTGCGCTGATCCGTTCTCGGAGAAATCGAGGGGCAGGATATAGCCGGGCATCCTGACGACGAGCCCATCCAGGTCTTCGACAATATTGAAGGTGCCGATCTGGCCCTCAATGGTGCTTTGTTCTCCCAGCTGGCTCATCAAGGACGGGTCGGCGCGGCCTTCAGTGAGCGCCTCCAGCGCTTCCAGGTCGGAATCCGGCAGCAAATCGCGCCACACCAGCAGTTCTGCTTCAGCATTGGGGTCAACCGCCACCAATCCCGAAATGCTCTCGACACGTTCTGTGGGCTCTGCGCCGCAAGCTGTGAGGGCGAGAAGGGTGAGAAGGCTCAGACCAGATATGCGCAGCATGAGGGCAAGGCTCCAGTAAACGGCATTGGCGTCTCAAGAACTGTCAGAGCGAAATGCACGCAGTTTTAAGAACTTCCTGTCATAAACATACCTAAGAGCCGTGAGAAGCGGTCCTGGAGGTGGCTTGATGGGTCAATTTAACCCGGCGGACGACATTCAAACACACGATACCGCGCAACGCGCCAGACAGGCGCAGTATGAGCTGGTGTCCAAAGGCGCACTTCGCGCTGTTCCGCTGAACATCGTCAATGCGCTGCTGCTGACAGCGATCATCCATCCTTATGTGGCGCCGGTCGTGTTCTGGCCCTGGCTGGCCGTGCTGTGCATCGGCCCGGTCTTGCGCTTTTCAGCCATGTTTCGGGCGCGCAAGGCGGATCGTGCGCCGAATGACGCCGAGATGTATCTGTATATCGCCTTGTCCGGCGTGGTCGGGGTGGCGTGGGGGACGACGCCGCTCATCCTGTCAAACGCAGCGCCGTCTCTGGTCGCCCAGATCGTTGGCCTTGTGATCGCCGGCATGGCGGCGGGCGCCGTTCTGACCTCTGCGGGCGAACGACGGGTCATTCTGTCTTACGCCGGTCCGGCGCTTGGATTATGGGCGGTATCGCTGATCAACGTTGATCCTTTGATCGGCTCGTTCGGCGCCATGATGCTGCTTGGCTTTCTGGCCGGCATCACCATGCTGGCCAAGACATATGCCGAGACCTTGAAGGAATCGGTCGCCGCAACCGTCGCTCTGGAAAGCGCCAACACGAAAACCCTTGAACAGGCCGCGGCTCTGGCGCGGCTCGCCGAACATAATGACCAGGCGGCTCGCAAGGCGGAAGAAACGGCGCGCGCAAGCGCGGTCATGCTCGCCAATATGGGTCACGAACTGCGCTCGCCGCTCAACGGCGTCCTCGGCATGGCTCAATTGCTCAACAAGACCTCATTGACCGATGAGCAGGCGCTGATGGTCTCCGGGCTTCTTGAGAGCGGTGAAAACCTTGAAGGCCTGATCAATACTGTTCTCGAGGTGTCGCGCATTGATGCGGGCCGTATGGAGCTGGTGGTCGAGGACCTCACGGCCAGCGATCTCGCTGACCGTCTGCGTCGTGAACACAAACCGCACGCTTTGGCCAAGAAACTGGATCTGAACATTGAGCTGGAAGGCGATGCCGAGCGCACGCTGCGCGCTGATGGCGGTGCATATGTGCAGAATTGTGACCGGCAATGCGATCCGCTTCACCGATTCTGGTGGCGTGACGATCCGGCTGAGCGCCGGTGAGGCCAGCAATGCGAGCTCTTCCCTGCGTGTTGAGGTTTGCGATACCGGATCCGGCGTGCCTGAGAGTTCGCGAGAGCAGCTGTTCATCGCCATGGGACGCGACACCATTGATCCAAACATCAAACAGGCGGGCACCGGACTGGGGCTGCATCTGGTGCGTAAACTCGCTGAGATGATGCACGGCGATGTGGGGTATGCGCCCGCCGAAGACGGGACTGGCTCGATTTTCTGGTTCGAGGTGAAGCTGCGTCACTCCGCAAAAGCGGATCGCTTCGCCGATGGCGAACAGATGTCGGTGTCCAGCCGCCGCTTGCGTGTTCTGGTCGGTGAAAGTGAACCCGCATTGCGGTCTGTGCTGCTGGGCTATCTCAAATCATTCAACTGCGTGGTCACTTGTTCCAGCAATGGCTCGGAGCTTTTGGATGCGCTGAGTGCTTCGGCCTATGACGCGGTCATTCTGGGCCATGAGTTGACGGACACAGCCCCTGAAGACGCCGCTGCTGACGTGCGCGCCTTGCCGTCCACAGCCGCGATGACGCCGGTATTGCGCCTTGTGGAAGGCTTGGATACGCCGCTGCGGGTGAATGCGATGGAGACGCTGATACGCTCACCGGTCACCGCTGAGGTGCTGATGGAGGGGCTCAAGCAAGCGCTCGCCAACGATCCGATCGCTAACGCCCAGCTCTACCGGATCGCCTGATCGCGCAAGCGCAGGGTCAGGAAGTCTGCTCAATAACCCAGTTCTGAAAGCTTTCCGCGCTGAGTGCGCTGTTCACGTCGAGCGCCAGAATGCAGGGTTCGTCATACGGGTGCAGCGCGCTGATCTCCGCCCGGGCCTGACGCGCAGAGGCGCTTGAAGTCTTGAACAGAGCGATGATTTCACGCTCGCTCTGCACCTCGTCCTCCCAGCGATAGATGGATTGGCTCCTGCCCAGAATATTCGCGCAGGCGATCAGGCCTTGCTCGAGTAACCGGTGCGCGGCGCGCGTCACGCTCTCCTCGTCAGGCCAGGTCGTGTAAAGCAGGCAAATCGTGGGGGCGGTATCGGGCATGGATGTGATCCTTGCAGGCGCGGCTCATAAGCAAGATATACTGGCTACATGGATACACGCTCTTCTTCAAACGCGGCTCTGGTGCTGTTTTCCGGCGGACAGGATTCCGCCACCTGCCTCGCCTGGGCGCTCAGCCGGTATGAGCGGGTGGAGACGATCGGTTTTGATTATGGCCAGCGCCATGATGTGGAACTGACCGCGAGACAGAAGGTGCGCGCCGCCATGCTCGACGCGTTCCCCGATTGGGCGGACCGGCTGGGCGAGGACCGGCTTGTGGATTTGTCAGGGTATGGCGCGCTCGCTGAAAGCGCGCTGACCGCGGACATGGAAATCGTCATGACCGAGGCGGGCCTGCCCTCAACCTTCGTGCCGGGGCGCAATCTCGTCTTCCTCACCGTCGCCGCAGCGCTCGCCTATCGCCGCGGCGTCGACGTATTGGTGGGCGGCATGTGCCAGACCGATTATTCAGGTTATCCCGACTGCCGCGAAGACACGATCCAGACCCAGGCGAAAGCGTTGGGGCTGGGGCTTGATCGGCCGACAATGGTTGAGACTCCGCTCATGCATCTGGACAAGGCCCAGACCTGGGCGCTCGCCCATGAGCTGGGCAGGGAGACGCTCGTCAATCTGATCGTTGAGCATAGCCATACCTGTTATCGCGGCGAACGCGGCCAGCGTCATGATTGGGGCTATGGCTGTGATGACTGCCCGGCGTGCGAGCTGCGCAAGACCGGCTGGATCACATGGCGCGAAGGCGCGACAGGCGAATGACCTATTCCGTCAAGGAAATGTTCCTGACCGTTCAGGGCGAGGGCGGCCAGACAGGGCGCCCGGCGGTGTTCCTGCGCTTTGCGGGCTGCAATCTCTGGAGCGGGCTGGAACGCGATCGCGCCAGCGCCATCTGCCAGTTCTGCGACACGGATTTTGTGGGCGTCGACGGGGTGAATGGCGGCAAGTTCAAGACCGCCGAGGCGCTGGCGGAAGCCGTCGCCAGTCTGTGGCCGGGCGGGGGCGAGCCCTATGTGGTCTGCACGGGCGGCGAACCGTTGCTGCAGCTCGACGCTCCCCTGATCGACGCTCTGCACAAGTCCGGGTTCAAGATTGCGGTTGAGACCAACGGCACCATCAAGGCGCCCGAAGGCATCGACTGGGTCTGCGTCAGCCCGAAATCCACCGCTCCGCTCAAGCAACTCACGGGCGATGAGCTCAAGCTCGTCTATCCCCAGCCTGAGGCCATGCCCGAGCTGTTCGAGCATCTCGATTTCAGGCAATTCCGGCTTCAGCCCATGGATGGACCAAGGCAGGCGGAAAACGCGCTAGCCGCGTTTGAGTATTGCCTCAAGCATCCCAAATGGATGCTCAGCCTGCAGACTCACAAATGGATCAATGTGCCCTAGGCGGGCGTCTGTTCGCACAGCTCGGTGACGAATTTGTCCTCGGGCGCGGTCTTGCCGGGCGTGACGATATCCACAGCGCCGCCCACCACCTTGCCGGCGGTTCCCACCACGGCGCCGGTTGCGCCCACCGCGAGATCGGCGGTTTGCACCACGATGCAGCCAGGCGTCAGCATCAGCGTGGCGAGGGCGAACATCACAAGGGCAGGGCGCGACATGGCGAACTCCAGAAAGCTTCGGGGAGCCCGTCGCTCCCCGAAGCTTTCTGTTTAGTCCTTGGCGCTTAAGGCCGGGTGAAGATGGCGGTGGAGTCTAAAGGCTGTCCACCAGAACGATTTCGGCGTCTTCGATCGCTTTGATCTCGAGGCTCGGCTCATCGACGATCGCGGCGCCGTCGCGCGGCCCCAGCGTCTCACCATTGACGATGGCTGCGCCCTTGGCGAGCGCGAGATAAGCGTGACGGCCCGGTTCCAGCGCATAGCTTGCCGACTGACCAGACTTGAGCGTGCCGCCCAGAACCCGCGCATCGGCTCGGATGGGAAGGGCGTCGTCATCACCCTTGCGGCCAGAAGCCAGCACAATCAGCTCGCCCGCCCGATCATTCTTTGGAAAGCTGCGGCTGTCCCAAAAGGGCTCGCCGCCGCGTTCATCGGGCATGATCCAGATCTGGAAGATCCGGGTCAGCTCGTTTTCGCGATTGTACTCGGCGTGGCGAATGCCTTTGCCCGCACTCATCACCTGAACATCGCCCGCCACCGTACGGCCCTTATTGCCCAGGCTGTCCTGGTGGGTGATGGCGCCGTCACGCACATAGGTGATGATTTCCATCTCTGCGTGGGGATGCGGGGGAAACCCCGTGCCCGGCTGGATCTCATCATCGTTCCAGACCCGCAACGCGCCCCAGCCCATACGCTTGGGATTGTGGTAAGAGCCGAAGCTGAAATGGTGCTTTGCGTTCAGCCAGTCGAACCGGAACGCGCCCAGATCTTCAAAACGTCGAACATCAATCATGACGAACCTCCTTAGCTCGCTCGTGTTG
>NZ_DEMB01000016.1:421255-459851 GCF_002354675.1 Oceanicaulis sp. UBA2681 | reverse complement strand
TCGGCGTTAGTCGCCCTCGCGTCGCCAGGCCAAGGCGAACAGGCCCAGTATCAACAGCGCGATCAACAGGCCCGGCGCCAGCGGCGTGGATTGCGCGTCAGTGACCCGATAGGCGGTGTTGCGCTTGAGGCCGGCCCAGTTGATTCCCGCCTGGCGCGCGCGCTCATTGGTGCGGCGCAGATCGGGCAGGTCGATGGCGTCGCCCAGGGCGAACACGCCGCCGCCGCTTGAGTCCACAAGCATGGCAAACCCTTCAGGGTCTGGACGCAGATCGCGATACTCCAGCGGATTAAGCGGACCGGAGGCGGTGACCGTGGTCAACTCGCCCGACCTCAACCGGACCAGGCCCTGTTCGCGCGCGGGCAGGCGCTCAATGTAATCGCCAAAGCCGTTTGATGTCATTGCAATCGTGTCACGGGCGCCGGACGGCCATTCGATCTCAAGATCGGGCACATCGCCTGACAGCGTGTTGCGCGTCACCTCCAGCTCGCCATTCACCACACGGGCGCTCAGGCGTTCCTCGTCAAGCTCGGGTTCGCCCATCAGCCAGTGCGCCACACGGCGGAACAGCTCGTCATGGGGACCGCCGCCTTCATAGCCGCGCGCCCACAGCCAGGCCTGATCAGACAGCAGGATCGCCGCGCGGCCCTGACCCTCTCGTGACAGGGTCAGCAGCGGATCGCCATTGGGCGCCTGCAAGACGGTCTCGCCAGACAGGGCGCGCGCGCCAATGCTGCGGAACCAGGGCCCCCATTCGCCTTGCCCCGTCAGCATGGGACGGGTGACCGGGTGTCTTTGACCTATATCGCTGATCTGCGGGACGAAGCGCTCTTCGCTGATTTGTCCGGTGGGAACGGCGGGCAGGACGCTGGCCAATGGCGAGCGCGCCACGCTTTCCGGTCCGGCGAAGGGCGGGCCGGTGGTCACCAGAAGCGCGCCGCCGTTCTCCACATAGTTGGCGATATTGTCGAAATAGAGTGGGCGCAGGATGCCGCGGCGGCGATAGCGGTCGAAGATGACCAGATCAAATTCCTGCAAGCTCAGCTGGAACAGCTCGAACACCGGAAAGGCGATCAGCGCCAGCTCGTTGGGCGGCACGCTGTCATCCTTGTCCAGGGGGCGCAGAATGGTGAAGTGCACCAGATCGACGCTGGGGTCGGATTTCAGAAGATTGCGCCAGGCGCGTGCGCCGTTATGGGGCTCGCCCGTCACCAGCAGCACGCGCAAGCGATCCCGCACGCCGGTGACGTTCACTGCGGCGCGATTGTTGATCAGGGACAGCTCGCCGGGGCCGGGTTCGACCTCGATTTCGACCACATTCGGCCCGCGATTGGCGATCTCGGCCTGCACGGTCACATCCTGACCGATCTGCACTCGTGCGCTAATCGGATCGCCGCCATCCACATACAGGTTCACCATGGCGGTACCCGTGGCGGCGCCTTCATCCTCGATGCGCAGCGTGAAGCTGACCGGATCGCCCACCAGCCCGTAGCGCGGCGCCTGGGAGACGATCAGGCGACGGTCGCGCGCGTCTGGATCGCCCGTGAGGAAATGATGCACAGGCGCGTCGAGCCCGAGCTCATCCGCGTTGGGCGGCGTATCATGAACCTGGCCGTCAGAGGCGATGATCACGCCCGCCAGGCGGTTGCGCGGCGCTTGCGACAGACCTTGCTGGAGCGCGCGGCTCAGTCGCGTGCCGTCTTCTGACGTCCCGCCACTCACTTCGATCAGATCAAGCAGCGGATCACGCTCGGCCAGCGCGCGCATGGCTTCGGCCACCTGATTTGCGGCGTCGCTCCGGGTTCCGATCTGCATGGAGGCGCTGTCATCACTGATCAGCACCGCCACATCACTCAGCGGCTCTCGGGTTTCCTGCACCAGGGCAGGGTTGAGCAGAGCTCCGGTCAGCACCAGCGCCGCCAGCGCACGCCAGAGCCAGCCCTTCAGGCCGCGCACCAGCGCGAACCCGGCCACAGCCAGCGCCAGCGCGCCCAGCCCATAGGACAGAACCGGCGGGATAAGCGGGGAGAAAGCGAGCGTGACAGCGTCCATCAATCCTGCCCCAACCGTTCCAGAATGGCGGGCACATGCACCTGATCAGCCTTGTAGTTGCCGGTCAGGGCGTACATGGCGAGATTGACGCCGAAGCGGATGGCCAGTTCGCGCTGGCGCGGTCCGCCCTCCACCGGGGCGAGCGGGCGGCCCTGTTCGTCAATCGCCCAGGCCGAAGCCCAGTCCGCCGAGCCGATCACCACCGAGGAGGCGCCGTCCCGGCCCGAGCTTTCCGGGTTGGCTTCCACCCAGATGCGGGTATCGGGATAGCGTCCGGGAAATTCGGTCAGCAGATAAAACGCCCGACCCAACACATGATCATCGGGCATTTGCTGCAAGGGCGGCACTTCGACGGAATCCAGAAGCCGCACGAGCCCGGGATGCGGAGCGAGTCCACGGCCGCTGGCGCGCCCGTCGCGGGTGTCAAAGACGATCAGACCGCCCGCATTCATATAGGCGGTGACGCGGGCGGCGGCCTCTGGCGACAGGCCTTGCGCGTCTTCGGTCACCGGCCAGTAGATCATCGGGTAGAACAGGATTTCGTCGGTCTCGATATCGACGCCGACGGGCGTGGTGGGTTCGACCGCGCTGCGCCGCGTGCTCTCGCGCGACAGACCGGCGAGGCCGGCCCGGCTCAAATCGTCAATGCGCGCATCGCCCGTACGCACATAGGCGAGCCGGACTTCCAAGGCCTGCTGGTCGATCCCCGTCATGTCTTGCGCGTGCGCGTCTTGCGGCAGGCCGCCCAGGGCCAGAGCGAGCACGGCGACTGCGCCGAAATTGCGCGTGGCGAAGGGCATGCGCCCTGACAGAATCAGGGTGATCAGGCCGTCCAGGCACAAGATGATCAGCGCAAGGCTCAGGAGCGGTCCCGCCAGTCGCGTCTCGATTGCGCCATCGCCTGTCCGATAGGTCGCGCCGGGCAGGTCGCGCGCCATCAAGGCCAGATCATCCCCGGGCTGCATCACGTTCAGCGCGGCGCTCGCGGCGCCCAGGCTCCAGACGCCGGGGGGCGTCCGGGCGCTGGCGCGCGCCCGGGTGAACTGATCGGCGGCGATCATCTGCGATTGTCCGGCCGGGTCCGTCAAAAGCCCGTCAGCGGTCAGCTGACGCTCCAGCCCCCAGGCGCCGCCCTGGGGCGGGGTCGGGTCGGCGCCGCCGCTCAGGGATAGAACACGTTCGAGCATGGCCGGATACAGACCGGACAGGGGCAGGGATGACCAGTCAGGCCCGGCGGTAACGTGAAACAGCACGATCCAGCCTTGCCCGCGGCGGTCCGCAGTCACCAGCGGCGTCCCGTCCGACAAACGCGCCCAGACCTTGGCGTCGAGATCGGGGCCGGGTTCGGCCAGAACCTGACGGGTGACCTGCGCTTCGGTCGAGGCCTCAAGCCCGGTGAACGGGCTCTCATCGGGGAAAGGCGCCAGACCTTGCGGATCTTCCCACGCCATCGCGCCGCCAAACAGGCGCCCGCCTTCGCGCAGCCTCACCGGCAACAGATCATCGGCGCGCGTGGCCAGATTCGGTCCGGAGAAGCGGATCAAGAGACCGCCGTCCTCGACAAAGGCGGTCAGGCGGTCATCTTCCAGACGGGCGTTGTCCACCATCACCAGCGCTGAGGGTTCCGTCCCCAGTAGCGTATCGAGATCGCCGCTCACAAGCTCCGCGGTTCCGGCCAGCGCTTCACGGGCGTAATGATAGTCAGACAGAAGCGGTTGCCGCTCGCCGCCGGCTTCCGGCGTCAGCAAACCCACGCGCGGCCTGCGCCAGCGATCGCCGGTGATGTGGGTGGCGCCAGCCGAGCCGAAGCGGTCGAGCGACAGGCGCGCGATCTGGTTGCGCAGATCGAGCGGCAGGCTGGCGGAGAGATCCAGGCGTTGCTCGCCAGCCTCAAACACGCCTTCCAGACGCGCCAGCGCCTGACCGTCCGCGCCTGTGGCGGTCAGCGTCACCGGGCGTTCGGCGTCGCTGTCCGCGCGCACCAGACGCACGGTGAAGCCATCGGGCGCCACCCCGACCCGCGTCAGGCCGATGGCGGTGCGCTCCGGCGCAGGCAGGATGATCGTCACGGGTCCAGAAGCGCTCAGCACCCGCGCCAGCGCACGATCGTGGTCTTCATTCGACACGCCGTCGCTGATCCAGACCGTATCAAAGCGCTCAGGCGCGCCTTGCTGGTCCAGGCCTGTTTCAAGGCGCTCCGCGGTGACATCGCGAGCGGGCGGCCAGGCGCGCAGCTCATGGGCGTTCAGACGCGCCAGGGCGTTGCTGGCGGGACCGAAGGACAGGTCGGTCTGGTTGGCGGGCGCGGCGGTGAAGACCAGCAAGACATCCCGGCCTTCGCTGCGCGCGGCGATCAGCTGGCTGCGGGCCTGCGCCTGCATGTGCGGCCAGTCCGGCGCCGAGCGCCAGCCATCATCCACCAGCAGCAAAAGCGGGCGATCCGTACTGATGTCCGTCTGCGGGCTCAGGATCGGCCGGGCCAGCGCCAGAATCACCAGCGCCGCCATGAGCAGCCGCAGCAGCAAGAGCCACCAGGGCGTGGATTGCGGGGTTTCCGGCGTCCGCGCGAGGTTTTGCAACAGGCGCAGCGGCGCAAAGATAACCCGCGACGGAGCGGGCGGTGTGGCGCGCAAGAGCAGCCAGAGCAGCGGCAAAACCGCGAAGGCGGCCAGCGCCCAGGGCGCGGCGAAGGCGAGCGGACCCAGGCTGATCATGAACGCGGCTCTGATAAGGCTTGATAAAGGGCGAGCACGGCGCTCGCCGCCGGACGGTCTGTGCGATGGGTGATCAGCCGCCAGCCATATTGGCGCGCCAGATCATTCAGCTGCGCGCCATGGCGCGACCAGGCGTCGCGATAGGCGGTGCGGGCGTCTTCAGCGCGACCAAACAACAAACTGTCTCCGCCGCCGGACGCGGCTTCAAATCGGGTGCGGCCCTTGAAGGGGAAATCATCTTCGGCAGGGTCGATCACGCGCAACAGGGCGCCGCTTGCGCTTTGGGCGGCGAAGCGGCTGAGCCGGGCCTGCCAGGTTTCGACCGGGTCGAGAAAATCACTGGCGATCACAAGCCGGGCATGACGTGGCAGGTCAGCGGCTTCAACGCTGTCCGCGTGTCCGTCGCCCAGCGCCAAAGCGCGGCTGACGGTTTCAAACCCCGCCCGGCCTGCGCGGGCGCGCCCGGTCTCACCCAGCACGGACAGGCGTTCCCCGCCGCGATTGAGCAGGCTGGCGATCGCCATCAGGGCCACCGAGGCGCGCTCAGCTTTGGAAGCCAGTCCCGGCGCATGCAGCTGCATGCCGGCCGACCCGTCGCGCCAGAAATAGATGGCGTTCGCCGCTTCCCACTCCACTTCACGGATATAGAGATGATCGCCCTGGGCGGAGCGGCGCCAATCGACAAAGCGCGCGCCGTCTTCAGGCCGGTGATGGCGGTATTGCCAGAAGGTCTCGCCCTGACCGGCGCGCCGCCGTCCGTGCACGCCATGGGAGACGCTGGCGGCGATGCGCTCAGCTTCGGCCAGCAGCGCGGGGAAGCGCGCCGCCGCCTGCTCCGCATCATGGCGCAGGCGGGTCACTCGGGAAGGGGCTGGGGCCTTACTCATCAATGTGTTACGCGGCGGCTTTCGCAAGGCGGTTGATCAAGGCATCCAGCTGCAAGCCCTCGGCTCTGGCGGCGAAGCTGAGCGCCATACGGTGCTTGAGCACGGGCTCGGCGAGCGCGAGCACGTCATCAGTAGATGGCGCGAGACGCCCTTGTAGCAAGGCGCGGGCGCGCACCGCCAGCATCAGCGCCTGACCGGCGCGGGGGCCAGGCCCCCAGCTGACACCGTCGCGGACTTCCGGGTCATTGGAGCGGTCCGGGCGGGCTTGTTCGAGCAGCGCCAGAATGGCGTCGAGCACGGCTTCACCGACCGGCATGGCGCGCACCAGCTGTTGCAGGTCGAGGATTTCCTGTGCGTTCAGAACAGGCTCGGCGACGGAATCTTCAGACCCGGTGGTGGCCAGCAAGATGGCGCGCTCCTGATCTTTGTCCGGATAAGGCACGTCGATCTGCATCAGGAAGCGGTCGAGCTGGGCTTCAGGCAGCGGATAGGTGCCTTCCTGCTCGATCGGGTTCTGGGTCGCCAGCACGTGGAAGGGCTGCGGCAGGTCATGACGCTCGCCCGCCACGGTGACAAAGCCTTCCTGCATCGCCTGCAAAAGAGCCGCCTGGGTGCGCGGGCTGGCGCGGTTGATCTCGTCCGCCATCAGCAAGCGGCAGAACACCGGGCCGGGAATAAAGCGGAAATGGCGCTTGCCGTCCGCGTCCTGGTCGAGCACTTCAGAGCCCAGAATATCCGCCGGCATCAGGTCGGGGGTGAACTGCACCCGCTTGTCTTCAAGCCCTGTGACCACCGCCAGCGCATGCACGAGGCGGGTTTTCGCCACGCCCGGCGGGCCGACCAGCAGGCCATGTCCGCCTGACAGGATCACGGCGAGCGATTGTTCGACCACGTCATCGAGCCCGATAATGGAGCGGGCGATGGATTGGCGAACCTCGGCCAGGCGTGTGGTTGCAGCGTCTGCGCGTGTTGAAAGCGCCTGTACGTCTTCCTTCGAGGTGGGCATCGGCTTACATCCTTGAACGAGGCTGTTTTCTAACCTCAAACATGGCCGCAGCCAGAGGAGGTGTCCATGGGCGCACCGAAGTCTGAACAAGATGCAATGCAGTCGCTGCTTTCCGCGGCGGAGGCGATCGACACCGCAGACGGCTATCCGCCGGTGGATCGGTGGGAGCCGGAGTATTGCGGCGAGATGGATCTCGTCATCAAACGCGACGGCAGCTGGTGGCATGAAGGCGCGCGAATCGGGCGCGAAAAACTGGTCCGATTGTTCGCGCGCATTCTTCGCAAGGATAAGGACGGCGAGACCTATCTCGTCACCCCGGTCGAGAAAATCAAAATCAAGGTCGAGGCCGCGCCCTTCACCGCCGTGCGGGTGGACCGGTCAGGCTCCGGCCAGGATCAGAAGCTGGCTTTTCTGACCAATCTTGATGACGCGGTGATTGCGGGACCGGAGCATCCCTTGCGTGTAGAGATCGCAGAGGACGGCGAGCCAGAACCTTTCGTGCATGTGCGCGGGCGTCTTGAGGCGCTGATCACGCGCGCGGCCTTTTATGATCTCGTGGAATTCGCGGAGCGCGGAGAAAATGATCAGGGCGAACCGGTGATGGGCGTGTGGAGCCGCGGTGTGTTCTTCCCTCTGGGACCGGCCGCATGAGCGTTGAGACGGATCGTATTCTCAAACGCCTGAGCACGGTTCTGGACCCGGTCGACGCGCCCATGGAAGCGCGGCCGGCTCGCGGCGACGGGGATCTGAACGAGGATCTGGCTCTGCCCGTCGGCCGAAAGCTCAAGCCCGCTGCGGTGCTGGCCTTGCTGGTCAAGCGCGAGACCGGGCTGACCGTGCTGTTCACCCGGCGCGCGGACCATTTGCAGGCCCATCCCGGTCAGGTCAGCTTCCCCGGCGGACGCCAGATGGCCGGGCGTGAGAGCTTGTGCGAGTGCGCCTTGCGTGAGACCGAAGAAGAAGTGGGCTTGCCCCCAAGCGCGATCACGATGCTGGGGCGCTGGGAGAGCTATGAAACCGGCACCGGCTACGCCGTCACGCCGTTCGCCGGCGTGATTGAGCCAGGATTTGATCTGTCGCCCGATCCGGGAGAGGTGGCGGAGGTGTTTGAAACCCCGTTCGATTTCCTGATGGATCCGGATAATCACAAGCTCGAGGAGCGCGAGTTCGCCGGCATGCTGCGACGGTTTTACGCCATGCCGCACAAAGGACGGTATATCTGGGGCGCGACGGCGGGCATGCTGCGCGCCTTGTCCATCCGATATGCGCAAGGGCGACCAGGCGAACCCGTCAGGCGTTCAAAGGAGACCAGCCTATGACCCGCATATTTCTCTTGATGCTGGCGGCGTTCGCTCTGCCCTACATCGTCGCGCGGATCTTGTCGGCGGCGGGCGTGCTCGCCCGGCCCATGTCTGTGACCCTGGGCGTGTTGTCAGGCATGGGCGCAGCTTTGGTCATGCTGGTGGTTCTGGTCCTGCTTGAAACCGATACCAGCTCCCGGGACGGCGCTTATCAGCCGCCGCGTCTGGAAGAGGGCGAAATCCGACCGGGGCAGTTTGAAGAGCGAGACCCGCCGCCCGCTGACGAACCGATCTAGCGAGGGTGTGAGGGATGAAGCTCGATCCCGATCAGCACGCCTTTCTGACGGACCCGGCGACGATCGCGGTTATGGACGCGATCAGTCCTGCTGCCGCGGATACGGCGCGCTTTGTCGGGGGCTGCGTGCGTAACGCCCTGCAAGGCGAGCCGGTCGAGGATGTGGACATCGCCACACAGTTGACGCCAGACGAGACGCTGGCCGCGCTCAAGACTGCCGGCATTCGGGCGATCCCCACCGGGCTTGAACACGGCACGATCACGGCGGTGGTCGATGGCGCGCCTTTTGAAATCACGTCCCTGCGCAAGGATGTGAGCACCGATGGCCGGCGCGCGGTGGTGGCTTTCACAACGGACTGGACGCTGGACGCCGCCCGGCGCGACTTTCGCCTCAACGCGATTTACGCGCGACGCGACGGCAGCCTGTATGATCCCTGGAACGGTTTGGCGGACGCGAAGGCGCGGCGCGTGGTCTTTATTGGTGACCCTGATCAGAGGCTTGCCGAAGACGTTTTGCGCATTCTTCGCTTTTACCGGTTTAACGCCTGGTATGGCTCCGCCCTTGATCAAGCAGGCCATGAGGCCTGCATCCGCGCTGCACCCAAACTCGCCGGGCTGGCGCGTGAACGGGTGTGGAAAGAGCTCAAGAAACTGCTGGCCGCGCCTGATCCCGGGCCTGTGGTCAAAGCGATGCATCTGGGCCACGTTTTACAATCGGTTTGGCCGGAACCGCTCGACTTAAACCTTCTCTTAAGCATAATTAACGCCGACAGAGGGAAAGGGCGCGCGCCCGACATGCTCTTAAGAGCGGCGGCGCTGTGCGGGGGAAAGGGTGACGCCGTGCGTAGCCTGTGTGACCAGATGAAAGCGTCAAACGCGGAAGCGAGCCGTCTCGTCGCCATGTGCGGCCCTGCGCCGGAGCAGGCAGGAGACGTGCGTCCCGGGCTTGATGGCGAAGCTCTGTCTCGCGCGCTCTACGTTCTGGGCGCCCAGACTGTGTCTGACCGTTTGCGTCTGGCTGAAGCGCGTGGCGAGGGTGATGCGGAGGCGGATTTGCATGTGGCTTCGGCCTGGCGCGCTCCCGATTTGCCGATCAATGGCCGCGATCTGATCAAGGCGGGTTTGCAGACCGGGCCGCAACTGGGCGCCGTGCTCAGCCAGCTTGAAGAGGCCTGGATCGACTCAGGATTTACACTGGATCATGCGGCGCTTCTGGCGATGGCGAGTGAGGCGCGAGGATGAGCTTGTCCGAGCTCTTCTCCCTGCGCTATCGCGCCCGGGTCGGCAGCGGCGAGCTGTTTGCCGCTGACCTGCACCTGCATGATCGCCGCGCGCTGGAAGAGAAGGCCAAGGCGCTCAACTACACCGAAGACGAGGTCGAGAACGCGCTGGTGGACGCGGAGCTGGCGTTACGCATCCAGCTGGCCAAAACCATCAACAACGCCAATGAGAAGCGCAAGATCAAGGATCTGCCGCGCCGCGCGCGCCAGATCATGGCGGACGCCTATCTGCAGGCCAATCGCGCGCACTGGTCGGCGGTTCTGGACGCGCCGGGTTTCGAGAACCTGTTCCAGGCTGAAGGCGGCGTTAGCGCGCGCGATCCGCTCAACGGAAAGAAATGGAGCATCGCCGCCAACCTCATGATCTTTGATTATGTGGAGGCGTTCTTTGATCTCTTGCCCGGCGAAGAGCAGCTCGAGTTCAGCCGCGATCTGAACCAGCGTCTCCAGCGTGGGGAATCGCGCTGGTATTTCCAGCTGGGCCGCTGGCGCCGTGATGACTGGCCGCGGGAACGCGACAGCCAGTTTGACCAGATCCTGTACTCGCTCAAGAGCCAGGCCGATCAGGCGCTCACCGCCCAAGACAACAAGATCCGCAATGGCGAGACGGTCACGGCGCAAACGCTGGACCCTCAGAAAGTCTCTGCGTCTCTGTCAGAAGCGGCGCGCAGCCTGTGGGAGGCGGATCGCCTTCTGGAATCGGATCTGTTGTCCAAGAAAGTGCGCCATGGCGCCGCCGTGCGCGCCGCGCGTCACGCGCTGGATCAGTGTCTGGTGCATTTCCGGGGCAAGCTGGATGGCCCGTTCGTCAAGGCCAAACCGCCCAAGGACAAGCGACCGGCCAAGGGGCTGGGTCGACTGGCGGCGCCGACCCTGGACAAGAGCGCGCTCAAGGGCGTCTCCGAAGGCGTGGCGGCGGCGATCCGTATCGAAATGATCGGCAAATGGCTGGCCCATGGCGGCGGTCTGAAAAATCAGCGCCTGAACGCGCTCGACCGGGCGGGGCTGGCGGAAATGCTGTTGCGGTTGGTGCTGTTCGGTCTGCCTGAGGACAAGGACAGTCCCTACGATATCGAGGAAGCGGAAGCGGACGAGATTCGCAGCTATTCCAGGATCACCGCGGTGCGAGACGTGCCGAAGCGGGACGGCAAGCTGCTCAACCACGGCGAAGGCAGTCTTATGCTGCACATGGACGATGAAGCCAGCGCTCGGCTGGCGGTCGATGTGCTGGCCCGACTGTGCCAGTTTGCGACAGGGGCGGCAGGGTCGCCCAAGGATGCGGCCGAGATGCGGGCTGACCAGCCCATCCGCAAAAATCTGGGCGCCCCCCTGGAGACGCGCCGTGCGCCGAATCCGATCTGGCTTCAGATGACGAACTGGCTGATTTTGGGCGGTGTCGCCGCCTCGTTGATCGGACTTGGCTTCATCTTCGGATTGCTCGCGGCTGGCTGGTCTCCAGCCTTTTTGTCACCGTGAAGCTATTCGTCCGTACCGCTTTCAGACACCGGGGCGATCTCGACACGGCCCTCTGACAGGGCTTCCAGTCGCGCATAGGCCTTGTCATCGCCGCGGCGCGCCTGTTCGATCAGCGCCTGCAAGGTGACATAGCGGCTTTCCAGATCCTGGCTTTCGCGTTGGCGCGCTTCCGACCCGATCTGGGCTTCCATACGCGCTCGGAACTGCTCAACGACCGATTGGCTGTCACGCTCGTCGATGCCGCCTTCGCCGTCCGACAAGGCGTTCAACAACGCATCAAACGGGCTTTGCGACAGGCTCAAATCGGGCGCTTCAACCCCGGCCTTGGCGGATTCTTGCTCCACGATCGCCTGCATGGTCTCGCGGGTGCCGCGATAGCGCTCGGAGTTCTGCTCGTCCTCAGACAGGGAATCGTAGAACTCGATATAGGCGCGCGCCCGGGTCAGGACGTCGCCGGTATGTTCGGGGGCGGTGAACGCTTCGCGCTCGCGAGCGAGCATCTTCATGCGGGTGTCGCGCGCGACGTCAGGGTCGAGGCCGGGCTGTTCCAGCGTGGCGGCGAAATTGTCCTTGTAGGCTCGAGCGCCAGACAGAGCGTTGCGGAAAATCGCATCGCCACGATCAGCCATCAGCGCGTCCACGCGCACCGAAGAGCCGTTCAGCACCGCTTGCGCCGCCGCGGACAGGCTGACCGTGTCGCTGGATTTCTGGGCTGTGTTGTTCTGGCCCGAGCCGCCTGACCTTGTCTTGGAGGTCTCGGCTTGAGTCGCAGAATTCGCGCCATTCGGGCCCAGATACGGACCCTGGGTTCCTACCGTGTTGACCATGTTACGCTCCAAAGGCGGCGTGCCGTTCAGGAAGAGCGTTCGATGAGTCTGCTAACCGCTCGTTAACGCAGGTTAAGACTTTGCTTATGGCCAGCGGGCGTGGGGCGGCATGGACGACAGGATCGAGTTGATGTTCCCGCCCGTTTCAAGCCCGAACTTGGTGCCGCGATCATACAGAAGGTTGAACTCGGCATAGCGGCCGCGGCGCACCAGTTGTTCTTCGCGGTCGTCCTCTGACCAGGGCGTGTCCATCCGCGTTTTGACGATCTTGGGGTAAGCGGTCAGGAAGGCTTCGCCCACATCGCGCGTAAAGGCGAAGTCCGCCTCATGGTCGCCGCTGTCGAGATGATCGTAGAAAATCCCGCCCGTGCCGCGCGATTCCTGACGATGCTTGAGCCAGAAATACTCGTCGCACCAGTCTGTGAAGCGCGGGTAATACGTCGCGTCATGGGCGTCGCAGGCGGCTTTTGCGGCCTCATGAAACAGCACGCTGTCCTCAAATCCCTTGTCGCGCTGGTAATCCTGGGTCGGGTTCAAATCCATACCGCCGCCAAACCAGCTTTGCGTGGTGGTGATGAAGCGCGTGTTCATGTGCACGGCGGGGATGTGGGGATTGCGCATGTGCGCGATCAGGGACACGCCGGTCGCGTAAAAGCGCGGATCGGTCTCGGCGCCGCGGACGCGCGCGGCGAATTCCGGGCTGAACTCGCCGAAAACCGTGGAGACGTGCACGCCGACTTTTTCAAACAAGCGGCCGTGCATCATGCCCATCACGCCGCCGCCCAGCTCTTCATCACCGTCGCCGCGCACCCAGGGCGTGCGTTCAAACCGTCCCGCCTCTCCGGGATAGAGCTTTGGATCGGCGACGTCCTCGAGCGCTTCGAAGGCGCTGCAAATACGGTCGCGCAGCGATTCAAACCAGGCTTTGGCGCGGGCGCGACGATCCGAAAGGATGTCGGCGCTGGGTTTGGCGGTTGCGGACATGCTCGCTCCTCAAGGGTCCAGGCTGTGTGGAAAAGATACATCTGAGCTGACGCTGGCAAGTCTAAACGGCGCCTGAAGCGCTGGCGCGTGCGACAGGCGGGCATTAGTGTTCGCCGCCTTATCAAGCCGAGTTTGAGTGTGGATGAGTGTCGCCATGATTGATCCGTTGACCGACCTGCGTGATGCGCGAGCCCGACAAGACCTGCTGGCTGTCTCAGTCGAGGCGCGCCGCCTGATCGAGGCTGCGCCGCAGCTGGGCAGCCAATGGGGCGACGTGGCCAGTCTGGCGCTCGAGGTGGGCGACGAAACCGGCGCCTTGCTGGCGGCTGAACGTCTGACCGAAGCCTCTCCGAATTATCAGCAATCCTGGCTCTGGCTCGTTTCCGCGCTGAGCGGGCTGGGCCGTCATCAGCGTGCGCTTGAAGTGCTCGAAACGCTGATCGCCCAGGCGCCCAATGATCCGGCGCTGCAAAGACGGGCGGGGCGCACGCTTCTGTCGCTGGGGCGCACTAATCTGGCGGCGCTGAGCTTTCGGCGCGCTATTTCTCTGGACCGCTTCGACGTCATGGCGTGGGAAGGCCTGTCGGAGTGCGTGACCTTTGAAGCGGGCTCCGCCGAGCTGGCCGCACTCGAGGAAATGCGTATCCAGAACTCAGAGACCATGTCCTCCACCCAGCGCGGCGTGCTGGCCTATACGCTGGCCAAGGCCTATCGCGATGTGGGCGAGGATGCGGTGGCGGCCATGCGCGTGGCCGAGGGCGCGTCCTTCTGTCTGGCGGATACCGCGTTTGACACAGGCCGCCATGAAGAATCCGTCAAGGCGCTGATCGCCAGTTATGAGCCAAACTTTGTGGATCAGCATGAAGAGGCGGGCGTCATTGACGGGCGACCGGTGCTGCTGATCGCACCGCCTTGCGCCGGCGCGGACTGGCTGAGCCAGGTGCTGGCGGCTGACGCCGATGCGGGCGCCTTGATGCGCAATAACGGCCTGTTCTGGCTCAACGCGACGCCTTTGGGCGATCAGACCCTGTCAGAGATTTCAGCGGCAATCGAGGCGGGGTGGGGCCGCAATGTCCTGGGCGATGTGGCCAAGCGCTATCTGAGCCAGGTCGAGGAAGCCTTGGGCCAGCCTGCGTCACGAATCATTGATCCCAGCTCGCTGTCTGAAATGGCCGCGGGCGCATTCGGCGTGTGCCTGCCGGCGGCCAGGATGGTGCGGATTTTCCGCGATCCGCGCGATCTGGCCTGGTCGATCTACAAGACCCGGTTCCGCAAGGCGCGGCACTGGACATACCACCCTGATGACATCGCCCGTGTCCTGGCGTGCCATAACCGGCTGTGCGAGCATTGGGAATCCCTGTTTCCAGAGCGGATTCTCACTATACGCTATGAAGACATGCTCAGCGATCCGCAAGCGGCGGCGCGAGAGGTGGCGGCGTTTGTCGGTGTGGACGCCGATGCTGCGGCGTCTGAGGCCTGGTTGCGGAGCGAAGCGCTGAACGCGGATCCCGCTGGCGTTCATGCGGAAGCGGGTGATCGCTTTGAACCTTTGAGCGCTGCGCTGGAGCGTGCGGGACTGATTTGACCGTGCACGCCTGTATTTGCGGGGGATAACCGCCATCACCGGCAAAATCTGATCCTTTTTACGGGATAATCAGGTTGAAAAATATGGGGGCGCACATTAATCCGCCCCGATGACACGTTGTATGTTCAGCGGGACTGCGTCAGCAAGCCGCACCGCAAAACAGCAACGGTGCGCTAAGTCTGAGATCGCGCGCTAGCGTGCGTGGGGCCTGCCAGGTTCTGCGGGGCGGGCAGTTCGAATTCAAGAGGTCGGCACGTGACGGACGTGAACAGCAATCCTGAGACCGGCGGCGACGAGCCGTCGCGCCGGGACTTTCTCTACATCGCATCGGTTGGAGCAGTGGGCGTCGGTGGCGCTCTCACGCTATGGCCGTTCATCGATCAGATGAACCCGGCGGCGGATACGCTTGCGTTGTCCACCACCGAGGTGAATGTCGGCGCACTCGAAGAAGGCGCGGAAATCACGGTGATGTTCCGTGAGCGTCCGCATTTCGTGCGTCGCCGCACCGCGACCGAAATTTCGGAAGCGGCGGAAGTGGAGGTGTCTCGCCTTCCTGACCCGCTGGCGCGCAACGCTAATCTTGAAGACAGCGCGCCTGCGACTGATCAGAACCGATCCGCATTCACCGCCCTTATCGACGCAGGCGTCGAGGTGGATGAAAGCCTTCGCGGGTCCTTGCTGGTCTCCAGCGCGAACTGCACCCATCTGGGCTGCGTGCCGACCGAAGGCGCTGGCGACTATGACGCCTGGTTCTGCCCGTGTCATGGCTCGCACTACGACACCGCTGGTCGGATTCGCCGTGGCCCGGCCCCGGAAAATCTGCCTATTCCGCCGATGACCTTCATCTCGGCGACGACATTGCGTCTGGGCTAGGGAGAGCGAAGAATGAGCGGACCGAGCACGTACGAACCGAAAACCGGTGTGGAGCGCTGGCTGGACCAGCGCCTGCCGATCGTGCGCCTGGGCTGGGACTCCTTTGTGGATTTCCCGACCCCGCGCAACCTGAACTACTGGTACACATTCGGCGGCATCCTGACCGTCTGCCTGATGATCCAGATCCTGTCCGGCATCGTGCTGGCCATGCACTATGTGCCCCACATCGATTACGCGTTCGCATCGGTTGAACGTATTGACCGCGATGTGAACTTCGGCTGGCTGCTTCGGAACATTCACGCCAATGGCGCGTCCATGTTCTTCCTGGCGGTCTATCTGCACATGCTGCGCGGCCTGTATTACGGCTCCTACAAGGCTCCGCGGGAGCTGTTGTGGATCCTGGGCGTGGTGATCTACCTGCTGATGATGGCCGCCGCCTTCCTGGGCTATGTGCTGCCCTGGGGCCAGATGTCCTATTGGGGCGCCATGGTGATCACCAACCTGTTCGGCGCGCTGCCGCTGATCGGCACGCCGATCACCGAATGGCTGTGGGGCGGGTTCTCAGTGGGCAACGCCACGCTGAACCGCTTCTTCTCGCTGCACTATCTGATCCCGTTCCTGATCGCCGGCATCGTCGGCCTGCACGTCTGGGCGCTGCACGTTCCGGGCAACAACAACCCGACGGGCCTGAGCATCAAGACCAAGGCGGATACGCTGCCTTTCCACCCGTACTACACGGTGAAGGACGGCTTCGCGATCATCGTCTTTATGATCATCTTCGCCTTCTTCGTGTTCTACTGGCCGGACGCTCTGGGCCATGCCGACAACTATATCGAGGCGAACCCGCTGGTGACCCCGGCGCACATCGTTCCCGAATGGTATCTGCTGCCCTTCTACGCCATCCTGCGGGCTGTGCCTGACAAGCTGGGCGGCGTGATCTTGATGTTCGGCGCCATCGCGGTGCTGTTCATCCTGCCCTGGCTCGACACCTCCAAGGTGCGGTCCATGCGCTATCGTCCTCTGGGCCGCTGGTTCTTCGTGTTCTTCGTGATCGCGTGCATGGGCCTGGGCTGGTGCGGAGCTGAGCTGCCCGACAACAAGGTGCCGGTGCTGGGCGCAGTGGGGCTGGACTTCCTGTGGCTGGGCCGTCTGCTGACGCTGTACTACTTCGCCTATTTCCTGGTGATCCTGCCGCTTTTGGGCTTCATCGAGAAACCGACCCAACGTCCGGCCTCCATCGAGGAGTCGGTGCTGGGTTCAGGCAAAAAAGACATGCCGGCGGCGTCCGCCGCTCCGGCCGAATAAGGAGAGCGATAGATGAAAACGATCCAACGCCTCCTCACCGTGGCTGTCGGCGCTCTGGCGCTGGCGACCCCGGCCGCGCTGGGCGCGGGCGAGCAGTATGAGCCCGCCGAGCACACCTGGTCCTGGGAAGGACCGTTCGGCAGCTATGACCGCGGCGAGCTGCAACGCGGCTTCTTGGTCTACCAGCAGGTCTGTTCGGCCTGTCACGGTCTGGAGCAACTGCATATTCGCAATCTGGGCGAACAGGGCGGTCCGTTCTACACCGAGGAATATCCCAACCCCAATGACAACCCGATCGTTCGGGCCATTGCGGCGGAATATTTCATCGAAGACGGTCCTGATGAATATGGCGACATGTTCGAGCGCGCTGGCCGTCCGGCTGACCGCTTCCCGAGCCCGTACGCCAATGATGCGCAGGCTGCGGCGTCCAATGGCGGCGCCATCCCGCCTGATTTCTCGGTGATCGTGAAAGCACGCCATCATGGTCCGGAATACATCCGCTCCCTGATGCTGGGCTATGACTATGAAGTCCCTGAGGACGTCACCGTGGCGCCGGGTCAGTACTACAATCCGTACATGTCTGGCGGTCTGATCGCCATGCCGCCGCAATTGCAGGACGGTCTGGTGGAATACGCTGACGGCACCGAAGCCACCAAGGAACAGATGGCGCATGACGTCGTCACCTTCCTGACCTGGGCGTCCGAGCCGCACATGGAAGTGCGCAAGAAGATGGGCCTGATGGTCATGATCTACTTGCTGGCGCTGGCGGGACTGCTGTACGCCGCCTACCGTCAGGTCTGGTCGAACGTGAAGCACTAGGCTTTCGCGTTTAGACGGAACAAGATTGCGGGCCGTCCGGACATCCGGGCGGCCCGTTTGTTATGAAGGCTGCCGGTGTTAAAGGACCGATCATGAGCCGCGATCCAATCCATGTCTCACCTCATGATCCTGCCTGGGCCGCCGAAGGCCTGGCGTATGCGGACGCTGTCTGCGTCGCTCTGGGATCGCGCGCCTTGCGCGTCGACCATGTGGGTTCGACGGCCGTGCCGGGGCTCGCCGCGAAGGATGTGATCGACATTCAGGCGCTGGTCATTGATCTGGACGATGAAGGGCTGATCACGGCGATGAAGGCTGCGGGCTTCACCCATCGCCCCGAAAACACCGGCGATGACCCGAACCTCGACACCGCGCCGTCCCTGGGCCCGGATGACTGGCGCAAGGTCTATTTCAGAGAAGCCAAGGGTCAGCGCCGTCTGCATATCCATGTCCGGCGCAATGGCGCGGCGGCCGCGCGCAACATGCTTCTGATGCGCGACTTCCTGCGCGATAACGAGAGCGCGCGCCGGGACTATGGCGACTTCAAAATGGCGTTAGCGGACAAGACACGCAGCGACCGGACAGCGTATCAGGCGATCAAGCGTCCCTTCATCTCGACCGTGCTGCGGTCGGCGGAAAGCTGGGCGGAGATCCATCACTGGGCGCCGGGCGTGCCTGATTCATACTGGAGAACCGAAGAATGAGCTGGAAACTCGGGATTATCGGCGGCTCCGGCCTTTATGGTCTGGACGGTCTGGAAAACGTGCGCAAGGAGACGGTGGGCACGCCGTGGGGCAATCCCTCCAGCACGCTGGTGCACGCCACGCTTGAGGGTGTGGAGCTGGTGTTCCTGGCGCGCCATGATGAAGGCCACCGAATCCCGCCGAGCGATCTCAATTACCGCGCCAATATCGACGCGCTCAAACGTGCAGGCGTCACTGACGTTCTGTCCCTGTCTGCGGTAGGCTCGCTCAAGGAAGAGCTGGCGCCGGGCGCGTTCGTGGTTGTGGACCAGTTCATCGATCGCAGTTTCGCGCGCAATAAAAGCTTCTTCTCTGAAGGCTGCGTCGCCCATGTGGCGATGGCGGATCCTGTGTGTTCGCGCCTGTCCGCCATGGCGGCGGATGCCGCCGAGGCGGCTGGCGTTGAAACCGTTCAGCGCGGCGGGACCTATCTGGTGATGGAAGGCCCGCAATTCTCCACCCGCGCGGAAAGCCAGCTTTACCGCCAATGGGGGTGCAGCGTGATCGGCATGACCAACATGCCTGAAGCCAAGCTCGCCCGTGAAGCCGAGCTGCCCTACGCCAGCGTCTCCATGGTCACAGACTATGATTGCTGGCGCACCGAGGACGCCGATGTCGATATTTCCGACATTCTTCGGACCATGCACGCCAACACCGTCCATGCTCACGCCCTGGTGCGCAACCTGGTGAAGGCGATGGCGGCGACCGAGCGCACCGACAGCCCGCAAGGCATCGAGAAAGCGCTCGAATACGCCATCATCACCGCGCCGGAAAAACGCGATCCAGCGCTTCTGGCCAAACTCGACGCCGTTGCGGGCCGGGTGCTGAAGGCCTAGCTTCATGCACTGATGATGCATGAAAGGGCGTTCTGATGGTCTGTCACTCTCCGCTTCAGCGCGCGATGCTGTCCGCTCTGGCCGCCTCTGTCATGGTGCTGTCCCCACCGGCGCACGCCCAAGCGCCCGCGCCGGCGATGACGGCGTTCGAGACGGGCCAATGGGGCGTCGCGGAGAGCGCCGCGGCCAGCGCCGCAGCTGATGTGGAGGCGCTGATCCTGGCGTCCGAAGCCGCGCTGATGCCCATTACGCTCGACCAGGCTGAAGGGATGTCGCGCCGGGAACGCCGACAGGCCGCTCTGCGCGCGCAGGACTATGCCGAAGCCGCTTTGACGCTGGAGCCCGACAACGCCCAGGCGCATCTGCGCCTCGCTGCCGGGCTGGGGTATCAGTCCCGCTATGTGAACACGGTGCGCGCCGTGATGATGGGCCTGCCCCAACGCGGGCGCGATCACATGGTTGAAGCGTTGGCGCTTGATCCTTCAGAGCCCTGGGCGCCGGCCATGCTGGGCGCCTGGCATCTGGAAGTGGTGCGCCGGGCGGGCGAGGGCATGTTTGACGCCAGTGAAGCGGAGGGGCTCGCCCTGATGCGTCAGTCCGTCGAGATGGACGACGCGCCAGCCGCCATTCCTTACCGCTTTGCTGTGGCGCTGGTCGCCGCCGATCCGGTTGCGCATGGCGAGGAAGCCACGCTGATGCTGAACCGGGCGATCACAGCCTCATCCCAGGACGCTGTGGGCCAGGCGGTCTCGGCGCTTGCAGGGCACCTTCTGGGATTGCTGCAGAGTGATCCCGCTGCGGCGCAGGTCGAAGCGGTGCGTCTGCTCGAAGAGTAATTTCAAACGCTTAGCTTTACGTTCGGCATTAAAGTCAAAAATTTCACCCAAAAGGTCAAAAATAATTGACATGGAGTCTGCGCTCTTTTACATCTCAGCATGTCAAAAAAATTCGATATCAAATCAAAGGAGTTTGACATGTCGTTTCAAGAAAAAAGCAATCTGGTCATGACGGTCATCATAGCTTTGGCGTACGGCGTATATTTCGCAGTGGTCATGCCGCCAGCGTTAAGTGATGGACCGTCCATGGAGGGGGTTGGACCCTATCTTTTCGCTGCGGTTGTGTTCCTCGTCATCGGTGGTGTGGTCGCCCACATCCTCGTCGCCATCGCGGCGCCCAAGGAGACCGATGAGGCTGACGAACGCGACAAGCTGATCGAAATGCGCGCGGACGCCCGCTCAGGCTATGTGCTGGGTGCAGCAGCTGTTTTGTCGCTCGGACTGGCGTTGACCGAGCAGCACCTGTTCTGGATCGTGCATATGATCCTGGGGGGGCTTGTGGCGTCCGAGCTGGTCAAGGGCGTGCTGCGCGCCATCGACTACCGCAGGGGTGTCTGATCATGGCCAAATCCACCCAGATCAAGAACCGAATCCGCGAGCTTCGCTTTCACGCCGGAGAGATGACCCAGGCCGAGCTCGCCAAGCGGGTCGGCGTCACCCGGCAAACGATCCTGGCTATTGAACAGGGCAAGTACTCCCCATCCCTGGAGGTGGCGTTTCAGATCGCTGAGGTCTTCAACACATCCCTGACCGAGGTGTTTGAGTATGCGCCGGAGCGCTCCTCCTGACACATCTCTGGCGTTCAGCGCCCTCGCAGTTTCCAGTGCGGGGGCGCTGGCCTATTGGCTGGCCCAGACGATGCGGGCCATCCACACAATGTCACGGGTGGCCAGATTGCGGTTGTCATAGGCGGGGTTGAGCGAGATCAGCTCGACGCTGTCGGCGGTGACCCGGCCCAGCTCCTTGGCCATCACTTCACCCTCGCGGGTTTTCACCACGACCCGGTCGCCGCGACGCGGCGGCGCTTCAGGGCTGACGACGATGCGGTCGCCATGGCGATAGACAGGGGCCATGGACTCCCCGGAAATTTCCAAGGCGTAAGCGCCGTCGCCCTCTTCGCCGGGAAACAGGATGTCTTCCCAGCCCGAACCGGACGGAAAGCCGGCATCGTCGAAAAAGCCGTCATTGCCGGCCTGAGCAAAGCCGATGAGCGGCACGGAGCGGCCCTGGCTTCGGCCCATGGCGAGGGCGGCGAATTCGTCAAAGCCCACTTGAGTCGCGTCCAGCGCCTTGGCGAGGCTTTCCGTCGAGGGCCAGCGCGGTTTTGCGCCGTCCGCGCTTTTGCGCTTGGAGGGGTTGAAAGTGGTCGGGTCCAGCCCGGCGCGGCGCGCCAGCCCCGACGGCGTCAGGCCCACGCGGTTCGCCAGCCGGTCAATCCCGTTCCAGATCTGGGCATGGGTCAGCATAAGCATACCGTATAACGCGACTCTTTACGCTCTTATAGCAGGAAAAAAATCCTTGAGGAATGCCGAGCGCTCTTGAAGGCGCAGTCTGAAGGCACGCACGCTTGCGCCAGACCCGTTGGCGTCGTATCGGCCTGTGTCATGACCGAGCTTATTTATCGCATCGCTGATCCGGCGGCTCTGGCCGCGGCATCGCTCGCCGGCGCCTATGAAGGCGAGGCCCATGACAAGGCTGACGGCTTCATCCACGCCTCGTCGCTGGACCAGCTGGCGGACACCCTGCAGCTGCACTATGCCGACGCCGAACGTCTGGCGGTGGCCGAGATCGATGCAGCGGCCCTGGGCGAGACGTTGAAATGGGAAAAATCCCGCAATGGCGCCCTGTTTCCTCATGTCTATGGCGACATTCCGTTCAGCGCGATCACGGGCATTCACTTGCTGCAACGTGATGAGCGCGGCGGGTGGCGTCTGCCTTCGGAGTTGACCCGATGAGTGACGCCCTCGCCAAGCTGCTCACCCTGTTGCCGGCGGAAACCGCACACCGCACCGCCCTGATGGGATTGAAGGCCGGGATTGGCCCTAAAGCGCGCACGGCCGCTGATCCGGTTTTGAAAACCGCGCTGGCGGGCATGGAGCTGAGCCATCCGGTCGGGCTCGCCGCCGGATTCGACAAGAACGCCGAAGCGCCGGACGCCTTGCTCAACGCCGGGTTCGCCTTTGTGGAAGTGGGCGCGGTGACGCCCCGTCCGCAGCTCGGCAATCCGCAGCCGCGACTGTTCCGCCTGCGCGAGGACAAGGCCGTCATCAACCGGATGGGCTTTAACAATGAGGGCCTTGATGCGGTCAAAGCCCGGCTTGAAGCGCGGCAGGACAGCCCGACGAAAGCGACGGGGGCTGTGGGCGTCAATCTGGGCGCTAACAAGGATTCTGAAGACCGGGCGAATGATTACGCCGTTCTGCTGAAAGCGTTGTCAGGTCTGGCGGACTTTTTCACCGTCAATATCTCCTCGCCGAACACGCCCGGCCTGCGCACGCTGCAAAGCGGGGATGCGCTGGATGAGCTTTTGAAGAAGGTCAATGACGCGCGCTGGGCCGAACCGGTGTTTTTGAAAGTTGCGCCTGATCTGGTCGAAGCCGACATCGATGCCATCGTCAAAGCGGTTCAGGTTCATGCCCTGTCCGGTCTGATCGTCTCCAACACCACGCTGGAACGCCCTGAGAGCCTGAAAAGCGCCCATAAGGGCGAGGCGGGCGGTCTGTCTGGCTTGCCGCTCAAGACGCGCTCCACCGAGGTGCTGCGCCAGTTCCGTCAACGCACCGGCCCGGACCTGCCGATCATCGGCGTGGGCGGGATTGACGGGCCGGAAGCGGCCTACGCCAAGATCCGCGCCGGGGCGAACGCCGTGCAGCTCTACACCGCTCTGGTATATCAGGGGCCGGGGCTGGCGCTGAAAATCCGCGACGGCCTGGCGATGCTGCTGAAAGCGGATGGGTTCGAGCATGTATCAGAGGCGGTGGGCGTCGACGTCTAGGCGGCAAAGCTGCGCTTGAGGCTCGGCCAGCCCACCATCAAGGTTCCGGCCCGGGCCACATAATACGCCAGGAACGCCAGCCACAGCCCGTGCGCCCCGAAGGCGGGCCGCAGCACCGCGTCGAGCGCCAGATAGATCACCAGCGCCGCAATCATGGCGTTGCGCATCAGCGGGCCCTGGGTGGCGCCGATCATCAACCCGTCCAGCTGCCAGCTCGGCATGCCCATTAGCGGCACCAGGGCGCACCAGATCAGGAAACTTCGGGCGGTGGCGCGGGTGGCCTCGTCAGTGGTCATCATCATGATGAACTGATCGCCCAGCAGCAGGAAGCCGACGCTGAGCAGGATCGAGAAGGCCAGCGCCAGCTCGCTGGTCAGCCGGAAGGCGCGCAACAGCCGCTTCCAGTTCTTCGCCCCGGCTGCGCGGCCGGTCTCGGCTTCGGTCACATGGGCGAAGGCGTCGAGGAAGAAGGCGCAGATCGATATGTACTGCATCAATATGGCGTTGCCTGCCAGAACATCCGCCCCCTCACGCAGGCTGGCGATGTTGAACCAGGTGAACCCGGCCAATAGCGCCATGGTGCGCAGGAAGATGTCGCGGTTGACCGAGACCAGGCGGCGAATGGCGGTTCCGTCAAACAGGGCGCTGGCGGGGGACGGGCCGCGATTGCGCAGGATCAGGACGATCAGTCCGGCCGCCGCCAGAAGGTGCAGCCATTGCGCCGCGGCGCTGGCCGCACCCACGCCTGCCACGCCCATGTCAAAGCCCAGAACGAAGAGCACGGACAGGCCTGCGTTTGTGAGGTTCAGCACAGCCTGCAAGATCAAAGCGCGCCCGGTGAGCCCCAACCCGATCAGCCAGCCATAGACGGCAAATCCCGCAAAGGCCGCCGGCGCCCCCCAGAGCCGCGCATCCACATAGGCGCGGCCCAGCGTCTCGACCTCTTCAGGGCTGTCAAAGAGAGCGAAGGCGGCTGCTTTCAGCGGCCATTGCGCAAGCAGCAACACCAGGCCGATGGCGACGCCGATCAGTCCTGCTCGCCACAGAACGGCGCGCACTTCGCTTTCATCCTCGCGTCCGTCCGCCTGGGCGGTGAGCGCTGTCGCGCCCATGCGCAAAAAGGCGACGGACCAGAAAAAGACGTTGAACACCAACCCGCCCAGCGCCACGGCGGCGATGGCCTGGGTGTCGGCGGTGCGTCCGATCACGGCCAGATCCACCAGCCCCACCAGAGGCGAGGCGATGTTTGCGCCCATTATGGGCAGCGCGCGCAGGAAGACTTGCTTGCGGGTCAGGGGCAGGGCCGTCATTCAGGCTGGATAACCGCTCAGTCCTCAGGAGGCGAGCGTCAAATCAGTCCGCCAGCGCGTCACCCAGGGCGTCACCGGACTCCCAGGCGAGTTCAGCGCGCGGGCCCAGCCGCCAGTCTCCCGCACACCCCAACGTGCCGGTCGGGTCCAGGGCGAAGGGTGTTCCAGGCGCTTCGGTCACCAGCGCATAGCGCCAGCGATGGGCCTGGCTCCACACCGGCAGGGGCAGGCCAAAGCGGATGAAGGCTTCTTCGGTCAGTGCGCGAGCGACAGTCTCAGGATCGCTTTCCAGAAACGCTTCAGACCAGTCCGGCGAAGCATGAAGCACCCAGGACTCAGGGCCCGTCTGGCCAGGGCGAGAGGTCATGCGCGCCATCCAGCGCAGCGCGCCCCCCAACAGTTTGGCGCCGTCAAACCCCGGATCAGCCGCTGTTTCCGGTACGGTCATCACCGCCCAGCAGGGCGAGAGTTTCGCCGCCAGCGCTTCAGCAATCATGGCGGAGAATTCACCGTCGCTCCGCGCCAGAAACTCGATCAGCTGTTCAGGGGGGATCGTAAGAGCGAGCTTCTGGAATGGGCCTTCCGTCTTTCCGTCCTCAAAATGAATGATCCAGGCGCCGTCTTCACCGCTGACCCGGACCGCGCGGCTGCCGAATCGAACATCCATGCCCGTCAGGGCGGTCTTCACGATCGCGTTCATGCCCGGCACCCCGACCCAGCGCGTTTTATCACGCAGGCTTTCCGCATTGCCGCCACGGTCGATGGAAACGGTGCGGCCCGTCCACAAATCGGCTGCGCCTGCGGTTTGCGCTTCGGTCAGCAGGGTGCTGAAGCTTTCACCGGTGGCCGTCAGGAATTGAGCGCCATGATCAAAACTGACATCACCCAGCGGCGTGCTGGCCCGGCGGGTGGACATGCGTCCGCCTGGTCCGCGCCCTTTATCGAACAGAACGACGTCCAGTCCGCGGGCGGACAGGGCTCTGGCTGCGGCTGCGCCCGCCAATCCGGCGCCGATCACTGCTGCGCGTTGCCTGGCCACCTGTCATCCTCTTCGCTGCGGTCTAGTATGATAAGTGTTATGGATCAGAAAAATACAAAACCCAGTGAATCCAAACCCGATGATGCAGTCGCAGGGGCGCCTGTCGAGGTCTTTTATGATGGCGGATGTCCGCTCTGCCGGGCGGAGATCGGATATTATCGCAACTCAGGCGCTAATGCTCAGTTCACGGACGTAACTCAGGACGGCGCGTCGCCGTCAGGCGTCAGCTGTGAACAGGCGCTCAAGCGCTTTCATGTGCGGGATGAAAAGGGCCGGTTGAGATCCGGCGCAGCGGCTTTTGCGGCGCTCTGGCGCGTCACGCCGGGCTGGCGTTGGCTGGGTGTGATCGGCGGCGCGCCGCCCTTTGTCTGGATCGGTGAAGGCGCCTACCGGCTGTTCCTGCCCGTTCGGCCCTATCTGCAGAAACTGGTGGGACGGTGGTCCGGGGGAGGTGTCCGATGAAAGGTCCAGCGCCGCGCTCCAAAAAGGGCGATTTGCCAGAAAAGATTTGTCCGGTTTGCAAGCGCCCCTTCGCTTGGCGAAAGAAATGGGAGCGCAACTGGGAGAGCGTGAAATATTGCTCCAAGCGGTGCGCCTCAAAACGCCAGACTGTTTAATGTACGGCACATGACGGAAGTCTCATGTAGCGGCCAGCACGCGGTTAGGTGAGGCGACCTAGGGTCAGCCTTATGGACAGAAGAGATCCGCTCCGAAGAGGGCGGTCCGCGTCCAAAGGTCGAACTTAGGAGATAGGTCATGTCTACGCTTTCCGTGTTGCTCGCCAGCCTGGCTGGACTCACGCTCGCCCCCGCTTCTGAACTCCCGTCTGAAGATGTTCTGACCCAAAGCCGGGTCGTGAACTTCGCAAGCGAACAACTTCTCTCTGACGAGGGCGTCGAGTCCCTCCGTCGTGAGATCGCTCACACAGCGCGCCGTGTGTGCCGTGAGCCTGGGAGCCTTCACTCTCGTATCAGCCGTGAAGCCCGGGCCTGCGCTCAAACTGCCTATGAGCAAGGGCTTGAACAGCTTGAAATTCAGATCGCCGAGGCCCGCGCTTCAAGACGCCAATACGCGCAAAGCGCGATTGAATCCGATCAGGCGGCCCATTAGGTCGCCTTGGATTTCAGATCCCGGAACAACAGCCACATTGCTCACGAGGCTGTTCCCACTGACCTCCTCCCTGACTCAGGGTGGAGGTCTTTTCTTTTCAGCGGCGAGTCCCGGTTTCATGGTTCGCCATGCATATATGCAAGACAGAGCTGCGCGTAAGCGGGCGCAAGTGTCACAGCCGCGTAGCAAAAGGCGGGCAAAACGTTTCCCAGCCGGTTCCTCCGGCCTGGTTGGATCCGAGCCGCCACAAGAGCGGTTCGCTTACGAAACAAAGGACATCCCCGATGCGTCTCATCGCTGCCGCCCTGATCGCCGCCGCTTCCCTGACCGGCGCCGCCTCTGCTTCCGAAACCTCGAAATCCGTTGAAATTGGTTTCCGCGCCTCTGACCTGACGAATGTCGAGCGTCTGGAGACCCTGCGCGATCGTATCCGCAGCGCCGCTCTGAACGTTTGTGAAGTCTACGAAGCGCGCACCCTGTCTGAGCGCCGCATCGCGCGTGAGTGCATGATCGAAGCCCAGCGTCAGGGCGAATCCCAGCTGACTATCGCTGTCGCCCGCGTCAATGGCGTCATCGAGATGGCTGCAGAAGTTCGCTAGGTCCGGTTCGTCTCTTTGACGGTCTGAAAAGCCCCGCAGGATGTCCTGCGGGGCTTTTTGTCTGAGGGAACAGGGGCGGGCCTGACCTAGCCGTTCGCCTTCACCGGCTTGATCAGGAAATGCCCGTGCAGATTGGCGATGGGCGCGGCGCGGCGATCCTGCCAGGCGTCCACGCGGACATTGGCCACACGTGAGCCCTGCCGGGTGATGGACGCGCGAGCGTAGACATCCTGTGGTTTGCCTGGGCGCAGATAATCCACTGACACGTCAATGGGTTTGGGCAATGCGGCCAGCTCGGTGAAGGCCAGAAGTCCGGCCGAGGCCGTGATCTCCATGAAGGCCCCGATCGCGCCGCCATGAAGGGCGGGGATCAACGGATTGCCGATCAGCCATTCGTCATAGGGCAGGATCGCAGTCAGTTCGTCGCCATGATCGTCAAAGCGAACGCCCATGCGGGAGACATACGGGCTCGACTGAAGTTTCAGAAGGCGATCATTCATGAGCGGGCGCCTCCGGTTTTCGTAGCGCCGGCCTGTTCATCGAAATCGGCCTTGGCGCGCTCGGCGGCGGCCTGGCTGACGCGGCTGACCATGAAGGCGGCATGAGCGGTCGCGACAGGGTCTTCCGTGTCGCCGTCATGGGCGAAGGCGCTGACAAAGGCAATCAGGCCGGACACCTTGATGGTCCTGGCGACGGCGATCACATCCTGACCCGGCCTGGCGGGGCGCATGTAATCAAGCCGCAAATCCAGAGTGGCGACCGCCTGATCCCCGCCGAGCCCTGCGAAGGCCGCGGTGCCGCAGGCATGGTCCAGCAAGGCTGTGACGACACCGCCATGCATGACGCCGGTATCGGGGGCCCCGATTGAGGCGTCTTGATAGGGCGCGCGGATCACGGCTTCGCCGGGGCTGACGCTGACCAGCTTCAGGCCCAGCGCCACGGCATGGGGGCTGCCGTCGACCAGAAGGCCGGCCAGCGTATCGAGTTTATCTTGTAATGGGTCGCTCATACGCCCGCTTGTAATCAGATGCGGCGGAGCTTTCCAGCCTGATCAGTCGCGGACCTTGCGTCGCACCAGCGTTTCCAGGCCTTCGACCACTTCCATGCGCGTTTGCTCGGGCTCACCCTGCAGATCAGCCAGGCGTCCCAGGGAGGCGCGGTGCAGCTGGATGATCTCGCGTTCGCGCTCGCCCAACGCCTCGACGCTGGACAGGAAACGCTCCAGGGAGCGGCCGATACGGGCCGACAACTGATCGCCTTTGCGCAACATGTTGAAAATGATCGATTGGGCCTGAGCCCGAGCGGCTTGCAACGGCGAGGTCAGGCCGGCGGCCACATCCATGTCGCGTTTGAACGCGCTGGCGCGGTTTTCACCCCGCACACGGCGATCGGGACCATTATAATTCAGGGTCTTCACAAAGGGGCGGGGGCGCTGGGTGATCTCGGTCAGACGCTCGGTGACGGCGCGCGGAGAGACAGGGCGCAGCGCCAATGTGTCAGCGCCGGCGTCGCGCGCCGCTTCGATGTCCAGAAGCGTGTTCTTGGTGGACAGGATCATGGCCGGGGTCCGGCGAGCGGCGCTTTTGGTGCGGCGCAGCTTGCGAATGGTGGTCGCCGCGTCCAGCCGGTCATCGCGCCAGTCCACCAGCATGACGGAATGATCAGCGTTCTCAGCAAACCAGATGGCAGAGTCAGGCGTGGTGCAGGTTTGAATGCGCTCCGCGCCCGCATACCGCAGGATATCCACGGTCAGGCGGCGTGAGAACGGCGTGGGATCGCACACGATGACGGCGCGCTGGCGCCAGTCGACGGCGTCGTCAGACGAGTCATCGTTAAAATCAATGTCGAGTTCTGCCGCCACTCTTCCCCCCAAAGGCATACCTCAGCCTTCGTACAAGAAAGAAGTGGAGATTGTCTTATGAATTCGAGGGTTAGTCTTACCGGCGGGTAAACGCCCGGATCAGGTGCACCGCCAGCCAGATCGGCAGGACGATCACTGCGCCCAGAAAGAAATAGCGCAAGGCCCAGCGCAAGGACGCGCCGATGGAGTCAAAGAAGGACGCCCAGGCTTCGCCCACGGTCTGGAAGAAATCCACCCACAGATCGGCCGGGTCGACGCGAAACACCGCCAGGACCAGGCCCACCAGCACACACAGGAGAACGACGACCATGAGGTCTGCGAACCGCACGCTCAGAATGCGATGGATCACGGACTGACGTCCGGAGGTCTGCGGTTTGTCTTCACTCATGATCGTCTGTGTCTCATGCAAATAGGGCGTAATCGCGGCGATCAGCCCTGTTTCTGGATTTCCACCTGGTGGGGGTAGGGGATCTCGATGTCGTTGGCGTCGAACGCGATTTTGACGCGCTTGTTCATGTCAAAGTGCAGATCCCAGTAGTCTGACGCCTTGCACCAGGCGCGCACCACATAATCGACGCTGGACGCGCCATGGGCTTTGACTTCCACAAACAGGGCCGGCTCGGCCAGAACGCGGCTGTCGGCCTCGAAAGTGGTGCGAAGAACGCCGATCACCTTGTCGATGTCATCGCCATAACCGGCCGAGAACACGAAGTCGCAGCGGCGGGTCGGGTAGGCGGAGAAGTTGGTGATCACATTGCCCCAGGACTGGCCGTTCGGGATGATGATCTGGCGATTATCGGGGGTGTTCAGCTCGGTGTAGAACAGGGTGATGTCCTTGACCGATCCTGCAACGCCCGCGACCTCGACATAATCGCCGATCTTGTAAGGGCGGAAGAAGATGATCATCACGCCTGCCGCCACATTGGACAGCGTTCCCTGAAGGGCGAGGCCGATGGCGAGCGAGGCGGCGCCGAGCACGGCGACCATGGACGTGGTCTGAACTCCGAACCGGGTCAGCACGGCGATGATCACGATCGCCAGCACCAGGTACTTGGCGATGGACGCGAAGAAGCTCGCCAGCGTCCGGTCCATTTTCGGGTTGCGGTCCGGGATGGAGCGGATGGTGCGGCCGATCGCGCCCGCGATCATGAAGCCGACGATCAGAATAATCCCCGCCATCGCCACATTCATGGCCATCTGTAAGCCGATGGTGGTCAGGTATTCCTGAGCCCGTTGAAGATCAAAGGCGGAAGTGTCCATGAAGTGCGTCCCCAAATGTTCAGACGAAGGTCTTTGATAAAGCCTTGGATATCACTGTTTCGCCGAAGGTGTGAGAGGTTTGGGGAGCATTTTCACCACCGTGTCGAGCGTATCCGCCTCGCCCGCCGGCTTGTCCCAGCGAATCCGGTGAATGCGCGGAAAACGCATGGCGACGCCGGATTTATGGCGCGGCGAGCGGTTGAGGCCTTCAAAGGCGATCTCCAGGACCAGACCAAAATCAGGCCGGGCGGCGACGGAGCGCACCGGTCCGAAGCGCTCGACCGTGTTGTCACGGACGAATTTATCGAGCTTTTTCAATTCCTCATCGGTGAAACCGAAATAGGCCTTACCCACCGGCGCCAGCACCTGTGCGCCGTCGTCTTCGCGCCAGACACCGAAGGTGAAATCTGAATAAAAGCTCGACCGTTTGCCATGGCCGCGCTGGGCGTACATCAAAACGGCGTCGATCAGGAATGGGTCGCGTTTGTGTTTCCACCACGGACCTTTGGGCCGTCCCGCCAGATAGGGGCTGTCCTTGCGTTTGATCATCACGCCTTCAGCCTGAACATGGGGCGGATCAGCCCGCAGGGCGTCAAGGTCAGACCAGTCCGAGAAGGACACCTTTTCAGAGAGGTCAATGCGCGTCGAACCGGTGTTCGCCAGCATGCGCTCAAGCCGTTCGCGGCGCTGTGTCAGGGGCAGGCCGCGCACATCCTCCTCGCCCTCCACCAGGATGTCATAGGCGCGTATGAAGCCTGGCAGGCGGGTCATCATCGCCTTGGAGACGGTCTTGCGATTGAGCCTTTGCTGGAGGTCGGAGAACGGCGCGACCTGCCCGTCTTCGGTACGGATCAAGAGTTCACCGTCGATCGCTCCTTCAAAATCGAGCGCAGCCAGCACGTCGGGGAAGGTGTGGGAAATATCGTCGCCGGTACGCGTGTAGAGCCGTCTGACGCCCGCCTCGCTCACCGCCTGAATGCGGATGCCGTCCCATTTGTATTCGGCGAGAAAATCTTCCGGGTTCAGGCGCTCGAAGGCGCCGTCATCCACAGGATGGGCCAGCATGACCGGGCGGAAGGGCGCCTTGGCGGCGTTGACGGGTTTGTCGGCTGCGCCGTCGAGCCAGGCGAACAGGCTTTCATAGGGCGGCTCGAGCCCGTGCCAAAGCTCTTCGATCTCGGTGATGTCCACATCGCCGAATTGCGACAGCGCGGTTTTTGCGAGCCGGGCCGAGACGCCGACGCGTAGCCCGCCCGTGACGAGTTTGAGAAGCGCCCAGCGGCTTTGCGCGTCCAGCGCATCCAGCCAGCTTTCAATCAGCGCCGGCGCGCCTGCGCGGGTCACCGTGCTCAGGCCGTCGATGACCTCGACCAGGTCCGGCGGGCGGTTCGCGCCATGCTTTTGCGGCCAGATCAGCGCGGCGGTTTCGGCCAGATCGCCGACATAATCATAAGACAGCTCGAACAGGACCGGATCGACCCGTTCGCTCACAAGGCTGCGGATGGCCGCGGCCTTGGCGGTCTTGAAGTCCAGCGCGCCGGTCAGCGCCGCCAGCGCATAGCCGCGGTCAGGATCAGGCGTCGTGCGGAAATGATCCGCCAGCAGTCGCAGTTTGCCATTGCGCTGGGGCGTATAGGACAATCGGTCAAGAAGAGTGGCGAAGCGTTCCATGCCCAGACCATATAGGATCGCAGCTTGCTTTTGCCGCCCGGACGCCCATTCAGGTGATAACCCTATGCGCTTTGGGTTTTCGTTTGCGCCGAGGCCCTGTATCCCTGTTTGCAATGAACAGGTTTAGCGGCGCGCTCAACATTAAGGGCCGCTGTGGTGATGGGGAGCATCATGAGCGAACAAGGGCGCGACAGCGCGCAAACCGAACACCAGACAGGCTTTCTGGGGCTGATTGAACGCACGGGCAATCGTCTTCCGGACCCGGCCTTTCTGTTTTTGTATCTGATCATCGCCATGGTGGTCATCTCGGTGATCACCGCGATGATCGGCCTCTCCGCGATTCACCCCACCCAGACCAATCCCGACGGCAGTGCGGTGATCGTCAATGCGCGCAGCGTGCTCAATTCCGAAAGCCTGCAGCACCTGCTCGTTGAAATGCCTGACATCTTCACCGGCTTCCACCCGCTGGGCTATGTGCTGGTGGTGATGCTGGGCGCGGGCGTCGCCGAACGTGCGGGCCTTTTTGGCACCGCCATGCGCGCGGCGGTGCGTGACGTGCCGAAAATGCTGCTAACGCCGGCTGTGGCGCTGGTGGCGATGATGGGCAATCTGGCGGCGGACGCAGCCTATGTGGTGCTGATCCCGCTGGCGGGCGTCATCTTCGCCGCCGCCGGGCGACACCCGGTTGCAGGCATCACGGCGGCGTTCGCCGGCGTGTCGGGCGGGTTCTCCGCGAACCTTCTGCCCGGCCAGCTCGACGCCCTGCTGTTTGGCGTGACCGAGGCGTCTGTGATCGCGCTGGTGCCGGACTGGACCATGAACATTGTCGGCAACTGGTATTTCATCGCCGCGATGACGTTTGTCTTCATGCCGGTGATCTGGTTTGTCACCGACCGCATCGTCGAGCCTCGCCTGGGTCCGTGGACCGGCGGCGCTTCCACTGCGGCTCAGGACGGCGAGGATGATCCCGACGCCCCGCTGACGGACGGCCAGAAAAAAGGCATGTGGCGGGCGCTCTGGGCGGTTCTGGGCGTGTGTTTCCTGTGGCTTCTGATGGCGGTCGACCTGGTCGCGCTGCTGAGCTTTGGCGCGTTTTCCATGTATGGCGGCGACGTGCCGCTGCTGAACGAGGCCGCGCTGGAGGCGGGTCAGGGCGTCGCCATCGCCATGGTGCCGTTCTTCCAGTCGCTGGTGGCGGGCTTCATGATCCTCTTCCTTCTGGCGGGCGTCGCCTATGGCCAGGCCGCGGGCACGGTGAAAAGCCATCGCGACGTGGTCTCGATGATGGCCGAAGCGATGAAGGATATGGGCTATTACCTCGTGCTGGCCTTCTTCGCCGCCTACTTCGTGGAGATGTTCAACCAGTCGAGCCTGGGCATCATCACGGCGGTGAACGGCGCGAACGCCATCGAGCAATCGGGCCTGCCTTTGCCGCTGGTCCTTGGACTGATCGTGTTGTTCTCGGCGGTGCTGAACCTGTTTGTGGGGTCGGCCAGCGCCAAATGGGCGCTGATGGCGCCGGTTCTGGTGCCGATGCTGATGCTCTTGGGCGTCAGCCCGGAAATGGCGACGGCGGCTTACCGGGTGGGCGATGGCTCCACCAACATCATCACCCCGCTGATGGTGTATTTCCCGCTGGTTCTGATCTTCTGCCGCCGCTGGGTGGACAATTTCGGCATCGGGTCCCTGACCGCTAGCATGCTGCCCTATTCGATCTGGCTTCTGATCTCGGGCATCATCATGACCATGGCCTGGGTGTTCCTCGGCCTGCCTCTGGGGCCGGGCGCGGAAGTGGGCTACGTCCTGCCGAACGCCAACTAATCAGACAAGCGCCGGGGGCTCTGCTCCCGGCGTTTTCATTCAAGTCCGGAGGCGCTCATGCCTGTTACGCTGCACCATCTCGAACTCTCCCGCTCCGAACGGATCATCTGGCTGCTGGAAGAGCTGAACGCGCCCTATGAGATCAAGCGCTATAAGCGCGACCCGCAAGTGCGCCTCGCCCCGCCCGAGCTGGCGGAGAAACATCCGCTGGGCAAAGCGCCGCTCTTGGAGCTGGAAGACGGAACAGTGCTGGCGGAGACCGGCGCTATTGCGCAATACCTGCTGGATACGTTTGACCCTGACCACGCCCTGCACCCGAAGCCGGATGCGCCGGGGCGTTTGAAATTCCTGGAATGGATGCACGCTTCGGAAGGCGCGGCCTTCCTGCCCTTCCTGATGAGCACCTATTGCGAGGCGACCGGGCTCAAGGACTCCCTGCTCGATCAGTTCATGGAGGGCGAACGCGCCAAGGCCTTCGCTCATATCGAACGCCATCTCAGCCAGAATGATTATTTCGCAGGCGAACAATTCAGCGCCGCAGATTGCCTGATGGGCTTCCAGCTCGACGCGATCTCAAAACGGGGCGGCGTGAAAGACGGCTCGGCCCTCAAAGCCTGGCTCGACCGGGTGCAGCAGCGCGACGCCTATAAGGCCATGCGCAAGGTGACGGCGGAGGATTAAACCTTCATCGCCTCAGCGATCAGATCCTCGCTGGCGTCTTCCAGGATGGCGTCCATCGCCTCGCCATGACGGATGGGCTCGCGGCCCACTTCCAGCATGACGGGGACGGCCAGCGGGCTGATCTGATCCAGATGCACCGCCTCCACATGCCCCGCCACGCGCACCAGCGCATCTGACAGGCGGCGCACGTCCAGCAGGCCCGCGGCGGCGTCCGCCCAGGCGGCCTGCATCAGGATGTGATCAGGCTCATGATCGCGCAGCACATTATAGATGAGGTCGGCGGAGAAGGTGACTTGCCGACCCGTCTTCTCCTGCCCCGGAAAGCGGCGCTCGATCAGACCGGCGATCAGCGCGCAGTTTCGGAAGGTGCGCTTCATCAGATCGCTTTCGGCCAGCCAGGCGTCGAGATCGTCGCTCATCATGTCTTCGGAAAACAGCGCGCTCATATCCACGTCGCTGAGGTCTTTCCGCCCCCAGACCGCCAGCGCGTATTCATTAGCCACAAAGCCCAGGGGCTGCTTGCCCAGCCGCTCGAGCCGCCGGGTCACCAGCATGCCCAGTGTCTGGTGCGCCAGCCGACCTTCAAATGGATAGCAGACCAGCCAGGATTTACCCGCGCGCGGAAAGGTCTCCACGAGCAGGCTGTCGGGCGCAGGCAGCTTTGATTTCAGTTTCTGGATCTCCAGCCAGTCGCGGACTTGGTCGGGCAGGAGCGACCAACGCTCAGGATTGTGCACCAGCTCGCGCACGCGGGCGGCGAGATAGGTGGAATAGGGGAATTTGCCGCCCTCATAGCTGGGGATTTTCGGATCTTCCGCGCTCGACCGACTGACCAGGCAATCACCGCCGCTCACCCCTTCAAAGCTCAGGATTTGCCCGGCGAACATGAAGGTGTCGCCGGGGCTCAGCTGGTCAGTGAACCATTCCTCGACCTGACCCAGCATCTTGCCGCCCATCAGGGTCGAGCCCTGGGCGCCGCCCGCGCGGGAGACTTCGCCCGGCCGCACCAATCCCTGGTGACCGCGCCCGTGTCGGGGCTTTGACGCGCCGGTCCTGCGCGCCAGCCGCACATTCAGCATGGGCGCTTCAATGATGGTGCCCACATTCATCCGGTGGCGCTGGGCGACATCGCGATTGCGGGCGCGCCAGAGCCCGTCGCGGGTCTTCACGAGGCGCTTGAACCGGTCATAGCTGCCCAGCGCATAGCCGCCATCGGCGATGAAGGCGAGCACCCGGTCAAAGGTCTCGCGGTCCAGCTCGGCATAGGGCGCAGCGGCGGTGATTTCGCGATAGAGCATGTCAGCGTCGAACGGATCCCCGCAGGCGCGGCCCATCACATGTTGCGCCAGAACGTCCAGCGCCCCCGCTTTCAGCGGATCACCATCAAGCGCCCCCGCCAGCACCGCTTCGCGGGCGCAGGCGCATTCCAGATGCTCGAACCGGTTTGTGGGAACCAGCACGGCGCGGCTTGCCGCATCCAGCCGGTGATTGGCGCGGCCCAGTCGCTGCAGCAGGCGCGAGGTGCCCTTGGGCGCGCCCATCTGGATCACCAGATCCACATCCCCCCAGTCGATCCCCAGATCGAGGGTGGAGGTGCACACCACCGCTTTCAGCACGCCCGCACCCATGGCCGCCTCCACCTTGCGACGCTGCTCGACGGACAGCGAACCATGATGAAGCGCGATGGGCAGGTTGTCGTCATTGATGGACCACAGCTCCTGAAACACCAGTTCGGCCTGCGACCGGGTGTTCACGAAGATCAGGGCCGTGCCCGCGCCTTTGATTTGCTCGTAGACGTCCTTCATGGCGTGGCGGCCCGAATGTCCCGACCAGGGGATGCGCTCGTCGGGCGTCATCACCTCGACCTCCGGCGCCGCGCCGGCGCTGCCGCGGACGATCCGGGCGAAGCGAGCGTCCTCGCCTGAGCCTTGCGCCGTCAGCCAGCGCGCATGGCCCATTTCATCCTTCACCGTGGCGGACAGGCCCACCCGGCGCATCTTGGGCGCATAGTGCTGCAAGGCGGCGAGGCCCAGCGCCAGCAAATCGCCCCGCTTGGCGGGCGCGAGGGCGTGCACCTCGTCAATGATCACGCATCGCAGATCTTCAAAAAAGGCGCTGGCGTTTTCCTGGGCGCAGAATAGCGCGATCTGTTCGGGCGTCGTCAGCAGGATGTCGGGTGGTTTGGCGCGCTGGCGCGTGCGTTTGGAGGCGGGCGTGTCGCCGGTGCGGGTCTCGACGCGCAAGTTCAGCCCCATCTCCTCGATCGGCGTCATCAGATTGCGCGCCACGTCCTGGCTCAGCGCTTTCAGCGGGCTGATATAGAGCGTGTGCAGGCGGTGGGGGCGATCCTTGCCGCCGGCGTCGGCGATCTCAGCCAGATCCATCAGGCTGGGCAGGAAGCCGCCCAGCGTCTTTCCGCCGCCCGTGGGCGCGATCAGCAGCGCGTCTTCGCCCGCTTGCGCGGCGGCGACCATCTCGCGCTGGTGCGCGCGCGGCGTCCAGCCGCGGCGTTCAAACCAGGCTTCAAACCGATCAGGCAGGGCGGGCAGGCGGGCGTGCTTCATCCGCGAAAGAGATAGCATGCGCGCAGGGCGGGCACAGTCTTTCCTCTGCGCGCGTCTCGCCCTAGTCTCCTGCGCAACACAATAACCCTCGAGGAGACGCCCGATGCGCGCAGCCCTGTTCGCCTTCGCATCCGTTTTGGCCCTGACCGCTTGCAGCCAGCCGGCCGCCGAGACTGAAGCGCCCGCCGAAACGCAACCGGTGAGCGCTGAACGCGTAGAGATCGCGGCGCCAGCCTATCCGGAAACCCGCACGGTGGACCAGGTGGATGTCTATGCCTCCGCCGCCGAGGGCGAAGTGGCTGTGTCCGACCCGTATCGCTGGCTGGAACAGGATGTACGCGTCTCTGAAGATGTTGCGGACTGGGTGACCGCGCAGACCGAAACCACCAACGCCTATCTCGACCAGCTGCCCGGTCGCGAGCGCATTGCCGAGCGCTTGGCGGAGCTGTGGAATTACGAGCGCTATGGGCTGCCGACCTCGCGCGAGACCGCAGACGGGCTTCGCTATTTCTTCTCGCGCAATGACGGGCTGCAGGACCAGTCGGTCTTCATGGTGCAGGACGGGCTGGAGGGCGAGGCGCGCGCGCTCATCGACCCCAATGAATGGGCGGCGGACGGCACGACGGCGCTGGCCGGCACGGTGCCGAGCCCCGACGGCACCAAGCTCGCCTATCTGATCGCCGATGGCGGGTCAGACTGGCGCTCGATCCGCGTGATGGATGTGGAGACCGGCGAACAGCTCGGCGATGAGATCGAATGGGTGAAGTTCTCGCCCTTGAGCTGGGCCAAGGACGGCTCGGGCTTTTACTATTCGCGCTATCCCGCGCCGGAAGAGGGCGAGGCGTTCACCGCGCTCAACCTCAACCAGGCGATCTATTTCCACACGCTGGGGACCGATCAGAGCGAAGACGTTCAGATCATGGCTGATCCCGACGCGCCGGACGTGGGCTGGAGGGGCTCTGTCAGCGATGACGGGCGCTATCTGATCATCAATTCCTCCACCGGCACGGACGGCAATGGCGTGCATGTTCTCGACCTTGAGGACGAGGGCGCGGCGCCGGTCGAGATCTTTGAAGGCTTTGGCAACAACCATGGCTATGTCGGCAATGACGGCGAGACCTTCTTCTTCCAGACCGATCTTGGCGCGCCCAATGGCCGGATCGTTTCGGTCTCTCTGTCAGACCCTGAAACCCTCACGGATGTGGTGTCCGAAGGCGACGGTCCGATCACAGGGGCGGACCATGTGGGCGGACACCTGATCGTTGAGACCATGCGCGATGTGGCGAGTGCGATCAGCGTCTATACGCCGGACGGCGCGTTCGTTCGCGAAGTGGAGCTGCCGGGCCTGGGCGTGGCCTCGGGCTTTGGCGGCGCCCCTGAACGATCCGAGACGTTTTATGCCTATGAAAGCCTGAATCAGCCGCCGGCGCTCTATCGCTATGATGTGGTGACGGGCGAGAGCACGGTGTTTCGCGCGCCGGACCTGACCTTCAACCCCGATGATTATGTGGTCAGCCAGACCTTCTATGAGAGCACGGGCGGGGCGCGCATTCCGCTGTTCGTGGCCCATCACCGCGATGTGGACCCCAATGGCGTGCGCCCGACACTGATTTATGGCTATGGCGGCTTCGCCATCACGCGCCGTCCGGACTTTGACGTGCGGCGCTTGCAGTGGATGGAGATGGGCGGGGTGTACGCCATCGCCAATCTGCGCGGCGGGTCGGCCTATGGCCGCGACTGGCATGACGCCGGGCGCCTCGCCAACAAGCAGAACGTCTTTGACGACTTCATCAACGCCGGACACGCCCTGATCGACATGGGCTGGACCAGCCCCGATCACCTCGCCATCCATGGCCGCTCAAATGGCGG
>NZ_DEMB01000016.1:404034-421041 GCF_002354675.1 Oceanicaulis sp. UBA2681 | reverse complement strand
CCTGAGATGTTTGACGTGCTCTATGGCTATTCGCCCTATCACAACATCCCGCAGACGGGCGCGTATCCCGCCACCCTGATCACCACGGCGGACACCGATGATCGCGTGGTTCCGGGCCATTCGTTCAAATACGCGGCCGCCCTTCAGGCGGCCCAGACGGGCGACGCGCCGACCCTGATCCGGATTGAAACGCGCGCCGGGCATGGCGCTGGGACGCCGGTGTCAAAACTGATCGAGGAAGCGGCGGACCGCTGGGCGTTCATCGCCTATCACACCGGGCTCGAGATCGAAGAGTAAAGCGCTGTCAGAGTTTGACTTGAAAACCCCGGAGCCAGGCTCCGGGGTTTTTTGTCTTCCGGACCAACGCGAGCTAAAGTGGAAACTCAGTCATTTAGGGTGAGGCCATCATGAGCGACGCAGAAAACCTGGACCGTCTGGAAGCCCTGTTTGAGGCTTTGCGGGTGGCGCGTCCGCGTCCTGAAAAGCTGGCCGCCTGGCTGTCCGCCTCCACCTTGCTGACCCGCGAGGAACCGGCTGAAGCGCTGGCGAAGACCGTGGGCGAGACATACGCTCAACTGCGCGCCGAGCTGGGCTGGCGTTCGCCGACCGGCGTTTTGCGCTGGCTGTACGCCGCCATGTTGATCCAGAGCGATGTGCCGGTGGAGCGCTTTCTCGCCGCCCGGGCCGCTGTGCGCGGCGGTGCAAGCGGCTACAAGCGGATGAGCCTTCATGCTGGCGGCGCCCGCGCAGCCTTGATGCTCTGCATCGGGTCAAAAGACGACACGCCGGTCGAGCGCTTTTTCGAAATGCGCGACGCCTTGGCGCCGCCCTGGTGGCGCGCGAATGCTGCGGTGACGGACACTTATGCAGCGATCCATGCTGCGCGGGGCGATGATCCATCCGAGGTGCTGGCGCGGCGCACGGCGGCGGAAGAGGTGTTTCACTCTCATCCCCGCGCCCGCGGCCATCGTCGGGACGGCGCCAAGTTGTGCGCCTTGCTCGGGGTCGATCCTCGCGAGGCGCTGGCGCGGTTCAAGGCTCTGGATGCCGCGCGACAGACGTACAAACCCTTGCGGCGCTACGCGTTCCGTCAAAGCTATCTGCTTTGGGCGGTGCAAGGGCTGACCGTGGAGGACGCCCTCGCCATCGATCGGGTGCGGGAGGCTTTGCCGCGTTCGGTCAGCTCGACCGGCGGGGCGCGCACAGCCCTGGCTCATCTGGTCCACACCGCAGGCCGCAACGGCGCCCAGGATGGCGCGCTCAGTGCGATGGACGCCGTGATCGCGGCGCAAACCGCCATGATGGTGTCTGTGATCGCCGCCACCAGCGTTGTGACGACCACGAGCGCCAGCTCGAACGGATCAAGTACTTAAGGTCGTATTGACTCTATCATTCGCAACTCTGTGACGAGCCGTTAACCGGAGCAGGCGGACAATTCTGCCCGCACCGATTTTCGTGCGCTCAAGTCTACGGGACAGGTTGGAGTTGTTTATGCGTACGAGTTTTTTGACAGCCGTGATGGCGACAACGGCGAGTGTCGCGCTCGGCGGCGCTGCGAGCGCACTCGACCATCATGGTCACGCCTCCTGGGGTTATGACGGTGAGGGCGGACCAGAGCATTGGGGCATGTTGTCTGCCGACAACGCCTCATGCGGCAGCGGCCACGAACAATCGCCGATCGACCTGCACGCCGTCAGTGATGTCGCTGGTTCCGTACCTGCGCTCCATTGGGATGCGGGCGAAGGTTCTGTCACGGATAACGGCCATACGATCAAGGTGGGTCTTGAAGATGCCGGATCCTTGCATCTGGACGACCGTGACTATGACCTGGTCCAGTTTCATTTCCACGCTGGCAGCGAACACACGGTCGACGGTCAGCAATATCCGCTGGAAGTTCACTTTGTGCATGCCTCTGATGACGGCCATCTGGCGGTTGTGGGCGTGTTTTTTGAGGAAGGCGCCGCCAATCCGGCGCTGGACGCGATCTGGGCTGCGATCCCCCATGAAGGCGAGCATCATGAGGTCGACGATGTCGATCCGGGCGCGTTCCTGCCCGATGATCGCAGCGCCTGGCGCTATGCAGGATCACTGACCACGCCGCCCTGTTCTGAAGGCGTGGCCTGGACGGTGATGCAGACCCCGATCACCGCGTCTGCGGCTCAGATCGAGGCCTTCACCGCGCATTACTCGAACAATTTCCGACCGGTTCAGGCGCTTCATGCGCGCACCCTGTCTGCGGGCGATACGCACTAGCTTTGCCCGTATTCGGGCGGCGCTGCTTTCTCTCCCCCCTCGAGCAGCGCCGCTCACCTCTCCTCAGGATCATTGGTTTCCCGGCGCGTGAAGACGCCCTATGTCTGTGTGAATGATCCGACCTGATCAGCTCTTGCGAGAAACAGACCGCGGCCTCTGGTGCGAACCGGGGGGCTTTTTTATCGATCCCATGCGTCCCGCAGAGCGCGCGCTCGTCACCCATGGCCACGCCGATCACGCCCGTGCGGGACATCAGCGTGTTCTGGCGACGCCCGAAACCCTCGCTATCATGGCGGCGCGCTATGGCGCGGATTTCACCCCAGATCCTGCCTCCATCGCCTATGGCGAGCGTTTGAAGGTCGGCGAGGTGGAGGTCAGCTTTCATCCTGCAGGGCATGTGCTGGGCAGCGCGCAGATCCGTCTTGACTGGAAGGGCCTGGTGATCGGCGTATCCGGTGATTACAAGCGCCGCCGCGATCCCACCTGCGCCGGGTTCGAGGTCTTTCCCGCCCATGTCTATGTGAGCGAAGCGACCTTCGCCCTGCCGGTGTTTCGTCATCCAGACGACGCCGGAGAGATCGCCAAGCTGCTGACGAGCGTCAGGCAGAACCCCGATCGCGCTCATCTGGTGGGCGCGTATGCGCTGGGCAAGGCGCAGCGGGTGATCTGCCTTCTGAGAGAAGCGGGCTATGACGCGCCGATCTATATTCATGGCGCGATGGAGCAGCTCTGTGCGCTGTATGAAGATCATGGCGTCGCATTGGGGCCGCTTGAAAAGGCGACGGTCAAGAACGCCAGCGGCGCCAAGCAGGACTTCGCCGGGCAGATCGTCATTGCGCCGCCCTCGTCATTTCAGACGGCGTGGGCGCGGCGCTTCCCAGACCCGGTGATCTGTTTCGCCTCGGGCTGGATGCAGGTGCGCGCGCGGGCGCGGCAGCGCGGGGTGGAATTGCCGCTGATCCTGTCAGACCATGCCGACTGGGATGAGCTGACCCAGACCATAAGCGATGTGAACCCTGAAGAAGTGTGGATCACTCATGGCCGCGATGATGCGTTGGCGCGGTGGGCGGAACTGGAGGGTTACAAGGCGCGCCCCTTGTCGCTGGTCGGGTATGAAGACGAGGACGACTAGCGTCTTGCCTCGATCCTCTGCGATCGCCTAAGTGAGGCCATGACCAACACTCTCCGTAAGCCGCTGGCCGACGCTGTCTTCATGACGGTGAACGGCGCCCGCCTGATCGCGGATCCGTCCGGCGTGGCCTATTGGCCGGATGAATCGGTTCTGCTGGTCAGCGATCTGCACTTTGAAAAAGGCAGCGCCTATGCGGCCCGTGGTCAGCTCTTGCCCCCGTATGACACCCGCGCCACCTTGCAGCGCCTCGCCGCCGCGATCATGCTTTACCAGCCGGAGTCAGTCATCGCCTTGGGCGACAGCTTTCACGATCTGGGCGCGGACGGACGCATGGCGCCCGATGACGCCGAGACGCTGTCAGCGCTTGTCGCGTCGGTGCAGGACTGGCTCTGGATCGAGGGTAATCATGACCCGGAACCGCCTGCGCGATTTGGCGGGCGGGCCGGGTTTGAACTGGCGCTGGGGCCTTTGCATCTCCGCCATGAGCCCCAGCCGGGCGCCCGACCGGGCGAAGTGGCGGGGCATCTGCATCCCTGCGCCAAGGTCAGCGGCCAGGGGCGCCGGGTGCGGCGGCGCTGTTTCGCGACCGACGGCGCGCGGCTGATCCTGCCTGCGTTCGGCGCGTATACGGGCGGGCTCAATGTCTGTGACGTCGCCTATGCGCCGCTCTTCCAGACACGTCCTCACGCCTACATGCTGGGGCGCGAGCGGGTCTATGCCGTCAACGGCGCCAAGCTGCTGGGCGATTAAAGGCTGAATGTCGGCGAGCTGCGCACGAACGCGGTCAGCCCGAGGCACAATACCGCCACGGCAGTCAGCAGAAAGCGCAACGGCAGGTACCAGCGCGGGAAGGTCGCGCCGCGAATGGCGGTGCGGTCCCACAGGAACTGGATCACGAACCCTGCGATCAGCAGGCCCCAGCCCGTCATTTCCAGGTCCAGCGGCAGTCCGGGACGGTTCCATACCTGCATCACCACCGCGAGCCAGCCTGCCAGGCTGAGCGTGATGGACAAGAGCAACACGCCCGAGCGGGGCGTATCCGAGCGGATCACCAGCTCGCTGGCCCAGCGGCCGCCCGCCAGAAACGACAGGATCACGGCGGCGTAGACGGGCAGGGCGGTGGCGGCCTGCAAGGCGGCCTGCCCGCCCACCATGACGCCGAGCGCGCCGGCGATGAAGGGCAGCAATCCGCCAAATCCCAATATCAGAACCAGGGCGGGAGCTTCGCTAAGGCGTTGCATCGAGAGGCCTCGTATAACAATTGGAGCCTGTATTAACGGCGCTGGGTGACCGCCGCTGCAGTCCATCCGGCCAGCATGGCCAGCAAGACCGAGATCAAGGCGTACACGACCGGACGGTTCTGGGCCAGATCATAGATGGTGCGTTCCGCGCCAGCCTTGACCACCGTCAACTCTGTGCGCCTGGTCGCTATGGGTTGTCCATCCCGGAACAGATACACATCCGCGTTATACTGGCCTGTGGGCGTGGTGGGCGGCAAGACGACCCGCGCCCGGAACAACCCGCCGTCCAGGACCTCGACGCCGCCAGGCGCTTCCGCATAGAGCCCGCGGCGCGCCTTGTTGCGCACCAGAGCGGCGCGATAATCGACGATCTCGCCGCCCAGATCGGTCACCAGCACGTCGCGCACCCCGAACAGGGTTTCGCGGCGAATGCTTTCGGGCGCGAACAATCGCACATGGTCCATGCCGATCTGGTTGCGCCGCAGCGCTGAAAAGCTCGCGAATTCAGCCAGGGGGCGCGTTGAGGCGACGGCGTAATAGCCCGCCACATCCTCAAAGCGCACGGGCGCGGCGTTGATCCAGATGCCCAGAACCCGGCGTTTGCGCATGACGCGCAGATCGCCTTCGGGGCCGCGCACGGCCACCACGATGTCATCACCCTCTTCAAGGCCGATCGCTGCGCCGTACAGCGTCAACTCGGCGCCGGCGAAGGTCGAGCGGATTTCAACCACATCCTCGGTGAGCGCCGCCGCGATCTGGGCGGGCGGCTGCACCCCTTCAGGCGGCGCAGCAAGTGCGTCTGCGCTGGCGAGAAGCGCCCCCAGAAGACAGAGCATCAGCGCATGGGCGGTCATCACATCCCCCCGCGCGCTTGCATCAGCACGAACATGTCCACCGGCGTGCTGGTCAGATCCCACAACAGTTTCAGGCAGACGCTGACCACCATAAGCGCCAGTAAGGCGCGTAATTCTTCCGCAGGGATTTTACTGGTGAACCGCGCCCCGATCTGCGCGCCGACCACCCCGCCCACGATCAGAATGCCCGCGAGCACCATGTCCACGGTCTGGTTCTGCACCGCTTGCAGGAAACTGGTCAGGGAGGCGACGAACAGGATCTGAAACAGCGAGGTGCCGATCACCACATTGGTGGGCATGCGCAACAGATAGATCATGGCGGGGACCATGACGAAGCCGCCGCCCACCCCCATTAGCGCCGCCAGAACGCCCACCAGAAAGCCGATGGCGATGGGCGGGATCACGCTCATGTAGAGACCGGAGACGGCGAAGCGGGTCTTGAAGGGCAGCGTGTCGATCAGTCCGCGCTTGCGGCGTTTAGGGCGCACCGGCCCGCCGGCGCTGCGGCGGCGGCGAATGGCGTTGACGCTCTCAAACAGCATCAGGCTGCCAATCACGCCCAGAAAGCCCACATAGCAAAGCGAGATGACCAGATCGATCTGTCCCAGCCTTTGCAGCAGGCCAAAGAGCTGTACGCCCGAGACAGAGCCCACAATGCCGCCAGCCAGCAGCACCAGCCCCATTTTGACGTCCAGTGTCTTGCGTCTGAAATGGGCGAGCGCGCCCGAGACCGAGCTGGCTACGATCTGGTTGGCCTGGGTGGACACAGCCACGGCCGGCGGGATGCCCAGAAAGATCAGGATCGGCGTCATCAGAAAGCCGCCGCCAACGCCGAACAGGCCCGACAGGAAGCCCACGCCCAGACCCAGGCCGAGCAACAGCCAGAGGTTCAGGGAAATCTCGGCGATGGGCAGGTAGATCTGCACCGCCCCGCGCCTAGCCGGCGGCGGCTTGTTCAAGCCGTGAGATCAGCGTGCTGTCCACTTGATCTGACACCGTCAGGCCCTGGGCGCGACGGAAGCTGCGAATGGCGTCACGCGTGCGCGCGCCCATCATGCCGTCCGCGGGGCCGGGCTGATAGCCGAGTTGAGACAACAAGGCCTGGGCGCGGGCGATCTGGGCCGGGCTGGCCAGCGCGCCATTGTCCCAAGGCTGAGGCGGATACTCGCCCTGCGCTTCGGGGCGGCTGGCGCGCGGCGTGAAATTGCGCGCCACTGATTCCGCAGCGGCGCGTTGCTCGGGCGTCAGCATGGGGCGCAGTTCAGCAGCGGAATTGCGCGCTTCGGCGTCGCCTGCGTTTGCTGCAATGGTGAACCAGGCATAAGCGTCGGCGGGGCTTTCGGGAACGCCGAAGCCTTCCTTGAACAGAAGCGCCATATTGACCTGGCTGTCGACTAGGCCATGCAAGGCGCCTTGCTCGAACCAGCGGGCTGCGATCGCCTGGAAGTCGGGCGTGGATTCAGCGTTGATGAACATGCCGCCTGCGTCATGCATGGCTTGAACATTGCCGTTCTCAGCAGCTCTGGCCATCCACTCTCGTGCTGAAGCGGGGTTGGCGGGCACGCCCTCTCCATTGGCGAGCATCAGCGCGAAACGGCGTTGAGCGGCGGGCACGTCCTGTTCGGCGGCGCGTCGCATCAGGGCGGCGGCGTCGCTGAACCGGCCTTCGTCAAGTTGTTGCAACGCCAGTTGATAGCGCGCGACGGCGTCGCCATTGGCGGCGGCGCTTTCAAGGCTGGGGGCCGCCGGGGCGGCGGAGGGGCGCGGTGCAGGCGCTGTGACGCTCGGCGTTTGAACGGCGGGCGGGGGCGCCGGTTGAATGTCAGGCGCAGCGGTCTCTGCCTCCGAAACGGCGGGCGTTTCAGTCAAGGCGTTGGTTGTGCTGTCATCAGCCTCTGTCGTACGCAGATCCGGCGTGGCGGACGTCGACAGATCCGCCGGCTCTGAGAACAGGCTGGACAAGGTTGCGCTGGGGTCTGAATTCAGAGCGGATTGTTCAGGCCCGTTGACGGCCTCCATCACCAGCATGCCCGCCGCCGCGGCGACCGCCAGAAAACCAAGCGCGCTGGCGCCCAGGAGCAAGGTGCGGTTGGAGCTTCGCTGTTCCGGTTCGGCAGGTGGAGTCCAGCCTGCTTCGCCGCCGCGATTGGCGCGAACCTGTTTGCGGGCCTTGGCGAGGAAGTCTGCATCCGCCGTCGCGCCCATGGCGGCCGGTTTGCGCGCCGCAGGGGCGGACTCTGGCTCAGCTGCGCGGTGCTGTGGCGCCGGTTGAGGCTTGGGCGTCGGAGCAAGAATAGGCCCCGGTTCCGCAGGCGTGAAGGATGAAGCGCGCGCCGGCTCCGCCTTGATGTCGAAGTCATCATGGGCCGGCAGCGCGAAGTCATCGTCTGCTTCGGCATTGCTGACCCAATTGTCGGGCGCTTCAGGCAGCGGCTTGGTGAAATCGTCAATCGCGTCTACGGCCTCGCGCACGACGGCTTTTGACGGGTCCTTGTCCTTGGATTTGCCCTTGCGGCCTTCGATGGCTTCCAGCCGTTCGGCCAGCGCGTTCATCGCCTTCTGGACCGGCGACAACGCTTCGCTTGTATCGTGTCGCGCCTGGTCCAGCCGCTCGTGCAGGCCGGACATGGCCTTGTCGATACGCTCCGCTGTGCGCTCCTCAGAGGCGCGGATACGGGTTTCAAGATCCTGCTCGCCATTGGATGAGCGTGCGTGTTCGAGACGTTCTACAACCTGGGCCATGCGTTCGCCCGCTGCTTCGACCGCCTCCGCCGAGCGATGCTCGGCCTGCTGGACGCGGTCCGCCAAGTTTTCCCCAAGCCTCGCCACCTGTTCTCCGATCCGCCGCATGGCGACGGTGTTATCCTGGCGCACCTTTTCAAGGCGCGCTTCAAGATCGGAGCGGTCTTGTTTTGATTGGCGTTTGGCTTCGTCTTCGTCCAGACGGCGCTGAAGGCGCTGCTCTGTGCGATCCAGTCGCTGATCGACGGCGCGGGCCAGACGCGCCACTTCGCCGCCAATGCGTTGCAAGGCGTCAGACTGGCGCTGTTCGGCGGCGCGAAGCCGGGTTTCAGCCTCCGCCAGCGCGCGTTCAAGTCGCGGGCCGTCGGCGTTCTTTGAGACTTCTGCAATCTGACGCGCGCATTCGCTGCGCGTTTCGCGGATCACGTCAGCGACTTCGCGCGCCAGCGCGTCGATGCGGCGCTGCACGTCTTCATCCTTGATCGCCTGAGACTGGACCGTCTCCAACTGGCGCAGACGATTGTCGAGTTTTTCCTGGGATCCCGCCAGCGCTTCGGCGGCCCGCTGGGTGGCGCCCTCTGCGGAGATGATGCGGCTTTGCAGCGAGCGCGACGTGTCTTGCAAATCGCTGAGCAGGGATTGAGTGCGCTGGTCACGCGTCTCCACAAGCTCACGCAGATCGCGAGTTTCGCCGCTCAGCGTTTTTTCAGATTCTTCAAGGCGCTGGCCGAGTTTTTCCAACCCGCGTTCGGCGCTGTCGCGGCGGCGCTCTTCCTTGTGGGCAAGGTTGTCGAGTTCGGCGCGGACATCGCGCTCGGTCTCGTACATCCGCCCCGCCAGCTTGCCGACCGTGGTCTCGACCGATTTCAGCGCAGCGGGATCTGCGCCAGCGCCAGGCCCGGCGCGCTCCAGTCGGCGCACGCGTTCCAGAATTTCGTCTTGTTGAGCGCGGGTGCGCTTGATGGCGTCCTGCGCGGTTTCGCCCTCTTCATCCACGCTGTCCTCGATCAGATCGAGACGGCGCGAAATGGAGGTGACCGACTGGTCGATATGAGAGAGCGCCTGGGTGGAGCGCCGCTCGGACGCTTCCATGCGGTCTGACAGACGTTGCACAAGCTCGGTCAGCTGGTCGTCATGTCCGGGACCACCGTCATCGCCGCCGCCAAAGCCCGGGAAACGGGAGAGCTGATCATCCCAGTCCTTGGCGTTTTCAGACACGCCGTCATCGAGAATGACGCGGTTCAGCCATTCGCCCAGAGTCATGCCTTCACGCCTCGCCGCTGATTTGGCGAGGGCGCGGGCGCGGGGATCAATCCCCTTCACACTCCAAGGCGCCACAGGCGGCATGCCGACTCATCTCCACACTTCCATGCTCGACCCTATAGACGCGGTTAATATTGTGTAAACCAGTCAGGCAGGCGCCATATCTGGTATTCCACATGGAATCACCGCCCACGAGGCGAACGCATGGACTCAACTCTTAATCAAGAGCAGGTGATGCGGTTAACGCCTCGTAAATCTCTCTTAAACTGGAGAGAATCGTTTCACTGGGCGGTTTCGACATGGGGCAGCCAGTAGGGTGCAAGGTCCGACATCCGGAGTTCGAGCGTGTCGGCCTCCGCCAGCGGGGTATCCTCGACCGGCCGAGGCAATTGACGGCCAAGATCAAACAGGGACCAGGCGGGTCCTGGCGCGCCCGCCGCCAGATAGCGTTGTCCCAGCCGCCAGTAGACGTCTGGAGCGAAGGGATCCATCACCAGCGCTTCGGCCAGCAATTGCGCCGGATCCAGATCAGGGCGCGCCTGCAAGCCGACCCGCCCCCAGGCGATCAGGGCGTTCGCCGTTAGAATGCGCGCCGCTGCGCCGGCATGCCCTTCACGGTCGATGAAGGGCGCAAAGCGTTCGACCGCCCGCGCCGCATCATTGCGCTCCAGCGCATCCAGTCCCGCCGCCAGCTCCAGAAAAGTGTCGTCGTCCTGTCCGGAGAGCGTCAACGCGCTGGCATAGGCGCAGGTCAGCCGGGCGCTGCCGATGGAGGCCTCAGGGCAGGGGCCGAAATGATGCGTTTCCTGAATTTGAACCAGCAAGGCGCCGGCGTAATCGCCTTCTTCCTGAAGGCGCTGGCTTTCCTCAAAGAAGGCTTCCGTATCCGGCACGGCCCCATACACGCCGTCCAGCGTGTCGGTCGCAGCCGTCAGCACGGCGCTCAACCGGTCGGCTCCGGCATACACCAGAGTGCTGTCTTGCGGCATTGGCGGGATGACGGGCGCAGGTGCGTCGCCCGAAGCGGTGCGGGTCCAGCGTTCCAGGCGCCCGGCCGGGCTGTCTGGGCTGTAAACCACGAAAGAGAAGGCGCAAGGAAAACGGGCGTCTTCAGACAGACGCTCAAGAATGTCGGGATGGATCGGCGCGACATGGGGCAGCCAGGCCAGAGCGCTGGCGGAATGCTCCGCACCGATTGATGACGCATCGCAACGCGAGCCTTCTTCTGCGCCATAATCAGCGCTGAACACGACTTGGTCGTCATACAGGGCGATGAAGCCGGTCGGCGTATCGGTCAGCGCCAGCGTTCCTGTCTGGCTCGCCACCCCGGTCGCCGCTTCCAGCCAGACCCGGTCAAATGTCCCGGCATTGCCAAAACTGATCACGTCCCGGCGGCCGCCCTCGCTCAGCGCCACATAGATGTCCAGATGGCGGCGGGCTTCCGCGTAAAGGCTGGTGCGCACCACTCTGTCCTGACCCTCTGCTTTGGCGAACAGGGCGCCTTGGGACATGTCGAGCCACATCTGAGTGCCTGATTGCGTCACCCAGCTGGCCCAGTCGCGGCCATAGCGCGCGACACGGGTCTGGTCGTTCAGGATATCAATCGCGCTGGTGCGTGAGGTTTCGACCCGCCAGGCGGCGCTGATTTCCTCTGGCGCCATCAGCATGTCCGGCGCAGTTTGAGCGCCCGCGCAGGGCGTCAGTATCAGGCAGGCGGCGAACGCAAACAGGCGCATTGCATATCCTTGGCCGAGGCTTCGGCGAGTCTGTTTCAGTTAAGCGCCAAATCAATCGAGGAATGCGGCGCGGTCAAGGCGTCTATGAGACAAGGTTGAGAGTGTCACATCGAAGCCAACAGATTGACGTTGACGTTCACGTCAAGCGGCATACACTCATCGCCATGACTCATGCTGCAATCCCTGAGGCTGATCTTTCCATCCGCGAGATCGCGGAGAAGTTTGATGTCACGCCTCGCACCTTGCGCTTTTACGAGCAGAAAGGCTTGCTCAATCCCAAGCGCCGGGGCGGGTCGCGTTGGTATACGGCCGGTGATGTGGCGCGTCTGTCCTTGATCCTGCGGGGTCGCCGGGTCGGTTTCTCTCTCGAGGAAATCGGCGAAATGCTCGATCTCGAGGCGTTGGCCACCCGCTCGCACGAGACCTTGTCGCGTAATCTGGGGCGTTTTCGCGCTCGTATCGCCGCGCTTGAACAACAGCGCAATGATATTGAAGATGCGCTGGCGGAATTGAATGCGGGCTGCGCCTGGCTGGAAGAACGCCTGGCGGATCGAGAGCCTTCTGAAGACATCAAGCGGCGCGCCGCCGCGTTTGAAGCGCTGGCGTCCGCACGACTGACCCAATGGTCCGGGCATTCGCCCGATGATCCCACATGACGCTTTCGCGAAGAGGCCGTGACAGGACTCGACGCGCACCGGCCGACATGGCCCCATACCCATAACCCCCTCGTTCCCTACGGAGACGGTTCAAATGCCCGATTACAAGGCCCCAAATCGCGATCAGAAGTTCGTCTTGAACGAGCTGCTCAACGTCCAGCAATACAATGACATCCCCGGCTTCGCGGACGCGTCCGAGGACATCGTCAACGCCATCCTGGAAGAGGGCGGCAAGTTCTGCGAAGGCGTGCTGCATCCGCTCAACAAGGTGGGCGACCATGAAGGCTGCTCCCTGAAAGACGGCGTTGTGACCACGCCGACCGGCTTCAAGGGCGCGTATGACCAGATGACCGAAGGCGGTTGGACCGCGCTGTCCGCGCCGGCTGAATTCGGCGGTCAGGCCTTGCCGCATTATCTCAACCTCGCCTTCAACGAGATGGTGACCAGCTGCAACATGGCGTTCGGCATGTATCCGGGCCTGACCAATGGCGCGGCGCAAGCCCTGCTGGTGGGCGGCAGCCAGGAGCAGAAAGAGCTCTACCTGCCGAAAATGTTCTCCGGCGAATGGTCGGGCACCATGAACCTGACAGAGCCGCATTGCGGCACCGATCTGGGCCTGCTGCGCACCAAGGCGGTTCCGAACGGCGACGGCAGCTACAAGATTTCCGGCCAGAAGATCTGGATCTCCGCCGGCGAGCACGAGATGAGCGGCAATATCGTTCACCTGGTGCTGGCGCGCGTTGAAGGCGCGCCGCAGGGCGTGAAAGGCATCTCGCTGTTCGTGGTGCCGAAATATCTGCCGGACGCGGACGGCAATCCGGGCGAGCGCAACACGCTTCAGTGCGGCGGCCTGGAAGAGAAAATGGGCATTCACGGCAACGCCACTTGCGTCATGAACTATGACGAGGCCAAGGGCTGGCTCGTGGGTGAAGAGAACAAGGGCCTCAAGATCATGTTCGTCATGATGAATGAGGCGCGTCTGGGCGTGGGTTTGCAGGGGCTGGGCCTGGCGGAGACCGCCTACCAGTACTCGCTCGCCTTTGCGAAAGACCGCATCCAGGGCCGCTCCCTGACCGGGCCGAAAAACCCAGACGGTCCTGCCGACCCGATCATCGTGCACCCCGATGTGCGCCGCATGCTGATGGACCAGAAAGTGTTTGTCGAAGGCGCGCGCGCCTTCACCTACTGGACCGCGCTGCAAGGCGATCTCGAGCACAAGGCCGAGGATGAAGCCCTCCGCGAAAAAGCGGGCGACTACATGGCGCTGTTGACCCCGATCGTGAAGGGCTACCTCACCGACAAGGGCTATGACAGCGTCTCCACCGGCTTGCAGGTTCATGGCGGCTCAGGCTTCACCCGCGAATGGGGCATCGAACAGCTGCTGCGCGATGCGCGCATCACCCTGATCTATGAAGGCACCAACGGCGTTCAGGCGCTTGACCTGGTGGGCCGCAAGCTGGCCATGGCCGGCATGCGTCCGATCAACACCTTCTTTGGCGAGCTGGACGAGTTCATCGCCGAGAACCAGGGCGACGCCGACCTGAAGCTCTATGTGGACGGCCTGGCGGACGTCAAAGCCAAGCTCCAGAAAGCCACCAACTGGCTGGTCGAAAAAGGTCTTGAGAACTTCGATAATGCCGGTGCAGCCTCGACCGATTACATGCATCTCTTCGGTCTGACCTGCTTTGCCTATATGTGGGCGAAAATGGCGAAAGTGGCCGCCGCCAAAAAAGGCGACAGCGACCCGATCTACGCCACCAAGCTGGTCACGGCGAAATACTTCGTCGAGCGCTGGCTGCCCCAGGCGGACGCGCATCTGGCCCGGATCGAAACCGGCGCCGAGACCATGATGACGCTGGAAGCCGAAGCGTTCTGAGACTGATCGTGAAAGCCCTCCGCCCCGCTGGCGGGGGGCTTTTATGCAAGAAACACTTGGGAGGAAGACATCAATGACGGCGCAAGTTTTGAACGTGCCCAAGCCGGAATGGCTGGACCAGGAAGACGTGAACATTTTCGACGGGGCCGTGCGCGGCTTCATCGAGAAGGAATGCCTGCCGCACGGCGACCGCTGGGAAAAAGAAGGCTCTGTGGATCGCGAACTGTGGAACAAGGCCGGCGAAAGCGGTCTTTTGTGCCCGGCGGCTCCGGAAGAGTTTGGCGGCGCGGGCGGCGACTGGCGCCATGACTACGCCTTCCACATGGCGATCGCCGAGATGGGCGTGGATGGCTGGGGCGCCAGCCTGCACAATTCCATCGTCGCGCCCTATGTCTGGCATTACGGCACGGAAGAGCAGAAAAAGCGCATCCTGCCCAAGCTGATCTCGGGTGAATATGTCGGCGCGATCGCGATGACCGAGCCGGGCGCCGGGTCTGACCTGCAAGGCATCAAGACCAACGCCGTCAAAGACGGCAATGGCTACAAGATCAACGGCTCCAAAACATTCATCACCAATGGCGGCATGGCGAACTTCATCGTCGTGGTGGCCAAGACCGATCCCAAGGGCGGCGCCAAGGGCACCTCGCTCTTCCTGATCGAGACCGACGGGCTGGAGGGCTTCCGCCGCGGTCGCAATCTCGACAAGGTCGGCATGAAGTCCCAGGACACCGCCGAGCTATTCTTTGAGGACATGAAAGTCCCCGCCGAAGCGCTGCTCGGTGAAGAAGAGGGCCAGGGCTTCTTCCAGCTGATGGAGCAATTGCCCCAGGAACGCCTTCAGATCGGGGTTCAGGCCGTGGGCATGATGAAGCGCGCGCTCCACGAGACCATCAACTACGTCAAAGAACGTCAGGCGTTCGGCAAGCCGGTGATGGGCTTTCAGAACACCCAGTTCAAACTGGCGGAGCTCAAGACCAAGGCGACCATCGCTGAAGTGTTCGTCCAGCATTGCTCGGATCTTCTGATCAAGGGCCAGCTGGACGCCGCGACCGCGTCCATGGCGAAGTACTGGACGACCGACATCCAGTGCGAGCTGATCGACGAATGCGTGCAGCTGCACGGCGGCTACGGCTTCATGAACGAGTATCCCATCGCCCGCATGTGGCGGGACTCGCGGGTGCAGCGCATCTATGGCGGCACCAACGAGATCATGAAGCTCTTGATCGCACGGACGCTGTAGGTGATCGCGCGGCGTGTCATACTCTGCGCAGCGAGCGCCTTGCTCGCCGCCTGCACGCCGGACTCGGCGGAACCCGAGGCGGCTGTTTCTGAGCCGTCTCCGGTCCGCGCTTATTTCGAACAGACCTTCTCCGGACTATGGGGCCTCGACGCCTCGTGCCCGGAGGAGGGGATGTTCCGCCTCTCGCCTGATGTGCTCGAACTGTACGAGCGGTCTTGCGAGGTCCTCAATCTGACCCGGGACGGCGACATGATCGCCGCACGCACCCGGTGCCAGGCCGAAGGCCAGACCATGGCGGACAACACGCACATGCTCACGCTCGTCAGCGAAGACACCCTCAGCGTGTCGGACGGGCATTACGAATGGATACGCCACGCCTGCGGCGCGGCGCACGCCCCAACCCAGGGAGGATCCCTTTATGACTGACGCTTATATTTATGACGCCACGCGGACACCGCGCGGCAAAGGCAAGAAAAACGGTTCGCTGCACGAAATCACCGCGCTGCAGCTCGCCACCCAGCAGCTGCAGGCGATCCGTGATCGCAACAATCTCGACACGTCTTTCATCGACGACGTGGTGCTGGGCTGCGTGTCGCCGGTGGGCGAGCAGGGCGCCGACATCGCCCGCGCCGCCGCGCTGAATGCGAACTATGCCGAGACCGCGTCCGGTTTTCAGGTCAACCGCTTCTGCGCCTCCGGTCTTGAAGCTGTGAACCTGGCCGCCGCGAAAGTCATGTCCGGCGAAGCTGATCTGGCCATTGGCGGCGGTGTGGAAGCCATGTCGCGCGTGCCGATGGGCTCTGACGGCGGCGCCATGGCGGTCGATCCGGAAATGGCGTTTGACCATTACTTCGTGCCGCAGGGCGTGTCCGCGGACCTGATCGCCACCAAGTACGGCTATTCGCGCGATGACGTGGACGCCTATGCGATCGAATCCCAGAACCGCGCCGAGAAGGCCTGGAAAGAGCGCCGCTTCGACAAGTCCGTCGTGCCGGTGAAGAACCAGCTCGGCCTCGTCCAGCTGGACCATGACGAGCATATGCGCCCGGGCACCGACATGCAGTCGCTGGCGAGCCTGAAGCCGTCCTTCAAGGACCTGTCGGCGTTTGTCGGCCTCGACAAGGTCGCGATGCAGAAATACCCCGATGTGGAGAAGATCAACTTCGTCCACCATGCGGGCAACTCCTCGGGCATCGTGGACGGCGCCGCCGCCATCCTCGTCGGCTCCAAGGAAATGGGCGAGAAGCTCGGCCTCAAGCCGCGCGCCCGCATCCGCGCCATGGCGTCCACCGGTTCTGAGCCGACCATCATGCTGACCGGCCCCGCGCCGTCCGCGCGCAAGGCGCTGAAGAAAGCCGGCATGAGCCCGTCCGACATTGATCTGTTTGAGATGAACGAGGCGTTCGCCTCGGTCGTGCTGCGCTTCATGGAAGATCTGGGCGTGGATCACTCCAAGACCAACGTCAACGGCGGCGCCATCGCCATGGGCCACCCGCTGGGCGCCACCGGCGCGATGATCCTCGGGACCGTGCTCGACGAGCTGGAACGCACCGGCAAGTCCACCGGCCTCGCCACGCTCTGCGTGGGCGGCGGCATGGGCACCGCCACCATCATCGAGCTGGTCTGATCTGATGGCTGAAGCGAACAGCAAACCGGCTGACAGCCAGAACGCCTTGCTCAAGGGCTTGCCGTTCGGGCTGGCCATTGGCGCAGCGCTGGGGATTTCCCTCGGCGTCGCCTTCGGCGTCTCGCTGGACAACCCGCTTCTGGGCGTGGGGCTAGGCCTCGCGTTCGGACCCGGCGTCGGTTTGCCGTTCTCTGTCGCTATCGGAACAGCTCTGCTGAACAAGCAAAACGACACAACCGATCAGGCGAACCCTGATCAGGAGATTTGAAGCATGACCTACACGCATTTCAAATTCGAGGTGGACGGCGACGGCATCGCGCTCATCACCTTTGACTCGCCCAACGTCTCCATGAACGTTCTGTCCAATTCCGTCATGGAAGAGATGGG
>NZ_DEMB01000016.1:387198-403836 GCF_002354675.1 Oceanicaulis sp. UBA2681 | reverse complement strand
GACCTGTCCGAGCTGGGCGGCGGCATGGCCGACCTCAAGGGCATGTCCGAAGAGGACGCCAAGGCGAAACTGTTTGAGACCGCCTATCGTCTCAACCAGTCCCTGCGCAATCTTGAAACCTGCGGCAAGCCCATCGCAGCCGCCATCAATGGTCTGGCGCTGGGCGGCGGCTTTGAAGTCACGCTCGCCTGCCACTACCGCGTCATGGCGACCGATACGGGCGCCAAGCTGGGTCTGCCGGAAGCCCTCGTCGGCGTTCTGCCGGGCGGCGGCGGCACCCAGCGTCTGCCGCGCCTGATCGGCGTGATGAACGCAGCCCCGATCATGCTGCAGGGCAAACAGCTCGACGCTGAAAAAGCCAAGCAGCAAGGCGTGGTGAACGAGATCGCGCCGGTGGCCGAGATCGTCGCCAAGGCCAAGGAACTGGTCAAAGCCGATCCGATGGGCGGCAAGCAGCCCTGGGATCAGGACAAGTTCAAGATCCCGGGCGGCGGCCCTTACCATCCCGCCGGCCTTCAGGTGTTCATGGGCGCATCCCCGATGCTGCTGAAGGAAACCTACGGCAATTATCCGGCCCAGCGTTACATCCTGTCGTGCGTCTATGAGGGCCTGCAGGTTCCCATCGACGCGGGCCTGCGCATCGAGAGCCGCTATTTCACCAAGCTGCTGATGCGACCCGAGAGCCGGAACATGATCCGCTCGCTCTTCCTGTCCAAGCAGGCGCTTGAAAAAGGCGCACGCCGTCCGGCGGGTGAGCAGAAGGCCGAGATCAAGAAGGTCGCCGTCATCGGCGCGGGCTTCATGGGCGCAGGCATCGCCACCGTGTCGGCTCAGGCCGGCATCGAAGTGGTGCTGATCGACGTCAACCAGGAAGGCGCGGACAAGGGCAAGGCCCATGTGGCGGCGCACTTCGCCAAGGGCGTCAAGCGCGGCAAGCTCACTCAGGAAGCGGCGGACGCGAAGACGAACCTCGTCACCGCGACCACCGATTACTCGCTCCTGAAAGACGTCGATCTGGTGGTCGAGGCGGTGTTTGAAAACTCCGAACTCAAGCACAAGATCACCAAGGCGGCTGAAGAGCACATGCCGAAAGACGCGATCTTTGGTTCGAACACCTCCACCATTCCGATCTCTTCTCTGGCCGAGGCCTCCTCGCGTCCGGAGAACTTCATCGGCGTGCACTTCTTCTCGCCGGTCGAGAAGATGATGCTGGTCGAACTGATCGTGGGCGAGAAAACCGGCGGCCGGGCCATCTCGATGTGCCTGGACTTCGTGGCGAAGATCAAGAAGACCCCGATCGTCGTCGCCGACACCCGCGGCTTCTACGCCAACCGCTGCGTGATGCGTTACATTGAGCAGGGCATGTACATGCTGACCGAAGGCGTGAAGCCGGCCCTGATCGAGAACGCCGCCAAGATGGCCGGCATGCCGGTCGGCCCGCTCTCGCTGCAGGACGAAGTGGCCATCGACCTGGGCTACAAGGTGCTTCAGCAGACCAAGAAGGATCTTGGCGACGCGTTTGAAGACACCCCGAACGCTGAAGTCATCGAGAAGATGTACGAGCTGGGCCGCTATGGCCGCAAGAACCAGAAGGGCTTCTACGTCTATACCGACGAAGGCAAGCAGCTCTGGGACGAGCTCGATCAGTTCGCCCCGAACGGCAAGCTGCTCGACGAGCAGCCCGACGTGCAGGAAATCAAGGATCGCATCCTCTACGCCCAGGCCATCGAAGCGGCCCGGACGATGGAAGAAGAGATCGTTGCTGACCCGCGCGAAGCCGATGTCGGCTCCATCCTCGCCTGGGGTTTTGCGCCCTATACCGGCGGCGTGCTGAGCTTCATCGACACCATCGGCGCCAAGGCCTTCGTGGAACGCGCCGACGCGCTGAAAGCCAAATACGGCAAGCCGTTCGAAGTGCCCGCTTTGCTGCGCGACATGGCCGGCAAAGGCGAGACCTTCTACGGCCGCTTCGCCCCGGCGAAAGCTGCATAGGTCTGGTTACAGATCGAACTGAAAAGGCCGGGCGTTTCGCCCGGCCTTTTTAATTGTAACTCGTCTTCTCGGCGATGAACTGTCACGCTGGCGCTGCATCCACGGGGATGGGGTGCGGCATTTCCTGATCAGAGATCGCTAACGGGGACCGACGCCATGCTCACAGCTCTTGCTGCTTTCACCACACTGACGCTTGCTCAGGCCGCCGAGCCCATGATTGATTTCTCCGGCGTTCAGGACCCGCTGGGCGGGGAGCCGACGCGGGTTCTGGTGCTGGGCACGGCGCACCTCAACCAATTGCCCGAAGGCGCGCTCAATCCCGGCGATCTTGATCTGGTGCTCGCGCGGCTGGAAGCGTTTGCCCCCGATATCATCGCCATCGAAGCCATTGGCGGACGCGGCTGTGACGAGCTGCGCCGCTATGCTGCGCTCTATGAAGGCCTCGCGGACACCTATTGCCGCGATCCCCGGCCTGCGCTCGACGCGCTGGGGATGAGCCAGCCTGAAGCCTTCATCGCCGCGCGCGCCCGTTTGGCGGACTTTCCCGACGCGCCGAGCGCATCGGAGCGCCGGGCGCTGGCGCTGCTGCTGTATGGCGCCGGTGAACCCTGGTCGGCGGCCCTGCAATGGGCGCAACTTGAGCCGAGCGACCGCATTGCAGCAGACGACCTAACCGAGGCGCTGGCAGGCGAGTTGAACGCCATGCTTGGCTCACGCGGAGAGAATAACGCCATCGGCGTCGCTTTGGCCGCTCGGCTGGGGCTGAATTCGCTGGCGACCATGGACGACCACACCGCCGATTCCATCTACGCCCATGCGCCTGAGACGCTGGGGCCGACGATCCAGTCGGTCTGGGCGCAATCCGACCCGGACACGGACGCCGTGTTTGAAGAGGCGCAGACCTATCTGGGCTCGCCTGAGCGGGTGCTCGCAGGGTATCGCTTCATCAATGCCCCAGCCTATCAGCAGGCTACGATCAACGCCGATTTCGGCCTCGCCGCCGCGACGCCCGACAATGATGCGGTGGCGCGCCAGTATGTCAGCTGGTGGCAGACCCGCGGTCTGCGCATGGCCGCCAATGTCGTCGAAGCCGCCGGCAATGAGCCGGGCGCGCGGGTGCTGGTGATCGTTGGATCGTCGCACAAGGCGTATTTCGACGCCTATCTTGATCAGATGCACGATTGGGAGCTGATCGGCGTGGACGCGGTGCTCCACGACTGATCTTTCTCGGAACGCGGCGGCTGTGTGTGCGTTGCTTTAAGACAAGCAACAGCAAAGAAGGAGGATCCCAATGGCCTCCCATCACACGACCGAGACCGCACCCGCCGACAATCAGGCGTTTTCTGAAGCGTTTGACGAAACCAAATCGGTGGACCGCAAGGGTCAGCAGCGTCCCGACGACACCAAGATCGGCGACGAGACCATGCCTGTCGATCAGGCGCTAGATGGCGGTCGCGGCGAGCGTTTCGGAGAGAAAGTGGCGCAGGATTCCGCCGGACGTCTCGGCGCGCGTGAGGACGAAATTGAGCGCGTGCCGGACGCGGAGCGCGAGAACACGCCGAAAAAGCCCGATCAGAGCGAAGACGAGAAAGACGACAAGCTTGATGAGGCGCTGGACGACACCTTCCCCGCGTCCGACCCGCCGCCCATGCGGCCCGGTCAGGACTAAGGCAGACGGACCTTGAAGTTATGAAGGAGGACGGTGTGAGCGACACATCTGATCAATCAGACCCGAAGGCGAAAGAAACCCTGGATCAGGAAGCCCAACGCCGGCGTGAGGCTGGCGCAGACGGGGCGGAAGCTGACAAGCTTCCTGAGCCAGGGCCGTCTGAACACAAGTCTGCGAAAAAGGACTGAGCGTCTGTTCAGAAAAGGCCGGTAGGGCGAGACTCAGCTCAAGCCTTACCGGTTTTCAGGCGCGAATTCCCGTATGAGCCGAACCAAACCCGCATTGCTACCATTTGAAAAAATGCAGGTATTTCATTTATTAACATTTTTGTTAACCAAGGTGCTTGAGTAAAGGGGGCGCTATTGCTTTACTTTGATCATCGGAAACAGACATTGTCTTGAGCAGTTTATTTCACCTCAAGACCATATCATCCGATAGGTGTCAGGCTTCCCTCGGTCCTGACGGGCGGCTTCCCCTCAGCTGCCGCCCAACTGCCCGGCCTCTCCCCTGGAGGCCGTCAGCCCTGGGTCCAAGGCCATTGGTCTTGCCAAACCCTGGTGCTTCCATCGCCCGACGCCCCGCTTCATCCAGCGGGGCCGGGCGATGGGTCCGTGGTTTTTGCTCATGATGCCCGTCTTTAGACCGACGCACGCTTTGCGGGCATTGGCGCGAGGCTGCGGGACGTGAGATGACAAATCCATGGCTGGCTTATAATACGGTCATATTGTGATTTACTCTTTCCCTTAAGGAAACACATGGATCGGATCGACGCGCTTCGCCTCTTCGCTGCTGTGGCGGAACTGGAAAGCTTCACCCGCGCAGCGGAACGGCTCGGCATGACGGCGGGCGCCGCGTCCAAGCAAATTTCCGCTCTTGAGGACCGCATGCAAGCGCGCCTTCTGGAGCGTACGACACGCTCTGTCCGGCTGACGGATGCGGGGCGGGCGCTGCTGGAGCGGGTCGGGCCCTGGCTAGCCGAATATGACGCGATCGAGAACGGTCTGGTGGCGGAACAGGCCGCGGCGGCGGGCGTATTGCGGGTCTCGGCGCCCGTTGATTTCGGCTCGTCGCGCCTGATCCAGCCCATCACGGGGTTCATGGCGCAATGGCCGGGCGTCGAGGTGCGGCTGGAATTCTCTGACCGCATGGTCGACCTGGTGGATGAAGGCTTTGATCTGGGCGTCCGGATCGGCCAGCTGGGCGATTCCAGCCTGATTGCGCGCCGCCTCGCGCCTGCGCCGCTCAAGCTCGTGGCGAGCCCGGCCTATCTCAGTGCGGCCGGCGCGCCCGAGCATCCCAATGATCTCGCACGGCATGACTGCATCATCGACCGCAACAAATCCGCCCCCAATCAATGGCGGTTCCAGCGCGGAGATGACTCCGTCGAGGTGAAAGTGTCCGGCCGGTTGACGCTTCATGGCGCCCGCGCGGCGGTTTGCGCCGCTGCGAATGGAGCCGGGATCGCCTCATTGCCGGCCTGGGCGGCGCATACGTCCCTGGCTGATGGCAGCGTAGTCGAGATCCTGCCGGACTGGGCTCCGGATCATCGCGATCTGTGGGCGGTCTTCCCGTCAAACCGTTTTCTGGCGCATCGGGTCCGTTTGCTGGTGGATCATCTGGTGGACTGGTTTTCAGACGGACTCTAGCCCAGAAAATCGCGCAGCCGCACCGCCAGCGCGTCACGATCCTTCATCTCGCACTCCCAGATCACCAGCGCGCGCCAGCCGTGCGCCTCCAGCGCTTTCAGGTTAGCAGCGTCCCGCGCAGCATTGCGGGCGATCTTGGCGCGCCAGTACTCCGCGTTGGTTTTGGGCTGGCGTGACCCGCGCGCGCAGTCATGACCGTGCCAGAAGCAGCCATGCACAAAGATGACTTTCTGTCGGCCAGCGAACACCAGATCCGGCGAGCCGGGCAGGTCCTTGCGATGCAGCCGGTAGCGATAGCCCAGAGCGTGGGTCAGCCGCCGCACGATCAGTTCAGGCTTGGTGTCCTTGCCCTTCACCGCCCGCATCACCCGAGAGCGGTCTTCCGGGGTGAAAACGTCATGAGTTGAGCGTGGTTTCACCATGGCAAACGACCGCGCCCGACCAGGGTCCAGCTCATCCAGTTGCGCAAGACCGGCAGCCGGCAGAACACGCCCATGAAAGTGTCGCGCAGCATCCCGATAATGCGAGAGCTCGACTGGAAGACGGGGGTGAGCGACCGGCTCATCAGCGAATAATATCGGGCGACGGGTTTGCGGTCCGCTTCAAAGGCTTTCAGGGCATGGGTGACGGGGGCGTGGTCCTTGAGTTGCGCCGCCAGGCTGACTGCGTCCCCCAACGCCAGGTTGGCGCCTTGACCCAGTTGGGGGCTCATGCCGTGAGCGGCGTCGCCGATCAGGACCGAGCGCCCATTCCGCCAGTTGGGGCAGACGCAATCTCGATAGCGCGCCTCTGCGAACACGGCGGGATCTGTGACAGGCTCGACCAGCTCTGCAGCGCGAGGCCAGAGGGATCGCAGGCGTTTCTTGAAGGCGTCCAGACCCTCAGCTTTCCAGAGCGGGATCGCATCCCCGCGCAAGGACCAGAAAAAGCTGACTCCCGGGCGACCGTGAGGGTCTGAGGGGTTTGCGCCGACAGGGAGCAGGCCGATCATGACGCTGCAACCGTCATAGATCTGGTCAAGCTCGTCACCGTGAGGGCTTTGAGTCTCCGGCAGGATCGCCCACATCGCGCCCCAGGGGTAAACCGGGGCGTGCGCTTTTGGACAGATTTGACGGCGCAGGCTGGAATGTGATCCGTCCGCGGCGATGACGAGGTCGAAGCGTTCTGTCGCCTCGCCATTTTCAAGCATCAGGCGAGGCGCATCCTCAAGGTCGAGCAAACGCTCTACGCCATGACCCGGACGCCAGTCGATATCGGTTTCAAGCGTGCTTTCGTGCAGCAGGTTGAACAGGCTGGCGCGGTGAATGCCAACGCCCATATCGCCGGGCTTGCCGTCCGCGTATCTCAAATCCAGCACTGTGCGCCCTTTGGGGGTGCGACCGATGAGACGTGAGACTGGCGCGCCTTGCGCCACCGCCTGGTCAACTAGGCCCAGCCGATTGAGCGCGAGCAGCCCGGAGGGTTGCAACAATAGCCCTGCACCGAGCGGGCGAGGGGCGTCAAAGCGTTCAAAGACGCTGACGCTGTGGCCATCCCGGGAGAGCAGGGCGGCGCTCGCCAATCCCGAGATCCCGCTTCCAATGATGGCGATCTTCATGATCTATTCCGCGGGTTCTTTCGCGGGCAGTACGGCCTGAGCGTGTTCGAGAATGGGTTCGAACAGGCCTTCGCGCAAGAACGCCACCACCGGCGCCGCGACCCCGTCGCCGGCTAGATGCAGACCCGCGCTTTCGCGCTGGGGCAGCTTGTACTCATCCGGCAATCCCATCAGTCGGGCATATTCGCGCGCCGTCATGGGGCGGGTTCGGACCCGGCCAGAGCGGACGGAGACGATGAACTGACGGGACGAGCCGCCGCCGGGCGTGCGCAGGCATCCCGCCAGCCCGTCAAAGCGGACCTCGGCGCGCTGCTTGCGCTCGCCTTTTTCGATCCGCGTCCGGCGATACAGCGCGCCGATCATGGGGCGGTCAGACTGGCGCGCCTGTTTGAGCTTGGCCATGTTGGCCGGGCTCATCATGGCGAGCAAACGCCTGGTTTCTTCCGGGCTGTGCCAGGGCGTGCGCCGGCTTGGCTCGATCAGATCGCCCAGAACCTGGTTGGGCAGGGGCGGCACGGGCAGAGCCCACCACAGCCAGTTGGCTTTAAGGGCGTCCGGCAAGCGCTCTGCGGCGCGTCGCACGGCGCGGGTATGGAAGGGCGAGATTCCGTCCGGCGCATCTTCCAGCACCAGCTCGTCGGGGATGGGAATGTCCTTGCGCAAGGCCACCACGAACAGGCGCGGGCGCGATTGCGGCACGAACCAGCGCGCATCGATCTCCATGGCTCCGACCCGGTAGCCGCCTTCGTCCAGGGTCCGGCACAGGGCTTCAAAGTCGGCGCCGTCCGAGCAGGTCAGAAGCCCGGTGACGTTTTCCAGCGCGATCAGCTTGGGCGCCCGGCCTTCGGCGTTCAGCGCCTCGATCAAACGCCAGAACCCGTAGAACACGCCTGAGCGTTCGCCCGCCAGGCCGCTGCGGTTTCCCGCCAGGGACAAATCCTGACAGGGAAAGCTGGCCCAGGCGAGATCGGCTTCGCCGGGCAGGTCAGCGGCGTTCAGCGCGCACACATCGCCCTGGTGGAAGTGGTCATCGCCGAAATTGGCGCGATAGGCGTTGGCCTTGTCGGCATCAATGTCATTGGCGAACCGGCAACGCCAATGCGCGCCGAGCCCCAGGCGCGCCATCCCGCCGCCACAGAAGAATTCGTAATAGCCGTATCGGGAATCACTGCGCATGATGGTCAGCATACAGGCTTGGCTCTTGGAGCGAAGCCGGGCTGGACGCTAAACTGCCCGGCAATTGTCAGGGGCTCGGCCCATAAGCGCCGGGATCAAATGCTATGACGCCAAATTATCTCCGTTACATCACCCTGTGCGGTCTCGCCCTGGTTTTGACAGCCTGCGCTCAGACTTCCCAGTCCGCTCTCTCGCCTGTCGCCGGTTTCGCCCCATCCACATCGGATTCTGAGGCGCCGTCGCCTTCGCTGGCGCCGTCAGACCGGCCCGGCGACGTCCCGCGCTCGGGGTATCAGATCGATGGCGAGGGGTTTTATGGCGATTTGCATTATCTCGAAGAGGGCGACCGGGTTCGCGCGGTTTACGCGCATGCGGTTGAGGGGGATGTGACCCGTCATGCCGATCTGCGGCCTGAAGCGGCCTGGCTTCATGATGGCGTGCGCCGTTTTGAAGGTCAGGATGAAAACGGTGAGGCCATGCTGATTGAGCTGGAGGCGGGCGTCTGCCGGGTGAACGGGCGGGTCTATGCGCGCTTCGCCAGGGTTGAGGCCGCCGACGGAGCCTATGAAGGCTGCGCCGCCGAGATCGGCCCGCATGTGAGCTGGAGCGAGGCCCTGCCGCGCTATCTGCCCCTGATCCGCGCCTGCCTCGAGGAAAGCCGGGCCTCGTCCATGACCTTCGTGCGCGGTGCGGGCCGCGCGCAGGTGCTGCATGTCGCCGATCACGACGAGACGCCCGTGGTGCGGATGCGCTTTGGCGAGTCAGGGCGTTGGGATTGCGTGCTTGAAAATGGCGCTGCGCGGTGGCGCGTGGTGTCGGAGGGCGCGCCGCTTCAAGCGGGCGAAGCCGATCCTTTCTTTATTGTCGACGCGGTTCCGGACGCCGGAGAGGCCTGTGCGGTTTATGAGCGCGTGATTTCGGAGGATGGCGAGATCCTGGGCGCGCTGGGATACGATGTCTGTCAGTCCGGCCCTGTCGCCTTGCTGGGGTCCGGAGCCCGATAATGAGAGCGCCCCACTGATGTCTGGCGCGGGCCTAACGACTCGCGGCACAAGGACGCCATGATGATACGGCTTCTCACTGCATCGGCTCTGGCCGCTTTGTCCTGCACCGCCGCTCACGCGGAGCTGCGTGATGTCTCACTGCTTCAGTCGGAGGGGCGGACCCAGCTTTGGCTGGCCTTTGACAGCCAGCCGCAGAGCGTCGAAATCCAACCTGGGTCCGGGCTCGTCCTGCATGTGGACGGAGTGAGCCTCGACCGCTCGCGCCATATCGAACCGGCGGTGCGCGGACCGGTCTCCGCTCTGGCGCTGAGCCGGGCGCCCAACGGCGTTTCGATTTCGATGTCCGGCGCCTTTGCAGGCGGTGAGGCCGAAGTGCGAGAGGGCGGCGTACTGGTCACGCTCTCAGGGGTCACCGGACAGTCTGCGCCGATCCGGCGCTCGCCGCCGCGCGCGCCTGTCAGCGAGCAGGGGGCAATGTCCGGCCCGACCGCTTCACCCGCGTCAGAGCCCGCCGCGTCTTCGTCTTCCTCTACGCCGTCCTCAGCATCGGAGCCTTCCGAACAGCACAGCGCTGGCGGCGCCGATGCTGCTTCGTCCGAGCCTCAGGATCTGGCGCCCGCTCCCGCTCCCGCTTCGGCGGGCTCGGCCGCCGGCACACAGGCGCAAATGCGTGAGCTGGGCGGTGATCTGGTGATTGATGAGAGCGTCTGTCCGGACAGCGCGGCCCGGCTGGCGGATGCGCCCTGGGATCTGAACCTGCTCTCCACCCACGCGGATTGTCTGGTCAGTGTTGGCGACAGCGAAAGCGCAGTGTCGCTTTACCAGCGTGTGCTCGCCTTTGACCCGCGTCATTTCCAGGCGGCGCTCGGACTGGCCCGCATTCTGAGCGATCAGGGCGATCATCAGGCCGCGGCTGAGTTGTTTGAAACCGCCGCCAGCGCCGCCCGCACCGATGGGCAGGCCGTTCAGGCGCGCATGGCGGCGCGTCGGGCGCGTGAGCTGGCGGGATCGGGCGGGTAACGGATCGGGCCGCGCGTTTAATACGCCAGTTCCGGCTGCGTCTTTGATTGCAGCTCCGCGAGTCGCGCCGCCGAAACCGGCGCCAGCCTGCGGGTCTCAAGATCCAGCATGCAGGCGACCGCCTCCATGCTCCATAACGGTTTGCCTGAGACAGGGTCGAGCGCCCAGTGCACGAGCGTACGCACCTTGTCCGTGGCGGACTTCAGCCCGGAGCGGAGCACATAGCCTTCGCCTTGAGCGGGGAAGCGGCGGAAATTCAGACGCGCTTCCAGAACGGCGCTGGCGACGGTCAGCGGCTCGTTCTTGGCGAAGGCCTCCCATTGCTCGGGAAAGCCGTCGCTGAAATGGATGACGCTGTCTGAAACCTTGCCGATGCCGAACTCGGCGCGCATGCGACCGAAGGCGTCCAGCTCGTCGCGATTGATCCGGCCACGCCCGATCTCCTGAAGGTTCAGGGCGTTCGCCGCGGCCAGGGAGAGCTTGGAGCTGGCTGGCGTCTCACCCAGACTGCGCGGCGTCATCAGGGCGGGGCGCTCCACCTCGATCAGGCTCAGCGCTTTCAGGCTGCGGGCAGGCCAGTTGAACACCCGGCCCGTAACGGCGTCACAATGTTCGGCGCGGATTTCAAATGTGGCGGCCGGCGTGTCGCTGGCGGCATGATACAGGACCATCGCCACCGTCAGGCTGGTGGCGTCATGGCTGGTCACCCCGCCTGAAATCCGTAAAGGCGCCCCAGGGCGCGCTTCGGCGAGAAACCGGATGACGATGTCGCGCGGGATCAATGTGGCGGTGGCGTCCGGAGCGAAGGCGAGATGCATGCCGAGCCGGTCAGCAAGCCCGGCCAGCGCTTCCTGGGCCTTGGCCATGTAAAAGCGGACATTGAGATGGCCTAGCTCGTCGCATTCCCAACTGTTCGCGTTGCCGCGCCACAAAATCTGCATCCGACTGGCTCCTAGATGATCGAGTTTAAGGCTAGGGCGCTTCGCGCGATCTGTCAGGGCCAGACCAGGGAATGTGACGGGAGGTCAGCTCACACACTTGCGGCACTGGCCGTAATGCTCGACCACGCTGCGCGTGATGACAAAGCCTTCAGGCGTATCCACCACAGGTCTGTGCATGTGACGCTCTTCCACTGTGCCGCAGGCTTCGCAGATGAACAGTTCAGCGGACCCGGTGCACGGATCATGCTCGTCACCGTTCAGACAAGCGGTATAGGCGTTCAGCGCCTCCACCTTGTGCGCCAGCCCGGCGCGCGTGAGAAAGTCCAGTGCGCGATAGACGGTTGGCGGCTGTGCGGCGCCGCCGGGTTTGAGAGCGGACAAAAGGTCATAGGCTTTGACCGGTCCGCCCGCCTCCACCAGTAATTCCAGAACCCGCCGGCGCATGGGCGTCAGCGACAGACCGCGTTCGGTGCAAAACCGTTCTGCGGCGTCAAGCGTTTGAATCGCAGTGTTCATGATTTCATCCTAGCGGCTTTCGTGGGGCGGGGCGAGCCTGAGGGCCAGCCCGTCGTGAGGCGCGGCGTCGGGCGTCAATCACATATAGGTGGGAGTCCGGACTTGATGCGCCAAGAGGGTGACGTTATGACATAACGCAGTGCGATACTATAACATTACGGGGTCTTCATCATGTCCGCTCACACTCCCTTTGCTTGCCGGCTCGCTGCGGCCGTCAGCGTGCTGGCGCTGGCTGCGCCGCAGGCGTTTGCTCAGACTGATGACGCGACGCTTGAAGACGTCATCGTGGTTCTGTCTACCCCGATGCAATTGCAGAGCGACGAGATGGTGGGGTCAGTGGACCTTATCTCGGCGCAGGAAATCGAGCGCAATCTCAATGGCAATATCGCTGACACGCTCAGCCGGATGCCCGGGGTGAACAGCACGTATTTCGGTCCGGCGGCGGGGCGCCCGATCATTCGCGGTCTGGGCGCTGACCGGGTGCGGATGCTTGTGAACGGTCTGGGCGCGCTCGACGCCTCCAGCGCCAGCCCCGATCATGCGGTCTCAGCTGAAGCGCTGGGCGCTCAGCAGATTGAAGTGTTGCGCGGTCCGGCAGCGATCGCCTATGGCGGCGGCGCGATTGGCGGCGTCGTGAATGTGCTCGACGGCCGGATCCCCACAGAGCGGAATGACGATCTCATCGACGGCTTCGCCTATCTGGGCGCCACCAGTGTCGATGACGGCGTTCAGGCTGCAGGACGCGTCACCGCCGACTTTGACGGATTGATGATCCAGATTGAGGGGCTGCGTCGGGAGGGGAGCGATTTCGACATTCCCGGTTTCGCCGAGACCGAAGCCCTGCGTGAAGAGCATCATGATCACGATGACGATCATGACGAAGATGAAGATCATCACGACGAACACGAGGGCGAGGAAGAGGCGGCCTATGGCGAGGTTCCCGATTCTGACTTCACCTTCGAGACCTATTCCGGTTCGGTCTCTCTGGTTCGTGACTGGGGCTATATCGGCGTTTCAGTCAAAGAGACCGACGCTGAATACGGCCTGCCCGGCCACAGCCATGCTCATGAAGACGAGCATGATGACGATCACGACGACCATGAAGACGAGCACGACGAAGACCATGCGCACGAGGGCGAGGAAGCAGCGCCGCGTCTGGTGCTGGATCAGACCCGCATTGATTTGCGCGGCGAGCTGAACCGGGACGCGACCTTCAATCGTATCCGCTGGAGTTTCGCCCACGCCGATTACACACACGCCGAGCTGGAAGACGGCGAGATCGGCACCTTGTTCAAGAAAGACGGGTTTGAGGGTCGCGTCGAGCTGGCCCATGATCATGGCGATAATCGCCAGGGCGCCTGGGGCGTCCAGATGCTGACCCAGGATTTCTCAGCCGAAGGCGAGGAAGCCTATATCGAACCCGTCACCACCCAGGACTGGGGGCTGTTTGTCACCGAACGCTGGGATAATGGCGTCTGGGGCGTTGAAGGCGGCGTGCGCGCGGAAACCCGCGAGCTGAGCGGTCAGCGGGCGAACCGCTCATTTGACACCTATTCGGGGTCAGGCTCGATCTTCACGCGCCCTGCGGACGCCTGGTTCCTGGCGGCGACCCTGTCGCGCACCGAACGCGCGCCGACCGATGCGGAAGTCTTTGCTGACGGCCCCCACGCCGCAACCCGCGCCTATGAGCGTGGCGATCTTGATCTGGATACGGAAGTGGCCTGGTCCGGCGAAGTGACGGCGCGCTATGCGCAGGGCCGGATTTCCGCCGAAACCAATCTGTTCTTCGCCGATTATGACGGCTTTATCGGCCTGTTCCCGACCGGTGAGGAAGAAGACGGGTTCGATGTCTTTGAGTATCGCCAGGCGAATGCAGAGCTTTATGGCTTTGAGGCGCAAGTGAACGCCGAGCTGGGCGAGGTCCGCGGCTGGGCGCTCTCCGGTGAGGCCAGTCTCGATTATGTCCGCGGCGAGCTTGATGACGGCGGAAACCTGCCGCGTATTCCCCCTCTGTCCTCGAATCTGGCCCTGATCGCTGAACGGGGCGTGTGGTCGGTGCGCGGCGAGGCGCATCTGGTCGCGGAGCAGGACGAGACCACCAGTTTCGAAACCGAAACCGAGGGCTATGCGATGTTTAACGCCGATCTCGAGGTTACGCCGTTCGTTGAGCGGGATGTGCGCGTGATCCTCGGCGTGCGCAACCTCACTGATGAAGAGGGCCGGGTGCATTCCTCCTTCCTCAAGGACATGGTGCCGCTGCCGGGCCGGTCCTTCCGCATCGCGGTTCGCGCCGGCTTCTGATCGCGGGGACCCCCCTCCCTGCGGCAGGGCGCCGCGCGTCAGCCGGACGCGCGGCGCCTTGCCATATATCCTGCGCGCGAAAGCAGGCGCAGAAAGTCCCCATCCAAACTATGGGAAAGGGGACGAACCCATGAAAAAGCTACTTCTCGCCGCCGCTGGCGTTGTCGCACTGACTGGCATGACCGCTCCTGCGGCTCTGGCTGAAAAAGGCGACTGGCAGTTCCGCGTGCGCGCCATCACGGTCCAGCCTGATGAAGGCGCAAACATTCAGACCATTGGTGGCGATGTGGATATCGACACCTCGGTGGTGCCGGAATTCGACATCAGCTACTTCTTCACCGACAACATCGCTGCAGAGCTGATCCTGGGCGTGACGCCTCACGACGTGATGGCTGTGGACACCGCCGTTGGCGATCTTGATCTGGGCGAAGTGACGCTGCTGCCGCCGACCCTGACGGTGCAGTATCACTTCAATCCTGAAGGCCAGATTCGTCCGTATCTGGGCGCAGGCGTGAACTACACCATTTTCTTCAATGACGACCTGCCGGCGAACACCATTCTGGACGGCATCGATTACGACCCGTCCTTTGGTCTCGCGCTGCAGGCCGGCGTGGATTACGCCCTCAATGAGCGTTGGTTCCTGAACTTCGACGTCAAGAAGGTGTGGATCAACACGGATGTGGAAGTTGATGCGACCACAGCGCTGAGCGCCGTCGTCAATGCGGACGTGGACATTGATCCGTGGATTGTCGGCGTTGGTTTCGGCTGGCGTTACTAGGTCCGCTTCAACAGCAGGACTATGGACGGGCGTCTCGTTATACGAGGCGCCCGTCTTGCATTGGGACGGATGATCGTGGCGCGTGTGTCCCGTTATGTTGCCTCGGGGGCAGGTCTGCGCTAACGATCCATCAACGTTTCAAGAGGGGGAGCCCCATGGCTGACGCCGCCGCCAACAAGCCGACCTTGTCCGGGTCCTTGCCGCTTTACAAAAATCCTGAGCCGCTGAACCCGCAAGACCATAAGGGCAAGGGTCTGCGCTACACGGACCGCCCGTTCGATTTTCTGAAGGACTCGCACTTCGTGCCGGTCACTCTGGGTGAATTCGGCGCCGCCAGCGCTCGTTTCCCGATCATCTTCCTGGGTGAGAACAAAACGCCGGTCGCGGCCATGGGCCTTCAGGCTGGCGCGAACCTGTTTGTGGATCCGGCGACGGGTGATTACGAGCGTTTCGCGTATCTGCCGGCTTTCGTGCGCCGCTATCCGTTTGTGGCCGCCAATCACGGCCCTGACAGCGACCGCTTCACCATCTGCGTGGACACCGGTTCGCACCTGTTCTCGGACAATCCCGAGCAGCCGTTCTTTGACGACAAGGGCGAGCCGACCGAATTCACCAACCGCGCCATCGATTTCGTGCGCCGGTTTGAATCCGATGTGGCTCTGACCGAAGCGTTCGTGAAGCGCCTGATCGAGCTGGACCTGTTTGACCAGCAGCAGGCCACCTTCCAGCCGCGCAACGCCAATGGCGAGCCGCAAGGCGAACCGCAGGTCGTGGCCAGCTATTGGGGCATCTCCGGCGAGAAGCTGCAGAAGCTTGATCCCAAGGTTCTGGCTGAGCTGCGTGACAACACCTATCTGGGCGCAATCTACGCGCACATGCTGTCCATGCCGCAATGGGAAACGCTGATCGCACGCGCGACCCAGCGCAATGCCGGTGCAGGCGCTCCGCCGCCGCCCGCAGCGCCTGAAGCCTAAGCGCTTTAAAAGCTGACAAGATGAAACCGGCCGGGGCTTCGCCTCGGCCGGTTTTTCTTTGCGCTCATGCCGGGGTATCACAACCCCGTCAGAGCGGTTTCGCCTTGCAGGGGGAAGCGGCTATATCAGGGCTGACATGATCAGATCGCTGATCAGTGACGCGACCCAAGGAGTCCCCCGACGTGTTCCGACTGCTCGCAGTACTTTTGATCCTGATGACCAGCGCACCGGCGTTGGCTCAGTTCGGCTCCGGCGACCCCATGGTGGATGCGCGGCTGGTGTCTGACCGGCGCGCGGTCGAACCTGGCGAGACGTTCCATCTCGCCCTGCACCAGACGATCACGCCAGGCTGGCACACCTATTGGCGCAATCCCGGCGATTCAGGAGAGCCGACTCATCTTGAGCTGGCGCTGCCGGACGGCTGGCGCGCGGGCGACATGATCTGGCCTGCGCCGCATAGCTATGATCTCGGACCTCTGACCAATTACGGCTATTCCGCAGAGGTTACGCTGCCGCTTCAGGTGACCGTGCCAGGGAACGCCGCGCCGGGACCGCTGACGATCACCGCATTCGCCACCTGGCTCGTCTGTGAAGATATCTGCATCCCGGAAGAGGCCGATGTCGAAATCACGCTTGATGTGGGCGGTTCTGCCATAGATCCAGCGGGTGAGGCGCTTATCGCTCAAGCGCTGGACCAGGCGCCGGTCACCGATGACGGTGTGCGCGCCGGGCTGGACGGTGACAGCAACGGGTTGGTGCTGACCCTGAGCGGGCCGCGTTTTGCCGGTGCATCGCTCTCGGATCTGACATTTTACCCGTATGAATCCGGCGTGATCGACCACGCTGCCGATCAGACCCTTGTTCATGAAGGCGAAGAGCTGCGTCTGGATCTGACCGCTGGGTATCTGAGCCGCAATGGCGTGGATCAGGCGCGTTCAGGCGTACTCGTCTACACCGCGCAGCGCGGTGATGTCTGGACAGAAGAAGCGCTCGAGATCACGGCGCGCAACGGGCTGCGGGTCAA
>NZ_DEMB01000016.1:358286-386972 GCF_002354675.1 Oceanicaulis sp. UBA2681 | reverse complement strand
TTCCCGGTGCTGTCGATGAAGGCGCTGACTTTGGTTGAGAAGCGCGGCGCAGAGAAGAGCGAAGCGCGGACGCTGGGACTTGTGTTTGCGGCCGGCGTGATCGGGACCTTCCTGGCGCTGGGCGGATTGCTTTTGATCCTGCGCGTCGCCGGCCTGCCTGCGCTTTGGGGCATGCAATTGCAGGCGCCGCTTGTTGTGGCGGGGCTGGCCACCTTGATGTTCCTGATCGGTCTGAACTTCATGGGTGCGTTTGAGATCGGAACCTCGCTGCAGTCAGTCGGGTCCGGCGTCAAGGATAGCGGACGCAAGGGCGCCTTTCTCACCGGCGTTCTCGCGGTTTTCGTCGCCGCGCCCTGTCTGGCGCCGTTCATGACTGGCGCGCTGGCCTTCGCCTTGACCCAGCCAGCGCTGGCGTCTTTGACCATCTTCGCCTTTCTGGGCGTGGGCTTGGCGTTTCCGTTCGTGCTGGTCACTTTCATGCCGGGGGTTCTGGCGCTGCTGCCCAAGCCGGGTCCCTGGATGACGCGGTTCCGGCAAATCCTGGCCTTCCCGATGTTCGCCACCGCGATCTGGCTGGTCTGGGTGCTGACCGCGCAATTGGGTCCCAATGGCGCGCTATGGCTGATGCTGGCCCTGCTGGCGGCCAGCTTTACGGTCTGGGCGCTGGGCTTGTCAGGCCTGGCGGGCCGCGCGACGGCGCTTCTGGGTGTCGTATTGACGCTAGGCGCCTTGTCGGTGACGGCCCGGATGGAGCCGGTCAGCCAGACGGTCCAGGGGCAAAGCGAGTGGGCGGTCTGGAGCGAAAGCGCCGTGAGGGAGGCGCAATCCGCCGGGCGTCCGGTCTTTGTGGATTTCACTGCCGCCTGGTGCGTGTCCTGTCAGGTGAACAAGCTCGGCGCCCTGTCTGAAAGAGGCGTGAAGGCGGCGTTCGCCGAGCATGATGTGGCGTTGTTTCGCGCGGACTTCACGAATAGAGATCCAGAAATCGCCGCCGCGCTGGCGCGTCACGGCTCGGCGGGCGTGCCGCTGTATCTGATGTATCCCGCCAATTCCGGCGCGCCTGAAGTTTTGCCGCCGCTCTTGACCGGAGGGTTGGTGATCCAATCTGTGAACGAGGCCGTACAATAAGCCGCACACTAGGGGAGTTAATCTGATGGTAACCGTATCTCGCCGGTCTCTGGGCCAGCTCATGAGCGTTTGCGCCGCCGCCGCCCTGACGATCACCGCTTTCACACTCGAAGCCCGCGCCGATGTCGTCACCGGCGAGGCCGCGCCCGCCTTCTCCGTGCAGACGGCGACGGGCGAGGCGCTGTCGCTGGACAGCCTCTCGGGCCAGACGGTTGTTCTGGAGTGGACCAATCATGGCTGCCCCTATGTGCAGCGTCATTACGGCTCTGAGCATATCCAGAACCTGCAAGCCTCCGCCGCTGGCGATGACGTGGTCTGGGTTCAGATCATCTCCTCCGCCCCGGGCGAGCAAGGCTATGTTGAAGCGGAGGAGGCTCTGAGCCTGAATGAGGAGCGCAGCGCAGCGCCCGCCCATGTGGTGCTTGATCCGTCTGGCGATCTGGGCCGTCTTTATGATGCGCGCACGACCCCGCATATGTATGTGATCGACGGCGAGGGCGTGCTGCAATACGCCGGCGCGATCGATGATCAGCCGCGTCCGCGAGCGGATTCCCCTGAACCAACGGATTACGTGACGATGGCGCTGGCGGCGGTCAGCAATGGGCAAAGCCCCGACCCCGCCCAGACCCAGCCTTATGGCTGCAACGTCAAATACGCTTACTGATCGGTCGCCTCGACCGGGCAGGAATAGGCGCTAAGCGCCGCCGCCTGCGCGTCGGGCGTGGCGGCGATCTCGGCGGCCTGTCCGGTTAGGCGTGCGATTTCCTGATAGACCCTGGCATGATCAGCGCGCGTCGCCGTGTGTGACAACAGGTCGGCGCGATGCTGGGCATCCTCGCTCATGCCCCGGAAGATGCATCGCAGATCGGTCGGGCCGCCGCTCTCATCGACAGCGCGTGACAGCTGATAGGTTCGCAGGCTGAATTCGCTCAGCTCGGTCAGGAACGGATCCTGGACCGGCAGAGCGTCGACCGGGGCTGCCGGGCTGCGCGCCATATCCTGCGCGCGGCGTTGCGCTTCCGCCTCAAGACTGTGCGACAGCGTCACCAGCGCCTGGGCGGCGTCCGGCGCCAGATGGGGCGCGCTGGCGGCCTGAACAATGATCAGAAGCGTGTGAGCGAACATGGACGACATCCGGTTTTTCGTGCTTAGAGCGCCTTGCAAACCCGGCGCCGCTTGATCCTTGTCGCTGGCAAGGCTAATTCGCAGGCCCTTCGATACCTTTAATCTGAGCGAGCATCCTCATGGCCAAGACCAAGGCGTTCCGTCCCAAAGCCCGTCGTCCCCGCGGTTTTGAGGATCGTGCGGCTCATGTGCTGCGCGCCGAGCGCGCCCTCGTGAGCGCCGCCAGCGCGGTTTATGAGCAATGGGGCTTCGAGCCGCTCGAAACGCCCGCCTTCGAATACGCTGATGCGCTTGGCAAATTCCTGCCCGATGAAGAGCGTCCCAATGAGGGCGTCTTCGCCATGCAGGATGATGATGAGCAATGGATGGCGCTGCGCTATGACCTGACCGCGCCGCTGGCGCGCTTCGCCGCCGAGAACTTCCAGGATCTCGCCAAGCCGTTCCGCCGCTATCAGTTTGGCGAAGTCTGGCGCAATGAAAAACCGGGGCCGGGCCGTTTCCGCCAGTTCGTCCAGTGCGACGCCGACAGCGTCGGCGCGCCGGGACCGGCGGCGGATGCCGAGATGATCGCGCTCGCCAGCGAAGTTATGGGCTCTGCTGGGCTTTCCGAGGGCGAGTACGTCATCCGCGTCAATGATCGCCGCCTGCTGGACGGGGTTCTGGAACGTCTGGGCGATGCGGCGTCTGAAAAGCGCCTGCGTGTCCTGCGCGCCATCGACAAGATGGACCGGCTGGGCCTTGAGGGCGTGGAGCTGCTGCTGGGCGAGGGCCGCAAGGATGAGAGCGGCGACTTCACCGAAGGGGCGGGGCTGGACGCGGATCAGCGCCGCCATGTGCTGAGCTTCATCGAGGCGGGTCAGGTGGAGGACGCGCTGACCGGCGCCGCGCGCAACACCGAAGTGCTCAAGCGCCTCACACAGGCTCTGGGCGATACCGAAGCGGGCAAGCTGGCGGTCGCCGACCTTGAAACGATCACGTCTGTGCTGGACGCCTTGGGCAAGTCCGAGAACTGGACGCTCGACACCTCCGTCGTCCGCGGTCTGGGCTATTACACCGGCCCGGTGTTTGAAGCCGAGCTTCTGGCCGAGGCGACCTATGACGATGGCTCGCCCATCCGCTTTGGCTCGGTGGGCGGCGGCGGTCGCTATGATGATCTCGTCAGCCGATTCACCGGCCAGGCCGTGCCGGCGACCGGGTTTTCGTTTGGCGTCAGCCGCTTTGCGGCGGCCCTGTCCGCGCTCAAGCGTCTGGACGCCGCCAAAGCCGACCCACTGGTGATCATCGTGGCGGCGGAGAAAGACCGGATGGCGGATTATTTCGCTCTGGCGGCTGATCTTCGCGGCGCAGGCTTGCGGGCGGAGGCTTTCATCGGCGGCGGCAATATGGGCAAACAGCTCAAATACGCCGATCGCCGGGATGCTGATTTCGCAGTGATCATTGGCTCTGACGAACGCGAAGCGGGCGAGGCCCAGATCAAGGATCTCAAACTGGGCGCGCGCCTGGCCGCCGAGATCACCGATAACAAGGCGTGGCGCGAGGATCAGCCCGCCCAGTTCACAGTGGCGCGCGATCAGATCGTAAGCGCCATAAAGGCGCGTCTGAGCGGCGGATAAATGTGTCGAAATTGCAGCAGAGCGAAACTTCGCCTGACTCTAGGGGCTTGACGGTCCCATGACGCTTAGGCCAACGTTTTATCAGACAGGGCCTGACCGTCTTGTCTCTTAAGTGGTGTCTCTGGGGAGGAGACGTCTCTTAATCGACCAACCAGAATCTTTAAGCCCGGCGTTTTTGACGCCGGGCTTTTTTTCTGTCGATGGATTGAAGCGATTACCGGCGCGGCGGCAGCGGCGGCCGCGGAGGGGCGCCCGGCCCGCCTTCAAGCCCATGCGCCTGTTCAGAAGAGCGCCAGGCGTCCAGCCAGGTCTCTTTCTCTGCGCCCAGCAATTCGCGTCCATTCACCCAGACCCGAGTTTCGCCATCGCGTTCGATGATGCGCACCTGACGGTCTTCAAAGTCATGGGCATGATGCGATGCGGCTTCCTCGCGCTCATGACGTTCGTGACGCTCATGGCGCCATTCCGCGCGCTCTTCACGCATCTCGCCTAGGCTGTCTTCGAGCTCTTCCCGGGCGTCACGCAGTTCTCGCCGATCTTCCGCGGTCAGGGGAACCCGCACGCCGTCCTCGGTCTTCCAGCCGCGCTCCAGCGTGCGGTCAATCGCGCGCAGCCCGGCTTCAAGGCCGTGCTCGGCGGCGGCGAGGCCCGCCTGAGCGATGGAGTCAGCGTCAATGGAAATGGACAGCGCATGGCGCTCGGCCTGATGCGCGCGTTCTTCAGCGCGGCGGGCGGCGCGTTCGGCGCGGCGTTCCGCCCGTTCGGCCATGCGGACGGCGTCACGTTCGGCGCGCTCCGCCGCGCGTTCGGCATGGCGTTCCGCGCGCATCGCCCGGCGTTCGGCGTCCTCGACGATCAATTCGATCCGCGCCTGCATCTCGTCTTCGGCAAGATTGAGACGATCAAGCTGGATGTGGAAGTCCGAGCCTTCGGCGAAATGCTCGACCAGGGTCTCAGACAGCGCCTCCATCTCCTCTGCGAAGGCTTCGATCTCGTCCTCGTCCCAGCGGTCGGCATCAATGTCGAGGTCCAGGCTGATGGAGGTGTCGTCATCCCCATCGAGCGCGGTTTCAATCACGCGCACAGCATGGGCGCCGTCGCGAATGACAATGCGTTGGCCATTGACGACCAGCATATGGTCATGTCGCTCATCGGCTTCGGCATAACGTGTTTCTGCGGCGCCCGCCGAGGCGCAGGCGACCAGAAGCGGCGCGGCGGCGACGGCTGCGGCGGTGGCGATCCAGTGTTTCATAAAATGTCCTCCCTTTGCCTGCACTCTGGGGGAACGCGCCTTACGGCGTGACGTCTTCAGACTTAAGTTTTTGTCATTCTCGTATTCACGCTCCCTCTCTTCGTCTGGACAGGCGACCAACGGCGCTCTAGCAATCACCTCTAAGGATGAGGGATTTTCAGGAACACCCATGATGATTTCACGACGCGGGCTGATGGCCGGCATGGCGGCGCTGTGCACGGCGCCTGCTTTCGCGGCTCAGGCCTCTTTGGACGCGCTGGTCGGCAATTGTCTGATCCTGGGGTTTCTGGGCGATCATGCGCAGGCTGAGGGCGCGGCCCGACTGGAAGCCGACCTCGCCGCTGGCCGTGTGGGCGGCGCATTGTTCCTGCGCCACAATGCGCGCAGCCGGGACGGCGTGCTGGGTCTGTCAGAACGCTTCCAGTCTGCAGCGCCGAACGCCTGGCTGGCCATTGATCAGGAAGGCGGCTTTGTGCAGCGCCTGACCGATGAGATGGGCTTCACCGACATTCCCACCGCCGAGGCGCTGGCGGAGATGGGGCTCGACGCCGCCCGCCCGGTGTTCGCCCAGGCGGCGCGCGAACTGGCGCAAAGCGGGTTTTCCATGAACCTCGCTCCGGTCGCGGATCTGCGCCATGAGGGCAATCAGGTGATTGATCGTTGGGCGCGCGCCTTTGGCGATGACCCCGACACCGTGGCGGCATTCTGCGGCGCCTTCATCGAAGAGATGGAAGCGGAAGGCGTCGCCTGCGCCATCAAGCATTTTCCCGGACATGGGCGCAGCCAGGGCGACAGCCATGACGGGTTTGTGGACATTTCACAGACTTGGGGTGAGGTGGAGGCCGCGCCCTTTGAACGCCTTATCGAGCAGGACAAGGCCCATCTGATCATGGGCGGGCATCTGATCAACCGGCGGCTGGACCCGTCAGGGCGCCCGGTGACCCTGTCGCGTCCGGTTCTGCAAGGGCTATTGCGCGAACAGATGGGCTATCGCGGCGCGGTGATTACCGATGATCTTGATATGGGCGCGATCCGGAATCAGTATTCGCGCGAACAGGCGATCGTGGACTCGCTGGCGGCGGGCAATGATCTGCTGCTGATTTCCAATTCGGCGGATGCTGACCCGGACCTGCCTCGTCGCGCCGTAGACTGGGTCGGGCAGGCGATAGAGGATGGACGGCTCAGTCTTGAGCGTCTGGTCGACGCCAACGCTCGCATCGCCGCTTTGAAAACTCAGGTGCGACGGGCTTAGCCCCGCCTTTCCCCTGACTTATCGGAGGCGATAGCTCATCCGAAGGCCCAGCTCGTCCAGGCCCTGATTGCGGCCGCTGGCAAGGATCTGACCGTGGGAATGGTGTTCATAAAATACGCCTAGCGACCAGTGGTCATTGAGCGCGTAATCGGCGGCGAAGCCGGTGCGGAACAGCCAGTCAGACCCCAGTAGAGCGCGCGTGTCCTTGATCCGCTGGGCCTCCACCGGGCCGTCGCGATCAGGATACACCTCTAGCACGCCGTCATTATAGCTCAGCCCGAAAGAGGCCTCGAGGCTAAGACGGTCAGTGACGCCATAATCCCAGGCGAGACCGGCCGTGACCAGATTGGTGTAGCCCTGAGTGCTGATATTGGCGGATACGAACGGCCGCGGCGACCAGATGGGGTCCAGAAAATCCGGGCTCGCAAACATCAGATCACCAACGATCTGCGGACCGTCTTCGCTGTGGTCGGTCAGGTCATGCGCCGCGACTCCCAGGCGAATTTCCTGAAGGCCGAAACCCGGGCTTTGCGCGGATGCGGCGCTGGTGAGGGACAGCGCAGCGAACGCAGTCAGGTAACGAAGCATCTGGTCATCCTTCTGATCTTGCCATTTCGCAATACCGCCAAGCTGAAACCCTGACCAGTCTGATGATGGGGATGAGAAGCCTTTATGCGTGCGTTGTTGATTTTGCGCCGCGCTGGAGACGGGGGATCCGGAGTCGTATTCTCTTCATTGGGGAATTATTTGCACCTCGCTCGCTCTTGAGGCTAACTGGGGCTGCGCATAGTGGCGCGAAACAGGAGGAGACTGACATGAACAAGATGACACTGACCGCTATGGCGTCGTCCGCGCTATTGGGGCTGTCGCTCTTTGCGACCGGCGGCGCGATGGCTGGCGACCCGGTTCAATGCCAGCAGCAGGCGGAAGAGGATTGCGCCCTGTTCGTGCCGCGCGGCAGCGCAAGCTGGGCCTATTGCGTGGAACAGCTCACGCAGATCTGCATCGAATACCAGTCTGCGCCGAGCTTTGACGCGACCAAGGCGCTGCGCGAAGGCTGCGAACTGCCCTGAGGCCGAGGCTTGGAGGGCGCGGAAGGCTGCGCCCTCCCGCCTATTGCAGAAGGCGGCGCACCAGTTGACCGGCCAGGTCGGGGCGATCCGCGCTCAGATGCACGATGATGATCATGCCGGTGTTGAGCTCATACAGCGCCATGCTGGCGTATCCGGCGATTGAGCCGCCATGCATGATGACATCCAGACCGCGCGGGTCACGTATGCGCATGGGCCCCAGAGCCCGGCTGCGACCGTCGCCGCGATCAATGTCTTCGCTCAGCATCAACCGGCCCAGCTCTGAAAGTTCGCCCTCAGGCGAGAACAGAGCGATCAGCGTATCCGCGAGATCGCTGGCGCTGGTGAAGACGCCGCCATCAGGGCCATGGTTTTCAATCAGCGTATAGACGTCTCGCTCTGGCTCGTCTGGCGCGCCATAGCCATGAATGACGTCGCCGCCCTCAAGCGCCTGATTATAGCTTGTGGCTTGAAGGTTCAGCGGTGTGATCAGGCGCGCCTGCATCAGGGCGTCAAAGCGCTCCCCGGTCACGGCCTCGGCGATCAGCGCCAGATACTGGTAGTTCGAGTTTGAATACCCATACCCTTCGCCGGGCGGGAACTCGGCGGGACGGCCATGGATATAACCCAGCGTGCGTTGCGGGGTGTTGCCCTGGACTGTGTTGACCGTCTGAAACCAGACATCGTCATAATAGTCGGCAATGCCGCTGGTGTGGGTGAGCAGCTGGCGCACAGTGGCGGTTTGCGCGTTGGCGATCCCGTCCACCCAATGGGGGGCGACAAGGTCAGCCAGCCTGTCGTCCAGCGAGATCAATCCCTGCGCGATCAGGCTATGGATGACGGCGGCGGTGTGAACCTTGCCGATGCTGGCGACCCGCAATTGCGCGTCTTCGGGGATGGAGACGCCCGTCTGGCGGTTCGCCACGCCGCGCGTGATGATCCTGCGGCCTTCATGGTCCTGAACCAGAACCACAGCGCCAGCGATGTCGCCTTCTTCAAGAATGGAGTCGATCGCGGCTTCGACGGTGGGCGTGTCGGGCAGGCGGGCTTCAGCCGGGCTCAAGACAATCAGGAACAGGCCTAGGGCGAGCAGAGGGAGGCGGATCATGGGCGTCTCTTTTTTTAATTGGCCTGAATGATAGCAAGGGGCTCTTGCTCAATCTCGCCGAAATCAGCACTTTAAACGCCGAATTTCGAAGGTGGCGCACATGCTCGATGAAATGGACAGGACAATCCTGAGACTTGTCCAACGCGATAACCGGCTGTCCAATCAGGCGATTGCGCAGCAGGTGAACTTGTCTGAGACCGCTGTGCGGCGACGGTTGGCGCGCTTGCGTGAGGAGGGCGTCATCGTCTCAGATGTCGCCGTGCTGGACCGCGCACGCCTGGGTCAAACCCTGATCGTGGCGGTGACCTTTAATGATGACGCGCCGCAGACGTATGCGCAGTTCCGGTCTGTGATGACAGCAGACCCCCAGGTCACCGGGCTCTATTCCGTGGCGGGGGAGGTCGACTTTCTGCTCCACGTGCATGCGCCCAGTCTCGAGGCCTATGAAATCTGGGCCGAGGCGAGCCTGCTCAATGATCCGACCGTGAAACGCTATGAGACCACCGTGGTGCTCAGCACCGTCAAATTCACCACCGAAGTGCCGGTCTAGGCCATGAAAGCAGCCTGTCGGACACGTTTTTGCTCCCTGTCCTGACACGGTTCCGATAGCGTCAGAGCGTTCGAAGTCTCTTTGTCGGAGCCGCCATGAAACGCGACCGGATCGAAAATCTCAAACACAACGCCAAGCTTGATGTGCGTCTGCCCGATCAGCTCAAGGACGAGTTCCTCGCCCGCTGTCGGGAGGAGGGCGTGTCCAGCGGCGCTGTGATCCGGTCGTTGATGATTGATTATGTGACAGCCCGGCCCCGGCGATGGTCGGTCATGGCGGCGGGCGTGTGGGAGACGATTATGAAACGTGCGAAATGGATAGCGGGCGGGGTGGGCGGAAGCGCGCTGGCTGGCCTGGCGGCGATGAGCTTTGTCTTTGCGCCGATAGCTAACGCTGAGGATTACGCCGTAAACTTTGATGTCCAGCTGGTCGAACACGAAGGCTATCAGACAAGACGCAATCGAATGGAAACGACGGTTCGACTGGATTCGGGTGAGCTGCATCGCATGAACTTTCCGAACCCGGGCGGTGAGCCGTCGGCGGCGTTTGCAATCGAGTTGCGCCTTGACCCTTGCTCGGGATCAAGCCTCGAATGTCCGGAAGGCGGGGTGGATATTCAGATGACGATCATTCGCATGCATGACGAGATTGTTTTGTCCTCGCCCCGGTTTTTCGTCCTGGCAGGGCAGCCTGCCAGCCTCACCATCGATGGGGAGGAGGGGCCAGAGATCAACGTGGCTATTCGCGCCGAGGCGCTAAGCGCTGACTAAGCTAGCGAATCAAAAAGGGCGGCTCGATTGAGCCGCCCTTTCCGTTCGTAGCCTTGGTATGGCTGAGCTTAGAAGCCCATGCCGCCCATGCCGCCCATGTCAGGCGCCGCCGGAGCTGCGCCTTCTTTTTTGGGCTTTTCAGCGATGGCGGCTTCGGTGGTGATCAGCAGGGACGCCACAGAGGCTGCGTCCTGCAGCGCGATGCGGGACACTTTCACCGGATCGATGACGCCGGATTTCACCAGGTCTTCGTACTCGCCGGTCTGGGCGTTGTAGCCGAAGTTCACATCGTTGTTTTCCAGCACTTTGCCGACAACGATGGAGCCTTCGACGCCTGCGTTTTCAACGATCTGGCGGATCGGAGACTGCAGGGCGCGCGCCACGATGGCGATGCCCTGGTTCTGGTCTTCGTTATCGCCGGTCACGCCTTCAAGCGCCTTGGTGGCTTTCAGCAGCGCGATGCCGCCGCCCGGCACGATGCCTTCTTCCACCGCAGCGCGGGTGGCGTTCAGGGCGTCGTCCACGCGGTCCTTGCGCTCTTTCACTTCGATTTCCGAAGCGCCGCCGACCTTGATCACTGCAACGCCGCCAGCGAGTTTCGCCAGACGCTCTTGCAGCTTCTCTTTGTCGTAATCAGACGAGCTGTCCTCGACCTGACGGCGGATCTGGTTCACGCGGCCTTCGATGGCCTCTTTCTCACCGGCGCCGTCCACGATGGTGGTGTCGTCTTTGGTGATGGTGACCTTCTTGGCGGTGCCCAGCATGTCGAGGGTGACGTTCTCGAGCTTGATGCCCAGGTCTTCGGAGACGACCTGACCACCGGTGAGAACGGCGATGTCCTCGAGCATGGCTTTACGGCGATCGCCGAAGCCCGGCGCCTTGACGGCTGCGATTTTCAGGCCGCCGCGCAGCTTGTTGACCACCAGGGTCGCCAGCGCTTCGCCTTCAACGTCTTCTGCAATGATCAGCAGCGGACGGTTGGACTGAACCACGGCTTCCAGAACCGGCAGCATGGCCTGCAGGGAAGACAGTTTCTTCTCGAACAGCAGGATGTACGGGTCTTCGAGATCCGCGATCATTTTCTCGGAGTCGGTGATGAAGTACGGCGACAGGTAGCCGCGGTCGAACTGCATGCCTTCCACGACGTCGAGTTCGGTCGCCAGAGACTTGGCTTCCTCGACGGTGATCACGCCCTCATTGCCGACTTTCTCCATGGCGTTGGCGATCATGTCGCCAATTTCTTTTTCGCCGTTTGCGGAGATGGTGCCGACCTGAGCGACTTCAGAGGAGCCCTTGATCGGGGTCGAGGAGGATTTCAGGTGCTCGATGACCAGCGAAACGGCTTTGTCGATGCCGCGCTTGAGGTCCATCGGGTTCATGCCGGCGGCGACCGACTTCATGCCTTCACGCACGATCGATTGCGCCAGAACGGTGGCGGTGGTGGTGCCGTCGCCCGCTTCGTCATTGGTGCGCGAAGCGACTTCGCGAACCATCTGGGCGCCCATGTTCTCGAACTTGTCTTCCAGTTCGATTTCCTTCGCCACGGACACGCCGTCCTTGGTGGTGCGCGGAGCGCCGAAGGATTTTTCGATCACCACATTGCGGCCTTTCGGGCCCAGGGTGACTTTCACGGCGTCGGCGAGGGTATCCACGCCTTTGAGCATTTTTTCGCGGGCGGAAGCGCCGAACTTAACGTCTTTGGCAGCCATTGTTCGTCCCTATCAATCTTGAGTGTGTGGTTCGGAAAAGCGGTGAGGCGGCGATTAGCCGACCACGCCCAGAATGTCGGACTCTTTCATGATCAGCAGATCCTGACCTTCCAGAGTGATCTCGGTGCCGGACCATTTGCCGAACAGCACGCGGTCGCCGACCTTGACGTCCATGGCGATCAGCGCGCCCTTGTCGTCACGGGCGCCGGGGCCCACAGCCACGACTTCAGCTTCTTGCGGCTTTTCCTTGGCGGTGTCGGGGATGATGATGCCGCCAGCGGTCTTGGATTCTTCCTCGACGCGTTTGACGACGACGCGGTCCTGCAGAGGACGAAATTTCATTGCCGGTACTCCGTTTTTGAGCGTCAGCTCACTGAAGATCTGGTTTAGCTCTCGCCGCCTCGAGGGCGTTAGCACTCTCAGAGGGCGGCTGCTAACAGAGGCGGAGGTAAGAGGCGCGCGTGACCCCGTCAAGTGCGCCGAGCGACATTTTTCGCCGTGGATTTCAGCGCTGTCTCCGGCCGGTTCAGCCTGCATTCATGCGCGCGTCGCGCACATAGGCTAGGATGGGGCTATCTAGACGGGGAACTTCTAGGTTAGTTCTACGTTTTAGGGGACGTTTACGGGAGAGAGTATGATGTTTCGTTCTTTGATCGCAGCCGTTATGGCGCTGGGCCTCGCGGCCGCCTGCACCACCACTGACCAGTATGGCAATGTCACGCAGAACCGGACGGGCACCGGCATTCTGGCCGGCGCGGCTGCTGGCGCGCTGCTGGGTACGCTGGCGGGCGGTGATGACCGCCGCAATGCGCTGATCGGCGCGGGCGTCGGCGCCCTCGCAGGCGGCGGCATCGGCAATTACATGGATCGCCAGGAAAACGCCTTCCGCGAGCGTCTGCGCGGTTCGGGCGTGACCGTGCGCCGTGTGGGCAACGACCTGTACCTGGTGATGCCGGGCGATGTGACCTTCGCCACCAACTCCGCCCAGATCAGCGGTCGTTTCGGCCCTGTGCTCAATGATGTGGCGGACGTGCTGATGACCTATCCGGCGACCTATGTGGACGTGATCGGTCATGCCGACAGCGTCGGCGACGCCGGCTACAATCAGGCGCTGTCCGAGCGCCGCGCCAGCTCTGTGGCGTCGGAACTGATCGCACGCGGCGTCATGCGCGACCGTCTTTATGTGGCCGGCATGGGCGAAAGCCAGCCGATCGCATCCAACGATACTGACTCTGGCCGCGCTGCGAACCGCCGCGTGGAAATCAAGATCGCCCCGCACACCTCGTAACCGGCGAGGCGGGACACCGCGATTAACGACAAGGCGCGTCCGCATGTGCGGGCGCGCCTTTGTTTTTTCCGTTTGTCCACGCCTCACAGCGTTAACGTTCTGACAAGTCCGGTTAACGCACTTTATGATCGCCGAAATGAGTGTGATTCGTTGGACTTGGTTCGTTTGGGGCCAAACAGCGACATTCAGGAGCGAGAATGCCGCGCGCAAGCGACATATTGGTGATCCTAACCTATGCGATGGTCGCCATCGTCGCGGCTCTGGCGTTTGACCGTTTTGGTCTGATGTCCGCTGAGCTCGCCTGGATGATGGGCGCTCTGGTGTTCCTGATCGGCGGTCAGGTGCACGCCTCAGTCGCGCGCGCTGAAGAACGCAAGCTCTTTGAAGACGAGATCCATCTGCTCAAAGCCGCCAACATGTCCATGCTGGATGAGTTGAGCAGCGCTCAAGACCGGATCGAGGCGCTGGCGGAGACCGCGGTCGCCACAAAACCCAGGACAGCGGAAGCCAGCGCGCCGGGCACACAGGAGACGGCGCTGGAACTGAGCCAGCCGATCCAGGCCGCGGGCGATCCGCAGAACGCCGATGAACGTCTGGTCGCTGAAATCCTGGCGCGACTGGAAGGCGGCGGCCGCGCCGCGCCTGTCGCCGCCCAGACGCCGGACGCCGTGGATCTGGTGCGCCGCGCGCTCGATGACAATCGTGTTGATCTGTACCTTCAGCCCGTAGTCGGCCTGCCGCAGCGCCGCACCTACTTCTATGAAGGCTATACGCGTATCCGCGATGAAAACGGACAGGTTCTGGGGCCGGGCGAGTTCCTCGCCGCCGCAGAGGAAGCCGGCCTGATCACCGATGTGGACAATCTGTTGCTGCTGCGCTGCGTGCAGATCGTGCGCCGTCTGACCAAGTCTGATCGCCGGGTCGGCGTGTTCTGCAATGTCTCCATCCGTTCGCTGGCAGATGAAGACTTCTTCCCGGCCTTCCTCGATTTCCTGCGCCGCAATTCCGATCTCGCCGGCGCGTTGATCTTTGAATTGCCGCGCGCCCAGTTTGAGAATCGCTCCGCCACCGCCGCGCGCAACATGGCGCGGCTGGCCGATTTCGGGTTCCGCTTCTCGATCGACCAGGTGTCGGACCTCAATATCGACCTTGCAGAACTGCAGCGCGCGGGCGTGCGCTTCATCAAGGTGGCGGGCGACCGTCTGATCGCCGCCGCCCATGGCGCAGAGCCCATTGCGGGCCGCGAGCCGGGCGCCTTGCGACCTGAAGACGTGGCAGGCCTGTTCGCACGCTATGGCGTCGATCTGGTGGCCGAGAAGATCGAGTCCGAAGGCACGGTGGTCGAAGTGCTCGATCTCGACGTCGCCTACGCCCAGGGCCATCTGTTCGGCGCCCCGCGTCCTGTGCGCGATGAAGTGCTCAACGAAGCGGATAACAAGCTGCGTCGCGCCGCGGGTTAGGCTGAGCGCCTTCGCACATTGACGCCGTGGCATGGCTGGCCTAGCTCAGCGCCATGACTGATTTTCCCCGCCTGTCCGACCTCGCCCGAGACTATGACGCGATCCTGTGTGACGTCTGGGGCGTCATCCGGGACGGCTCGGACCTTTTGCCCGAAGCGCTCGACGCCTTGCGCCGCTATCGCGCCCAGGGCGGAACGGTTGTGCTGGTGTCAAACTCCCCGCGTCGCGCCTCTTCGCTTGAAAACTTTCTCAAGCAGATGGGATCCGGCGAGGATGTCTGGGACGGCGCGGTCAGTTCCGGCGAGGCGACCCATGCCTTGCTGGAAACCCGCGCGCCGGGGCCCGCCTTCAAGCTGGGGCCGAACTGGGATGACGCGCTGTATGAAGGGACGGGGCTGGAGTTCGCCAAGCTCGAAGACGCCGCCTTCATCTCCTGCACGGGCCTGTTTGACTGGGAAAACGAGACCCCGGACGACTACACGGACCTTCTGACCGAAGCCAAGCTGCGCCGCCTCGATCTGATCTGCGCCAATCCCGATATCGTCGTTCAGTTCGGCGACGGCCTGCGCTATTGCGCGGGCGCGCTGGCGCAAAAATACCAGGAGATGGGCGGCACGGCCGTCATGGCCGGAAAGCCCCATCCGCCGATTTATGATCTGGCCTATCGCGAGATCGAACGCCTGCGCGGCGAGCGTCTGGACAAGGCGCGGGTGCTGGCCGTGGGCGACGGCCCGCACACCGATATTCAGGGCGCGCAGTCTGAAGGCGTGGATGCGCTGTTCATCGCCGACGGCATTCTGGGGCAGGCCTTTGATCAAGGCTTTGACGCGAACAAAGCGGCCGCCCTCCTCGCGGAGGACGGCCTTGTTGCGCGCTATTGTGCGCCCAAGCTGGTCTGGTGATCAGCCTTCGATTTCCCAGGCGCCGTTGACGGTGATCGAGACGACCAGTTCGCCGCCGGAAACCGGGGTAGCTGAATCTTCCATCGCCATGGCGCGAGAGAACATCACAGGCTGGGGCGCATAGCCGCCGCTTTCAGAGAAGTTCAGCAGGCGCTCGACGGTGAACCCGCCGGCCTCGGCATAGAGGTCACGGGTCTCGTAAAGCTCGGCCACGGCGCGTCGACGCGCTTCGGTCTCGGCGGCGTCCGCTTCAGAGCTGGAAAACGTCACGCCGTTGAGTGAATTTGCGCCCGCTTCGAACAAGGCGTCGATGGCCGGGCCGACGCTATCCATGCCGCGCACCAAAGCGGTGACGGTGTTGCGCGCGCTGTAGCCGGTGATCTCACGCGTGCCGCCATCGCGGCTGGACGGCTGGGAATAGACCGGGCTGACATTGAGCTGGCTGGTCTGAATGTCGCGCGCTTCGACGCCGGCCTCTTCGAGCGCGGTGAACACGCGCTGCATGCGTTGGCTGTTGGCGCGCAGGGCTTCGGCCGCCGTGCGCGCTTCGGTGACGACGCCGGCGGAGACCTGCGCCTGGTCCGGGGTGATGCGCACTTCGCCGGTGGCGGACAGGCTCAGCTGTGCGGTCTGTTCTTGCGCGGGCGCGGTTTGGGCGACCGCCGCAGCGGGCAGGGCGGTGGTGGTCATCAAGGCGGCGGCGAGAAAAACGGTGCGGATCATAAGAGCTCTCCCAGTCTATTGTGCGTCCAGTATACGGTCTTTGAAGCCGGTCTCATGTCGGAAACGCGACTCTTTGATGGCCGTTCCCTGAACGCCTGTTCAGCTGCGTCTCGCCGCCATCGCCACTTTGCCAAATTCGCAGCCCGCGTTATCAAGCTTGGACGCTGTTTCATCTCAGCGGGCCTGTAGCTCAATTGGTTAGAGCCGGCGGCTCATAACCGCTTGGTTGGGGGTTCGAGTCCCTCCGGGCCCACCATTTCCTCGAACTCGCGGCAGACCGCTGGGCGGACGCCTCGGATAGGGCGGCGCGCAGTGGCGCGAGCGAACCCTGCGGGTTTGACATTGGTTGCTTCAGCTCCACCGATGCTCCGGCGGTCATTCGGTGCTCTGTGTCCCTATCCGTTCGATCAAGGGCCGGTCCTTCAAGGATGTAACGGCTTTGGCCGCCATGTCTGCGAGATTGCAGCCCAGCTCGTCATACAGAGCGTCCATGGCGGCGCGGATGTTTTCAAGCATGGCGATCATCAGGGTGTATTGCTCACGTCCCGTTTCGGTCAGCGTGAGCACTTTCCGGCGGCTATCGGTGGCGTGGGGCGCCTTGGTGACAAGGCCCAGCTCCATCAGCAGGCTGATGCGTTGGGTGGCGAGCTGATGCGGCTGGTCCAGAGAGCCTGCGATATCCGCCGCTGTGACATTATCCAGCTCACCGATCATCAGCAAGGTGGAGATGGCGCGCGGCGGGATGACAATGCCAGCGGACTTCAGCAGCGCCTCGCCCTGGTCCGCAATCGTCTCAACCAGCCGTAACAGCTTGTTCGACAGGAAGGCTCCACTTAGCGGGTGGGTGTCCATGATGTTGCTGTCGTGCATGCTTGACCTTTTATGCAACCAGTTGTACAAATAATTGTGTAATTATAGGTTTGAGGGGTTACAGGGTCAATCCGGAACTGGATCGGCCAGGAGGATGATCATGAACCCGTCCGTCGCAGACAGAAAATCCACTCTCACGACATTGATCGTGTTTCTTGTAATTCTGGGATTCGCCAGCGCACTCGCACACTTTGCGCTGGTCTATCTTGTTCCGACCTCGCTTTATGTCGGCGCGCTGATGATGACGCCGGCGCTGGCGGCCTTTGCGACGTTGAAGCTACGCGGCGGAAAGATATCGGCGCTGCCCTGGAGCTGGGGCGGATTTGGGGCCAACTGGGCCGGCTATCTGATCCCGGTTCTCTACATTTCGGTTTCTTACGCTCTGGTGTGGTTCTTCGGCTTTGGCGGGGTCGGCGATCCCGAAACCCTGGCCGAATGGCGCGGTGCGCTGGGGTTGTCTGATGCGCCCCTATGGGCCGTGACCACCTTGATGATTGTCCTGATGGCGAGTGTTCAATTTGTGAAATCGCTGGGCACGATTGCGGGCGAGGAAATCGGCTGGCGCGGATTTCTGGTCTGGGAATTACGCAAACTCATGTCGTTTGAGGCGACCTGCCTGGTCAGCGGTCTGCTGTGGGCTGCCTGGCACTACCCGATCATCATCGTCTATGGCGGCGGCGACACGCTGGTCCAGCTGGCGTGTTTCACGGTGATGATCACCGCCATGTCGGTGATCATGACATTCTACACCTTCCGGTCGAACTCCTTGTGGCCGGCGGTGATGTTCCACGGCGCCCACAACATCTACATCCAGAAAATCTTCACGCCGCTGACGCTGGAAACCGAACAGACAGCCTTCTGGACCGACGAGTACGGGGTGATGGTCCCGCTTGTGGTCACCGTTCTGGCGCTCATCTACTGGCGGCGCGCGAAAGCGGAAGGGCTGTGAGCGCCGCCGAAACTCATGCCGATCCAATCCGGGCTCCTCGTCCGGCCCGCGCCTGAGGCGCGGCCGGATGAGGTTCTGATGGATCAGGCGAGGGCGGCGCGGCCGCCATCGACGTTCAGAATGGATCCAGTGATCCAGCTTGACTCGTCTGACAACAAGAAGCGCGCAAGGGCGGCGGGGTCCTCGGGTTGACCCAGGCGCTGCAGGGCGTGGCTTTTGGCGATGCCGTCGCGCATGGCGTCGCTTTTCAGGACCGAGGCCGCCAGCGGCGTTTCCGTCAGGCTCATCGCGATGGCGTTGACGCGCACTTTCGGCGCGTATTCGGCGGCGAGCTGACGAGTGAGCGCATCCACTGCGCCCTTGGCCGCGGCGATGGCGGTATGGTTCTGAAACCCTTTTTGCGCCGCCACCGAAGAGAACAGCACCATGGAGCCGTGTTCCGAGATGCGCGACCGGCTGGACCGCGCCGCATTGAGCGCGCCGATGACATTGACCTCGTAGGCATGGCGCATGTCTTCGGCGGTGACCCGCCGCAGCGGTTTGAGGTCAATCGTGCCGACGGCGTAGGCCATGCCGGATAATTCGTCCGGACCCTGCTCCAGCGCCTGCTCCACCGCGTCGCTGTCTGTGGCGTCGGCGACGGCATAGCTCGCGCCAATGTCTTCTGCGAGGCGGGACAGCGCGTCTTCGTTGCGGCCGATCAGATGAACCTGTTGACCGTTTGACGTCAGGCTTCGCGCCAGAGCGGAGCCGACACCGCCCGCTCCGCCAAATACTGCGTAGCTACCCATGTGTGTCTCCTTGATTTGCGCCATTCAAACTGGTGTGGCGAGACGGGCGCACCCGTCTCTCCGCCCTTAAACTGTTTCAAAGTGGACGCAGAAAAAGGGGGCGCGCGCCATGAGGCCCGGATTGCGCTCAGAGGACGTCGGTCAAGGGTGCGGGGTGCGTGCTGCCGCCAGCGCCAGCAGCGCATCGCGTTTGGCGAGATGCGTGCTCAGCTCCATGCCGTCAATGGTCGGCGTGGCCAGCCCGGTCACGCCGTCCACCGCGCCAGCCCGGAGGGCGGCGGCGAGCCGGTGGTGCTCGCGCACATCGCTGACGGCGTCGCGCCAGACGGGCGCCTGATCGGGGGCAAGCTCGATCATGGCCGCGGCGAGGGCGTAGCTGGTCCAATGGCTGACGCCCGCAATGATCAGGGCGTCGGCGCCCGTGGCGCTGGCGATGAGCTGGCCCTGGTCGATATGGCTGAAAAGCGCGGATTTGGGCAGGGCGCCCATGCCGATCTCATTGCCGCCATCGCCGGCGGCCAAGCGCACAAAGCCCGACCGCGGGTGAAAGGCGGCGTCAAAGGCCAGGGTGTGTTCTGTGAGATCGCGGCCGCGCATGGAATAACAGCGTCCGTCCATGGCCCGGCCCGGCCGCTCGATTGAAAACACGGTCTTCACATCGCGGTTGGTCAGTTCGGCGAGCAAATCGTCGGAGTGTTCCAGCGCCAGTAGTATGGCTCCGGGCAGACCCGCCTCGCGCACCAGCTGATCAAGCACCGGCGCGCAGGGGGCGTCAGTCACCACCACCACATCACGGCCCAGCGCGTGCAGGGCTTCGGCGATGGCCATCACCGCCAGCGGTCCGTCGGTTTCCGCGGCCGGTCGCTCGGCATGGGCCACGTAAAAGCCTGTGAACAGGGCGATCGCGCCGTCCGATTGCGTCAGATGCCCGGCCGCCCGCGCCAGCCCGCCTGCCGCATGGGGCGCCAGCGCATCCGCGCCCCGGCTCGCCCCGAGGGCCAGCTCTGTCTCAAGCGCTGCGAACAGGGCGTCTGCCGCGTGCGTCTCAAGCGTCGGGGCGGGGGCGGTCGGCATGGCTCGGGCTATCCTTTCAGCGTTCGCAAGGCCTCTCCGCCACGCAGCATCACCACCATCAGCCCGGCGACCCAGGTGATGCAAGCGGCGATGAACAGGGCCTGGCTCCATTCGGTCGGTTGACCGTCCGTCCAGGCGGTCGGGGTTTCAATGCCCAAGGGCGTGAACAGGTGAAACATGATCGCCCCGCTCATCACGCCCATCGCCAGCAGTCCGCCCAGGCTCTGGCTCAGGGCGGCGTGTCCGGGTTTGCGCGTGGTCAGCATCACCAAAAAGGGAATACCCAGCACCAACAGGGCGGCGCTCAGCTCCGCAAGGCCGATGATCCATGGACCGGCGGGGTAGAACAGGTCGATGCCGGACCAGTCGCGCAGGGTTTCAAAGATATGTCGGGGCGTTTCATGCCCGGCGAACTTGAAGCGCAGGGAGTCGAGAAAGATCGCCGAGATCCAGATCCCCAGCCCGTAGGCGGCCAGTTTGCGAAGGTTGATCCCCAGCATGATCCTCTCCTATTCGCTCAAAAGGGCGGGGAAGTTGGCGTCCGCCCGCGCGATGTGGCCGGGGATGTCCTGGGTCCAGCGCTCTTTGATCTCGCGATTATAGTTCAGATACAAAACGCCATCGACGATGTTCCAGTGATTGGGATCGCCCTTGGCGGTGTAGCCCTCTGACACCGCCCAGGCGCAATAGCCGCCATAGGCGGGGGCGTAGCGTTCAGGGTCCGCCACGAACAGATCCAGATTGGCCTGGCTTGAGAAACGCCAGTCCGCGCCATTCCAGGTGGTCGTATAGGCGCGCTCGCCGCGCACGGCTTCGCCTTCAGTGTGGTAGGCGACGGCGTCATACCCGCCCACAGCCGTATTGCTGAACCGGCCCGTATAGACCGCGTCCTCCGCCAGGGCCGCGCTTGTCGGCAGGGCGGCGCCGGTGACCGCCAGCACGCCGGCCAGAAGGATTGCGTTGCGCATGGTCTTGCTCCTGTTTCATCGACATTAGTGTCGCTCAGGCAAGCCTTAGACGAAGTCCTCCCATCCTGCTCTACACAGGCTTGCACGAGGGCGTGATCGGGGTGTGATCACGATTGTTTGCAGACCCGGCGCTGGCGCCGGACGCCATGCGCGATTAGATGTGCCGACAATGAAATGTGTGACAGCGCAGGAGCCGGGCATGGCTGAGGAAATGAGCACCGCCGTAGAGGGCGAGACCAAGGCGGAGGCGTATGTGCGTCTGGGCAAGGAAATCGCCGCCATCGTTGCGGGCGAGACCAGTCACACGGCCCGGTACGCCACGGCGGCCTGCCTGCTGGCGCATAATTTCGGTCCGCGGTTTTTCTGGACCGGGTTTTACGTGGTCGATCCGCTGAAGCCAGACCAGCTGGTCGTGGGCCCGTATCAGGGCACGCTGGGCTGTCTGCGTATTCCGTTCGGTCGCGGCGTCTGCGGCGCGGCGGCGGCGGCCGGCGAGACCCAGCTTGTCCCCGATGTGGAGGCTTTCCCCAACCATATCGCCTGCGACAGCCGGTCCAAATCAGAGATCGTCGTGCCGGTGTATGACGCCAGCGGCCAGCTGGCGGCGGTCCTGGATGTGGACTCCGCAGAGCTCGACGCCTTTGACGCAGATGATCAGGCTGGCCTTGAAGCGATCTGCCAGACGCTGCTGACCGCCTAGAACAATCCCAGGAATTTGCGGCGGCGGGCTTCGCCGTGCTCCGCGTGTATCTGAGGCGTGACACCGGCTGTGTCCGGGCGGTCCGTCGCTTGCAGGCTGGCGCTCGAAGCCGCGGGTCTGGAGACTTCGTTCAGGCGCGGCGGCGCCGGGGCGCAAACCTCGGCGTCGCAGAGGGCGGCGTCCATGCCAGAGGCGCTGCTGGCGCTATGGGCGTAGCTCATGGACCCGCCAGAGGCTTCCCCCAGCCCCAGACGGCTCCGCACGGAGTCGCGAAAATCCGTCGCGCGCTCGCTGAGCGTCTCGGCGCGAGCCTGGTGTTCCTCAAGGCGTGAGAGGTCCGCCGGACGTGGCGCACGCACCGCAGAGGCCACATCATCCATGCGGGCGCGGGCCAACGCTTCACGAGCGCGTTCGATGTTCAAACGGGTGGGGTCTGCACTCATCATCGCCTCCTGAGGGATTTGCGAGGGTGAAGAAGTTTACGACTTCTTAGCATACCACTCAAACCCCCCGGTGCGCGAGATCATCGCGACGTCGACTTCGCCGCCGACTCCGGTCTGGGTCTGGTGCAGATCGCTTTTAAGAATATTGAGTTCCACCAATGCCTTGGCGGTCTCCCCCATTTGTTTTTTGCCTGAGGCGGCCACCACGGCGATGAACGGGTCGATAAATTCTTCCTGCGAGATCGTGCGCGCCGTGTGGATGAATTCTGCGGACAGGGACAGCAATTCAGAATCACGCAGCTCGCTCATCACGGCGTCTACGGCGTCGTCGTCGAGCCCCGCCTTTCGCAGCGCAACCTCGCTGGCGGCTTCATTGGTCACCATGTTCATCGACGCCATGACGTCAAAGAGATAGGGGTGAATCCCGCGCAGGAAGGCGTGGGTCATCTCGGCTTGAGCGAAGGTGCGCAAGAAAGCGTTCGGTCCGTTCTCGACGCCGACCTGGGTCGTCTCGTCATGCGCGCGCTTCATGACGCCGTCCACCAGGATCGAGGCGTAGTAATGGCTGTAGACCGGGAAGACGTCGCTTTCCCCAAAGCCTGCAAACACCAGCCCGGCATAGGGCTCCAGGAAGGCGGGCTTGGTGATGATCAGATAGGCGAAATCAAACAGCTTGTTGCGGATGGCTTCCTGCATGCCGAACGGGCCGAGCGCATCCGAGATCAGGCTGTCGAGCATGGCGGCGTAGCGCTCGTAAAAGCGGTCCCGGTCAAGCTCGGCGAACACGTCGAGATTGGCCCGCTCCGCCCCGCCGTCATCTTGCAGCAGGTGCGCGCGATACAGATCCAGCGCGCCTTCGAAGGCGGCGGCGTCGTCGCCATACTCGCCCGGCGCATGATGGCGAAGGGTGCGCGCATGGTTGAGCACGGTCAGCATGGCCGCCCGCATCAGGCCTTCCAGCTCCTCCGTTTCTTCCTTTTCGGGGAAGAGCTGACGATTGCGGTCGATGAAGGCGAAGAACGCATCGGCGCAGGCCTGCACGCTGTCAAAGTCGCGATCGCCCTGGGCGCGCTTGAAGGCGTGCGCGATATGCGACCAGGACCGGCCCAGCACATCGCCGCGGGAATACACCATCAGCGCCATGTTCGGCCCGAGCTGCAGGATTTTCTCCGCTTCCAGCGTAACGACCGAGCCTGGCCCGCCGCCATAGGTGACGGCGCTGTCCGCCGCCAGCACGACAGCCTGCCGGTTCATGATCATGACTTCTGACGTCATCGCCGTTTTCCCCTCGCTACAGCCCCCTCAGGCTGGGCGCTCTGAGCGTCACTTGGCGTCATGCGTTTGTGAATGGCGCACATGCGCTCAGGCGTTAACAGAACGTTAGCGCTCCGCGGTGTGGCTGTTAAGCTCGAAGCCAGAGATTTCTCCTGAACCCCCGGATATTGCGACATGAACGACACGACCGACACCGAGACCAAGACCGGGCTGCGCTGCTATTTCGCCTTCCGCAGCCCGTATTCACGCCTGGGCCTGCACAAGCTGGCGCGCGCCGGGTTTGACGGCCATCTGATCCTGTTCACCGGCCCGCCCGAGGATGCTGAATTCGCTGATCCGACGCGCAACAAGTACAAGCTCGCCTATTACCAGCAGGACGTGTTTCGCATGACCGTGCGGATGGGCCTGCCGCTTGCCTTGCCTGATCCGTTCGACCCGGATTATCGCCTCGCCAATCTCAGTTTTCTCGCTGCGCAACAAGCGGGCAAAGGGCTCGACTACGCGCTCGCCGTGTCCGATGCGCGCTGGGGGGCGGGCAAGAACATTTCCGACGCGTCGGTCCTCGCCGAAGCCGCGAAGAGCGCGGACTGGAACGGCTTTGACGCGGACGCCATCAACGCGGACGCCAGCCTGGCGCAAGTGATCAAGGACCAGCGCGCGCAGATCCAGGCGGACGGCGTGTTCGGCGTGCCCTTCCTGATCGAGGGCCCCAATAAATACTGGGGTCAGGACCGGTTTGACCTCTGGCTGGAAGAGCGGGCGGAATAGGGGTAAGCGCGAACTTATCCGCCCCCTCCCAAAGCTGAGCCATACTCTCATCCGTTCCTCCCATGACGGGCGGCCGGCGCGTTCACGCTGGGAGGGACGGGATGTCCCGAGCATAAAGGCTGTAACGCTGCCTTTATGCGAAAAGGCGGGGTGTCACCGAGCGGTCCAGGGCAGCGGCGTCTGATGAGACGGTGACTGCACCGGCGGCGCGACAGCGCAGAAGTCTCCGCGCGGTGATCCCGATAAAACATCTCCAGCGCGGGAGCCGGGTTTGGCTTCCAAGACTTATCGTTCACCTCTAACGGCCCGCTCCCGCGCGACCCGTCATTTGGCTTTCCCCCTGCGTTTGCGCGCGGGGCTGTCTGTGCGTCTCCTTTCTCCTCTTTCCCGGCGAAGGCCGGGATCCAGTGATCATCAAGCACCGTGTATCCGGCTCTGGGGCCCGGTCGGAGTTTACCCTCAACTTGATTGGGGGCCGGGGAAGAGGAACCGAGAACTATCTGTCATCCCGGCCTTGAGCCGGGATCTGCTGACAGCGTCCTTGTGATCAGAACAGAGCGGTTCCGCCAGATCCCGGATCGCTGCGCGTCCGGGATGACAAACTGGAAGCGCAAACAAAAACCCCGGAGGCTCGCTCCGGGGTTTTCGCAGTTCGTATGATCTCAGATCTAGTCTTCGTCGTCTTCGCTCAATTCGCGACCGAAGAAATCGTAGATCGTGGTCCACAGATGGCGTTGCAAAGCGGGCGGGCGCACGCCGTGGCGCTGGCCGGGATAGGTCATCATCTCGAACAGCTCGCCGCGTTGCTGCAGCTCGGCGTAGAGCCGGGTGGAATGATCGAACGTCACATTGTCGTCCGCCATGCCGTGGATCAGCAGCGTCGGGGTTTCGTACCCGTCGAGATGGGCGAAGGCGGAGCCCTGGAAATACCCGTCTTCATTGGCTTGCGGGGTGTCCATATAGCGCTCGGTGTAATGGGTGTCGTAAAGCGCCCAGTCGGTCACCGGCGCGCCGGACACTGCGGCGTCAAACCGGCCTGGCGCCTGCAGCGTGGTCATCAACGTCATGTAGCCGCCATAGGACCAGCCCCACAGGCCGATCCGGTCGCTATCCACGAACTCAAGGCTTTCCAGATAATCGAGCCCGGTCAGCTGGTCGCGCACTTCCACGCCGCCCATCCGGTCATGGAGCGCCGCTTCAAACGCGTGGCCCCGGTTCCAGCTGCCGCGATTGTCGAGCTTGAACAGGATATAGCCCTGATCGGCGAACAATTGATCGCCCGCGCCGACCCAGCCCTTGGCCACGGTCTGCACATGCGGACCGCCATAGACCTGCACGATGGCCGGGCAGGGGGCAGCCGCGGTGCAATGCTCGGGCTTCAGCATGGACCAGTACAGCTCGGTCTCTCCGTCATCAGCGAGCACCGTGCCGAACTCGGGAACCAGATGGCTCTCAAGGAAGGGCGCATAAGGGTGGTCTTCATCAATGGCGTTTTCCTCGATCCAGGCCACGCGCTCGCCGGATATGTCATAAAGCGCGGTCTGGGGCAGGGTGTCAGGATCGGAATAGCTGCCGATAAAGCCCGTGCCGCCTTGTCCCAGGCTGACGTTCCAGCGGCCTTCGCCTTCGGTGATCTGGACCGGCTCGCCGCCGTCAAACGGCACGGCGTACAGATGACGCTCCAGCGGGCTCGTCATCCAGCCTTCAAAATAGACCGTCTCACCGTCTTCTGACAGGCCGGCGAAGTACTCGACCACCCAGTCGCCCGAGGTCAGCGCGCGGGTCTCACCCTCTGCGCTCACATGATAGATATGGCGGAAGCCCGTGCGCTCGGACGTCCACAGGAAGCCGCCATCGTCGAGCGCGGTGAAGTCATTGGTGAGATTGATCCAGGCGCCAGACTGTTCGGTGAGAACCGTCTCGGTCTCGCCCGTCATCGGGTCGGCGGCCAGAATGTCGAGCACGGTCTGGGCGCGGTTCTGGCGCTGGGCGTAAAGCGTGCCGCTATCTTCGCTCCAGTTCACCCGCGCCAGATAGATGTCGGTCTCTGAGCCCAGATCGACCTGTGTGCGCTGGCCGGTGGCCACATCGATTACATGCAGCTCGATCAGCACATTGTCCGTGCCGGCGCGCGGATAGCGCTGATCGGTGACGGTGACGCCCTCGGCCGTAATGCCAAAGCGAGGGACGATCTCGACCGGCGTCTCGTCAATGCGGGCGGCCGCCACATAACGCCCGTCCGGGCTCCACCAGTATCCGCTATAGCGCTGCATCTCTTCCTGGGCGACGAACTCGGCGACGCCCCAGCTGATCGCGCCGGCGCCTTCAGTGGTCAGGGCGCGCTCCTCGCCGGTCTCAAGGTTATGCACCCAGAGATTCTGGTCGCGGATGAAGCTGACATACTGGCCGTCCGGGCTGACGCGGGCGTCGGTTTCAAACGCCTCGGTCTGCATCAGGCGCTCGGCCTCGCCGGTATTCACATCCACATAGAACACATCGCCGTCGAGCGGCACCAGGATGGCTTCGCCCGTCTCGTCCCAGTCATAGCTGACCACGCCGGATGTGGAGATGCGCGCGCGCTCGCGATACTGGATCTCGGCTTCGGACAGCTCGCGCTCATCAGGCGCCAGCACGTTTGAATCCACCAGCATGTAGGCCTGACCATCACTGAGGTTCATCGCCCACAGATCGGTCACCGTGCGGTCGTCATCCTTGGGACGCAGAAAGGTCACCCGCTCGCCGTCGGGGGAAAAGCGCAAGCCCCGCGGCGTGGCGCCCGACAGGCTGACCGAGCCATAAACGTCCGCAATGCTCAGCGCCGCCGGGTCGACCGGGGCTGAGGGCGGTGTTTGAGTGGTGTCTGTCGACGGCGCGCAGGCGGCCAGGGCCAGAAGGCCGGCGCAGGCGAACAAGGCGTGGCGCATGAGAGCTCCCCTTCTCAAGTCAATTTGGGCGCGACGCTAATGGCTGAGGGCGCCGGGGTAAACGCCGCGGCGGCGTCGTAACTGATCATAAGCATTCTTTTGAGAGGCTTGCAGGCATCGCAGTTTCAGACTTCAAGGGAGAGGTTAATGCCGGGTCTGACCCTGATCGCTGTGGCGGCCAGCCTTCTGGCGACCGCGCAAGGCCAGCGCTTCCCCGTCATCGACGTGCCCAATGATCCGGCGGCGCGCTATGACGTCCTGATGCTGGTGCCCACCCGCGGCGGCAAGCTGGAGATCGTCACTCGCCGTGTCGGACGCCGGGGTGAGACCTTCGTGCAGCGCGAGATCGACTGCCGCACCGGCATGGTGCGCTATCTGGGCCAGGGTCACACCGTGGACGAGATGAACGCGGATCACCGCAATTACATGCTCGATCCGATCGATCCCAACTCCATCTCCGGCCATATCGCCGAGTACGCCTGCGAGAATGTGGAACGGCCGGATTAGGGGCTAGTCGACACGCTGCATTGCGTCATCCCCCCCAAACCCGCTATAGCGTGCGGCTAGAACAAAGCCCCCAGCTAATGGAGCGCGCACGCCTATGGCCGCGTATCAATACGTCTATCACATGGACAATCTGGCGAAGACCTATCCCGGCGGGAAACAGGTCTTCTCCGGCATCTCGCTGCACTTCCTGCCGGACGCCAAGATCGGCGTCGTGGGCGTCAACGGCGCAGGTAAATCCTCGCTGTTGCGCATCATGGCCGGCCAGGACACCGACTTCACCGGGGAAGCCTGGGCGGAGAAGGGCGTGCGCGTGGGGTATCTGCCCCAGGAGCCCAAGCTCGACGAGACCAAGACCGTTTGGGAAAACGTCATCGAAGGGTCTGAGGACAAGCAGATCTATGACGCCTACAACGCCATCGCCATGCAGCTCGCCGAGGATTATTCCGACGAGCTGATGGAGAAGATGACCGAGCTGCAAGAGCAGGTCGATGCGCGCGACGCCTGGGACGTGGATTCCAAGATCGAGATGGCCATGGACGCGCTGCGCTGCCCGGCGCCGGATGCGGACGTGAGTAATCTGTCGGGCGGTGAACGCCGCCGGGTGGCGATCTGTCAGCTGCTCTTGTCCAAGCCGCACGTGCTGCTGCTTGACGAACCGACCAACCATTTGGACGCGGAAAGCGTGGCCTGGCTCCAGAACCATCTGGAGAACTATAACGGCGCCGTGCTGATCGTGACCCACGACCGTTACTTCCTGGACGCGATCACCACCTGGACGCTCGAGCTCGATCGTGGTCAGGGCGTTCCGTATCAGGGCGGCTATTCAGACTGGCTGGAGCAAAAGGCCAAGCGCCTGGCGCAAGAATCCCGCGAAGAGAGCGCCAAGCAGCGCGCCCTGCTGCGCGAGCTCGACTGGATCCGCGCCGCGCCGAAAGCGCGTCAGGCCAAATCCAAGGCGCGTATCAAATCCTATGAAGAGAAGCGGGACGCAGCCGAGAAGGAAAAGATCTCGACCGCCGTCATCCGCATTCCGCCGGGCCCGCGCCTGGGCGGCAATGTAGTGGATTTCGACCATGTGTCGAAAGGCTTTGATGATCGCCTGCTGATCAATGATCTCGACTTCAAACTGCCGCCGGGCGGCGTTGTCGGCGTGATCGGTCCGAACGGCGCGGGTAAGACCACCCTGTTCAAGATGATCGTCGGCGAAGAGAAACCCGATAGCGGCTCCGTCACCCTCGGCGAGACCGTGAAGCTTGGGTATGTGAACCAGTCGCGCGACGCGCTCGATCCCAACAAGAACGTCTGGGAAGAGATTTCGGGCGGCAATGACATGATCATGCTGGGCGACCATGAAGTGGCGAGCCGGGCCTATGTGGGCGCGTTCAACTTCAAGGGCGGCGACCAGCAGAAGAAAGTCGGCATTCTGTCGGGCGGTGAGCGCAACCGCGTCCACCTCGCCAAAATGCT
>NZ_DEMB01000016.1:330149-358116 GCF_002354675.1 Oceanicaulis sp. UBA2681 | reverse complement strand
GATTTCCCCGGCTGCGCCGTGGTCATCTCGCACGACCGTTTCTTCCTCGACCGCATCGCCACCCACATCCTCGCCTTTGAAGGCGACAGCCATGTGGAATGGTTTGAAGGCTCGTTCACCGACTATCTGGCCGACAAGAAGCGTCGCCTGGGCGATGACGCCCTGGTGCCCAAGCGCGTGAAGTTCCAGAAGTTCGAACGCTAGGTCTTCTGACGATCAAAACAAAAAGGGCGCGCCGTTCGGCGCGCCCTTTTTCGTGGAGCGTGGGTGAGACTAATCGCCCACAAACCGCGCCAGCCTGTCTCTGACAGCGCTGAAATACGCCGCCACATGAACGCCATCCACCAGGCCGTGATGGGTCTGGACGGAGAGGGGGAAGCTCAGCTGGCCTTCCGCCTCCCGCCGCCATTGTCCGGCCGCGATATTGGGCGTGGCGGCCAGGGCGCCGCCGCCGGAGCGGGGGTGCTCGATGGATGTAAAGCGCAGGAAGGGCAGGCCGGTGCAGTAGAGCTGACCGCACTCGGGCGCGGCCTTCACATTGGTGCGCATCCCGGTCGCGGTTTCCGCCTCGCGCTTGTCGGCGTGGTAGGCCTTCACAAAGGCGTCGAGATCTTCGGTGAACGGCACGTAGGAAAAGTTCACATGGCCTTGGGTGTTTTGCACCGTGTAGCTGGGCAACAGCGCATTGATCCGGAAGGGCTCGCCCTGGTCGGTCAGTCGCCAGCGAAACGCGTCCACATCCAGGCTGGCGCCCGAGATGGCGTGAAACAGCAAGGCGAAGGGCGGCAGGCCACGCGCTTTCGCGATGGTCACGAAATCGGGCGCCATAAGCTCGGCGGTGACGTTCAGGCGCGGGTCGTCCATGGCGTCAAACCAGCGTAATTGCGGCCCGCGTTCAAACGGCGCGTCGATCGGCGCGATGATGTCGGGTGTGTATGCAGGTGTCATGGCGCGCCTTTCTTGCCGGGCGCTGAGACCGAGCGGGCGCTTGGCGCGCAGGCCGGAAACGAAACCGCCGGAGCGCGCTGCTGGTAGCGCGCCCCGGCGGGCGTTTCAACTCTTCAGGCTGAGGGGCGCGGACAAGCCTTGGATCAGGCGTCTTCGCCCGCCTGGCGATTGCGCAGCATGGAGGTGGCGGCGCTGACATCGCCGCGGTTGTCGCCGATGACGGCGAGGATCTGTTCGCGCTGGGTCTGGGCCAGCCAGACGCCGAGCACTTCCACGTCCACGGCTTTCAGTTCGCCGTCTGATTCCAGAATGCGCCAGTTCACTTCGAATTCTTCGTTATTCGGTCCGCCGTATACGCGCGAGCGGACAATGTAATCACCCGGATTGCGGGTGACAGATCCGGTGACGTCCAGCTGCTGGCCGGCATAAGTGCTGAGCTCGCTCTCATAGACGCCGATGGCGTAGGTGCGGAAGGCGTTGCGGAAGGCATTCAGCTCGTCCTCAGACGCGGTGCGGCGATACCGGCCCAGCACGAAATTGGAGATGCGGTCCACATCCGCCAAGGCGTCGATGCGCTCACGAAATTCAGCTTGCACCGTCGGCAGGTCGGTTTGCCCGGCGTTCAGCTCGGTCAGGGTTTCGATCACCTGATTGGCCTGGTTCTGGACAAAGGCTTCTGCGTCGTCAGCCGTCGTGGACTGCGCCAGCGCGAGCGGCGTCAGAAGCGTCAAGGCGAGGGCGGTAAGAATGGGTTTGATCATCGGGGAGGTCTCCTGCCGCCGTTTCGGCGTGCTTATTCAAATTCAGGCAGGTCTTGATAATCCGGGTCAGACTGCGTTCCGGTCTCTATGAAGGCGGAGCGCGACTGACGCCAGGCCGAACGCGCCTGAACATACGGATCAATTGCGGTGCGATTGAGGCTGTCGATCGCGCCGTCCAGATCCGCTCTGATCTGCGTGCCGTTCAGGCCGCGCAGGCTCCAGGCCCAGGCCTCGCCCGATTCCTCTTCGCTCCAGTTGAGCGGATGCGGATAGCGATCCACAAAGCGGCCGGTGGCGTCTCGAAAATTGGACGGCCCGATCAGGGGCAACACCAGATAGGGACCGTCGCCCACGCCCCAGACGGCGAGGGTCTGGCCAAAATCGCGGCGATGCTGCGGCACGCCTTCATGGGAGGCGACGTCAAACACGCCCGCGACGCCGATCGTGGTGTTCATCAGGAACCGGCCGACCGTATCGCCCGCGGCGTGGACATCGCCTTGCAGGAGCGCGTTGGCGAACACGACCGGCTGGTTGAGATTGCTCATGAAATTACGCACGCCGGTCTGCACCGGGTCCGGCGTGACGGTGTCATAGACGCGGGCGGACGGGCCGACGACCACATCATCAAGTGTCTGGTTCATCGCGAAGACGGCGCGATTCGCCGGTTCGAACGGATCGCCGGTTTCCTGCGCCATCTCACGGGATGCGCAAGCGGTCAGGCTAAGCGCAGCCAGCAGGACTGCGGCTTGAGAGGTCAGAGCGGCGATACGCATGAAGTGTCCTTACGGTCGACGGGTCGGTTGGGACAATGTCGGGTTTGAAGCGGGGATATCAAGTCAGGGAAAACCATAACGTGCCGTTTGCCGGGCAGTTCCATCTTGCCCGCAGCTCAATAATCGCATAAAGATATCTTTATGTGGATGTGTCGCCGGTCTCCGGTGATGCGAAACCGTGACTGGACTGGTGATGACCGTGAATGGCCGTTCCCCTGCGCAAGGGCCGAAAGTGTCCTTTGAGTTCTTCCCGCCGAAAAGCGAGGAAGCCGAGACGAAGCTGTGGTCTTCCATTGCGCGGCTGACGCCCCTGTCGCCGGATTTTGTCTCTGTCACCTATGGCGCGGGCGGCTCGACGCGGGATCGCACCCACCGCACGGTGCGCCGGATCGTGTCTGAAACCGAGATGGCGCCGGCCGCCCATCTGACCTGCGTCTCCGCGACCCGCGATCAAGTGGACGAGGTCATTCGCGATTACTGGAACGCCGGCGTGCGCCATATCGTGGCGCTGCGCGGGGATCCGCCCGAAGGCCTGGGTCAGGCCTATCAGCCGTTCCCCAACGGCTACAGCAATTCGGCCGACCTGACCGCAGGCATCAAGGCCATTGGCGATTTCGAGGTGTCGGTGGGCTGCTACCCTGAGAAGCATCCCGACAGCGCCGACTGGGACGCGGATCTCGACATGCTGAAAGCGAAGATCGATGCGGGCGCGACGCGCGCCATCACCCAGTTCTTCTTCGATGCGGACATCTTCTTTCGCTATCTCGAGCGCGTGCGCAAAGCCGGCATCGACATTCCCATCGTGCCCGGCGTGATGCTGCAGCCCAATTTCAAGGGCCTGGTGCGCATGGCCGAGATGTGCGGCGCGCATATTCCGGACCGGGTTCATGCCGTCTATGACGGGCTGGAAGACGATGCCGGAACGCGCGAGCTGGTGACCGCGCACCTGGCGGCTGAAATGTGCGAAACGCTGTGCGATGGCGGCGTGGATGCGTTCCACTTCTACACGCTGAACCGGGCTGAGCTATCTCTGTCCACCTGTGCGCTGCTGGGGGTGAAGCCCCCTCACGTCGTCAAAGCCGCCTAACGGAACCGAACGCCATGACCAAAGCTGAACGCCGCGCTGCGCTGGACGCGCTGGCGCTGAACCGCATTCTGATCCTGGACGGCGCCATGGGCACCCAGATCCAGACGTTGAAGCTGGATGAGGCCGGGTATCGTGGTGACCGGTTTGCAGACTGGTCCTGCCCGATCCAGGGCAATAACGACATCCTGAACCTCTCAACGCCTGACGCCGTGCGCGCGATTCACAAACAGTATTTCGACGCCGGCGCCGACATGGTGGAGACCAACACCTTCTCCGCCACCGTCATCGCCCAGGCGGATTACAAGATGGAAGACCTCGCCGCCGAGATCGCGTCGGAAGGCGCGCGCCTGGCGCGGGAAGCGGCGGATGAAGCGGAAGCTGAAACCGGCTCGCCCAAGGCGGTGCTGGGCGCGATCGGGCCGACCAACAAGACGCTCTCGCTGTCGCCCAATGTGGAAGACCCCGGCTTTCGCGAAGTGAATTTTGATCAGGTCCGCGACGCCTATGCCGAGCAGGTTCTGGCCATGGCCGAGCATGTGGACTTCTTCCTGATCGAGACGATTTTCGACACGCTGAACGCCAAGGCGGCGATCAAGGCCATTCTTGACCTGCGCAATGAGGGCAAGATCGATCCCGAGATTCCGATCATCCTGTCAGGCACCATCACCGACGCGTCGGGCCGCACCCTGTCGGGGCAGACCACCGAAGCGTTTTACAATTCCGTTCGACACGCCCAGCCCTGGGCGGTGGGCCTGAACTGCGCGCTGGGCGGCAAGCAATTGCGGCCCTATGTGGCCGAGCTGGCGCGCATCGCCGATTGCCATGTCCTGGCCTATCCCAATGCCGGGCTGCCCAATGCGTTCGGCGAATATGATGAAACGCCCGATGAGACCGCCGCGTTCATCGCGGACTGGGCGCAATCGGGCCTGATCAATATTGCCGGCGGCTGCTGCGGCACCACGCCTGACCATATCGCCGCCATCGCGCGGGATGCGAAAACCGGTCAGCCGCGCACGCTCAAAGAGCGGCCTCAGGCCATGCGCCTGTCGGGTCTTGAACCGTTTGAGCTGGCTTGAGGAGCCCGTATGTCTGACGCCTCACCCTCTCGCGCCATTTTCGTCAATGTGGGCGAACGCACGAACGTCACCGGCTCGGCGAAGTTCCGCAAGCTGATCAAGGCGGGCGATTACGCCGCCGCGCTCGACGTGGCGCGCCAGCAAGTGGACGCTGGCGCCCAGATCATTGATGTGAACATGGATGAGGGGCTTCTGGATTCAAAAGAAGCCATGACGACCTTCCTCAACCTGATCGCCGCCGAGCCCGACATCGCCCGCGTGCCGGTGATGATCGACAGCTCCAAATGGGAGGTGATCGAGGCGGGCCTGAAATGCGTGCAGGGCAAGGCGGTCGTCAACTCGATCTCGCTGAAGGAAGGCGAGGCGGAGTTCCTCAAGCACGCCCGCGCCTGCAAGGCTTATGGCGCAGCGGTCGTGGTCATGGCCTTTGATGAAGACGGTCAGGCCGACACCGCCAAGCGCAAGATCGAGATCTGCGAGCGCGCCTACAAGACGCTGGTCGACGAAGTCGGGTTCGATCCCAACGACATCATCTTTGATCCCAATATCTTCGCGGTGGCGACGGGGATCGAGGAGCACAACAATTACGCGGTGGACTTCATCGAGGCCACGCGCTGGATCCGCCAGAACCTGCCGGGCTGTCACGTCTCGGGCGGGTTGTCGAACGTGTCCTTCTCCTTCCGCGGCAATGAGCCGGTGCGCCGGGCCATGCACTCGGTCTTCCTCTATCACGCCATCAAGGCGGGGATGGATATGGGGATCGTCAACGCTGGCCAGCTCGACATTTATGACGCCATCGGCCCCGAACTGCGCGAGCTGGTGGAGGATGTGATCCTCAATCGCCGCGACGACGCCACCGAGCGTCTGCTGGAGGCCGCCGAGCGGTACAAGGGCACGGGCGAGGCCGCGCAGAAGGAAGACGAAGCCTGGCGCAGCGCGCCGGTGGAAGAGCGGCTCAAGCACGCTCTGGTCAAGGGCATCGACGCCTATGTGGTCGAAGACACCGAAGAGGCGCGTCAGGCCGCCGAGCGCCCGCTGCATGTGATTGAAGGCCCGCTGATGGCGGGCATGAACGTGGTCGGGGACCTGTTCGGCGAGGGCAAGATGTTCCTGCCCCAGGTCGTCAAATCCGCCCGCGTGATGAAAAAGGCCGTGGCCTATCTCTTCCCCTATATGGAGGAGGAGCGCGAACGGTCCGGCGCTGAAAAGGAAGCCGCCGGCAAGATCATCATGGCGACCGTGAAGGGCGATGTGCACGATATCGGCAAGAATATCGTCGGCGTCGTGCTGCAATGTAACGGCTATGACGTGGTCGATCTGGGCGTCATGGTCCCCGCCGAGAAGATCCTTGAGACCGCGCGCGCCGAGAAAGCCGACATTATCGGCCTGTCCGGCCTGATCACGCCGTCGCTTGATGAAATGGTGCATGTGGCCAGCGAGATGGAGCGTCAGGGTTTTGACCTGCCCTTGATGATCGGCGGCGCCACCACCTCTCCGGCCCATACGGCGGTGAAGATCGAACCGGCCTACACCAAGGCGCCGATCATTCACGCCACCGACGCCTCCCGCGCGGTGGGGATCGTTTCGCGCCTTCTGTCCAAGGAAGAGCGCCAGCCGCTTTGGGATGAAGTCTCAGCTCGCTACGCCAAGATCCGCGAAACCCGCGCCCGCACGCAAGGCAGCCGCGAGCGCGTCAGCCTGGACGCGGCCCGCGCCAACGGCTTTGACGCGGATGCGGGCGGCTATCAGCCGGTCGCGCCGCAAAAGACAGGCCTGACCACTATCGACGATGTCCGTCTGGCGGATCTGGTCGACTATATCGACTGGACGCCGTTCTTCTTCTCCTGGGAGCTCAAGGGCAGCTACCCCGCCATTCTGGATGACCCCAACCGCGGCGAGGCGGCGCGCAATTTGTTCAAGGATGCGCAGGCCATGCTCAAGACCATGGTCGAAGAAGACTGGCTGAAACCGCGCGGCGTGGTCGGCCTGTGGCCGGCCCGGCGTGACGGCGATGACGTGATCGTCTTTGCCGATGACAGCCGGTCTGAAGAGGCGGGACGGTTCTTCGGTTTGCGCCAGCAATCAAAGAAAGAGGGCGACAAGCCCAATTACGCCATCAATGATTTCGTCTCATCCACTCAGGATGACTGGATCGGCGGCTTCGCCGTGACGGCGGGCGAGGGCGAGCAGGCGATGATCGACCGCTTCAAGGCGGACAATGACGACTATTCCGAGATCCTGTTCAAATCGCTGTCTGACCGGTTCGCGGAAGCCTTCGCTGAATACCTGCACCAGCGCGTGCGCCGCTCGATCTGGGGCTATGCGTCCGATGAGACGCTGTCCAATGAAGAGCTGATCAAGGAAGCCTATGCCGGCATCCGCCCGGCGCCGGGCTATCCCGCCCAGCCTGACCACACCGAGAAAGACCTGTTGTTCAAATTGCTCGAGGCGCCTGAGCGCACCGGCATCACGCTGACCGAAAGCTGGGCGATGAGCCCGGCCTCGTCGGTGTCAGGGCTTTATATCGCCCATCCCGACAGCGTCTATTTCGCCGTGGGCCGGGTCGCCAGAGACCAGGTCGAGGACTATGCGAACCGCAAGGGCTGGACCCTCGCGCGCGCCGAGAAGGAGCTTGCCCCGGTGCTGGGCTATGAGCCTGACGCCGAGGCCGCAGCCTCAGCGGAAGCGGCGGAATAGAAAAGGGTTGCGACATTTGTAGCATCCTGTTTGAGTTCCCTCAAAGGGAGAACTCTCATGCTCAAGATGATGCTTGCCGCCTTTGCGACCGCCACATGTCTACAGCCCGCCTTGGCTCAGACAGGGTCGGAAACCGAGACGGAGCTGCCCGGTCGGCTCAGCTCCTATTTCCAGATGACGCCGGAAACGCTTGAGGGTTATGCGCCCGAAGGCAATGAACTTGGCATGGCGACACAGCTCTTCAGCTTTGTCGGGCGCGAGGATCTGACCCAGCGGCTGCAGGAGAACGCCTATGCACACTCCACATGTCCCGTGCTGCGTGGAGACGGATTGCAGGCGGTGGTGGAAGCGGTGGGTAACGCCCGGATCGTGATGATCAACGAGGCGCATGACGATCCCTATCATCGCTGGGTCATCGCCCGTCTGGCCGAGGCTCTGGCGCCTGATTTCACAGTGTTCGCGGCGGAAACCTTTTCAAATGAGACGGGCGCGGCGCCGCTTGGTCCTGCAGCGAGCACGGATATCGGCTGGTATTCAGGCGAGCCGATCTATGGGCGTCAGCTGAGAACACTGGTCGATCTTGGATACCACTTCGCAGCATACGAGATCACACAGGAGCAACGCCTTGTGGATCCGAGTGAAGGGTTCATGGCGAGCATTGCCGAGCGGGAAGAGGCGCAGGCGGTCAATTTTATCGCGAACGCCCTGGAGGCTTATCCTGACGCCCGCATTCTGGTGCATGTGGGCTATGCCCATCTCATGGAAGTCGGCGGTGAGGATGGAGCTGAGTCATCGCGCTGGTTCGCCGCGCGCCTGCGTGACAAGACGGGCATTGATCCTCTGACGATCACCCAGACCTCATGCAGCGTCGAGCCGGGGGCGCAGACTGCCTCCCTGACTGAAAGCCCTTTGGTCGACGGCTCTGTCTTGCCTGTTACCCAGAGGCAACCGGGCTGGGTGGATCTGTTTCTCGGTCGTCCGCCCATGAGCTTTACCAATGGGCGTCCTGACTGGCGCTACGAGATCGGCGATCAGCCTGTCGCCATTCCCGAGGCCTTTCTTGCTGAAGAGGGCCGCGTCATCATCGAGGCGCGCGCGCCGGGAGAAGACCTTGAGATGATCCCCGTCGAGCGCCTCATGCTCTATCCGGGTGAAACACTGCCGCTCTTGCTGCCGGAAGGCGAATGGGTGCTGACGGCCTGGACTGAGGACGGCCCATTGGGAGAACCCGTCACGGTCAGCGCGCCGTCAGCGCCCTAGCGATTACGCTGACTTTCCGTCCGCCACATGCACGTCCGGACCCAGCGGGACCACGGCGGTCGGATTGATCATGTCGTGGCTCTCATAATAGTGCCGTTTGGCGTGCTCGAGATTGAACACGTCGCCCACGCCATGCTGCGTATGCAGGCGGCGGGCATAGGCGTTGATGTTCGGATAGTCGATCAGGCGCTTGAGATTGCACTTGAAATGGCCGTGATAGACCGGGTCGAAGCGCACCAGGGTGGTGTAAAGACGCCAGTCGGCTTCAGTGACCTCCTCGCCCATCAGATAGGCGCGGCCGTCTGACAACCGGTCCTCGACCCAGTCGAGCGCTTCAAACAGCGTCGTCACCGCCTCTTCATAGGCGTCCTGGGTGGTGGCGAAGCCGGATTTGTAAACGCCGTTATTGATCTCGTGATAGACGCGCTCGTTGACGGTCCCGATCTCTTCACGCAGGGCTTCAGGATAGTAATCGCCCGGCTTGGCGCCGACCTCGTCGAAGGCGGAATTGAACATGCGGATGATGTCCGCGCTTTCATTGGAGACGATGGTGTTGGTCTTCTTGTCCCACAGCACCGGCACGGTCACGCGGCCCGAATAGTCAGGCTTGGCGGCGGTATAGACCTGGTGCATGAACTCGGCCTTGTGCAGCGGGTCCTGCACCACGCCGGGGCCGTCCAAAAAAGTCCAGCCGTTCTCGCGCATCAGCCAGTGCACCACCGACACGTCGATCATGTCTTCCAGGCCCTTCAGGCGACGGAAGATCAAGGTGCGGTGCGCCCAGGGACAGGCGAGCGAAACATAAAGATGATAGCGCCCCGGCTCGGCCTTGAACCCGGCTTCGCCCGTCGGACCTGCTGAACCGTCTGCGGTGACCCAGTTGCGAAACATCGCTTCGGAGCGTTTGAACCGTCCGCCGGTGGATTTGGTGTCATACCATTTGTCGTGCCAGACGCCGTCTACAAGCAATCCCATCGTGATCTCTCCTTTGTTGCGCCCCTGCAAATGAATGGATCGGCCCAGAGCTGACCGGCGACCGCCTAGAACCGGCCCTGCTGGTAATCGAGCATGGCCTGGCGCACTTCGCCTTCCGTGGTCATCACGAAGGGGCCGCCCCAGACGATGGGCTCGCCGATGGGCTTGCCGGCGGCCAGCATCAGGCGCGCGCCTTCGGGGCCGGCCTTGATGCGGATGGCGTCGCCGCGCCCGAATACGCCCAGCTGGGCCTCTTTGAGCTTCATGCCGCCCGCTTCCACGTCGCCGGTGTGAACGGCGAGGAAGGCGGTCTTCGCGTCCGGGATCGGTTCTTCAAACACTGCGCCGGGCTCCATGCGGAGTTCAGCGTAAAGCGGATCCACCGTCACATCGGTGACGGGGCCCTTGACGCCGGTTGAGGTCTGGCCCGTGACGATCTTGGCGACGACGCCCTCGCGCGTGTCGGAGGGGACTTGGGCCTCGTCATATTCCTGATAGCCGGGATCCTTCATCTTCTCGGCCTTGGGCAGGTTCACCCAGAGCTGGAAGCCGCTCATCAGCCCGTCTTCCTGCTCGGGCATTTCCGAGTGCACGATGCCGCGCGCGGCGGTCATCCATTGCACGCCGCCCGGCTCGATCACGCCTTCATGGCCCTTGTTGTCCTGATGGCGCATCCGGCCCTCGACCATATAGGTCACGGTTTCAAAGCCGCGGTGCGGATGAGGGGGGAAGCCCGCCAGATAATCGCCAGGATTATCGGAATGGAATTTGTCGAGCATCAGGAACGGGTCAAGCACCCGCAGATCGGGCGTGCCCAGCAGACGGGTGAGCTTCACCCCGGCGCCGTCAGAGGTCGGCATGCCCTGGGTGATCTTCACGATCGGACGCAATTGAGGGCTCATGTCTGGCTCCTGTTCCGTTGTACGGACAGAACATGGCGATCGGGCGTTGAGATGGCGAGGGCGGTTTCAGACAGGCAGCGTTTCCAAAACGCGAATAATCAGGTCTTGCGTCACCTCGGGATGGACGAAACACTAAGGGCGCTGTAACCCATCCCCCCTTTTGCGATCTTACTGGAGGTCCTCTCGGCATGACTGATGAGCCGTTCGTCCTGGGCTGGGAAGAATGGGCCTCGTTTCCGGGGCTCGCGCTTCCCGCGATCAAAGCCAAAATCGATACGGGGGCGAAGACGAGCGCCTTGCATGCGGTGGCCATCGAGCCCTTTGGACCTGAAGACAACCCTCAGGTCCGCTTCGTCATGCACCCGATCCCTGATCAACCGGATCTGGAAGTGGTGTGCGCGGCGCCGGCTGTGGATCGCCGTGAAGTCACCTCGTCAAATGGCGAGACGGAGTTGCGCTGGGTGATCGAAGCCAATGTCACCATTGGCGAGCGCACCTGGCCGATCGAGGTCACGCTGACCAATCGCGAGAGCATGGCGTATCGCATGCTGCTGGGCCGGACCGCGATCCTGGACGACATGGTGGTCAGCCCCACCCAGTCCTGCGCGCAGAAGACCTTGAGCTATGATCTCTATCAGCACTTGCCGCGCAGCAAACCGGTGCACCGTCCGCTGCGGATCGCCATCCTGACGCGCGAGCCGAAGAACTATTCCTCCCAGCGCCTGAAAGAGGCCGCCGAGGCGCAGGGCCATGTGGCCGAAATGATCAACACGGCGCGCTGCACCATGGCGATCAACGCGCTGTCGCCTGCGATCTATTATGATGGCCGCCGCCTGCCGCGCTATGACGCGGTCATTCCGCGCATCGGCGCCTCGATGACCAATTACGGCATGGCGGTGCTGCGCCAGTTCGCCATGACCGGCGCCTATATTCTCAACACCCCTGAATCCATCGGCGCCAGCCGCGACAAGCTCTATGCGCATCAGGTGCTGGCGAGCGCGGGCATCGGCATGCCGACGACCGCTTTCGCGCACTCGCCGAAAGACACCAAGAACCTGATCGAGCACGTGGGCGGCGCCCCGCTGGTGGTGAAGCTGCTGGAAAGCACGCAAGGACGCGGCGTGATCCTGGCGGAGACCGGCAAGGCGGCGGAATCGGTGATCGACGCCTTCCGCGGACTGGACGCCAACTTCATCGTTCAGGATTTCGTCAAGGAAGCCTCGGGCGTCGACATTCGCTGCTTCGTCATCGGCAACAAGGTGGTTGCGGCGATGAAGCGCGAGGCGCAGCCCGGCGAGTTCCGCTCCAACCTGCATCGGGGCGGTCAGGCGAGCCGTGTGCGGATTTCAAAAGAAGAGCGCGCGGCGGCCGTCAAAGCGGCGCGGGCGCTGGGATTGTCTGTGGCGGGTGTGGATCTCTTGCGCTCGGACGAAGGCCCGAAAGTGCTTGAGGTGAACTCATCGCCCGGCATCGAAGGCATTGAAAAGTCGAGCGGCAAGGATGTGGCCGAGATTATCATCGACCATATCGAGTCTCATGTGCGCGCTTTGCGTCGCCCGCCGGTTCGCCGCCGGAAAGGCAAGGCTGCGCCAACGGCCGCCTCGGACTGAAGGATAGAAAAAGCCCTGGCGTCCGCGGGGACGAGACGCCAGGGCTGACCGGATTATTGACCCGGCATGATCACGCCGTCGATGACGTGCACGACGCCATTGGACGCGTCCACATCGGCGGCGATCACTGATGCGCCGTCGACGGTGACCGAGCCGTCGTCGCCGACGACGACATTGACCGTGTCGCCTTGCAGCGTCGTCAGGTCATACGTGCCCGGCGCCGTGCCGGCGGCCATGTATTCGCCCTGCACCACATGATAGGTGAGGATCGAGGTCAGCTGATCGCGGTTTTCCGGCTGCAGCAACGCGTTGAGCGTGTCGGAACCGACAGCCGCGAAGGCGTCGTTGGTCGGGGCGAAGACCGTGAACGGGCCGTCGCCGGACAGCGCTTCGACCAGCTCGGCGGTCTGCAGCGCGGTCACCAGCGTGGAGAAGCTTTCGTCACCGGTGGCGATCGCCACGATGGAAGGCTGGCTGGCATGGTGGTCTTTGGTCACTTTCGGGGTGGAAGCGGCGCCGGCGTCGATCGCCATGGCCGGGGCGGCGAGGGCGGCGCTCAGAGCGACGGCGGTCAGAGCAGTCAAAGTACGCATGTCTGTCTCCCATAAGGGTGATAATCAAACCTGCGGGCGGATCGCCGACAGGCATTCCAGTGGCGCTGGAACACCCATGGTTACGCAGCGCCCTCGGCGCTGGATCAATCTTAACAATTTTTTTATCGGATCTGTGGCCGGGCGAAGGGCCGGTTGTCTGCGCAGGGCGTCGCGCTAAGCGCTGTCCTCGGGCGGGAGCGGCGCAAAGTATGCGTCCAGTCCGCCCTCCAGATTGGCCAGCCATATGACGCCCTCATGGTCTCGCAGGCTCGCCTCCGTCTTCAGGGTTTCCGGGGTGATCACTTTCAGCGGCCAGTCCGGGAACAGCGCGGCTTCGCCATGAGCGATATCCAGAATGGAAAATTCCTCGTTGCGCCGGTCATCCCAGATGCATTCAAGGATGGAGCGGATGGCCTTGGGCGGGCCCTCGAGCGCATGCAGGACGCGTCTCTCATTCATCAAGAAGACGGAGGTCACGCCCACATCTCGATTATGCGCCTCGCTGCTGTGAAGCAAGGAGTCGATTTCCGCTACGCCGAGATCGGCGCGCAGCACGCTGCGGTATGCGACTCGGAACACCCAAGTCTCCTGATGGATTCCTTCAAACTTGTTAGGAACTTATGGAAGTCGGCGAGCGACAAAAGCCGAATTCATCATAGTGAACGCATTTAGTTTAACCATCAGCAGTTGTATGGGTATTCACCCGCGAGAATATGCGTATTACGCTCCCGCTCCGCCGCCGCCCGGCGTCAGGATTTCAACGGTCTCGCCGGCTTCCACATCCAGCCTGAACAGCGCATCCAGCGCTTGCCGCGTCCCATCCTGGCGATAAAGCGCCTGCGCGCCGGTCGCGCCGGGCGACCCGCCCTTCAGGCCGGCAGGGTGCTCGGTCCGCCGACCGGACAGAAGCGCCGCCTGCATGGGCTCCAGAAACATGATGCGCCGCACCGATCCGTCCCCGCCCTTGAAGGCGCCGTCCCCGCCGGAGCCCTTGCGCACGGAATGCTCCAGCAAGCGCACCGGATAGCGCGCTTCCAGCACTTCCGGATCGGTCAGGCGCGAATTGGTCATGTGCGTGTGCACGGCGCTGGCGCCGGCAAAGCCTGACCCGTCCGCGCGATAGCCCGCGCCGGCGCCTCCGCAGATCGTCTCGTAATACTGCCGGGTCTCATCGCCGAAGGTGAAGTTGTTCATGCTGCCCTGGGCGCAGGCCATGCGGCCGGTCGCCATGAACAGCGCGTCCACCACAAGCTGGCTGGTCTCCACATTGCCGGCCACTACAGCGGCGGGCGGGACGGGATTGAGCAAGCTGCCTTCAGGCACGATCAGGGTGATGGGTTTCAGGCAGCCTTCATTGAGCGGAATGGCGTCATCCACCAGGCAGCGCAGCACATACAGCACCGCCGCGCGGGTGACCGCGCTGGGGGCGTTGAAATTGCTGGGGCGCTGTTCAGAGGTGCCGGTGAAATCGATGATGGCGGTGCGATCTGACTGATCGACGCTGATCTTGACCTTGATCACCGCGCCGTCTTCAAGCCGCATCTCAGCTTCGCCATTCGACAAGGCCTCGATCACGCGGCGCACCGCGCGCTCGGCGTTATCCTGCACATGGCCCATATAGGCGCGAACGACAGCTGTGCCGTCCAGATCGTTGAGTTTGCGAAGCTCGGCGGCGCCCTTGGAGCAGGCGGCGAGCTGGGCCTTGAGGTCGGCGATGTTCTGATCGGGATTGCGGGCAGGATAGGCGCCGGACGCCAGAACCTCGCGCACAGCCTGTTCGTCGAACCGGCCTTCATGCAAGATCTTGACGCTGTCGAAGATCACGCCTTCCTCGTCAATCGTTTTGGAGAAGGGCGGCATGGAGCCCGGCGCGATGCCGCCGATATCAGCGTGGTGTCCGCGCGACGCCACATAGAACATGCGCGCGCTGGTCTCGTCGCACACCGGCTGGATCACCGTCACATCCGGCAGATGGGTGCCGCCATTATAGGGCGCGTTGACCGCAACCGCGTCACCGGGGCCGAGATTCGGGTGCGCCTCGACCGCCGCGAGCACGCTCGCTGACATGGAGCCCAGATGCACCGGCATATGCGGGGCGTTGGCGACCAGACCGCCTTCAGCGTCAAATACCGCGCAGGAAAAGTCGAGACGTTCCTTGATGTTGACCGAGTGCGCCGTGCGTTCGAGCACCACGCCCATCTGCTCGGCGATGGACATGAAGCGGCGGTTGAACAGCTCCAGCCGGATCGGATCAAGTGACGTGTCCCCTGCTTGCAGCGGGGCGGCGGCCTCGTGGGTCAGAACGAGCATGCCGTCCGCCAGCCGGTCGGCGCGCCAGCCCGGATCGAGCACGATGGTCTGGTTGGCGTCCATGATCAGCGCCGGTCCCGTCACACGCGCTTCAGCGCCCAGATCCTCAAGATCAAACACGGGCACGGTCTGGCTCTCACCCTGGCTGTGCATCCCGGCCTCGGCTTGAGGGGAGGGCGCGTTGCCTTGAGGGGCCAGATCGGCTTCGGCGCGCGGCGCGCCAGCGGGGGCGCCCTCGGCGTCAGCGGCGGCGGAATCAAGGATCAGCACGGCGTCATCGGGCGTGAAGCCGAAAAGCTGGCTGTGCGCAGCGTCAAAGGCCGAGCGCATGCTCGCTTCATCGCCCCACGCCACGGGCAGGGCGGTGTCAGAGCCCTGAACCCGGATGCGCACTTCTTTTGCGACTGAAATGTCTCGCGCGCTCTGGTCTTTCAGCGATTGAAGCGCTTCGGCCTCAAGGGCGTCCAGCGTGCCTTCGGCGGTTTGAAGCCCCGCTTCGTCAAAGGGGATTTCAAGCCCCGCCTGCCGTGTGTCGCGCAAGGGCGCCAAGCCGATCCCATATGCAGACAGAAGGCCGGCTTTGGGGTGGATCAGCGCTGTGCGCATACCCAGAGCTTCCGCCACCTTGCACGCGTGCTGACCGCCCGCGCCGCCAAAGGCGTTCAGCGCATAGCCGCGCGGATCGACGCCCTGAGCCGTCGAGATCTGTTTGATGGCGTCGGCCATGGCTTCGATGGCGACCGACAAAAAGCCCTCGGCTGCGGCTTCAGGACTGTCGAGCCCCATCTTGTCCGCCAGCTCGCCCAGGGCCGTGCGCGCGGCTTGCACATCCAGCGGCTGATCATGGTTCGGGCCGAACACTTTGGGGAACCAGTCCGGCTGGATGCGTCCCAGCACCACATTGGCATCGGTCACCGCCGCCGGACCGCCGCGGCCATAACAGGCCGGGCCCGGATCGGCGCCGGCGCTGCGCGGTCCGACCCGGGCGCGCTCGCCGTCAAAATCGAGCACCGAGCCGCCGCCCGCCGCTACGGTGTGCACGCTGAGCATGGGAGCGCGCAATTGTCGGCCGTCAAGGCTCGCCATGTCGGTGCGGGCATAGCTCTCGCCGTCATAGCGCGACACGTCAGTGGAGGTGCCGCCCATGTCAAAGCCGATGACCTTGTCATAACCCGCGGACTTGGCGGTGAGGGCCATGCCCACCACGCCGCCCGCAGGACCTGACAGGACCGCGTTGCGCGCCTTGAAATGCCTGGCGCTCGACAGGCCGCCGCCCGATTGCATGAAGTACAGCGGCGCGCCCTCAAGGCCGGTGTCCACCCGGCCCACATAATCGCGCAAAACCGGCTCAAGATAAGCGTCGATCACCGCCGTCGAAGCGCGCGGAACCAGCTTGATCAGGGGGCTCGCTTCGCTGGATCGGGTGACATGGTCAAACCCGGCCTCCCGCGCCAGCTCGGCGACAGCCTGTTCGTGGGCGTCGTTCACATGGGCGTTCATGAAGGCGATGGCGACGCTGGCGAAACCGTCTGCACGCGCTTGCTCCAGCGCAGACTTGGCGGCGCCAAGATCAAGCGCGGTCACCTCCTCGCCATGCGTTGAGAGCCGTCCCTCCACCTCAACTGTTCGCGCCGGCAGCGGGGCCGGGCGCTTGATGTCGAGCGCGAAAATATCGGGTCGGGTCTGGTCGCCGATAATCAGAATGTCGCCAAAGCCGCGGGTGACCAGGAACAGGGTTTTCGCGCCGTCCAGCTCCAGAAGGGCGTTGGTGGCCACGGTCGTGCCCATTTTCACCGCCGCCAAAGCGCCCTGCGGCAGCGCTTCGCCGGTCGACACGCCCAGCAAGCGCCGGACGCCTTCGGTGGCTGCGTCTTCATAGGCGTCTGAATTTGAGAGGAGTTTGAGCGCCTTCAGATCGCCTTCGGGAGAGCGTCCGATCACGTCGGTGAACGTGCCGCCCCGGTCAATCCAGATTTCCCATTCGGCTTGGGCGGCGTCAGATCGGGTCACGCGAGGCTCCTTGGCGGCGAGTGTGTCGGCCTTTTGCTATGAACAGCACAGCTTGCCCGGACAGAGCAAGAACGCGGCCGCACACAACGCCCGTATTCTGATGCGGGAAATCATGGCGTCAGCGCCTCCTTTTCGGTATTCTTTCGCGGATGCAGCGTAGCACTTTGATCCCACGCAGCCGGACCGGCGTCTCGTCATGGGAGGCGGGGCGATGAGCTTTTGGCGCAAGCTGGCCGACCTGATCACCGGTCAACGCGATCCGTTTGAATGCCGGGGCGAGGATTGCCCGCCCGGCCGTGCGGTCGATGACGCGGAATTCGCCATGGCCCTGATCGGGCTGGGCGCCAAGATGGCCAAAGCCGACGGCGTTGTGACGCGCAATGAAGAGCGCGCCTTCCTGCAGGTGTTTCAGGCGCCGCCCGGATTTGAAGTGTCCCTGCGCCGCGCTTTTGATCTCGCCAAGCAGACGACTCTGGGCTTTGACGGCTACGCCCGCCGTCTGGCGCGGCGGTTCAAGGACCATCCGGCGGTGCTGGAAGACGTTCTGGACGGCCTGTTTCACATCGCCAAGGCGGATGGACGCGTCACCCAGGACGAAGATGACTTCCTGTCGCGGGTGGCGGATCTGTTCGGGTTTACAGCGCGGGAATATGACCGGATTCGCGTGGCGCATTTGGGCGCGCCTGAAGACGACCCTTACGTGATCCTGGGCATAGACCGGGACGCCGATGAGCAGGCGGTGAAGACCGCCTACCGCAAGGTCGCCTCGCAAAACCACCCCGACCGGCTGATCGCGCGCGGCGCTCCCGCCGAGATGCAGCGCATTGCTGTGGAAAAGATGGCGGCGATCAATGCGGCTTATGCCGCGATCACCCGCAAGCGTGATGTGAAAGGGCTGGGCGCTCCAGCTGAATGACAAATCCTTCACGCTCGGGCCTCTAGCATTGACCTGAAGCGTTCAAACCCCAAACTATGTAGGGGCTGGGATGACAGACTCACCTTGGAGACATCGCAATGACGCACCAACAGGCATATGACGCAGGCGGACTGATGAACGGTTTGCGTGCGCTTCTGGCAGGTCTGGCGGCGGTTGCGGTGATTGGTCTTGTCCTTGTCCTGGCGGCGTTTCTGACCATGGCGGCCTTCGTCGTCGCAGGCCTCGCCGCTGTCGGCGCTGCGGGGTATTGGGCTTATCGCAAAGTGGTCAAACGCTCTCGCAAACCCACCGACCGCACCGTTCTGGACGCGCATCGCGGCCCCCATGGCTGGACCGTGGATGGCGAGGACCAGCCGGGCGGCGTCTAATTCTGTCTGCAGACGCCGGCTTTCAGACCTCGCAAAGCTAACAGTTCGAAATTCATCGTGAGCGATACACTGCTTGCGGGCGAGGGCGGGCTCGCTTAGAGCGAGGCTATGTCACTTCGCCACTTCGCCCTTCTGTTTGGTGTCTGCCTCGTCTGGGGACTGAATTTCGTCGTTGCGAAATGGTCCCTGTCGGGCACGCCCGTTCTGGTGGAAGGCTTTGAGGGCAGTCCGCCCTTTTTCTTCGCTTTCCTGCGCTTTTTCCTGCTCTATGCGGTGCTGGGTCCGTGGCTGCGGCCCGTGCCGCGTCATATGGGCGTGGTGATCGGGGCGGCGCTGACCATGGGCGCGATTCAGTTCGCCTTGTTATTTGTCGGCCTGCGTTACGCTTCGCCGTCCGCCATCGCCATCGTAGTCCAGCTGGCGGTGCCGTTCACCACGGTGCTGTCCATCATCTTCCTGCAGGAACGGGTGCGCTGGGTGCGCGGCAGCGGCATGGCCATCGCCTTCGCCGGCGCGGCTTTGGTGGTTCTCAAACCGGCCGAGTTTTCCTTCACCGCGGGGCTTCTGGCCGGGGTCGGCGCGGCGTTCGCCGCCGCTGCGGGCTCCATTCTGGTGAAAAAAGCGGACATGTCCGCCATGTCGCTTCAGGCCTGGATCGGACTGATCTCCTGGCCGCCGCTTCTGGCCATGACGCTGTTGTTTGAGCGCGACCAGATCGCCGCATCGCTCGATGGCGGCTGGCTGTTCGTGGGATCACTGGCCTTCACCGTGCTGCTGGTGAACATCTTCGGGCACGGATCGTTCTATTATCTGCTGCGCCGGTATGACGCCTCCCTCATCGCGCCTTTGACCCTGATGGGGCCGCTGATCGGCGTGATCTTGGGCGTGGTGCTGCTGGGCGATCCGGTGACCTGGCAATTGATCGTGGGCGGCGTTCTGGCGCTAGCGGGCGTCGGCGTGGTCGCGGCGCGGCGCGCCAAGACGGTGGCCCCTACAACGCCGATAGGACGCCCTCGCTAGCAGGAGAGACGCATGGCCGTGATCACGCGCCCGTCGCCTAATTTCAATGACCGACGCCTGCCGCTGTCGATGCTGGTTTTGCACTATACCGGCATGGAGACCGGCGAGGCCGCGATTGAGCGTCTGTGTGATCCAGAGTTTTCTGTGAGCGCGCATTATGTGGTCGAGGAGGATGGCCGCGTCTTCCAACTTGTGAGCGAGGACAAGCGCGCCTGGCATGCGGGCAAGGGCGTCTGGCGCGGTTGCAGCGACATCAACTCCGCCTCGATCGGCGTCGAGATCGTCAATGGCGGTCATGATTTCGGTCTGCCCGACTATCCCGAGGCGCAGATCGAGGCGGTGCTGGCGCTCTGTCAGGGCATTCTCGTCCGCCATCCCATCAAGGCGTGCGATGTGATCGGGCATTCCGATCTGGCGCCGGACCGCAAGCAGGATCCGGGCGAGAAATTTCCCTGGAAACGTTTCGCCGAGGCGGGCGTCGGTCTGTGGCCGCAGGCTGTTCCGTCAGTCCTGCCGCCCTGCGCGCCAGGTGACGAGGGAGAGGCCGTCACAGCTTTGCGTCAGGCGCTTTGCGACATCGGCTACGGCGCCGAGCCAGCGGGCGCTTATGACCAGGCGCTGAAAGCGGTTGTGCTGGCGTTTCAGCGCCGCTTCCGCTCGCAAGCTTTGACAGGCGTTGCGGATGAAGAGACCTGCGCTCTGATCGAAGGGCTGCGGCGGCAGGTGACATCTGTCATCCCAAAAGGGTGACGCCTGGAACCTGATCGTCGAACCAGGGCGGGGCAGTCTGGGGACAACAAAGCAAAGGAGCTTGTCCCATGTTGTTGTCCCTCATCGCCGCTCTGGGCTCTGTGTCCGTCACCGTCAACACGCCGAATCCAGAAGGCGACATGTATGTTTCGATCTGCTCGGAGGACACCTTCCTGAGCGGTCGTTGCGAACACGGTCAGCGCCGCGCCGCCAGTCCCGAAGACGTCTTTGTCTTTGACGATATTCCCGCCGGCGACTGGGCGATCCAGGTCTGGCGCGACCCGGAAGGCGACGGCGAGATGCGCACAATGGCGTTCGGCATCCCTGCCGAGCCGATCACCATTTCCAACGATCCGCCCATGAATTTCGGCCCGCCCCGGTTTGCGGATGCGGCCGTCGCCGTCAGCGAAGGCGGTGCGGAAATCAGCCTCTCTGTGAACTGATAAGCCGCCTTACAGGTTATGAAAGACTGGCCGTCGCGCTTGACCGCGGCGGCCTTTTTCGTGATGGGATGAGGGATCAGAGGGCTGGGCGGCCGCTGCTGCGAGAGGGGAAACCCTGCAGGAGAGGAAAGTCCGGGCTCCATGGAGGCAAGGCGCCGGGGAAATCCCGGCGGGCCGGTTTTCCGGTTCAGGGATAGCGCCGCAGAAATCAGACCGCCGCGTTTCGGCGCGGTAAGGGTGAAACGGTGGGGTAAGAGCCCACCGCCCCGACCGCAAGGAAGGGGGCACGGCAAGCCCCGCCTGGAGCAAGACCGAATAGGGACCCGCGTTTCGCCTAGGCGAGACAGACGCGCCTCCGCGTCGAGGTCCGGGTAGGTCGCTGGAGGCGTCGTGCAAGCGGCGTCCTAGAGGAATGGTCGCCCCCGGTCGTCCTGTATGGGACGGCATGGGACAGAACCCGGCTTATAGGCCCTCTGATCTTGTTTTTTAGGGCGTTAGCGCTGCCAAAGGTTAACGGCTCGGCCAATCTGTTCTCAATCTGTTCTTGTTTTCGGGTTCCGTTTTTCACGGAATTCTTAGTTCTCATGCGGTAAAGCGAGTCTCGCAACAGGTTAGGACCATTGTAACCCATGCCTTCCCATGTTATCCCATAGTTAACCCGCCATGATGGGGTGCGGGTGAGTATGGGGCTATGCCGGTCATGTTCGTCTCCACGACGACCAATGGGATTGATGCGAAGGGGCGGGTGTCTGTACCGGCCGACTTCCGCGCGACCGTGTCCGGCCAGGGCTTTCCCGGCATCTATGTCTGGCGCTCGTTCAACGGCCCCTTCCTGGAAGGCGGCGGTCAGCGCCTTCTCGAGGATTATTCCGACGCCATCGAGGACATGGATCCCTATGATCCGGCCCGCACCGCGTTTGAGCGCGTGATCTTTGGCGGCGCCAAGGCGCTGTCGTTTGACTCCACTGGCCGTGTGTCTCTGCCCAAAGAGCTGATCGACCATGCCGGTCTCGCCAAGCAGGCGGTGTTCATCGGCATGGGCAAGCGCTTCGAGATCTGGGATCCGACCGCGCACGCCGATCAGGCCGAAGACGATCTGGCCTTTGCGCGCGATAACAAATCTCAGCTGCGCCGTCCGTCCCGCCGCCGGGGAGATGAGTCATGAACGACGCCTCCCACGTCCCGGTGATGCTCGATGAAGTGCTGACGGCGCTACAGCCGCGCGATGGCGGTCTGTATGTGGACGGCACCTTTGGCGCGGGCGGTTATACCCGCGGCATCCTCGGCGCGGCCGACTGCCGGGTGCTGGGCATTGATCGCGATCCGAGCGCGCGTGAAACGGCGGATCTGATGACGACGGCCTACAAGGGCCGCTTCGCCTTTGGTTTTGGTCCGTTCTCGATGATGGAAGACATTATCGAGGTGGCGGGCAGTTCGGGCGTGGACGGCGTGGTGCTCGATCTGGGGGTCAGCTCCATGCAGATCGACCAGGCCGAACGCGGATTTTCCTTCCAGAAGGACGGCCCGCTGGACATGCGCATGTCCCAGTCCGGCCCGACGGCCGCGGACGCCGTGAACCATCTGGAAGCCAATGAGCTGGCGGCGATTTTCAAGATTTATGGCGAGGAGCGTCATGCGCGCCGCGCGGCGCAGGCGATCATTCGCGCACGCGAGATCGAGCCGATCACCCGCACTCTGGCGCTGGCCGACATCATCGGCAAGGCGGTGGGCGGCAAGCCGGGCCGCATTCACCCCGCCACGCGCTCGTTCCAGGGCTTGCGCATTTACGTCAATGACGAGCTGGGCGAGTTGGTGCGCGGACTGCAGGCGGCTGAACGCGTGCTCAGGCCCGCCGGACGTCTTGTGGTGGTGACCTTCCACTCGCTGGAAGACCGCATCGTGAAAACCTTTTTGCGAGAGCGCGGCGGCCTGATGGGCGGCGGCTCGCGCCATCAGCCGGAAATCCAGCCGGAGCGCGAACCCAGCTTTTCGCTGATCAGCAAGAAAGCCCAGGCCGCGTCCGACGTGGAAGCGTTTGAAAACCCGCGCGCGCGTTCAGCCAAGCTGCGCGCTGCGATCCGCAATGAAAACCCGGCCTGGCCCCGTGATGAAGAAGGCTTTGCGGGCGTGCCGCCCTATCGCCGTCTTGAGGAGTGTGTTCAATGATCCGCATCGTTGAAATCGTCGGCGTTCTGGTCGCCGCCATCCTGCTCGCCGCGCTTTATGTGGCCAAATCGGGGACGGCGAGCGATTCTGAAAAACTCGCCCAGCTTCAGGCCGAGCTGGCGCGTGAACGCGGGCGCATCAGCGCGCTGGACGCGGAGATCTCCCATCAGGAAGAGCCTGAGAACCTGCGCCGTCTGGCGCGCGCCTATCTGGGTTTTGAGCCGGTGCGCCCCGAGCAGGAGCTGGCCTTTTCCGAATTGCCGCGCCTGAGCGCCCAGCAAGCGCCTGAAGGCTTGCGCGCCCCGCAGCAGGGCCTGGCCACAGCGCAGGTGTCTTACGCCAATCCCGGACAGAACTGATGACGATCCTCCGGCGGCTTTCGCGGCGGGTGCGGGTCAAGGATGACCGACGCGCCACCCCGCCTGCGCCGGTGGAGACGGCCCCGGTTCAGGCCATGCGCCGTATGCGCATTGAAAATCGCAGCAATCTGGCGGGGCGTCGCCGTTCGCGTCTGAGCGTGATCGGTCTGGTGCTGAGCCTCGGGTTCGTGATCTCGGCGGGCCGGGCGGTGGAGATCGCCGTGTTCAATGGCGATGCTGACGCGCGTTTTGAAGCGTCCGCCGCCGAGCTGGCGCCGGTGCGTCGCGCCTCGATCCTGGATCGCGATGGCGAAATCCTGGCGGCGACGCTGGACTTTCATTCCGTCTACGCTGATCCGCTTTATGTCTGGGATGCTGCGGAAGTCGCCCAGCAGCTGGCCACCGTGCTGCCCGAGCTGGATGTGGAGCGGCTGACCCGCAGGCTGTCTTCGAACTCGCGCTATGTGCCGATCGCTGACGGGCTGAGCCCGCGCGTGCGACAGGCGATCCACCTTCTGGGGCTGCCAGGCGTGAATTTCCGCGTCGAACCGGGCCGCATTTATCCCAAACAGCGCGTCGCCGCGCATCTGGTCGGCTATGTGGATGGTCAGATGGAAGGCGTCGCGGGCGCCGAGCGCGCGTTTGAAGCCGAGCTGGCCGAGGGCGGACGTCCGGTCAGCCTGTCCATTGACCTGACGGCGCAATACCGGGTCGAAAGCATTTTGCGCGAGCGCATGGCGGCCCATCAGGCGGCGGGCGCCTCGGCGGTTCTGATGCGGGTGGGCACCGGCGAGATCATCGCCATGGCCTCCTTGCCCGATTACGACCCCAACCGGTTCGCTGAAGCGACCGCGCCCGGCTCTGACATCGACCCGCTGTTCAATCAGGCGGTGCAGGGGGTTTACGAGCTGGGGTCGGTGTTCAAGCCGCTGTCCCTCGCTGCGGGGCTTGAGGCGGGCAGCGTGCATATGGACGATGTCTATGACGCCTCGACCCCGGTGCGCATTGGCGGTCACACCATCCATGATTATCGAGGCGAGAACCGCCCGCTGACCGCGCGGGAAATGGTGCTGTATTCCTCAAACATCGCCGCTTCGCGTATGGCTGATACGATCGGCGCGGATGATCTGACCGGGTTTTATTCTGATTTGCGCCTGTTTGAAGCGCCTCCGGTGGAACTGCTGGAAGCGGCTGGCCCCAACCTGCCGCGCCGCTGGGGCCGTATCCAGACCATGACGGCGTCTTACGGGCACGGGTTTCAAGTCAGCCCGCTGGCGCTGGCGGCGGCGTATTCGGCGCTGGCCAATGGCGGCGTCTACACCCCGCCCACCCTGCGCCCTGTCGCGCCTGGGGAGACCGTGGCGGGCGTGCCGGTGATGAGCTCCAGCGTCGCGGCCCAGGTGCTGGGCGTGATGCGTGAGTTCGTGGCGCGCTCTCAAACGGGGACGGCGGATGTGGACGGGCTGGCCGTGGCGGGCAAAACCGGAACGGCTGAGCGCGTCGTGGGCGGTCAGTATGTGGAAGGCAACACCTTCAACACGTTTGTCGCCGTCTTTCCCTTTGATGATCCGCAATATGTGCTGACGGTCTCCATGGACCGGCCCCAGCCCACCGCTGAAACTCACGGGTTTTCCACGGCGGGCTGGACGGCTATGCCGGCGGCGGGCGAAATCATCCGCGCGCTGGCCGGTGTTCTGGACATCGACCGTCATGACGCCGACCCTGAGGCTCAAGTCTCGGTGGTCGCCGAACTGTTCGCCCCCCGACCGCGACTGGTCGCCCCGTCCGAGGAACCTGTCGCGCTGGAAGACGCCATGCTTGAGGACTCGCGATGATCCGTACGCTTGCTGACTTGCTGCCCGAAAGCCTGGGCGTCCCGGCCGGAGCGCAGGGGCTTGAAGTCACAGGATTGGCGCTCGACAGCCGCAAGGTGAAGCCCGGCGATCTGTTCGCCGCGCTGCCCGGCGTGAAGGTCAACGGAACCCAATTCATCCCCATGGCGATCGAGAAGGGCGCAGTTTGCGTGCTCGCGCCGAAGGGAACTCAGGCCTCCGTCCCGGTCATCGAGGCGGAAGATCCGGCGGGCTCGCTGTCGGCGATTGCCGCCAACTTCTATCCGCGCCAGCCTGCCACCATTGCGGCGGTGACCGGCACCAATGGCAAGAGCTCGACAGTCGAGTTCCTGCGCCAGATCTGGACGTCGGCGGGATATGAAGCGGCGGCGCTCGGCACGCTGGGGGTGACACGCGCGTCAGGCCGGACGGATGTGGGCTATACGACGCCGGACGCCATTGCGCTTCATCAAAGCCTGGACAAGCTGACCGAGGAAGGCGTCACCCATCTGGCGATGGAGGCGTCCTCGCACGGGCTCAAGCAGCGCCGCATGGACGGCGCGCGCCTGGCGCTGGTGGGGTTCACCAACCTCACCCAGGACCATCTGGATTATCACCCCGACTTTGAAGACTATTTCGCATCCAAGATGCGGCTGTTCTCGACGCTGGCGCCCATGGGCGCGCCGGCGGTGATCAATATGGATTCAGACTGGTCCGCGCGCGTGGCGCAGGCGGCTCAGTCCGCTGGGCTGAGCCCGGTCGAGATCGGCTGGCGCGGCCGGGATCTGACCGTGCATGAAATCACGCCGCATCCCGCCAGCCAGCATGTGCGCTTCAGCTGGAAAGGCGAGGAGCGCGAGGTCGATCTGCCGCTGATCGGCGAATTCCAGGCGGCCAATGCGCTGGGCGCGGCGGCGATGGCCATCGCCAGCGGCGTGCAGCCCGATCAGGCGTTTGAGGCCATGGGCGCCTTGCAGGGCGTGGCCGGACGTTTGCAGACGGTGGGGACCACCATGGATGGCGCGCCGGTGCTGCTCGATTACGCACACACGCCGGACGGGCTGGATAAATTGCTGCGCGCTGCGCGTCCGCACACGCAAGGCCGGATTGTTCTGGTGTTCGGCGCGGGCGGAGACCGGGACGCCACCAAGCGCGCGCCCATGGGCGAGATTGCGGCGCGGCTGGCGGATATCGCCATCGTCACGGACGACAATCCGCGCACCGAAGATCCCGCCGGCATTCGCAAGGCGATCATGGCCGCTTGCCCGGACGCGCAGGAAATCCCCGATCGCGAAGCGGCGATCCGCGCCGGGATCGAGCAGCTGAAAAAGGGCGATGTCTTGCTGATCGCCGGCAAGGGGCATGAAACCGGCCAGATACTGGCGGATCGCGTCATTCCCTTTGATGAAGCACAGATCGTCTCCTCCCTTCTGCAGGAGCGGGGAGGGACGGCATGACCACGCCGCTCTGGACCGCCAAGCAAGCTGCGGAGGCGTCTGGCGGGCGCCTGACCGATGGCGGCTGGAACGCCACGGGCGTCTCCATCGACACGCGTACGCTGCAGCCCGGCGATCTGTTCGTCGCTCTGACGGACCGGCGCGACGGCCATGACTTCGCCCAGGCGGCGCTCGACAAGGGCGCGGCGGCGGTGCTGGTGTCGCGTCCTGAGGTCTGCTCAGGCCCGCGGCTGGTGGTCAGCGACGTGCTGGATGGTCTGATCAAGTTGGGCGAGGGCGCACGGCGTCGCTCTGAGGCGGTGCGCGTGGGCGTGACGGGCTCGGTCGGCAAGACCAGCGTCAAGGAGGCGCTGGCCGCGGTGTTCCGCAAGGCCGGTCCCGCCCATTGGAGCGAGAAGAGCTATAACAATCATTGGGGCGTGCCGCTGACCTTGTCGCGCATGCCCGAAGCGACCCGGCACGCCGTGTTTGAGATGGGCATGAACCATAAGGGCGAGATTTCGACCTTGACCCAGATGGTGCGTCCGCATGTGGCGATGATCACCAAGATTGCGCCCGCCCATTTGGAGAATCTGGGCTCTATGGAAGCCATTGCTGACGCCAAGGCCGAGATCTTTGAGGGGCTTGAGGCGGACGGTGTCGCTGTCATCCCGGCCGATGACGAATTCGCGCCGCGCCTGATGCAGGCGGTTCAGGGCTCGGGCGCCGGATTCATGCTTGATTTCGGTCTTACTCCCGGCGCCGCGGTGCGCATCCTGTCCTATGACGAGGGACCGGATGGAGGCGTGGGCCGCATGGATGTGATGGGCAAGCCGATGGATTTCCGCCTGCGCCTGCCCGGCGCGCACCAGGCGGTCAACGCGGCGGGCGTGGTGGCGGCGGCCTTGGGCGCTGGCGTCGATCCGGATCTGGCGCTGGACGCGCTGTCCGAGCTCAAACCGACCGCCGGACGCGGCGTCGCCTTCTTTGCGCAACTCTCGAAAGGCCGCGTCATCGAAGTTGTGGATGAAAGCTATAACGCCAATCCCGCCTCCATGCGCGCCGCTTTCAGCGCGCTCAAGCTGCGCAAGCCGCACGGCGAGGGCCGCAAGCTGGCGGTGATCGGCGAAATGCTGGAGCTGGGGCCGGACAGCCATGCGCTGCACGCCAACCTGGCCGAACCGCTGGTCGAAGCGGGGGTGGATCAGGTGATCGGGGTGGGCGAGGGCGCACGCGCGCTGATGGACGCCTTGCCGCCGGCGCTGCGCGCGCACTGGTGCGAGAGCGCCGACACTGTGGTTGAAAGCCTGACCGAACTGGCGCGGGATGGCGATGTGGTCCTTGTTAAGGGATCAAACGCATCTGGCGTTCATAAACTTGTGTCATCGCTCCGCGACAAAGCCGCGTCCGCCACCGCCTCCGCCTAAAGGGCCTTTTTGACTATGCTTTATCTCTTGCTGTCTCCGTTTGTAGAACAGTTTCAGGCCCTTAACCTGATCAATTACCTGACGTTCCGCACCGGGGCGGCGATGATGACAGCCTTCATTCTGGCGCTCGCCATCGGCAATCCCTTCATCGGCTGGCTGCGCACCAAGGGCAGCCAACCGATTCGCACCGACGGGCCGGAAAGCCATATCGTCGCCAAGGCGGGCAC
>NZ_DEMB01000016.1:311152-330014 GCF_002354675.1 Oceanicaulis sp. UBA2681 | reverse complement strand
CCCACCATGGGCGGGTTCATCATTCTGGCGGGCATACTGGCGGGGACGCTGATCTGGGCGGACATCTCCAACCCCTATCTGTGGGTGGTGATCTTCGTGACCGCAGGCTTTGGCGGCATCGGCTTTATCGACGACTGGCGCAAGGTCACCCAGAAATCCACCGAAGGCCTGTCGGGCAAGGGCAAGCTGATCCTGCAATTCATCATCGCCGCGATCGCGGTGGTGGCCATGGTCTATCTGCTCGATACGGCGCCGGACACGCCTGACAATTTCGCGACGTCTGTGGCCGTGCCCTTCTTCAAGGATCTGATGGTCCCGCTCAGCTACGCCTTCTATCTGTTTGGCATGGTGGTGATCGTGGGCGCGTCCAACGCGGTGAACCTGACGGACGGCCTGGATGGCCTCGCCATCGTGCCGGTGATGATCGCGGCGGCGAGTTTCGGCTTCATCGCCTATTTCGTCGGCTCCTCGGTGTATTCTGAATACCTGTTCCTGAACTTCACGCCCGGCACCGGCGAATTGTCGGTGATCTGCGGGGCGATGATCGGCGCGGGTCTGGGCTTTCTGTGGTACAACGCCCCGCCCGCCATGGTGTTCATGGGCGATACCGGTTCGCTGTCGCTGGGCGGCGCCATCGGCACGATCGCGGTGGCGGTGAAGCACGAGATCGTGCTGGTGATCATCGGCGGCCTGTTCGTGCTGGAAGCGGTGTCGGTCATGGTCCAGGTGGCCAGCTTCAAGCTCACCGGCAAGCGCGTCTTCCGCATGGCGCCGATCCACCACCATTTCGAGAAGCTGGGCTGGGCGGAACCCACCATTGTGATCCGGTTCTGGATCATCGCCTTCGTGCTCGCCCTGATTGGCCTGTCCACTCTGAAACTTCGTTAGGCCGCCGCATCGGCGGGCGCTGATGATTTAGGAAACGCGCATGAGCACCCGTCGCAAGGCCGGATTGTGGAGCGGACTGGACCGCCCGATTCTGGTCATCGTGATCTTCTTGATGGCGATCGGGATTGTTCTGGCCTTCGCCGCCAGTCCTGCGGCGGTCGAGCGCGCCGCCTGGATCGATGATCCGTTTTATTATCTGTACCGCCAGTTGTTCTTTGCGGGTATGGGGCTGGCCATCTTGGCGTTCGTCTCGGCGCTCTCAGTGACCGGCGTGCGGCGCTTTGCGGGGCTGGCTCTGGTGGGAGCCCTGATCGCGCTGGTTCTGGTGCTGATCGTCGGCGCCGACGTGAAGGGCGCGACGCGCTGGATTCGTCTGGGCACGTTTTCACTGCAGCCGTCGGAATTTCTCAAACCTGCGTTCGTGGTGATCGCCGCCTGGCTGTTCGCCGAGGAGGATCGCGGCGCGCCGGCGCCCGGCCGCCTGATCGCGTTCGGCTTTTACGGGCTGTCTGTTCTCTTGCTGATGCTCCAGCCCGATTTTGGCCAGACCGTGCTGATCTCGCTGGTGTTCGGCGCTTTGCTTTGGGCCGGCGGTCTGTCCTGGCTGCACACCACGATTCTGGGCGTTCTGGCGGTCATCGGCGGCGGCGGCGCCTATCTGGCGCTGCCCCATGTGCGAGACCGTATCCTGGACTTCATCGGCCCGGGCGGCGAGCGCACCCAGACTGAAACCGCGCTCGACGCCATGTCGCGCGGCGGGGTCTGGGGCGCCGGGCCGGGTGAGGGCCAGGTCAAGCATTTGCTGCCTGAAGCGCACACCGACTTCGTCTTCTCCGTGGCGGCGGAGGAATACGGGCTGATCGCCTCGCTGGCGATCATCGGGCTCTATGCGCTGTTGTTCGCGCGGGCCTGGATGTTGTCGCTGCGGCTGACCGATCCCTTCGCCCAGCTCGCCACCTCCGGGCTGGCGCTGCTCTTCGCTCTGCAGGCGCTTGTGAATATCGGAGTGAATCTCGATATCGCGCCCCCCACCGGCATGACCTTGCCCTTCATCTCCTATGGAGGCTCGTCCATGCTGGCTTTGTGTTTCTCCGCCGGCTTGCTGCTGGCGTTGACCCGTCGTCGTCCGGGCGCCTATGCGCATCGGGCTCGCCAAGGAGCGTTATCCGCGTGACCCCGAAACGATTGCTCATCGCCGCCGGGGGAACCGGCGGCCACATGTTTCCCGCACGCGCCGCCGCCGACGCCTTGATCGCGCGCGGCTGGTCGGTCAAGCTTGTGACCGACGCGCGCGGCGCCAAGCATGCGCGCGATTTTCCTGGCGATGGGGTGACCGAGATCGAGGCGTCCAGCCCGTTCTCCAAAAACCCGGTCAAGATGGCGCAATCGGTGATGAAGCTCACTACCGGCGTCTTCCAGGCGCGCCGCATTCTGGCGGAGTATAAGCCCCATGTGGTGGCGGGGTTTGGCGGCTATCCGGCCTTTCCGGTTCTGACGGCGGCGTGGATGAACTCCGTTCCGCGCGTCATCCATGAACAGAACGCCGTACTGGGGCGGGTGAACCGTCTGTTCGCCGGCTCGGTGGTCAGCGTCGCGTCCGGCTTCACGCGTCTCGACAAGATGCCTGACTCCGCCGTGCATGCGGTGACCGGTAATCCGGTGCGCGCCCAGGTGCTTCAGGCGCGTGAGGTTGAGTATGAGCCGCCGCAGCCGGGCGGGGAGATCCGGCTTCTGGTGCTGGGCGGCTCGCTCGGCGCCCGCATCCTGTCTGAAACCGTGCCGCGGGCGGTCGCCGCCCTGCCAGAAGACCTGCGTCTACGCCTGAAAGTGGTGCAGCAAACGCGTGAGGAAAGCCTCGACAGCGCCCGGACAATATACGCCGACGCCGGGGTTCAGGCCGAGCTCAGCCCGTTCTTTCGCGATATGGGCCGGCTTTACGCCGAGACCCATCTGGTGATCTCGCGTTCGGGCGCGTCGTCCGTGTCTGAAATCTCAGCCATTGGCCGTCCGGCCCTGTTCGTGCCGCTGGCCATCGCCATGGATGATCACCAGACGGCCAATGCGCAAGGGCTGGTCAAGGTCGGCGCGGCGGACATGATGACCGAGGCGGAATTCACCGTCGATAATCTGCGGGCGCGGCTTGAAACCCTGTTGGCGGACGGCGAAGCTCTGGACGCGCGTGCGCGCCTGGCGCGGACCGAAGGCCGACCCGACGCGCATGAACGTCTTGCTGATCTGATTATACAAGCTGCGGAGCCGAAAACCTGATGCCGCCTATTGATCTCGCCGCCTCCGTGGGTCCCGTTCATTTCGTCGGCATAGGCGGCATCGGCATGAGCGGCATCGCCGAAGTCATGCTGACGCTAGGCTATCAGGTCACAGGCTCTGACATCAAGGACAGCGCCAATGTCCAGCGCCTGCGAAACAAGGGCGCCGTGGTCCATATCGGCCACGCCGCTGAAAATGTGGACGGGGCCGGGGCGCTGGTGGTCTCAAGCGCGGTGAAGCCTGACAATCCCGAACTGGTCGCCGCCCGCGCCAAACGCACGCCGGTGGTGCGCCGCGCAGAGATGCTGGCCGAGCTGATGCGCCTCAAGCATGCGGTCGCGGTCGCCGGCACCCATGGCAAGACCACCACGACCTCGCTGGTGGCGTGCCTGATGGATTCCGCCGGCTTTGATCCGACTGTCATCAATGGCGGCATCATTTCCGCCTATGGCTCGAACGCCAAGATCGGCGAGGGCGAGTGGATGGTGGTCGAGGCCGATGAAAGCGACGGCTCCTTCCTGAAGCTGCGCGGATCGGTCGGGATCATCACCAATATCGACCCTGAGCATATGGAGCATTACGGCTCGTTCGACGCCCTGCGCGCCGCCTTCGCCCAGTTTGTCGAGAACCTGCCGTTTTATGGCTTTGCGGTGATGTGCATCGACCATCCCGAAGTGCAGGCGCTGGCGGCGAAGATCGAGGACCGCCGCGTCATCACCTATGGCTTCTCACCCCAGGCCGATGTGCGCCTGTCCAACCTCGTCATGGACGAGACGGGCGGGCATTTCGACCTGACTTTCCAGCCGCGCGGGACCGAGCCTGTGACCTGGGCGGGGATCAGCCTGCCGATGATGGGCGAGCATAATGTGCTGAACGCGGCCGGCGCTCTGGCGGTGGTTCAGGCGTTGGGCGGCGGCGAGGAAGAAGCGCGCACGGCGCTGGCGGGCTTCACCGGCGTCAAGCGCCGCTTCACCCTGACCGGACAAGCCCATGGCGTGACGGTGGTGGATGATTACGGACACCACCCCGTGGAGATCACCGCCGTTCTGAAAGCCGCGCGCCAGCAAGTGGGCGACGGCCGGGTACACGCCGTTGTGCAGCCCCACCGCTATTCGCGCCTGCATGACCTGTTTGAAGATTTCTGCACCTGTTTCAACGATGCGGACAGCGTGCTGGTGACGCCTGTGTTCGCCGCGGGTGAAGCCCCGATCGAGGGCGCCAGCCAGGAGGCGCTGGTCGCCGGACTGGCGCGCCATGGTCACCGCAACGCCAGCGCCACCACGCGCGAAAGCCTGCCGCGGGACCTGAAGGCCTTTATCGAGCCCGGCGATCTGATCGTCTGTCTGGGTGCCGGCGACATCACCGCCTGGGCGGCGGAGCTGCCCGAGCGTCTGGAGGCGCAAGGTTGAGCTGGCCCTCTCTCCTGCACCGTCTGCCCGAGGTTCGGGGCAAGCTGATCGAGAACGCGTCTCTGGCCGACATCACCTGGCTGCGCGTAGGCGGTCCGGCGCAAGTGTTGTTCCTGCCCGCAGACGCCGCCGACCTGGCGCGCTTTCTGGCGGAGACGCCGCGCGATATCGAGGTGCGGGTGCTGGGCGCGGGCTCAAACACGCTGGTGCGTGATGGCGGCCTGCCCGGCGTCACGGTCAAGCTGACGCCCGCTTTCGGCAAGGTCGAAGCGCTGGAGAACAACCGCATCCGCGCGGGCGCGGCGGCGCTTGATAAAATGGTCGCCAAGTCGGCGGCGAAAGCCGGGATTGCCGGCCTTGAGTTTTATGTGGGCGTGCCCGGCGCCATTGGCGGCGCGCTGCGCATGAATGCCGGGTGCTACGGGACCGAGACCAAGGACGTGCTGGTAGAGGCGATCGCGCTGGACCGCACCGGCCGCCGGATCGTCGCCCCGGTCTCTGAACTGGGATACGCCTATCGCCATTCGGAGGCGCCGGACGACTGGATCTTCATCGAGGCGGTGTTTGAAGGCCAGCCTGATGACCCCAAGGCCGTGACCGAGCGCATGACCGCCATCACCGAACGGCGCGAGACGACGCAGCCCATCCGCGAGAAGACGTCGGGTTCGACGTTCAAGAACCCCGACCCTGAAACCTCTGGCGGGCGTTCGGCCTGGCAATTGGTGGATGCGGTTGGCTGGCGCGGCAAACCCATTGGCGGCGCGCGCTTTTCCGAACAGCATTGCAATTTCCTGATCAATGACGGCACGGCGACCGCGCAGGATCTTGAAACCCTGGGCGAGACCGTGCGCGCCGCTGTGAAGGATCAGTTCGGCGTCGAGCTGGCCTGGGAAGTCAAACGGATCGGAGAGCCGCAATGAGCAAGCATGTGGCGGTTCTTTTGGGCGGGCGCAGCCCGGAGCGCGATGTGTCTCTGGTCTCGGGCAAGAAGGTGATCGAGGCGCTGGAGAGCCAGGGCTATCAGGTCTCTCCCATCGACCCCCAGGACTCGGACTGGATCGACCAGCTCAACGGCATAAAGCCCGACGTCGTCTTCAACGCGCTTCATGGCGATTGGGGCGAGGATGGCCGGGTGCAGGGCGTGCTCGATTATCTGGGCTTCGCCTATACCCATTCCGGCGTCGCGGCGTCGGCGCTGGCCATGGACAAGCAGCGCGCCAAGGCGGTGCTGCGCGAAGCGGGAATCGCTTGTCCTGAAGGTCAGCTGATCAGCCGGTTTGACGCTGCGCGCGAGCACGTCATGGCGCCGCCCTATGTGGCCAAGCCCAATGCGCAAGGCAGCTCGGTGGGCGTTCTGATCGTCACCGAAGGCGCGAACCGTCCGCCCGCCATTCTGGGCTCTGATGACTGGCCTTATGACGAAGAGGTGCTGATCGAGCGCTTCATTCCGGGGCGCGAGCTGACCGTGGCCGTGATGGGCGGCCGGGCGCTGACGGTGACCGAGATCGTCCCCAAAACCGCCTTTTATGATTATGACGCCAAATATGCCGAAGGCGGCTCGGTCCACCAGCTGCCCGCCGATGTGCCGCAAGCTGTCTTTGATCAGTGCATGCGCGATGCGCTGACCGCCCACCGTGTTCTGGGATGTGAGGGGCTGACACGCTCTGATTTCAGATATGATCCGGTGACAGGCGGGGTTTGGTTACTCGAAATTAACACCCAACCCGGCATGACTCCTACATCCCTTGCGCCCGAACAGGCGGCGCACTGCGGTATCGGGTTTCCCGATCTCGTAGCGTGGATGGTGGAGAATGCGGCGTGTCCAAGCTGAAGGGCGCCGGCGCTCGAGACTCATCGAAAGCCCGGCGCAAGTCGAATACAGCCCCCAAAGCGGCGGGCGGTCGAAAGCTGTCCAATTGGGCGGCCGCGCAATGGCGTGCGGCGCGTAACCGGGCGAGCTACGCCTTCAAACTGATTTTCACCGTCTTTGGCGCCTTGCTCGCGGGGACTGCGGTTATTCTGCTGGTGTTCGGTCAGCTTGATGATGTGGGCGGCATGCTGGCGGGTCGCGCCGAGACCGAGCTGGAGCAGGCGGGCTATACGCTTGACTGGCTCGATGTGGCGGGCGCTGACCGCACCGGCGTCGAGGAAATCGCCATGGCGGTAGGCGCCGCGCCGGGGCTGGGCCTCAGCCGGGTAGACCTGAACGCCGCACGGGACGCCATTCAGTCTTTGTCCTGGGTGAAATCGGCTGAAGTGTTGCGGCTGTGGCCGGACCGGATCGCGGTGCTGATCGAGGAACGCCAGCCCTATGCGCTATGGCAGATCAACCAGACCTATCATGTGATTGATGCAGGCGGCGCGGTGATCGACGCTGCGAACCCGCTCGAGTTCGCCTATTTGCCGCGCGTGGTTGGCGAGGACGCCAATCTCGAGGCGGCAAGCGTCATCGGATTGCTGGAGCTGCATCCTGACATTCGCGACCGGATCACCCACGCCATTCGGGTGGGCGAGCGGCGCTGGAGCCTTCGCCTTCAAAGCGGCGGCGATGTCTTGCTGCCCGAAGATGATCCCGCGAGCGCCCTGGCGCTGCTGGCGGCGATGCATGAGGAGCGCGGCGTGCTTGATTACGAAGCGCAGATTTTTGATCTCAGAAATGCCGGTGAAATGGTGATGCGTCCCTGGCCTGACCGGGCGGCGGAACGTGCAGGGCGAGGGGCGTGACAGTGGGAGCTATGGGGTTTTTCAAGCAGGGGGGCGCGTCGAGCGCCGCCACGCCGCCGCGCAAATCGGGCGTGTTCGCAGCGCTCGACATCGGCGCGTCCAAGACTGTCTGCTTCATCGCCAAGACCGAAGAGACGCTGGCGGGATTGCGCCCGCGCGTTATCGGCGTAGGCCATCAATCCACCCGCGGGGTCCGCGCCAGCCAGGTGGTGGACGTCAATCTGGCCGTTGAAAGCATCCGCGCCGCAGTGGAAAACGCCGAGCGCATGGCGGGCCATACCGTCAGTGAAGTCTATCTGGCCGCGTCCGCCGGCGCGCCCTCGAGCGCGCGCATCTCTGTTGAGATGGATCTGGCCGCCCGCGAAGTCACCGATCGCGATCTGCGCCGCATCCTCGCTGAAGCCCTGCGTCGTCATCACGAGCAAAAACGCGTCCTGCTGCACGCTCTGCCCTTGTCCTGGCGGGTGGATGGCCATCGCGGGGTCAAGGATCCGCGCGGCATGTTCGGCGAGAGCCTGGGGGTGGATTTGCACCTGGTCAGCGCCGCCGCCGATCCCTTGCAGAACCTGATTTCCTGCGTTGAGCGTTGCCAGCTGACTGTCGCAGGCGTCGCGGCCACGCCCTATGTGTCCGGCATTGCGGCGCTGGCGCCGGATGAGCGCGATCTGGGCGCCATGCTCATTGATATGGGCGCGCACACCACCACGGTCGCCGTGTTTAACGAGGGCGCGCTGCAGCATGTGGACGGGGTGCCGGTGGGCGGCGCCCATGTGACCAACGATATCGCGCGCGGCCTGTCCACGCCCGTGAACGCCGCCGAGCGCATCAAGGCGCTGCATGGCTGCGCGCTGGACAGTCCCGATGACGACCAGATCATGATCGAGACGCCGCCCGTCGCAGGGTCCGGCGCAGTGACCATGAACCAGCAGCCCAAGGCGCTTCTGAACGCCATCATTCGCCCGCGTCTGGAAGAAGTGTTCGAAATGGTGCGCGATCGGCTCGACGCGGCCGGCGCCGCCAGCGCGGCGGGGCGCTCTGTGGTGTTGACCGGCGGCGCGGCGCAATTGCCCGGCGCAGCGCAACTGGCCGGCCGGGTCCTGGGTAAACAGGTCCGCCTGGGGCGGCCTGATACGTTGGCGGGGCTCGGCGATGCGGTCAGCGGTCCGGGCTTCAGCGCGGCGGCGGGATTGCTGCTGCGCTGCGTGCAAGGCCCGTCGGAAGCCATCTCCGGTCCGCCGCGGTTCGACCAGGGCCCTGTGCGCATTCGCGAGCGCGCGGATGGCGAAGGCGGCATGAAAGCGGTCTGGCGCTGGTTCGCGGAAAGTTTCTAGACTCCTTATCCAGACTCAAGGTTCTATTATTGTTCGCGAAAAAAGGTTTGCTCAGAGGGGGAAGGTTTAACCCTCGATTAAGCTAGAGCGCGCAGTCTCACGGGGTGATTCGTTAACTCTACCGCCCCACGGAGACCTGCCATGCCCTTGAACCTTTCCGCGCCAGAAACCACCGAACTGAAACCTCGCATCCTGGTATGCGGTGTGGGCGGCGCCGGGGGCAACGCCGTTAACAACATGATCGACGCCCAGCTTGAGGGCGTGGACTTTGTGGTCGCCAACACCGACGCGCAGGCGCTGCAGCGCGCGCGGACTGATCGACGCATCCAGATGGGGGCTGCGATCACCGAAGGTCTGGGCGCTGGGGCGCGCCCGGAAGTAGGTGAGCAGGCGGCCGAAGACTCTCTGGCCGAGATCCAGGAACATCTTCAGGGCGCGCACATGGTGTTCATCACCGCCGGCATGGGCGGCGGCACCGGCACCGGGGCTGCGCCTGTGATCGCCCGCGCTGCGCGCGAGCAAGGCATTCTGACCGTGGGCGTGGTCACCAAGCCGTTCCATTTTGAAGGCACGCGCCGCATGCGCTTGGCGGAGTCCGGCATTGACCGGCTGCAAGAGCATGTGGATACGCTGATCATCATTCCGAACCAGAACCTGTTCCGGATCGCGACCGAGAAGACGACCTTCGCGGAAGCCTTCGGCATGGCCGACCAGGTGCTGCATTCGGGCGTTCGCGGCATCACCGATCTGATGGTCATGCCCGGCCTTATCAATCTCGACTTCGCCGATGTGCGCACCGTGATGAACGAGATGGGCAAGGCGATGATGGGCACGGGCGAAGCCAATGGCGAGAAACGCGCCGTGGAAGCCGCCAACAACGCCATCAACAACCCGCTGCTTGACGATGTGTCGATGAAAGGCGCCAAGGGCGTGCTCATCAACATCACTGGCGGCATGGACATGACGCTTTATGAAGTCGACGAAGCGGCCAATGAAATCCGCAATGAAGTCGACCCGGACGCCAACATCATCGTCGGCTCCACCTTCGACCCCGAGCTCGACGGCATCATCCGCGTATCTGTGGTCGCCACTGGCATCGACGCCGAAATGAACGAAGCCACCGATCCGCGTCGCCGCCAGGGCGCCGAGCCGGTTTCCGCGATGTGGAAGGGCCGTGAGACCCGTCAGCAGCGTCAAACCGAACCGCTGGTGCGCCGCGCCTCTGACGCGGTGGCGGTCAACGAAACCCCTCAGCAGGCGACGCCGGCCTCTCATACGGGTCATGCCGCTCATACGGGTCATGCCGGACACGCGGCGCAGGGCTCTGTAACGATGCGCGGGTCAGACGCCGTGAATACGCCGGATTCCTTCACGGGCGGCGAGCCGGTGCATCCGGTCGCCAAGCCCGCCGTGGTCGAAACCCGCGAGCGCCTGGAGCGCGAAATCTCCGCCTCCGCTGAGCCTCACCAGGCTCCGGTCCAGCCGCAGGCGCAACAGGCGCCGGTGGAAGAAACCAAATCGCGCGAGCCGCGCCGTGGCCTGTCGCTGTTCGGCCGCCGCAAGTCTGCTCCGGTTGAGCAGAAGGCGCCGAGCCAGCCCGAGCGTCACAGCGTGGTGCGCCCGGTTGAGGCTGCGCCGCGACCCAGCCAGCCCAGCGGGGACCTGTTTGGTGAGGATCTTGACGAGAACGAGCTGGAAATTCCGGCCTTCCTGCGTCGCCAAGCCAACTAGGCCGAACTTATAACGCATTGAAAACGCGTCGCTCTGTTTGTTCGGGGCGGCGCGTTTTGCGTTTCAGCGCCGGTTTCGTAACACGGTGCAACAATCCTTTAATTGCGGGATGCAACCCGGCCCGTAGTGTGCAGGGCGAGGGGCATAGCCTGTTAAGCATCTTGCGATGTGGCGGGCTATTGGATTGACGAACAACTGGATTGGGCCTGCTTCATGATTGAACGCGCAACTTTGGCGGCGCCGGCGGTTTGCGCCGGGATCGGTTTGCACACCGGGGCCCGTGTCCGCATGGCCATGAAGCCCGCATCGCTGGGCTCGGGCATCGTTTTTGAGCGTACCGATCTGGATGTCGAGGACTGCTTCATTCCGGCGCGCCGCGACTATGTGCGCTCCACCGATCTGGGCACCACCTTGGTTAATGACGCCGGCGCCTCCGTCGCGACGGTCGAGCATTTGATGGCGGCGTTGGCGGGGCTGGGCGTGGACGATCTGATGATCGAACTCGACGGTCCCGAAGTGCCGGCCATGGACGGGTCTTCCGCGCCCTTCGTCGATCTGATCCTGCAAGCGGGACTGAAAACCCGACCGGCGCCGCGCAAAGCGCTTCAGGTGCTGAAGCCTGTCGAGGTCGAGGACGGCTCTCGCCATGCGGTTTTCCTGCCGTCTCTGCGTCCGGGCATTGATGTGGAGATCGACTTTGACGATCCCGCCATCGGTCGCCAGCACTTTGCGTTTGAAGTCAATCGCAGCAATTTCCAGGACCTGGTCGCTCCGGCGCGCACATTCGGCTTCCGCCGTGAGTTCAGCGCGCTGTTGAAGGCGGGCCTGGCGCGCGGCGGCTCCATGGAGAACGCCGTCGTTGTGGATGAAGGCGGCGTCGCCAATCCCGAAGGCCTGCGTTTCGCCGATGAGTTCGTGCGTCACAAGGCGCTGGACGCCCTGGGGGATCTGTATCTTCTGGGCGCGCCGATCATTGGCCTTTATAAAGCGCATCGTCCCGGACATGGCCTCAACGCCAAGGCTTTGGCGGCTCTGCTGGCTGATGAAAGCGCCTGGCGCTGGACATCGATGAGCGACAGCACCGTGCAGAGCGAGCGCCTCGTTCACTCCTGATCGCGGCAGAAAAGCCCGCACTTATTCACACCGGGCCTGATAGGGTGCTTTTGCCCGCGCCCGCGATGGGTTAAACCATTCGCAATACCTAAGAGTCCGCTGCGTCCTGAGGGTCAGGGCAGGCGGACGCCGGCTTGAGGGCGTGTGTCCATGAAGACTGTTCTGCGTATTGCTGTTCTGGGCGCCGTCGCCTTGTCGCTCACCGCTTGTGCGGGGCGAGACCGCGAAGAGCTGGCCTATGTGGAGCAGCCGGTCGAGACGCTCTACGCCGAAGCGTTCGAGAAGATGCAGCGCCGCCGTTATGACGAGGCCGCCGCCTATTTCGACGAAGTGGAACGCCAGCACCCGTTCTCCGAATGGGCGCGCCGCTCCATGCTGATGGCGGCTTATGCGAACTATCGTCAGTCCAAATATGACGAGGCGATCTCAGATGCGCAGCGCTTCATCGCCCTGCATCCGGGCAACGCCAGCGCGCCTTATGCCTATTATCTGATCGCGCTGAGCTATTATGAGCGCATCTATGATGTGGGCCGCGACCAGTCCACCACCCAGCAAGCGCTGCAGGCGCTCGAGCAGGTGGTGCGCCGGTATCCCGACACGCCTTACGCCCAGGATGCGCGCCTGAAAATCGACATGGCGCGCGATCACCTGGCCGGCAAGGAAATGAGTGTTGGCCGCTGGTATCTGCGCAATGGCTATCATCTGGCGGCGATCAATCGCTTCCAGAATGTGATTCGCGATTACGAGACCACCAGCCACACGCCCGAAGCCCTGCACCGTCTGGTGGAGGCTTATGTCAGCCTGGGCGTGGATGAAGAAGCCCGCCAGGTCGCAGCCGTTCTGGGCTATAACTTCTCCGGGTCTGAATGGTATGAGGACAGCTATGATCTGCTGACCTCGCGCGGGATCGCCGTGCCGGGCTCTGAAGATCTGGAACGTGATCCGTCCTTGCTGCGGCGCGCGTTGAACCGCGTCTTCGGCTAATTTCAAGCGCACTGCGAACCTGAATGCTGGCTTCGCTCTCCATCCGTGACATCGTCCTGATCGACTCGCTCGATCTGATGTTTGACGCCGGTCTGTCCGCGCTGACGGGCGAGACCGGCGCCGGCAAATCCATTCTTCTGGGCGCTCTGGGTCTGGCGTGCGGCGAGCGCGCTGAACGCGCCCAGGTGCGCGCGGGCGCTGACAAGGCGGTCGCCATCGCCATGTTCGAGCCCCCGGTGGACCATCCTGTCTATGCCTTGCTGGACGAGGCGGGCGTGGATGTGGAGGCGGGCGAAGCGGTGATCCTGCGCCGCACCCTGACCGCGGACGGCCGCTCGCGGGCGCATGTGAATGACCAACCCGCCAGCGTCGGCCTGCTCGCTCGGCTGGGCGAGGTGCTGGTGGAGATCCATGGCCAGCACGACGGACGCGGCCTGATGGACCCCAAGAGCCATCGCGGCCTGCTGGACGCTTATGCGGACTCATCCGCTGAACTGACGGTGGTGAAGGCCGCCTGGACAAGTCTCAGTGACGCCCGGTCTCGCATGGACGAGCTGACGGACGCCCGGGACAAGGCGGCCAGCGAAGAAGCCTTTCTGCGGGGCAGCGTGGAAGAGCTGGAGGCGCTTGATCCCCAGGCGGGGGAAGAGGCGAGCCTCGCCGCCGAACGCAAATTCCTGCAGCAGGCCGAATCCGCCCTCACTGAACTTAATGACGCCATGGACGCCGTGGCGGGCGGCGACGGCCTGTCCAACCGCCTGAACACCGCCCTGCGCGGGCTTGAGCGCGTGCGCGGCGCCCTGGGTGAGGCGGATGGCGCTGAAGGTGCGGCTGGCGAGGCGCAGGCGTCTGTGGAACGGGCCGCCGGCGCGCTGGATCGGGCGCTGATCGAGTTTAACGAGGCCGAGGAAGCGCTGTCAGACGCCGCTGCGCGCTTTGATGTGGAGCCGGGCCGCCTCAACGAGGTCGAGGAGCGCCTGTTCGCCCTGCGCGCCGCCGCGCGCAAGCATAATGTCGAGGTGGATGAGCTGGCCGAGCTTCGTGACCGTCTGGCGAGCCGGCTCGACATGATCGAACACGCCGACGACCGGCTGAAAGAGGCCGAAGGCGCGCTGAACGCCGCGCAGGCGGACTATGCGCGCGCCGCCAAGGCGCTGACGGCCTTGCGGACCGAAGCGGGCGTTGCGCTCGCCAAAGCCGTCGAGGCCGAACTTGCGCCGCTCAAAATGGACAAGGCGCGGTTCCGTGTGCGCGTCGAGACAGATGAAGACAAGCCCGGCGCAAGCGGTTGGGACAAGGTCGCGTTTGAAGTCGCCACCAATCCCGGCGCGCCGTTCGGACCGCTCGACAAGATCGCCTCGGGCGGCGAGCTGTCACGTTTCGCGCTGGCCCTGAAAGTGTGTCTGGTGGGCGAGGACGCCCGCACCATGGTGTTTGACGAGGTGGATCAGGGCGTGGGCGGCGCGGTGGCCGATGCGGTCGGGTCACGCCTCAAACGCCTGGCGGAAACCGGTCAGGCGCTGGTGGTCACACACAGCCCGCAAGTGGCCGCGCGCGCCAGTGCGCACTATCGTATCGAGAAGGCGGAGCAGGGCGAAAGCATGCGCACGACCGTGCGGCGCCTCGCCGAAGACGACCGCCGCGAAGAAATCGCCCGCATGCTGTCGGGCGCGGAAATCACCGATGCGGCGCGCGCCGCCGCCGACCAGCTGATGGGCTCATGAACGCTGCGCTAAAGGATGTGGAGGCGCTGACCTCCGAGGACGCCGCCACAGAACTCGAACGCCTCGCCCGCGAAATCGCCAAGCATGATGCGGCGTATTACGAGAAAGACGCGCCGAAAATCTCGGACGCCGCCTATGACGCCTTGCGGGCGCGCAATACGGCGATCGAGGCGCGCTTTCCCGAGCTGAAACGCAAGGACAGCCCGTCTGAGCGCGTCGGCGCCAAACCGTCCGAGCAGTTTGGCGAAGTGGTCCACGCCGTGCCCATGCTGTCTCTGGGCAATGCGTTTGAAGACCAGGATGTGCGCGATTTCGCTGACCGTATCCGCCGCTTCCTCAATCTGAAAGACGACACCCTCGTTCTGACCGCCGAGCCCAAGATTGACGGGCTGAGCGCCAATCTGCGTTATGAAAAGGGCGAGCTGGTGATCGGCGCCACCCGCGGCGACGGCCGGTCGGGCGAAAACGTCACCGCCAATCTCAAGACCATTCCCGACATTCCCCACAAGCTTGAGGGCGATGTGCCGGACGTGCTGGAGGTGCGCGGCGAGGTCTATATGAGCCATGCCGATTTCGCCTCGCTCAACGCCATGCAGGAAGAGCGCGGCAAACCCGCTTACAAAAACCCGCGCAACGCCGCCGCCGGATCGCTGCGTCAGATCGACCCGGCCATCACCGCCGAGCGCCCCTTGCGCTTTTTCGCCTATGCCTGGGGCGAGCTGAGCGAACCGCTCGCCGAGACCCAGTATGACGCCGTCAAACGCCTGGGCGCATTGGGTTTTGTCATCAATGACGACATGGTGCGCGTGGACAGCGTCGAGGCGGTGATCAACCATTACCATGCGCTGGAAGAGAAACGCGCCGATCTCGGCTATGACATTGACGGGGTGGTCTACAAGGTGGACCGGCTCGACTGGCAGGAGCGGCTGGGCTTTGTCGCCCGCGCGCCGCGCTGGGCCATCGCGCACAAATTCTCGCCCGAGAAAGCCGTGACGCGTCTGAACGCCATCGAGATCCAGGTGGGGCGCACGGGCGCGCTGACGCCCGTCGCCAAGCTCGAACCCGTCACCGTGGGCGGCGTGGTGGTGTCCAACGCCACCTTGCACAATCAGGACGAAATCGAGCGCAAGGATGTGCGCGTGGGCGACACCGTGATCATCCAGCGCGCCGGTGATGTGATCCCGCAAGTGGTTGAAGTGGTGCTGGGCAAACGCCCGGACGGCGCCGAACCGTTTGAGTTTCCCACGCTGTGCCCCGTCTGCGGCAGCCATGCCGTGCGTGAAGAGGGCGAGGTGGTGCGCCGCTGTACGGGCGGGCTGATCTGTGACGCGCAAGCGGTCGAACGGCTCAAGCATTTCGTGTCTCGCAAGGCGTTTGACATTGAAGGGCTGGGCGCGAAACAGATCGAGGCTTTCTTTCATGAGGGCCTCGTCAAACAGCCCGCTGACATCTTCACCCTGCGCGCGCGCAATGAGGCGGGCGAGATCAACCCGCCCATCCAGACCCGCGAGGGCTGGGGCGAGCGTTCGGCGGCGAACCTGTTTGGCTCGATTGATCAGCGCCGCAGTATCGGCCTCGCGCGCTTTCTGTTTGCGCTCGGCATCCGCCATGTGGGCGAGGAGACCTCTCGCCTGATCGCGCGCAGCTTTACGAGCTGGCAGGCCGTGCGGGAGACCGCTGAAGCCGCCAACCAGCCCGGCGAGGCCTTCGCCGCCTTCATGGATATTGACGGCATTGGCGAAACGGCGGTGAAAGCCCTCGCGGAGTTCTTCGCCGAAAGCCATAACCAGGACGCGCTGAACGCGCTGCTTGAGCATGTGACGGTGGAAGACGCTGAACAGGTCGCCGCCGAGAGCCCTGTCGCCGGTAAGACGGTGGTGTTCACCGGCTCGCTTGAACGCTTCACCCGCGATGAAGCCAAGGCGCGGGCGCAGTCCCTGGGCGCAAAGGTATCAGGCTCGGTCTCCGGTAAAACCGACATTCTCGTCGCCGGCCCCGGCGCAGGCTCCAAGCTCAAGAAAGCGCAGGAGCTGGGCGTTCAGACGATGACCGAGGATGAATGGCTGGCGCTGATCGGGGGGTGATGCCGCATGGGCCTCCGGATCAAGTCCGAAGGCCGAACTGCTGGCGAAACCCTCTCGGTCCTCGGGCTTGACCCGGGGACCCATAAGGGCGAGGGAGCCTACTCCCCCAGCAACCGCTCCACCTCACCCAGAATGACCTCCCAGGCCGGCGCGGTCGGGTCGATCAGCTCGAAATGCCCGGCGTTCTCCAGCGTCACTTCAGTGACCGTATCGCCTGCCGCTTGCGCCTCAGCCGTATAGGAGACGCCGAACTGCGGCGGCACGATGGGGTCGAGTTCGCCTGACATGATCACCTGCTCCACGTGCAGAGGGAGAAGCTGGACCGGTGACGTGTCGGCATAGGGCGTAGCGCCGGGATGGCCCGCGATCAGCGCGTCCACGGTGTCGGGTTCACCGCAACGGCCAGGGCCGTCAGCGCGGTAAAGCTCCAGATCATTGATACCCGCCAGCGTGATGACGCCATTGGGGGTGAACGGGTTCGGTGCGGCCAGAGGACTGTCCGTAAGCTGGCCGCGTGCGGCGGCCCATAGCGCCAGATGCCCGCCCGCGGAATGGCCCATCAGCACGGTGCGCTCAAGATCAATGGGATAGGTCTCCGCCAGCGTCAGCACATAATCGGTCGCCATCGCCACGCTCTCAAACGTGCCGGGATAGCCGCCCGTCTCATGACCGAGGCGCGGATAGGTGAGGTTCCAAACCGCGATCCCGCGCGCCTTCAGGTCCGCGTTGAGCTGGTCTTGAAGGATGGTGCCCGGAATGGCCGCCTGCCAGCACCCGCCATGGATCATGATCACCAGCGGGAAAGGGCCGTCGCCCTCTGGAAGCCATAGCTCGCCATACTGCTCTTCGCCTTGGCCGTATTCGATGCGGGCGTCAGCGGACGCGCGCTCACGGTCGAGAAGGTCGCGCCAGCTGATCGGGCGGGCGTCAGCGTGCGGGTCTTGAGCCAACGTGGGCGCGGTGACGAGGAGGGCGGCGGCGAGGCTGAGGGCGAGGCGCATGTATCTCTATTCCATCTCGGTCCTCGGACTTGATCCGGGGACCCATTGAAGGCGTAGCATAGGCCTCCGGATCAAGTCCGAAGGCCGAGAGGTTGGGCGCTAAGGCGCCTCTTCCACAAAGCTCGCGACCACCTTCTTCAGGCCGGCCTTGTCGAACGCCACGCTGAGCTTGGCGCCGTCGGCGGTTTTCACCGTGCCATAGCCGAATTTCTGGTGGAAGACGCGGTCGCCGGGCTTCCATTTGGAGGTTCCGCCCACCGAGCTTGAGTCGATGAGGGTCGCCTGGCCTTCGATGACGCCGGGATCAGGGCGACGGCCCGACGCCTTGCTGGCCTGAAAGCGTTTCCAGCCGGGGCTTTCATAGCTGGACTTGAATGGATCGGCGGCTTCCGCCACGCCTTCAAAGCCGGGCCCGGCGTCGTAATAGCCGGTCTCCGATTGCGCTTCGCAATGGTCGGGCGGCATTTCGTCGATGAAGCGCGATGGCAGCACCGATTGCCAGCGACCGAAAATCATCCGGTTGGCGGTGAAGCTGATGACCGCGCGCTGGCGGGCGCGGGTAATGCCCACATAGGCGAGGCGCCGTTCTTCTTCCAAAGCCGCCGTGCCGCCCTCATCCATGGAGCGTTGGGAGGGGAAGACGGTTTCTTCCCAGCCCGGCAGGAAGACCAGCGGAAATTCGAGTCCCTTGGCGGCGTGCAACGTCATGATGGAGACCTCGTCGCCATCTTCCTTGCGGTCGGCGTCCGACACCAGGGCGATGTGTTCGAGGAAGGCTTCCAGGCTGTCAAACTCGCCCATGGAACGGACGAGTTCTTTCAGGTTGTCGAGCCGGCCGGCGGCTTGCGGGCTCTTGTCCTCGCGCCACATGGCCGTATAGCCGCTCTCATCGAGGATCACTTCCGCCAGCTCGTCATGGCGCATGGTCTCTGACTGCTCGGCCCAGCGATCCAGATCGCGCAGGAAGGCGATCAGCCCGGTGCGGCCCTTGCCCCTTATCTCGTCGGTCTGGGTCATCAGGCGTGCGGCGGCGGCCATGGACACTTCGGCGCCGCGCGCGGCCATGGCGATCTTCTGAACCGAGGTGTCGCCCACGCCGCGTTTGGGGGTGTTCACCACGCGCTCGAACGCCAGATCATCATCCAGGCTCCGCACCAGCCGCAAATAGGCGAGGGCGTCGCGGATCTCGGCGCGTTCGAAAAAGCGTGGTCCGCCGATCACCTTGTAGGGAAGCCCCAGCATGATGAAGCGGTCTTCAAACGCCCGCATCTGCCACGACGCGCGCACCAGAACGGCGATGTCGGAATGCTGGCCGCCTGAGCGCACATGGCCCTCGATCTCGTCGGCGACAAAGCGCGCTTCGGCCTCGCCGTCCCACAGGCCGGACACCTGGACTTTCTGGCCGGGATCATCCTCGGTCCACAGCGTCTTTCCAAGCCGCGCCTTGTTGGCGGTGATCAGGCCCGCCGCGGCGCCGAGGATATGGCCCGTCGAGCGATAATTGCGTTCGAGGCGAATGACTGTCGCGCCGGGAAAATCCTGTTCAAAGCGCAGGATGTTGTCCACTTCCGCGCCGCGCCAGCCATAGATCGACTGGTCGTCATC
>NZ_DEMB01000016.1:245207-311004 GCF_002354675.1 Oceanicaulis sp. UBA2681 | reverse complement strand
TACTCGTCCACCAGCAAATAGCGGAACTTCCTGTGGTAGTCCGCCAGCACATCGTCATGGGTCTGGAAGATGGTGATGTTGTGCAGCAGCAGATCGCCGAAATCACAGGCGTTCAGAACGCTCAACCGGTCCTGGTAGAGCTTGTAGAGCTTTTGCGCCTTGCCGTCGGCGAAGCTCCATTTGTCCTCTTCGGGGATGCGTTCAGGCGTTTGGGCGCGGTTCTTCCAGCCGTCGATCAGGCTCGCGAGATGGCGCGGCGTCCAGCGCTTCGCATCAATGCCCTCGGCCTCGAGGATTTGCTTCAAAAGGCGCAGCTGGTCGTCGGTGTCGAGAATGGTGAAGCTTGATTTCAGGCCCACCAGCTCGGCATGGCGGCGCAGGATCTGCGCGGCGATGGAGTGGAAGGTGCCCAGCCAGGGCAGACCCTCGACCTGTTCGCCGATGATCGCGCCGACGCGGGTCTTCATCTCGCGGGCGGCCTTGTTGGTGAAGGTCACCGACAGGATGTTCCAGGGCTGCGCCTTGCCGGTCGCCAGAATATGCGCCAGCCGCGTGGTCAGAACCCGCGTCTTGCCGGTGCCCGCGCCCGCCAGCACCAGCACGGCGCCGTCCACCGCCTCGACCGCGGCGCGCTGTTCAGGGTTCAACCCGTCCAGATAGGCGGCGTCGGCGCGCGGCGCCCGCGGGGCCGCCTGCTGGGAAAGGGGAACAGAGGACATGACGCACGCTTTCGCAGATCGATTCGCTAAGGAGAACGAAACTAGCACATCCGTTTGCAATGCGTAGGGGCGGCGATGTCATCTCTCAGGCGGACAGGCGCTCGACTTCCGCCTCGATGTCGGACCAGCGACCGGCGCGCAGTTGGGCCAGATCATAGGCCTGCTGAAGGTTCAGCCAGAATTGCGCCGAGGTTCCGAAGGCTGCGGCCAGCCGTACGGCCAGCTCGGTGGAGACAGACTGCTTGCCCGCCACGAACCGCGACAGGTTGGCCGCGCTGATATTAAGCGCGGTCGCGGCCCGGCGCATGGACAAGCCCAGTGGCTCAAGGAATTCCTCAGCTAGATACTCGCCGGGGTGAACGGTCAGCCCTGTGACCAGGGGGGCGTCAATCTTGGTCATTTCAGTCTTCCCTAATGGTAATCGGTGACGGTGACGTCTTCTGGGCCTTGCGCCGTCCACACAAAGCAGACGCGCCATTGATCATTGACCCGGATCGAATGCTGCCCCGCACGGTCGCCTTTCAGGGCTTCCAGCCGGTTGCCGGGCGGTGCCTTCAGATCGTCCAGAGAGGTTGCGGCGTGGAGTGCCAGAAGCTTGCGGGCTACAACACGCTGCACATCCGCCCAGCTGCAGCCTTTGGGAAGCTTGCCGGTCAGAAAGAAGCTTCGGCTCGCCTTGTCCGCAAAGCTCTGGATCATAATGTAACGTAGTGCGTAATGCGCAACAAATCAAGCCGCGCCTAGCGATGCTCTTCCTCGTGCCTCGCCTGCAGCGCGGCGGCATAGGCGGCGTGAGCGTCGGCCTTGGTGATGTAGCCCACAATGGGTTGGTCGCCATGGCGGGAGCGGACCTGGGCGCCGTCGAGTTTTTCCGCTGAGAAGAAGCCCATCACCCGGCCCAGATAATCATCGTCATAGACGCAGGATTCATCGAGCTCGCCGGCTGTGTCATGGCTGTCGAGCGGGGTCATGATGTCGCGCGCGCGAATGGTCTGCAGGATGACGCGGGCATCGCCCTGGGTGAGGTCATAGCCATGGCGCTCCACCTGTTTGTGAAAGAAGCTGCCCTTGGTGACAGACGTGGTGATCACGCTCGCCAGCGACACGCAGACCAGTAGCGCGATCGAGGCTTCATAGCTGGCGGTCAGCTCAAACACGATCAGCGTGGTCGACAGCGGCGCGCCCAGCACCGCCCCGCCGACCGCGCCCATGCCGATCACGGCGAAATAGGCCGAGCCTGCGCTGTCCGGGCCGATCAGGGGCGCGACAAGCGCACCATAGAGCGCGCCCAGCATGGCCCCCAGATAAAGCGAAGGCGCAAAGACGCCGCCGCCGAACCGGAACGCCATGGTGGCCATGGTGGCGATCAGCTTCAGCACGATCAGCGCGGCGAGGGTGGCGATGGCGTAGCCGCCGGCCAGCGCCACGGACGTCGCTTCATAGCCCACGCCCAGCACTTCCGGCGCCAGAACGCCCAGACCGCCAATGACCAGCCCGCCGAAAGGCGGCAGCACCCAGAGCGGGACCGACAGGGCCTGCGCGCGGGTGGCGACCAGGCGCGGCGCGTTGAACGACAACATGATGCAGGCGATGGCCACGCCCGCAGACGCCAGCCCCAAGGGGATGATCGCGATGAAGTCAGCGAGACTGGCGGGCGGGATCTCGGGCACGGTGAAGGCCGGGCTGGCGCCGAAATGGATGCGCGACAGGATCGCGCCGATCACGCTGGAAGCGGCGACGGGACCGATCGAGCGCAGGGCGTAATGGCCCAGCACCACTTCGAACGCGAACAGCGCCCCGGCCACAGGCGCGTTGAAGCTGGCGGCCACCGCCGCCGCTGCGCCGCAGGCGAGCATGATGCGCGCGCCCCGGGCGGGCAGGTTCAGGGGCCGGCTGATGAAGCTGGCGAGCGAGGCGCCCAGATGGACCGACGGGCCTTCACGACCGGTCGAGCCGCCAGCGCCGACGGAGACGGCGTTGATCAGGGCCGACCAGAGGCCGGGCAGAAGCGGCATCTTCCCGCCCTGCGCCGCGCGCGCTTCCATGACGTCTGCGACGCCCTCGGCGCGAGTTTCGGGCAGCCAGTTGGTTTTCAGACCCACATACAGCAGCAGGGAGACGATGCAGCCGCCGGCCACCGGCGCCAGGATGATGTGATGGACCGGCAGGCCAGAGGCCGTGCTGGCCAGGCGTTCGGAAAACTCGCCGAAAGCGACGAACTGCACGGACTGGATCGCCAGCCGCAAGCCGATGGCGGCGTAGCCCGCCACCACGCCCACCACCAGCGCCAGCAGCCAGAGCGCCGGTGAGCGTCCATCGGCGAAACTGTTCTTCAGATACCGAAACAGCTTGTCGAACGGCGATGGCGGCGGCGGGTTGATGGCGGTGCTCATGCCATCTTCAAACCCCGCGCGGGCTATGGCGTCAACTGCGGATCAATCCTGACCTGCGCTGAGCGCGCGATTGAGCGCCCAGACCCGGCAGGCGCTCGACAGGGGCTGGTCGGGCTCGCGTCTCTCGTCAATCGAGGTCACGAGCCCGGCCAGCGATCCGCCGACAATGCTCAGCTCCTTGTCGATCACGGACCAGAATTCCGGCTCCAGAGCCAGAGAGGTCGCGTGTCCTTTCAGGGTGACTGAGCGTTTCTTGAGCATGGTGTCTAGGCCAGTTCTTTCAGCGCTTCGGCGTTGAAGTCTTCAAGTTCGTCAAAACGGCCGTCCTTGACCTTGCGCGCCCAGGCGTAATCAGAAAGCAGCGCACGGCCGACGCCGACCAGCTCGAATTCTCCGGCGTCCAGACGCTCGATCAGCTTGTCGAGGCCGGACTTTTCAGAGGCTTCCCCCATAAAGGCGCCAATGAAGTCACTATTGAGGCCGACCGAGCCCACAGTGATGGTGGGTTTGCCGGTGAGCTTTTTCGTCCAGCCGGCGAGGTTGAGGTCAGACCCCTCGAACTCAGGCAGCCAGAAGCGGCGGGTGGAGGCGTGGAAGATATCAACGCCCGCCTCTGACAACGGCGCCAGAAAAGCTTCAAGCTCAGCCGGGGTTTGGGCCAGCTTGGCGTTATAATCTTGCTGCTTCCACTGCGAGTACCGCAGGATGACGGGCAGGTCTGCGGGAATGCGCGCGCGGACGGCGCGGATGATTTCCTGCGCAAACTCGGTGCGAGAAATCATGTCGCCGCCGTATTTGTCGTCGCGCTGGTTCATGCCGTCCCAGAAGAACTGGTCGATCAGATAGCCGTGCGCGCCGTGCAGCTCGATGGCGTCAAAGCCGATCCTGGCGGCGTTCTCGGCGGCTTCGGCGAAGGCGCGGACGGTGTCGTCGATGTCGGCCTGGGTCATCGGCTCGCCGACTTTTTTGCCGCCGGGCATGAGGCCGGACGGGCTGTCGGACGGCGCTTCAGGGTGCGGGCCCGTGCCGGGCTTGCGCGCCAGACCCACATGCCAGAGCTGAGGCGCGATCTTGCCGCCGGCGGCGTGGACCGCGTCGACAACCTTTTTCCAGCCGGCCAGGGCTTCGTCAGTGTGAAAGTTCGGGATGCCCGGATCAAAGCTGGCGCCGGGACGGTCGACCGTGGTGCCTTCCGTGATGATCAGGCCCACATCATTGGCAGCGCGGCGCTCGTAATATCCGACCACGTCATCATTGGGGACGCCGCCCGGACTCTTGGATCGGGTCATCGGCGCCATGACGATGCGGTTCTTCAGTGAGAGCGAGCCAAGCTCGAACGGTTGGTAGAGGGCGTCTGTGTTGAGCATTGGGATCCCCTGAATGCACGAAAATACCGGACCCAGTTGGATATATCGCGCGCGACAATCAAGGTGCAATCTTGAATAGGGTTATGCCTGCACCCTCTCAATCAGCATATTCTTCAGGTATTTCAGCGCAATACGCAGATAGACCTAGGCAGCAGCTTTTTGAGTTCAGAGCGGCGCCAACGCTGATAGCAGGCGCGAGCAGCTGTAGTTGCGACTGATAATGAGATTGATTATCGAAGTTGTCCCTCTATAACTTCGGCTTGAACGCAACGCATTCTCAATTTCAAATCGGAACTGCTCAGCATGCTGAACTCTCGTGCGCGTATGATGACCGCGCTTGCCGCCCTCTTCACTCTCGGCGCAGCGCCTGTCTGGGCGGCCGAGACCACGGAGCAGGCCGCCGCCGACACGATCACGGTGACGGGCCGCTTCCTGTCGATCGACCGGCTGAACGCGGTGAAGACGCCGACGCCGGTGCTGGACGTGCCGCAAAGCCTGTCCATCGTGACGCGCGCCCAGCTTGAAGATCAGGCCTTCAGCTCCATCGCGGACATCCTGCGCTATACGCCGGGCCTGGCCGTCAGCCAGGGCGAGGGGCATCGTGACGCCATCATCATCCGCGGCAATCAGAGCACGGCGGACTTCTTCCTGGATGGTCTGCGCGACGATGTTCAGTACTACCGCCCGCTCTACAATCTGGAACAGGTCGAGATCCTGCGCGGCGCCAATGCGCTTCTGTTTGGCCGCGGCGGCGGCGGCGGCGTGGTCAACCGCGTCACCAAGACAGCGCAGCTGGACGAGAATTTCGGCGGCCTGACCTCAAGCCTTGATACCTTCGGCGCCTATCAGGTGTCAGGCGATGTGAACTCGGTGCTGTCAGACACCGTGGCCTTCCGCGTCAATGTGTTCGGCGAGCATCAGGAGAACCATCGCGACGTGTTTGAAGGCGACCGGTTTGCGGTCAACCCGACCTTCACCGTCGATCTGGGCGATCAGACCCAGGCCGTGTTCAGCTATGAGTACATCAATGACGACCGGGTTGTGGATCGCGGCGTGCCGTCCGTCACGGTCCTGGGTGGCCCGGACGTGCCGCTGGAGGGGTATCGCGACACCTTCTTCGGATCCGCCGATGGCAACTACACCACGCTGGAAGCCAGCATCTTCCGCACGCGGCTGGATCACACCTTCTCCGATACGCTTCGCGGCAATGTGACGATCCAGTACGCCGATTACGACAAATACTATCAGAACATCTATGCGGCCGGCTTTGACGCCGCCGCCAGCCCGCAGCGGCTGACCCTGGACGGGTATGCGGATGAGACTGCGCGCCAGAACTTCATCGCCCAGGGTAATCTGGTGGGTGAGTTCGATACCGGCGCGTTCAGCCACACCGTCTTGCTGGGTGTTGAGTATGGCGATCAGTCCACTAGCAACGCCCGCATCGACAACACGTTTGCGGCCAGCAATGACGATCAGATCACCATCGACTTCTCCACGCCGGTGACGGTCCCTGACTATGCGTTCGTGGATACGCTGCGCGATAGAGAGTCTGACGTACAGTTCGCCTCGCTGTATCTGCAGGACCAGATTGATCTGACCGAGCAGCTCAAGCTGGTGCTGGGCCTGCGTTTTGACCGGTTTGACGTGGACGTGCTGGACCGTGAAGCGGTGTCGGCGACTGATGACGGCCGCCGCGGCCGGGTGGATGAGGAAGTCTCCCCGCGTCTGGGCCTGATCTACAAGCCGGCGGAGAATGTCTCGCTGTACGCCAGTTATGCGGAATCCTTCCTGCCGAGCGCCGGGGACCAGTTCCTGACGCTGACCCGCACCACCGAAGACGTGCAGCCCCAGCAGTTTGAAAACACCGAAGTCGGGTTGAAGTGGGACTTTACCCGCAATCTGAGCCTGACCACCGCGGTGTTCCGCGTCGAGCGTGGCCTGTTCACCTCTGTGGATCCCAACAATGTGTCCCAGGTCATCACCATTCCGGGCAGCGTGACGGACGGGTTTGAAGTCCAGATCGCCGGCCAACTGACCGACGCCTGGGCGATTAACGCCGGCTACAGCTATCTCGACAGCACGATTGATGGCGGCGGGTTTGACGGAAATCGCACCTTGCAGACGCCTGAACACATGCTCTCGATCTGGAATGAGTATCAGGCCACCGACCAGCTCGCCCTGGCGCTCGGCGTGACCTATCAGGACAGCTATTTCGTGCGCGAGGACAATGCGGTGTTGGTGCCGGACTACACTCGCGTGGATGCGGCGGTGTTCTATGACCTGACCGATCAGACGCGTCTGCAGCTCAATATCGAGAACCTGCTCGATGAAGAGTATTTCCCCGACGCGCATTCCAACGACAATATCTCGACCGGCAAGCCGCTGAATGCGCGGATCACGATCCGCCACCAGTTCTAGGCTCTCAAGCTGACAGATATGAGATGAACCAAGGCGGTGGAGCATGGCTTCACCGCCTTTTCTCCATGCAGGCAAGTTCGCCGCGACCGGAAGTCGCACTAGGTGATGTCGAGAGCTATCTTGAAGGAGACGCGATCATGACATCCGCCCCGACCCGGAACGCCCGCCACGGCCTGCGTTTGCGCGACCGGCCAGAGTTTTCGCGCAAGACGGCCCCTCTGACCATGTCGGCGACTTCCATGGCCAAGGATGCGGTCGCTGAAATGGCCGCGCGCAATTTCGGCTCCGTCATCATCGTGGACGCCGATAACAAGGTCGAAGGCGTGGTGACCGAGCGCGACATTCTGCGTCGTCTGGTCAATGAAGGCCGCGATCCCGCCAAGACGCCATTGTCCGACATCATGACCGCCAATCCGCGCACGGCGCAGGCTGATGACGACATGCTCGAATGGCTGCGCATGATGAGCAATGAGCGCTTTCGCCGCTTGCCCGTGGTCGATGAGGATGGGCGCCTGATCCAGGTGCTCACCCAGGGTGATTTCGTCAGCTATACATGGCCGGACCTGCTCAGCCAGGCGTCCTCGCTGGGCAAGGCGACGGTGATGCGCAACTTCCCTCTGGTGCTGATCGGCGCCGGCATACTGATTTACCCGCTGATCCTGGCGTTGGCGCTGGGCGCGTTCGGTTAGACGCGGGATCGCCTTAAGCTGTTCCAGAAACGGGACGTCCCGAAATGAAAACGGCGGCTCATCGAGCCGCCGTTTTTTATGTCTTCCAACAGAGTGAACCCCCGGGCGAGCGGAGCGAAGACCCGGGGCCTCTATCAGAATTTGGCGCTGAACAGGCAGAGAGGTCCCGGCTCTCCCTTCGGTCGGCCGGGAATTCAGTTGTCTTGAGACCCCTTATCCCCATCGTCCCGCTTGTGCGCCTCAAGCGTTGCCTTGCGTTTGGCTTCGCGCGCTTTTTCAAGCTCGCGCTGGGCCTTGGGCGTTCCGAACTGAACGCGATTGGTCTCGGCCTGCTTGGCCTTGTCTTCACGCGCTTTGCGTTTGCGGACCTGACGCAGATTGATCGGTTGGGTCATGGGGCCTCCAGGCTCCGCCGCCAAAGCGGCGGAGCAGGGTGAGCGAGCCTTATTTCGGGCCGATCATATCTTCAGGGCGCACCACGCGGTCAAACTCGTCCTCGGTGACGAAGCCGAGGCGAATGGCTTCCTCGCGCAGGGTGGTGCCGTTTTCATGGGCGGTCTTGGCGACCTTGGTGGCGTTGTCATAGCCGATGGTGGGCGCCAGGGCGGTCACCAGCATCAGCGAGCGTTCCATGATGTCGGCGATGCGCTGCTCGTTGGCCTCGATCCCCACCACGCAATTGTCGGTGAAGGAGTGGCAGGCGTCCGCGATCAGCTGGGCGCTGGTCAGCACATTGTAGGACATCATCGGCTTGAAGACGTTGAGCTGGAACTGGCCCTGGCTGCCGGCGAAGGTGACCGCCGTGTTGTGGCCCATCACCTGGGCGCAGACCATGGTCATGGCTTCGCACTGGGTGGGGTTCACCTTGCCCGGCATGATCGAAGAGCCCGGCTCGTTCGCCGGCAGGGAGATCTCGCCGATGCCGCAGCGCGGGCCCGAGCCCAGAAGGCGGATGTCATTGGCGATCTTGAACAGCGACACCGCCGCCGAGTTCAGCGCGCCATGCGCCTCGACCATGGCGTCCTTGGTGGACAGCGCCTCAAACTTGTTCGGAGCGGTCACGAAGGGCAGATGGGTCAGCTCCGCCACTTCTTCGGCGAAGGCGTCGGCGAAGCCGATCTTGGCGTTCAGCCCGGTGCCCACCGCGGTGCCGCCCTGGGCCAGCTCGTACAGCGCGGGCAGGGTGGCTTCGACGCGGCGGATGGCGTTGTCGAGCATGTGGACATAGGCGGAGAATTCCTGGCCCAGGGTTAGCGGCGTCGCGTCCATCAGGTGCGTGCGGCCGATCTTGATGATGTCCTTGAAGGCTTCGGACTTGTCATTCAGGGCGTCGCGCAGGGTTTCGAGCGCCGGGACCAGCGTATGCACGAACACTTCCGCCGACGCGATGTGCATGGCGGTGGGGAAGGTGTCGTTGGACGATTGCGACCGGTTCACATGGTCATTGGGGTGAACCGGGTCTTTCGAGCCCACTTCGCCGCCCAGCATCTGGATGGCGCGGTTGGAGATGACCTCGTTGGCGTTCATGTTCGACTGGGTGCCCGACCCCGTCTGCCAGACCACCAGCGGGAAATGATCGTTGAGCTTGCCTTCCGCCACTTCCAGCGCGGCGGCTGCAATGGCGTCGCCCAGTTTCGGCTCGAGATTATCAAGCGCCATGTTCGCCTTGGCGGCGCAATGCTTGACCACGCCGAGCGCCCGGATGAGGGGCAGGGGCTGGGTCTGGCCGCCGATCTTGAAGTTCATCAGCGAGCGCGCGGTCTGCGCACCCCACAGCTTGTCGGCGGGGACTTCGAGGGGGCCGAAGGAATCGGTTTCAACGCGCATCTCGGTCATCGGTCTTTCTCCAGTTCGGCGTGGGCCATGTATGGGGCGTCTATAGGCCCGCAGCGTAAAGGCAGGCAAGCCGCGCCGTGATTGCGCCGTGCTTGAACTACACCTTAATGGCGGTGTGTGAGCGACAGCGGCTGCGCCGGTTGGCGCAAATCAGCCCTCTTCATGTCAGACGGCCTTCGGGTGTAGGATCAGACTTGGCGATCTCGATACTGCACGACGCCTGATGATGCGGGTGGATCTGACGAATCGCCATACGCATCTTGGTTCACAGGGTCCGATATCCCGTTTCACTTGAGTGCCGCGACGTATCGGGATCAGACCACAGGATTGGGAGAGGGAACGTGCAAGCATCCGCCACTGAAGGCTCGCTGAATGTGCGCGTGGACGCGCTGACCTCACAGTCAGCCAAGTTCAAGGATCTGATCGCCGCGTATTTCCGCACCGAGTTCAAGCGTGTGGGCCCCAAATATGGCGCGTTCGAAATCGTGATCGAGATCGAGCATAACGCTGACAGCCCTGTTCACGATGTGGACGCTGTGGCCCGGGCCGTCGTCGAGGCGTTGACCGGCATCGTGTTTCACGATGACAGCCAGGTTCAGCGCCTGCATGTGGAAAAGGTTCTGGGCGAGCGCGTCCGGGTGAAGGTGCGGGCCCGGCCAGTCGCCGCGTTGACTCAGGACATGCATGCAGACGCCGCCTGAACGAAAAACGCCAGGGCCGAAGCCCTGGCGTTTCTGACTGCGTGTTTGGGCCGCCTAGAATTTATAGCCCAGCGTGACCCAGTATTTGGTCTTGTCCGCAGGGGCGTAGCTGGCGTCCGGGCCGTCATAATCGGCCATTTCAAACGAGAGGCTGACATCATTGGCGAAGCTCAGCCGCAGATAGGCGTCCAGCTCTTCACCCAGATCATTGCCGGTGTTTTCAGAGCTGAAATCCCGCCAGATCAGGCCCGCGCGCCAGCCTTCGATGGCTGAAGACTCCACGCTGGCGCCATAGCTGACCTCCACGTTGAAATCTTCCAGCCCGTCCGCGGGGGACGAGCGGCCTCCGCCATGGAACACGTCAGCCCAGCCGGCTGTGCCGTGATTGCCGGCAAGCGGATTGGCGAAAGCAAACGTGCCATCGCCGGTGATCACGTCATAGCCCAGAGCGAAGCGTGCGCCGCCCCGTGTGAACGCGACGCCGCTGTCGATCAGCGTATTGTCATAACTGGCGGTGGCGGAGCCGGAATCGGTCTGCGTTGCGACCATCAGATCATAGCTGACGCCGAACTCGCCGATCTCGGTCGAACCCGTCAGCCGTGCGCCAAACGTTGTGTTGGAGAGGTTTTCACGACCCGTTTCTTCGATATCGATCAGATAGACAAATCCCGCAAGTTTCAGGGCAGGACTGACCGCAAAGCTCGCATTCAGGAGATGAGAGCTCATATCCCAGTTGAAGTCTGTGCCGGGACCGCGATTGAGTTGCCATGAATAGACGTAAGTCGCTTCCAGGGCGCCGCGCTCAAAATTGACCACCGCAGCATCATAGGAGTTCTTGTCCTGACGCCAGCCGGGCGAGCCGATGATGCGGTTGCCGTCAAAACCGATATATTGCCGCCCCACAGTGAAAGACCAGGCTTCGTCCGGGCTGAACGTCAGCTGGGCGCGGTTGAGCTCGGTGAAGTCGGGATCGTTGATCGTGGCGAACTGGGGACGCGGATCCAGACTGGTGTTCCGGTCATCACCGGATAGCGTGATGTTGTTCTCGGCTTCTGCGAGGAAGGTGAACCGATCATCCGCGGGTTTGAACCGCACGCCAACCCGGCTGCGCAAGGTGAGGGAGTCCGCATCCAGCTTGCCGGTCTGTTCCACTGTTTCGTAGCGAGCGCGGAAATCGCCGAAGACTTCGGCGGACTGAGCCAGGGCGGCTTGCGGGACTAGAGCCACGCCTGCGCCAAGCAGCAGGGAGAGTTGAGAAGATTTCATGTCCAGCCCCATCGGTCGAAAACTAAAAAATATTCGGCTGCCCGGTTCTGAGCGGCCTGTGTCTGGGGCTATTAAGAATAAAAATACTTCAATTTTGGTTAGTCAGGTGTTCAGGACAAATGCTGGTCCCTGCCTCCACTTGAAATTGGCTCTCTGGCAGAGGGCTTGAGGGGCAAGCTTACTCGACGGCCTGCACTGCGCGGAGGCGAGGGCGTGCTGATTTGAGCGCGCCGTAGATCAGTCCAAGGACCGCGAGCACGGCCAGACTGTTGATGATCCAGGACAGGATGCGCAGGCGCCCGGCCATGGCGGATGAAACAGCGGGGGCGGCGGCGAGGGCCTCATTGATGTCAGTGATTTGCGCCCGCATCTGGGTATCGAGCCGGGTCATCGCCAAGACCTGATCCTGAACGGCCGAGGTTGAGCGGTCCGTATCAAGCCGTGCGGCTTGCAGGGTCAGGCTGCGAATGGCGGGCAGAGCCTGCTCCAGCGCGTCGAGCGGCGCTTGAAGGTTTGAGCGCGGCGTCGCCAGAGCGCTCATGGCGTCCACGCCAACCTCATACTCTTCAAGATTGATCAGTACGGCCTGCATCCGCAATTGGGACGGCGCACTGATCATCGCATGGGCGTCCCGCATCAAAGAGCTGAGCTCCTTATCAAGCGTCGCGGCGGCGTAGATGCGTTCGGTATTCAGCCGTGACTGGGTTTCAAACTGCCGAATGGACGCGCCGATCAGGATGCTGATCACAGCGTAGGTTAGCAGGAGCAGCAGGGCCAGGCTTGGCAGCGCCTTGCCAACCAGAGGAGAGGGAGCAGACGTCAAGGCAGGCATGGCGGGGCCTCCGTTGAGATGCGCGCCTCGCGTTATCCGAGAATGCGCAATCAGAATTCCCCTAAATTGGCGCCAGCTCTATTAATGCATCCTTTAGCGTGTGTCTTGGTCTTCAGATTGGGGAGGGCGGAGACAAAAAAAGAGGGCGCCGGAGCGCCCCCTTTGCTGACCGTATTTGAGATGCGTTACGAAGCGCGCATCAGCTGCACGAAGCTTTCGAACTCTTCTTTCCAGGCCTCATGCCGGTCCGCCATTTCCTGGGCGGCGGAGAGCACGGATTTGGAAATCTGGTCGGTCTGATGGGTGAACTCCACCACTTTGGCGACGCTGGAGGCGGCGTCGCTGGAGCCTGAATCCGCACGCTGTGCAGATTCGGCGATTTCGGTGGTGGCCACGCGTTGCTGATCGATGGCGGCTGCGCAGCTGGTCGCCAGCTCGCCCAGCTGACGCACGGCCTGCAAGGTGCGGTCCGTGGACGCCGCCGTCTTTTCAGACGCGGACTGAATGGCGTTGATCTGAGCGGAGATCTGCTGGGTTGCGCTGCTGGTCTGCTCGGCCAGTTCCTTGACCTCGCTGGCCACAACCGCAAACCCTTTACCGGCTTCGCCGGCGCGCGCGGCTTCGATGGTGGCGTTGAGCGCCAGAAGATTGGTCTGGTCCGCAATGGTCTCGATCAGCGTGACGATCTCGCCAATGGCCTGGGCCGCTTCAGAGAGCTGGGTCACCACGGTTGAACTTTGCTCGGTTTCCGTGCTCGCCTCATTGGACAGCTCGCTGGTGCGCGTGACCTGTTCGGAGACTTCGCGGATCGAGGCCGCCAGCTCTTCTGAAGCTGCGGCGACGGCCTGAATGCCGGACGCCGCTGCGCCAGACGCGGTTTGCGCGTCACGTGACAGGCCGGACGCTTCGCTGGACGAGCTTTGCATTTGCGAGGCGGAGGAGGACAATTGCTGGGAGGCGGCCATCACCGAGCTCAGCAATTCTGTGGAGCTGGTCTCAAAGCGCAGCACCGCCTCTTCAATATCTTTCTGGCGCTGCAGGCGCTGGGACGCCTCGCTGGCCTGGTTGGCGTGGACCTGGTCGGCATTGCTCAACGCCTCCTGCAAGGTGGCGAGCGCTCGTCCGAGATCACCAAACACATCCTTGCGTGAAGTCTCCTGAATCTTCATGTCGCGTTCGCCGTCCGCCAGCTTGCCGACGAGCGACTGGATCGAGCTGACCGAGCGGCGAATGCTGCCGCCGATAATCTGGGTCATCGCCATCAGGCCCGCAGCCGTCAGGATCAGGGCGATCAGGCTGACCCATTGCGCTACAGACGCCATTTGGTCGCGGCTGGCCCAGGCGGCGTCCAGCAGCTCGCGCTCACCATCCCGAACGATCTCGATATTGGTGTCCATCCGGTCGTCATAGACAGCGAGTTCATCAATGAAACGCTGCATCTCGACGTCGGTATAAGTCGCGATGTTGGCTGCGGCGCCCTGGATCAGCGCGTTCAGACCCGGCACATCCGCGCGGATCGCGGCGAGCGCGGAGCGGAATTCAGGCTTGGTGACGATGGCTTCCACATCCGTCAGCGCGATCTCGAAATCGGTGAGGTTGCCCAGCGCTGCGTCCCGGCGATCAGCCGTGGGCGAGCTGGCCATCAGATAGGTGTCGCGCAGGAGCGAGGTGAGATCTTTTTCGAGACCGCTCGCAGCGACCAGGTTTTCGGTGGCTTGGGTCGCGCGGTTATCCGCCTGCTGGCTGAACACGCCCATCAGGAAGTTCGCGCCCACATAACTTAGCATCAGGATAATGGACGCCCCCGCGATCATGCGCAGACGCGTCGTCATGGAGAACTGATCAAGCTGTTGGATCATAGGGGGCCCCCTGGCTGGCTATGGGATTGCGCGACTTGTTCACAACCCTGGCGTTTGGGCCGCAATCCTTAACCATGCTTAGCAATGACCGCGTTAATATATGTTTGCACAAGAGGGCTGCTTTACTTGCGGCCGCCGGCGATTTTCACGGCGTCGTCTTGCGATCTGAGGCTGAGCATCGCCCAGACGCCAATGATGGGGCCAAGAGCCAGCGGCCAGAAGGCGAACCGCCATCCCGTGAAGTCGGCCCAGACAGGCAGAAGCTGAACCGTGACAAGGGTCAGGGCGAAGCCCAGAGCGGTTTGCAAGGTCAGAATGGAGCCCGCCTTGTCCGGGGGCGCCAGTTCGGCGGCGGCGGCGGAAAATTGCGCGGAATCCGCTATCACCGTCACGCCGTAAATCACAAGCAGGCCAATCATCAGCGCGGCAGGGCCTGACCAGGCCCAGGCGCTGAGCAGGGCGCAACCGCCGCTGAGCGCCATAGCGACGCTTGTCACCAGGGTGCGCCCGACCCGATCTGCGAGCCAGCCTGCTCCCAAGGCGCCCAGCGCCCCTGCCGCAACGATGATGAAAGTGGTCACGGGTGCTGAAAACGCTGAAGAGACGACGGTCTGTTCGGACCAGATGGTGAGAAAGACGCCCACCCAGGCCCAGAACGCATAGAGCTCCCACATATGGCCCAGATAGCCCAGATTGACGCGCGCCAGCGCCGGGTCTGTGAGGCTAAGCTTGATGGCGCGAGGGTCAAATCGCGCTGCGCGTTTGAAGGCCGGTCCCGCCCGCGCGGTCAGGATCAAAGCGGCGCTGGCGAGCGCGGCCAGCCCTGACAGGGCGAAGGGCGCGCGCCATCCCAGGCTTTCGGTGACCACAGGCGCCAGATGCGGGCTGGCTGACCCCAGCGTCAATGCGCCGACCAGCAGCCCGATCAACAGCCCGGTATCGCCCTTGGCCCAGCTGGCGGCGAGTTTCATGCCCACAGGATAGACGAAGGCGAGCGCCGCGCCCGCGCCCAGTCGTGTCAAAGGCATCAGAAGAGAGCCTGGCTCCAGCAGCACGGCCGCCCAGCTCATCAAGGCGGCGACGCCCGCGCCCGCCGCAAAGACATGACGGGCGTCATAGCGGTCCGCCACGCCCAGAACGGCGCTGGTCAGCGCCCCGAGCACGAAGCCAAGCTGGACCGCGCTTGAGAGGGCGGCGCCGGCGAACGGGGTCAAGGCGCCGGTGTCTTGCAAAGCGGGGAGGGCGGCGGCGCCGGCGAACCAGACGGACAAGGCCAGCACCTGAGACAGGGCGATCAGCGCCAGATGACGCGGTTTGCCCGACAGGTCAGCCATGCTCGAACGGGCGCAGCGCGGCTGTCGCCGACGCGGTTGCGCACAACACGCCTTCGGAATTCCAAAGCCAGCCTTCCGTGAAGGCGACGCTGGAGCCCAGCCTGACGACCTGGCCGCGGGCGCGCGCCCGATCCGTCATCAGGGGCCGTAAGAAGCTGGTTTTCATTTCCAGGGTCGGCACGGCGATCTTCAGATCGCCAGCGATGAAGGCCGACAAACTCATGGCCTCGTCCAGAAAGCCTGTGACGATGCCGCCCTGAACAGAGCCGTTAGGGTTGAGAAAGTCCGGCCGGGCTTCAAACCAGGCTTCGACCCAGTGTGCTTCCGGGTCGAGATCAATCAGCGAGAAGCCGAAATGCCTTGTGACCGCAGGCAAATGAGCGGGGTCAGAGAATAGCGCCGTCAGCTCGTCCCGACGCGATCGGGACGCGCTCACTCTTTATTCCGGAAGGCTTCAAGGCTGACCACGGTGCCTTCATGAACTTCATCCTCGCCTGAACCGTCGCCCGGCGTATCGCCGGGAGCGGGGGTGGCGTAATCAAAATGAAGACGAAAGCCGACGCTGGGATCATGAAAACGCGTCACTGCACGCCAGGGAACCTTGAGGTATTTCGGAACGCCGCCGAACTTCAGCGTGACTTCAAACCCGACATCATCAATTTCCAGGTCCCAGAACTGATGCTCCAGGACAATGGTCATCTCTTCCGGGTAGGCGCTGGCCAGAGATTCATCGATATCGCAGCCTGGATCGGTGGTGCGGAAGGTGATGTAAAAATGGTGGGCCCCCGGGAGGCCGTCGCCTGCCGCCCGTTCAAGAGACTTTCGAACCACATCGCGCAAAGCATCCTGTGCGAGCCGTTCATATTGCATCAGGTCTTTCGTCACCTGCATCGCCCTTTCCCAGCCGCGGCAATCAGTCACGAAGGGTACTTGTTCCCAGCGGTGCGTCAATCGGTCGTGGCGGTCGGACACACCTGTGCCTCGCCGGCTGCAAGTCATTTGAAACTCGGCGACCGGCGCGTGTTCATGGCGCTTGATCACCTGAGTAGGATTTTCGAAACCAAACCCTAAGGTCTTTGGTATACTGTGCTCCCATTATCAGCACCGTCGAGACCCGGGACGGGACGGGATGGTGGGGGAGACTGTGGATGCGAGCTGTTCTGCGAGCTGTTTATAGGCGCTATTGGCCGTCGCCTGATGCCAATGACCCTCTCAGCGTGGCGTCTGCGCGAGTTTTATCCGTCTTCAGCGTGCTCGGCGGGCTCAGCTGCTTGGCGGTCAACGTCATCAATCTGCATTTTCTTCCAGACTTCGCTTTTGAAATACTGACCGGTTTTGCTGTGTCCTTCCTCATTCTCGCAGGGCCGTACCTGATTAACGGCCGGCCGCACTATCAAATGCGGATGCGCGTTGTCGGCGTGACGTTCGTGGCGTTTCTGGGCTTGCTGTCGCTACTCAATGGCGAGTTGATAAATGTCAGCAATCTGGGCCTGGTGCCGGCGGTGTTAACGGTCTGCCTGGTGCTGGGCGTGATGGACGGTCTGATGATCGCCCTGTTCAGCATCGGCGTTTACACAGCCACCTATTTCATGACCCGGTTGGGCGGAGACGCCGGACTGTCGCTGGATACGCTTTATGCCGGTCTGGTTCTGTCTCAGGTGTTCGTCTTTCTGTCAGCGGGCTTTTTCCGCGCCAGCATGATGACAGCTGTGGCTGCGCTTGAGGCTGAGAAGGTCAAGGCGGAGCAAGCGAACCAGGCGAAATCCCATTTCCTGGCCAATATGAGCCATGAAATTCGGACGCCGCTCAATGGTGTTCTCGGCATGACAGCGGTTCTGGCGCTATCAAAGCTGGATGATCGTCAGCGCAAGGCGGTGGAGGTGATCCGCACGTCAGGCGATCATTTGCTCTCAACGCTCAATGACATACTCGACCTGGCCAAGATCGATGCGGGTCAGATGGATGTTGAAACCGTGGAATTCACCCTGGGTGAAGTCGCTGAGCAGATTGAGTCGCTGTACGCGCCCCAGGCTGAAGAGTCCGGTCTCAGCTTCTCCCTGCGCTATGAAAATGGCGTCAGCGCTCAGAGCCTGCGGGTCGGAGACCCGACGCGTCTGAGCCAAATTGTCCATAATCTTGTTTCGAACGCCATCAAGTTCACCCGCAAAGGGGGCGTGCGCCTGATTTTCACTGAGGACAAGGCTGCCGAAGAACTGATCCTGAGGGTGCGTGACACCGGCTGCGGAATGACGGCGGCGCAGCTCGATCGCGTCTTCATGCCGTTCACCCAGGCGGATGCATCGACGTCGCGCGAATATGGCGGCACCGGTCTGGGCCTGTCGATCGTCAAGCGTCTGCTGGAAATCATGAAAGGGCGCATTGATGTCGAAAGCGAGCCCGATGTCGGCACGCTGTTCACCGTGTATTTGCCGTTCCGGTCGGTGAAGTCAGAAGACGACCAGGATCTCGACAATACAGAGTGCGAATGCTGCGGCGTCATTCCTGAGGGGTTGAAAGTGCTGGTGGTCGACGATTGCGAGACCAATCAGGCCGTTGCAGCGGGATTGCTGCGCGCCTGTGATGTTGAAGTGGTTCTGGCTGACAGTGGAGAGGCCGCGCTGAAGCAATGCCAGCAGGATGATTTTGATCTGGTTTTGCTGGATATCCGCATGCCGGGACGGGATGGCGTGCAAGTGTTTGGCGACCTGAAATCGGCGCGCCGTGACGATGGCCGCTCCATGCCGCCGGTGATCGCCATGACCGCCAATATCATGGCCCATCAGGTGGAAGGCTATATCGAGGCCGGCTTCACCGACACTCTGGCCAAGCCCTTGCGCCAGGACGTGTTGATACAGGCGATATCTGATGCGTTGGCGGCGCAATGCGCGGCCTTGCCCGCCCGGTCCGCCTAGCTGTCTGAAGCAATCCGGTACGCCAGCCGCAGCCCGCCCCAGTGCCGCCCCGCAATGTAAATGGGGGCGCTGAGATCCTTCATCATGACAAAACGACCGGCGCCCATATCTCTGCGATAGGTCTGCAGCAGAACGGTTTTGGTGTTCTGGCCGGCGCGTAGGCCGACCCGGTCATTGAAGATCCGGCGGTTGCGGCAATTGGCGGCGTTCCAGTCCGGATCCGGGCTCTGGGGCTGTGAGAACTTCTGATTATGGGTGGGCAGATAGCCGTTCCGGTCCACGGCCGCGCAAAACACGATGTCAGGATGCTGGCTGGCGACACGTTCCTGAATGGGCGGTAGCAGGCGGTCAGTCAGAGCTGTGAAACGGGTCATGACTTGCTGCGGATTGGTGCCTTCAATCGGCGTGTAGACCTCGTCAAACAGGTCTTCCAGCTGAGCGTCTCCGGCCGCCAAGGCGTTCTCGAACGCCGCCATGATTTCATCTCTGGCCGATTGCACCATGCCGATGAAGACGCCATCGCGTGTCTGTGCGCCATCAAGCGCGGCCTGTACGACCATGGCGTCGGCATCATCCACGGTCTGGCTGATCTGGGCCGCAGACTGGTCAAGCTGGTCGGAGGACGTGCTGATGACGCTGCTGAGCGTCTGAACCTGTTCGGTCAGGTGTTCTGTGCGTTGCTGGATTTCGCCTGCATCGCGCGCCGCCTCAACACTGGAGCGGGACATGCCGGTGATCGCGTCGGCCATGCCTTGGACCAGCGTGCTGAGATGTCCGGTGGACTGGCTGACTTCATCCCCGGCCTTGGCGGCGGTTTCGCCCAGATTGACGAGCGTATCGCCTTCGCCCCGGATTGCGGTGAGCAGACCCTGAATGGTCAAGGTGGCGTTAGCGGTTTCACTGGCCAGCGCTTTCACCTCGCCGGCCACAATGGCGAAGCCGCGACCGGCTTCGCCCGCACGGGCGGCCTCGATGGTGGCGTTCAGCGCCAGCAAATTGGTCTGGCTGGCGATGCGTTCGATCGTGTTGGACATGTCGCCCACACGATTGAGCGCATCCAGCAGCACGCCGACCTGGCCCTGCATTGCGCCGACGGTTTTGACCAGGGTGGCGATGTCCTGACCTGTTTGCCCCAGCGCCGTGTCTGCATCGGTCATGGCGGTCGCGGCGCTTTGCGAATGCGCTTGCGTCTGTTGGGTGACGGCCAGGATGGACCGGCTCTGGTCAAGCGTCGCGCGGGCGTCCTGATCGAGTGCGGCGAACGCCTCTTTCAGGCTCAGGATGGTGCGGGACGTCTCGTCAATGACCCCCGATACATCGGCCATGGATACGCCAAACGCGGAGAGCGCTTCAGATCCGGTGGGGTCCGGTTGATCTGAAGCGGCTTGGTGTTCGGAAGCGGCGGCGGGATCAGGCCGTGTAGACATGCCGGTTCCAGTGCAGAACGAATCTGGGATCACAGCATCGGCGCGTGAATATTAATAAAACCTTCCAGCCGCGCGCTCGGTCGCGACATGCAGCCCCCTCCTTTAGTCGTAGATGCGGGGCGCTGGAGCTGATGGGGGAAAGTGGAGGCTTCTGTTGCCAGGCGCCTCCGAACCCCGCCTAACCTTGCTAGAGATTAGGACTTAAGTGCGAGATACCCGCGCTGCTATGCAGCGAGAGCGACCTCTTCAGCATAGTTGTCGTTGGCAACTACTATATATGGGCTGGTAACGAAGCCCATTCGGGCGAAAGCCACGTCTTTAGCCATCCGTCGATCCTATTCGGCCCCATGCTCGCCGCCCAACGTGCGGAGGAAGATTTGGTGGAGCCGCCGGGATTCGCACCCGGGTCCGGTCTAGTTATTACACGCGCGTTTATCGCCATAGTCCGCCGGAGCGAACAAACATAATATAGGCGACGCACGCGCCCCGTTAAAGGGGCGGGCGCATTGAAGGCGCCCCTGCTTATCCGCCGCCGGGAAGAGTGCTGCAATCTGGCAGCAGCTCGATGTACTGCGCCAAGGGAGGTAGTCCGACCTCGGCGCGACGCTGGTCCACGACAGGTTCCGGGTCCGCCAAGGGCGTTTGCAAGCGTTGCTCGCCATCGGCGCACTCAAACTGCGAACCATAAGGCTGCGGCGCTCCATCCATCACGGCCAGACGGTCGGTCAGCAAGGCGTAATTGTCGGGTGCAACCTCTCCAGTCACGGTCAGTCGTGCGAAACGGGCATGAACATCGCGCATGAACTCCGGATCGTGTGTGGCGTGCTGTACGATCAGGAAGGCGTCATTGTCGGCTTGTTCGCCATAGTCTGAACGGGTGAACCAGTCGATATCCACAAGGCGGGCCTTCAACCAGGTCGCATTGTCCCGATCTATGCCGTTCATGTGTCGTATCAGACGCAGCCAGGTCAGCGTGGCCTCATTCGGGCCTGCGCCAGGGGTCTCGAGCAAGTCCAGCATCAGCATGCGAACACGCTGATCGCGTTCCGTGCGTTGTCGCAGGATCTCCAGCGTGGCGTCCGGTGTTATGGCTCTGAGATTGGACGCCAGAGCGCGATCCTCTTCGAGATAGGCGTCAAACATATCGTCTGCGCTGGGAGGATTTGAGTCTCCGGGGTCGGCCTGCGCCGAACATGCGCCCAGAAGCGCACTCAGCCCGATCAGGAAGGCGAGGGTGGTGTGTGAAAACGAGCTCATACCAGTCTCCTGAGTTATTATTGTTACAACAATACCTCGAAAACAAAGGTATTCAAGTTTTCGATTTAAGTGGTATCCGGTCATGGACAGAAACGGGAATTGCGGGGTGCGATGACAGACGCTGAAGCGAAGCTGGACCGACAAATGCGCAAGGGTTTGCTGGGTGTGGCGGCCTTGTCTGCGCTGGCGAACGCGCCCCAGCATGGCTACGCGCTTGCGCAAACCCTGCACGCGCTGTTTGGCGCGTCTGTTCCTGAAGGCACGCTCTACCCCTTGCTCTCCGGATTTGAAGAGGAGGGTTGGGTCGGTACGGAATGGGACACCACGCGCCCGGGACCCGCGCGCAAGGTTTATCGCATAACGGAGAGCGGACGCGAGGCGCTGCAGCGCTTCAGGGCGCGCTTCGAGCTGCTGGCTGGCGCGATCAAGGAGGGTTTTTCATGAAACTGGCTCGAATTCACGATCTTGCCGACAAAACGGCGCGAGAGCATGCACAAGCGTGGTTTGACCGCTTTGAGGCGGCCTATGCGGGAGAGTCGGCAGCGCGAAAGACCGCGCGGGACCAGTTGGAGACCCATCTGATTGAGGCGCTCCACGACGATGCGAGCGCTAGCGTGCGGCAGGTGGATGAAGCCCTGGCGCGTCTCGGCGCCCCTGAGGAAATCGCCGCGGAGTGGAGCGGCGCTTCACTCGTATCGTCGCAGAATGGCGCACGCCAGAAGATCGCCAGACTGGCCGGCAGCCTGGCGCGCGGCGTATCGATTGTCATAGGGCTTTTGATGTTGGCGGCGGCCTTCGCCCGTTTGAGCGATCCGGCCTCTGTCGGCCTTTTCCAGCTTGCAGACGGTTCATGGCTCGTCGGCACCGTGAATGGTCAGGAGGTGTCAAAAGACGTGCTGGGAGGTTGGACCGTTCCGGTCGCCCTGTCCCTGGCGCTGGCTTTCCTGATAGGGGCCAGCGCCAGGTCGGGTGTCTGGAGCGCCATTACGGGATGGCGCAAACGCGGGAATGTCAGCCCATTTTCATGATGAAGGCGTTGAGCTTGTTGCCGTCCAGATCGCGAAAATAGGCGGCGTAAAAGCTGTCACCGCGCCAGCCCGGCTCACCTTCGCAGGTTCCGCCCAGTTCCAGCGCAGTCTTGTAGATCTCATCCACATGGGCTTCGTCACGAGCCGCCAGCGCGACCATGACGCCATTGCCGACACTGGCCGGTTCGCCGTTGAACGGCTTGGTCAGCCCGATCCCGGCGCCGCCGTCAGGTTTGCCCCAGGCGATGAAATTGCCCGGATCCTCCATCATGCGCGGCGTGTCGAGCAGCTCCGCGATGCGGTCATAAAACGCCGCTGCTTTCTCAAGATCATTCGTTCCGACAGTCACATAACCAATCATAGTGCGTTCCCCATTTGTTCGGAGCGACAATGAACCATGCCGCCCAGATCGCGGCAAGTGAAATTCCGGTCAGATCCGTGGAAAACCCAAGGCTCAGGCCTTGAAGCCTCGCAGCCTCAAGGCATTGGTCAGCACGCAAACGCTGGAGGCCGCCATGGCGGCTGCGGCGAAGATCGGCGACAGCGACCAGCCGAAGACGGGCGTGAACACGCCCGCCGCCACCGGGATCAGCAGTGCGTTATAGCCAAACGCCCAGACCAGATTCTGTTTGATATTGTTCAGGGTCGCCCGGCTCAGCCCCAGGGCTGCGGCCACTCTGGCGGGATCATCGCGCATCAGGACGACGTCCGCGCTTTCCACGGCGATGTCAGAGCCTGACCCCATGGCGACGCCCACATCGGCCTCGGCGAGGGCGGCGGCGTCATTAATGCCGTCGCCGATAAAGGCGATCGGGCCGTAGGCTTTGCGCAGGGATGCGACGGCCTGGTATTTCTCGTCTGGCGGCGTTTCGGCGCGGATATCTTCAATCCCGAGCGCCTGTCCGACCGCATGCGCCGGCGCCTCGCCATCACCGGTGATCATGGCGATTTTGACGCCCTGACGGCGTAAGGCCTCAAGAGCTTCAAAAGCGCCGGAGCGGATCGGGTCGGAGACGCCGAAGACGGCTTGAACCTGGGTGTCCCGCGCGAGGATGATCACTGTGACGCCGGACTCATCGAGCGCCTTGATGGCGGGCGCCAGCGGATCGAGATCCACGCCGAGCCGCGTCATATAGCGTTTGGAGCCCAGCGCGACGCTTTGATCGTCCAGAACAGCTGTCACGCCGAACCCGGCTTCGGCGCGCCAGTCGTTCAGCGCAGGCAGGGAGATCGCACGCTCCTCTGCGGCTTTGAGGACGGCGCGGGCGATCGGGTGCTCGCTCTTGTGTTCCAGTGCGGCGGCGAGCGCGAGCGCGTCGTCTTCGCCCTGATCGCCGCTTGTATGGATCGCGGTCAGCGCCGGGCGGCCCTCGGTCAGCGTGCCGGTCTTGTCAAAGGCGGCGACGCGCACCCCCGCCAGTGATTGCAACGCTTCGCCCTGCCGGAACAGCACGCCCAGTTCGGCGCCGCGGCCCGCGCCCACCATGATCGAGGTGGGCGTCGCCAGCCCCATGGCGCACGGGCAGGCGATGATCAGCACGGCGACGGCTTTCACCAGCGCCTCACTCACCCCCGCATCCGGGGCCAGTATCAGCCAGACGAAAAAGGTGATCAGAGCGATGGCGATCACGGCGGGCACGAAAACCCCCGTCACCCGGTCGACCAGCGATTGGATCGGCAGTTTGGCGCCCTGGGCGTGTTCGACCATGGCGATGATCTGGCTCAGCACCGTATCCGCGCCTGTCCGTTCGGTGCGGATGGTCAGCGCGCCATTGGTGTTCATCGAACCGCCGACGACAGCGTCACCTTCTGATTTGAGCACCGGAACCGGCTCGCCCGTCAGCATGGATTCATCCACATAGGACTGGCCGTCCGCCACTGTCCCATCTACGGGCAGGCGCTCGCCGGGGCGCACATGAACCTGATCGCCGGGGATGATCGCGTCCAGCGCCAGCTCGACGATCTCGCCGTCACGCTCCACCCGCGCGGTTTGCGGACGCAGGCCGATCAGCTTGCGGATGGCGGCGCTGGTGCGGCCCCTAGCGCGCGCTTCCATATACCGGCCCGCCAGGATCAAGGTGGTGATCATCGCGGCGGCTTCAAAATAAATGTGGCGCGCCTCAACCGGGAACAGCTCGGGCGCCACAAGAACCAAAGTGGAATAGGCCCAGGCTGCGCCGGCGCCGAGCGCCACCAGCGCATTCATTTCCGGCGCCAGCCGGAACAGGGCCTGGCCGCCCAGCGTGAAGAAGCGGCGACCGGGGAAGGCTAGCACCAGGGTCGTCAGCACGAACTGGATCGACCAGCTGAGAGTTTGGCCCAGCGTGTTCATGATGAAATGATGGAAGCCGGGGATCATGTGCCCGCCCATCTCCAGCACGAAGACTGGCAAGGTCAGAACGGCTGCGAGGATCAGCTGGCGTTTGAGATCGGCGCGCTCACGCGCCTTGTCTGCTTCCTCACGGGCGGCGCGATCCGGCGCGGGATCATAGCGTTCGGCCTGGAAGCCGACGCTTTGCACCGCTGCTATCAGCGTGGCTTCGTCCAAGGTTTCGCCTGTGACTTGCGCCCGCGATGTCGCGAAATTGACGCTGGCGCGTTCAACGCCGTCGGTCTTTGACAAAGCTGTCTCGACCTTTCGCACGCAGCCTGCGCAGGTCAGGCCGGACAGTGACAGGGTGAGGGCGGAGTGAGGAGCGGTCTGGGTCATGGCGTTGAGATCGGCCCTGAGCGGGTCATATGCAAGTGTCTGACGGTGCGAAACAGATGCGGTTTATCCGCGTAAGACCGGACGATGGGTGCGCCGCTGGCCTTTTCCGAATCGTCAGCGAGGTTAAACTCACTCGCGGTATTTGATCTCAGGAGGCCGCCATGGCGCTCGCCGAAACTCCGACGCCGATGCTCGGCTCCCCCATCGAGCGCGCCTATCTCGACCTGCTTCACGAGATTATGGAGACGGGTGAAGACCAGACCGACCGCACCGGCACCGGCACGCGCGGCGTGTTCGGCCGCCAGATCCGCTGTGACCTCGCCGACGGCTTCCCGCTGCTGACCACCAAGAAGGTCCATTTCAAATCCATCGCGGTGGAGCTGTTGTGGTTCATCAAGGGCATCACCAACGTCAAATGGCTGCAAGAGCGCGGCGTCAGCATCTGGGATGAATGGGCGGACGAGAACGGCGAGCTCGGCCCCGTCTACGGCAAGCAATGGCGTCGCTGGGAAGGCCCCAATGGCGAGGAGATCGACCAGCTGGCCGCCCTGATCGACCAGATCAAGACAAGCCCGGACAGCCGCCGTCATGTGATCAGCGCCTGGAACCCCGCCGACGTGCCGTCCATGGCGCTGCCGCCCTGTCATACCCTGTTCCAGTTCAAGGTTCTGGGCGGGCGGTTGCACCTGCAGCTCTATCAGCGCAGCGCGGACATGTTCCTCGGCGTGCCGTTCAATATCGCCAGCTATGCGCTGCTGCTGGCCATGGTCGCGCAAGCGACCGGCTATGAGCCGGGCGAATACGTGCACACCTTCGGCGACGCGCACATCTATTCAAACCATTTCGACCAGGTGCGCGAACAGCTGTCCCGCGATCCGCGCGCCTTGCCCACTTTGACGCTCAACCCGGACGTGACCGATCTGTTCGCGTTCGAATACGAGGACATCACGATCGAGGGGTATGACCCCCATGCGCGGATTTCCGCGCCGGTGGCGGTGTAGGCGATGACCCACACCAAGCTCGCCATTGTCGTCGCGGTCGCCAGAAACGGCGTCATCGGGCGCGCGGGCGATCTGCCCTGGCGCATTCCGTCCGACCTCAAACGCTTCAAGCAAGTGACGCTTGGCAAGCCGGTGGTGATGGGGCGCAAGACCTGGGACAGCCTGCCGCGCAAGCCGCTGCCGGGGCGGGCGAATTTTATCATCAGCCACTCCATGACGGCGGCGGCCGGGGCTTACGTGTTCGCGGATGTGGATGCGTGCCTTGATGAGGCGCGCGCCGCGGCGGTGGATGCCGGAACAGACGAAGTCTGCCTGATCGGCGGGGCTCAGCTTTACGCCGACCTGCTGCCGCGTGTGGACCGCATCTATCTCACTGAAGTGGATCTGGCGCCCGAAGGCGACGCGCACTTTCCGCCCCTTGATGAGGCGGAGTGGCGTGAAATCAGCTCTGAACGTGTTGAGGCGTCTGAAAAAGACGATGCCGGGTTCACCCTGAGGGTGCTCGACCGGACGCGGGCAGTTTAGCGCAGCACCCTGATACCGGTTTTACTTGAACCGGAGCGTGTGACCGGCCACATACTGGTATACCTAAGAACCCAAAAAACCACTTAACCAGCGGGGAGATCCATGCCCTGGAACGACAATGCAGGCGGCGGCGGCCCATGGGGCTCCGGCGGCGGCGGTCAGAATAACAATAACAACAACCCCTGGGGCCGCGGCCCCAACGGGCCGGGCCGTGGCCCGTCCGGCGGGGGTCAGGAGCCTGACCTTGAGGAACTGGTGCGCCGGTTCCAGCAATGGCTCGGCGGCAAGGGTCCGCGCGGCGGTGGCCGTGGCGGCTCTGGCAAAGGCGGTTCAGGCGGCGGCCTGGTCGGCGTGGTGGCGGGTCTGATCGCCATCGGCGTCATCACCGCAGCGTCCGTCTATCAGGTCGGTCCGGGTGAAGCGGGCGTGGTGCAGCGCTTTGGCGAATACGTGCGCACGACCGGAGCTGGTCTTCGCATCAAGCTGCCCTATCCGATCGAGACGGTTGAAACCGTCAACGTCACCGAGATCCGCTCCGTGACGATCGGTTCGACGCCGCAAGAAGCGCTGATGGTCACCCGCGATGAAAACATCGTGGACCTGTCCTTCACCGTTCAGTGGCAAGTCGATCCGACCCGGGTTCGGGACTTTGTCTTCAACGTTCGTGATCAGGCCTCCATGGTTCGCGCGGTGTCTGAAAGCGCCATGCGTGAAGTGGTGGGCACCTCCGACCTGCAGCCGATCATCGGTACGGGTCGTGGCGAAGTGGCTCAGCGCGCTGAAGAGATCATTCAGGACACGCTCGACCTGTATGAGTCCGGCATTCAGCTCGTGGGTCTGCAATTGCAGGAATCCGCGCCGCCTGAAGAGGTGATTGCAGCCTTCCAGGACGTGATCAGCGCCGAGCAGGACGCCGAGGCCATTGCTCTGCAAGCCACAGCCTACGCCAACCGCGTTGTTCCTGAAGCCCGCGGCGACGCCGTACGTCTTCTGGAAGAATCGCGCGGTTATCGTGACCAGGTGGTCGCCGAGGCCCAGGGTCAGGCGGACCGCTTCAACTCGATCTACACCGAATACGCCCAGGCTCCGGCCGTGACGCGTGAGCGGATGTATCTTGAGACCATGGAACAGGTTCTGGGCCGGTCCGACCTGATCATTCTCGATCAGGACGGCGCCGCGAACGGGGCGGTTCCGTATCTGCCGCTCGATCAGCTGGGTCGTAACCGGGGCGATGTCAATCGCGCCGCAGGCTCAGGGCAGGGAGGTTAAATCATGAGATTTCTGACAATCGCCCTCGTGGTCATTCTGGGCGGTCTTCTGATCGCCGTGGCCACCGCCACCTATACGGTCGCCGAGACTCGCTCCGCCCTGGTGCTGCGTTTCGGTGATCCGGTTCGCGTCATCAACGATATCGGCGATGACGAAGCCGGGCTGCACTTCAAGCTGCCCTGGGAAGAGGTCCTGCTGTTTGACCGCCGCAATGTCGAGTTCGACATGCGTCCGCAACAACTGCAGGCCGGCGACCAGGAACGCCTCGAAGTGGACGCCTTCCTGCGCTACCGGATCGTCAATCCGCTGCGCTACTTCCAGACTGTTCGCAATGAGGCCGGCGCGAACGCCCGCCTTGGCTCGATCATGGAAGATGCGTTGCGCGCCGTGGTCGGCTCGATCTCCTCTCAGGACGTCATCTCTGGCCAGCGCGCCGAGCTGATGGACCGGGTGGAGCGTTCGGTGGACGCCGCCGTGACCCGCGCTGATCTCGGCATTGAGGTCATCGACGTGCGCATCCTGCGCGCCGATCTCCCCAATGAAGTGGAAGAACGTGTGTTCTTGCGCATGCGGTCTGAACGTCAGCAGGAAGCTTCCCGCATCCGTGCTGAAGGTGAAGAGCGCTCGCGTGAGATTCGCGCCGCTGCGGATCGTGAAGCGACGGTTATTCTCGCCAACGCCCGCGCCGACGCGGACCGTATCCGCGGTGAGGGCGACGCTCAGCGGAATGCGATCTACGCCGCCGCCTACGGGCAGGACGAAGAATTCTTCCGCTTCTATCGCTCCATGATCGCCTATGAGACGGCGCTGCGTGAAGGCACCCCCATCGTGATGGGACCTGACAGCGCCTTCTTTGACTATTTCGGATCCCAGAGAGGCCGTTAACCGGTATTTCTGAGAGCGGAAACTGGACCGGCCGGGCGCAAAACGCCCGGCCGTTTCACTTTTTGGCTCTCAAACACAGGTCAGCGCTTGGCGGCGCCGGTGCGGCGCCGTTAAGACTCTTGGCCTGATTGAAAGACCAAACAGACAACGGGGAATGCCGATGCGCGTGCTTGGCGCTGTGATCTTTGCTCTGGCCCTTGCGGCGGTTTGCGCCGTCCAGGCCGCAGCCCAGCCCAATGAGGGCTTCGCCGATCTCAACGACCGGCTGAGCCCCGCCGTGGTCAATATCGCCACCGCCCAGCGGGTTGGCGATGAGGACGGCTCGCCCCTGTTTGCGCCAGGCACTCCGCTGGAACGCTATAATGATCTGTCGGGCAATCGCCTGCGCATGCAGCGCTCGCTCGGCTCTGGATTCATCATCGACGCGGACGGCGTGGTGATCACCAATCACCACGTGATCGACGGCGCGGATGAAGTGGAGGTCGTCCTGCAAAACGGCCGCATTCTCTCTGCGACGGTTGTCGGCAGCGATCCGGCCACAGACATCGCGGTGTTGCGCGTGCAGTCCGAGACGCCCTTGCCCGTGGTCGCCTTTGGCGACAGCGAAGCGGCGCGGGTCGGCGAGTGGGTGGTCGCCATCGGCAATCCGTTCGGCCTGGGCGGCTCGCTGACCGCTGGCGTGATCAGCGCGCGCGGCCGCGAGATCGGCGGACGCTATGACGATTACCTGCAGACCGACGTGGCGATCAACCGGGGCAATTCCGGCGGGCCCTTGTTCAACATGGACGGCGATGTGATCGGCGTGAACACGGCGATCTTCTCGCCCACCGGCACGTCGGTCGGCATTTCGTTTTCCGTGCCGAGCGCCATCGCCGAACCGGTGATCAACCAGCTGATCGAGTATGGCGAGACCCGCCGGGGCTGGATCGGCGTCAACGTGCTGGAAGTCACCCGCGACATGGCTGAGGCGATGGGGCTGAACATGCCCCGCGGCGCTGTCCTGACCCGTATTGATCCCGAGGGCCCCGCCGCAGACAGCGGGCTTCAAACCGGCGATGTGATCCTGGCCTTCAACGGCCGCCCAGTGGCCGACGACCGGGTGCTGCCGCGCATCGTGGCCGAGACGGAGCCGGGCTCCAGCGTGGAGGTGGAAGTGTTTCGCCGTGGCGAATCCCTGACCCTGGTGCTGGAGGTTGAACGCCTTGAGGAAGAGGGACGGCCCACCCCGCCCGTCGGCGCCGAGCTTGATGAAGACGGCGATGGCCGCGGCGATGTCCTGAATGGCGATCTGTTCGGCATGACGCTCGAGCCCATCACCGACTCGCTGCGCCGGCGCTATCGCATCAACGCGGACGCCAGCGGGCTTGTGGTCACGGCGGTGGACCCTGACAGCGACGCCGCCGGCAAGGTCCGTCCCGGCGATGTGGTGGAAGAGATCGCCTGGACCCCGGTGGAGAGCCTGGATCAGGCCCGCGATCTGGTCGCCCGGGCTGGCGAGGACGGCGCGCCCGTGCTGTTCAGCCTGAACCGGCAGGGTCAGTACGTGCTTGAAACCTTGCGCAGCTAGACCGCCTTGATGGCCGTCACGCCCGACATTCTGCTGCTGGCCGGCCCGACCGCGTCCGGAAAAAGCGCGCTGTCGCTTCATGCCGCACGGGCGCTGGATGGCGAGATCATCAATGCGGACTCCATGCAGGTCTATGACGGGCTGAGCGTGATCACTGCGCGCCCCGAACCGCATGAGATGGCGGGCGTGCCCCATCATCTGTTCGGCGTGATGGACCCTGGCGAGCGGTGCTCGGTCGGGGCGTGGGCGAAGCTGGCTGTCGACGCCGTGCGTGAGATCACCGGGCGCGGCAAGCGCGCCGTGTTTGTCGGTGGCACAGGGCTATACTTCAAGGCGTTGGTGGAGGGGCTGGCGCCGACGCCGGAGGTGCCGCAAGCGATCAGCGATGAGGTTGCGGCGCTCTATGAGCGCGGCGGGCTGGAGGCTTTGCGCGCCGAAGCGGAGGCGCTTGACCCGGTGGGCGCAGCGCGGATCGAGGCGGGCGACCGGCAGCGCCTGATGCGCCTGATCGCCGTAGCGCGCGTCGCGGGACGCCCGCTGTCGGACATCCAGGCCGAGACGCGCCCGCTGATTGATCCCAAGCGAGCCATCGGCGTGGTCATCGCCCCGGATCGCGAGGCGCTGTACGCCCGGATCGAGGCGCGCTTTGACCAGATGGTGGCCCATGGCGCGTTGGAAGAAGCCCGCGCCATCGCCGAGCGCCGCCTGTCGCCGGACCTGCCTGCGATGAAAGCGGTGGGCCTGCCGCCGCTAATCGCCCATGTTCAGGGGCGACTGGAGCTCGATGAGGCCATTGATCTGGCCAAGCGCGACACGCGCCGCTACGCCAAACGTCAGTACACCTGGTTTTCCAACCAGCACCCCGACTGGAAGCGCGTCCAATCCCTGGATCCGGTCACCGCGCGCGCCGAGCTGGACGACATTCTTCTCAAACCCTTTTTCGGAGCCGGATGATGGCTGAACCGTTGTATCAGGCTGATCTCGACCTCAGCGCTCTTGAGAGCGAGACCCTCGCCATTATCGGCTACGGCAATCACGGGCGTTCGCATGCGCTCAATCTGCGCGACATGGGCGCGCGCTCCATCCTGATCGCCTTGCGAGAGGGCTCGCCTTCGCGCGCCAAGGCCGAGGCGGACGGATTTGAAGTGGTGTCGATGGCGGAGGCCGCGCGGCGCGCGGATATGCTGTCGCTGCTGGCGGCGGACGAGGCGCATGGCGAGATCTGGCGCGAGCATATCGCGCCGCATTACCGCCCCGGCCTGACCTTGTTGCTCTGCCACGGGTTTTCCATTGAGTACAAGGTGATCGAGCCGCCTGCCGATATTGACGTCGTGCTGGCCGCGGCCAAGGGGCCGGGCGGCGCGGTGCGATCGAGCTTTGAAAAGGGCGGCTCCCTGATCGGGTTCTGGGCGGTGCATCAGGATTATACCGGTCAGGCCGAGGCGCGGGCGAAAGCGTATCTGGGCGGGCTGGGCTGCGGCCGGGCCGGGGTCTACGCCACGACCTTTGGCGAGGAGGCTCTGGCCGATATTCTGGGCGAGCAGGCGGTGCTGGTGGGCGGCATGTGCGCTCTGGCGCGCGAAGGGTATGAACAGCTGGTCGCCGCGGGGATCAGTCCGGTCATGGCCTATATCGACACCGTGCATGAGATCAAATACATCGCCGACCTGATCCAGAGCCGCGGCATCGCCGGCATGTGTGAAGCCATTTCAGACACCGCCGAATTTGGCGCGCACGAAGTGGAAGGCCCGATCCGTGATGCGGTGCGCCCCGTGTTTGAAGCCATCGTGAAGGATGTCACCGCCGGCGGCTTCGCCAAGCGCTGGGTGGCCGATTACGAGCAGGGACGGGCGGGTCTGAAAGCCATGCGCGCCAAAGCGGCCGAGCACGAGCTGGAAGAGACCGGGCGATTGATCCGCCGGGCTTCGAACTTTGGTGACTGAAGCGCTTAATCGAATTGATTGCGCCAACCGATTGCCAGCGGTGTAAAAAAGCGTATGCGTACCGCCGCTCCGCGCTGGCCAAACAGCCTTGAGGCGCGGCGTTGACCCTTTGCCGGATATGATCGCCATGAACCCGCTTGTTCGCTTTTTCACTCGTATGGACGCCCGCGCCGCTCGCGCGATCTACATTTCGCTGGCGCTGTTTGCTCTGGTCCTGGCGATTTTCCTGACCGGCAAGTTCGTGCTGAACATCGAGCCGGGGCAGATCGGGACCTGGTTTGAGAGCGCGGCGGACCAATGGTACGCCCTGCCGGCGACCATCGTCATTTTCACGGTGCTGGCCTTTGTCGGCGCGCCCCAGTTTGCGCTGATCGGGGCTGCCGTATTCGCGTTCGGCCCGGTGCAGGGATTTTTGTATTCGTGGGTCGCGACGCTCGTTTCGGCGACCGTGACCTTTTACGCCGGACGTCTGGCGGGCGCGGACGCGGTGCGCCGCTATGGCGGGCAGACGGTCAATCGTATTTCCGAATTTGTGGGGCGGAACGGGTTTTTCGCCTCCATGATCGTGCGAATCGTTCCGAGCGCGCCCTTCATCGTGGTCAATATGGCGGCGGGTGTTTCGCATATGAGTTATTTTGCCTTTATCGGCGGATTGGCCATCGGCGTGCTGCCAAAAACCGCTCTGGTGGTGTTTGCAGGCGGCGGCTTGATGGCGCTTTTATCCGGTGGCGGATGGCTCGCAATCCTTGCCCTGGTTGGGATTGCGGCCCTCTGGATTGTGTTCATGCTGTTGGCGCGGCGCTGGCTGCGCGGACCTGAAACAGAGTTAAAAAATCCCGTGGAAGACTCAGCTGACGCTGAGGCTGAGACGGGTGAGCGGCTTGCAATCGGTGACGCAGCATCGCACAAGGAGTCATGATACTTGCCCCAGCGCGGCGACTCGCCTGCTGCGCCTGACAGATAAAGAGGCAGAGAATGTTCTCCAGCGTGTTCGGTCTCCTTTCCGCGGATATCGCCATCGATTTGGGGACGGCGAACACATTGGTCTACGTCAAGGGCCGCGGCGTCGTTCTGAATGAGCCTTCTGTCGTCGCCTACAAGGTGGACAAGGGCCGCAAGCATGTTCAGGCCGTCGGCGCAGAAGCCAAGCTGATGCTGGGCAAGACCCCGGGCAATGTGGAAGCCATCCGACCCATGCGTGACGGCGTGATCGCCGATTTCGACGTGGCCGAAGAGATGATCAAGCACTTCATTCGCAAGGTGCACAATCGTCAGACCTTCGTCAGCCCGCAGGTCGTGATCTGCGTGCCGTCCGGCGCCACCGCCGTGGAACGCCGCGCCATTCATGAAAGCGCCGTCGGCGCCGGTGCGCGCAAGGTCTATCTGATCGACGAGCCGATGGCGGCTGCGGTCGGCGCTGGCCTGCCGATCGACGAGCCGACTGGCTCCATGATCGTCGACATTGGCGGCGGCACCACCGAAGTGGCCGTGATGTCGCTGTCGGGCATCGTCTATTCGCGCTCGGTCCGTGTGGGCGGCGACAAGATGGACGAAGCCATCATCAATTATATTCGCCGCTCGGCGAACCTTCTGATCGGCGAAACCTCGGGTGAGCGGATCAAGAAGGAAATCGGTTCGGCCACCCCGCCGCAAAAAGGCGAAGGCCTGACGCTGGACATCAAGGGCCGCGATCTGATGAACGGCGTGCCGCGTGAAATCGTCGTGACTGAAGCCATGATCGCCGATGCGCTCTCAGAGCCGGTCGAGCAGATCGTGGAAGCGGTCAAGCAGGCGCTGGAAGCGACCCCGCCTGAACTGGCGGCGGACATTGTCGACAAGGGCATCGTGCTCACCGGCGGCGGCGCCTTGCTGCGCAATCTCGACACCGAGCTGCGCGATCGCACCGGCCTGCCGGTCAGCCTGGCGGACGAGCCGCTGTCTTGCGTGGTGCTGGGCTGCGGTAAAGCGGTCGAGAATCTGCGCCTGTGGCGTCCGATCCTGGCGGAAGCGGTTTAAGCGTGTAAGCGAGCCTGCGAGGGAGGCTACCCAGCGTGGCTCAACGGCGGAGTTCCAGACGAAGACAGGATGAGGGAGTGCGGTTTTCGCCTCTCTTGTTCATCATCTGCATTCTGGTCAGCTGTTTCCTGATTTACATCGACCGGCCTGAAAGCCGACCGCAAGCCCTGACGGGCCTGCGGGCCGGCTTCAATGATCTGGCGACGCCGGTGCTTGATCTCAGCGTTCGCCCCTTCCGCGGGCTCGCCAATATCGGCCCATGGTGGAAGCGCCAGTTCGAGCTGGCCGATGAAAACCGCAATCTGCGCATGCAGGCCGCCGAGATGCGCGCCTGGCGTGACGCCGCCCTGTCCTTGCAAGAACGCAACGCCCGCTATCGCGAAGCGCTGAACCTGCAGGCGGACGCTGCGGAGGCGCGGATCAGCGCCTGGACCGTGGCGGACCGGTCCAACGCCTTCGTGCGCTCGCGCCTGATCGACGCTGGCCATGAAGACGGGGTGCGCCCGGGCTATCCGGCGGTGAATGTTTACGGCCTTGTCGGACGGACAGTTGAAGTGGGGCGCAGCTCCACCCGGATTCTGCTTCTGACGGACATCAACTCCCGTGTCGCGGTGATGGCGGACCGGTCCAACGCCCGCGCTTTGCTGGTGGGCGATAACACCGAGTTTCCGCGTCTTGAATATCTGGGCGCCGAGCCCGATTTGCGCGAAGGCGACCGCATCGTCACCTCCGGCGATGACAATGTCATGCCGCGCGGCGTGCCGGTGGGGCAGGCGGTTCGCGATCGTGACGGGCGCTGGCGGGTGGCGTTGTTCAGCCGGACCGCGCCGATTGATCTGATCTGGATCTGGCCGTTCGAGCCTGTTCAGGAGCCTGAGGCGGACCCGGTCATTGAGCTCTCCACGCCAGAGGAGGCGAACTGATGCGCCCATCGGTCGAACGCAATAACGCCACCACCGATCTGGTGGTGTTCATCGTTACGATGCTGGTGGCTCTGATCCTGCACGCTTTGCCCAGCCGTCTGGGCGGCGGGCCGGATCTTGCGCCGGCCTTTCCCCTGATTGCGCTGTTTATCTGGTCGGTGCGTCAGCCCTGGTTTATCGCTCCGCCTGTTCTACTTCTGGTCGGCGTTATGCAGGATTTGCTGGCGGGCGCGCCCATGGGCGTCTGGGCGTTCGCGTTTCTCGTCGCATTCAGCGTCATGCGCCTGCGTGAGGCCGATGGCGCAGGCGGTGAGATCGGGCCTTTGGCCTTGCGGTTCACCCTGACGGCGATTGTGGCGTTCGGCGCAGCCTGGGGGGCGGGCTCGTTCGCCATCGGCGCCCCGGTGGCGCCTGGACCGTTGATTACTGAAGCGATCCTGACCATCCTTCTATTTCCGATCTTCGCCTGGTTGTTCGCCCGGCGAAAGGAACGCAGCACCTTCTCCTAAGGCAGCCCAGGCTGAGAAAGAGCGCGAATGCGTCGCGACAAGCAGGAAGCCCAAGCCCAGTTCACCCGCCGGTCCCTTCTGTTGTCAGGGCTCGGGGCGGGGGCTTTCGCCGCCTTGAGCGCGCGCATGTACGGCTTGCAGGTTCTGGAGCAGGACGCCTACCGGCTATTGTCTGAGCAAAACCAGTTCAATTTCCGCCTGCAACCGCCTGCGCGGGGGCGGCTTCTGGACCGGTTTGGCGAAGCGATTGCGGAAAATCGCGAAAGCTACCGGTTGATGATCGTGCGCGATCAGGCCGGCGATCCACGCGCGGCGCTGGAGCGCCTGTCGCGCTACATGCCGATCAGCGAAACGCGCATTGAACGCATCTTGCGCGCCGTGTCGCGCACCTCGCGCTTCACCCCGGTCACCGTGGCTGAGGATCTCGACTGGGAGACGTTTGCGCGAATCAATCTGCACCTGCCAGACTTGCCCGGCATCACCCCTGATGTGGGCGAAGTGCGCACCTACCCGCGCCCTTATGATTTTGCGCATGTGACCGGCTATGTGCAGGCGGCGCCGCCTGAAGCGGCCAATGACGATCCGCTTTTGCTGCATCCGGGTTTCCGGATCGGCCGCACCGGCGCGGAGCTGCAGCACGAAGACCGTTTGCGCGGTTCGGCGGGCCAGCTCAAGGTCGAGGTGAACGCCACCGGCCGGGTGATGCGCGAGATCCCCGAACAATCCATTCCCTCCGTTCCCGGCCAGGACGTCACCCTGACGCTGGACGCCCGCGCGCAACGCACGGCGATGGAAGCGCTGGGCGATCAGAGCGCGGCGGCGGTGGGGCTGGATGTGATCACCGGCGAGGTTCTGGTGCTCGCCTCCACCCCCAGCTTTGACCCGAACGCCTTTGTTCTGGGCATCGGGACAGAGGCGTTCGCCTCCCTCAACAACAACCCTTATCGCCCCTTGTTCAACAAGGCGACGACGGGGCTCTATGCGCCAGCCTCCACAGTGAAGGTGATGTCCTCGCTCGCCGCACTCGAGCATGGCGTGACAGACCCTGAAGAGACGATTTACTGCGGCGGCTCCACGCGGCTCGGTAATCGCGATTTCCATTGCTGGCGGCGCCAGGGCCATGGCCGCATGAATATGCATGAGGCGGTCAAGCAGTCCTGCGATATCTACTTTTACGAGATGGCGAACCGGCTGGGCATTGAACGCTATCGCGAGATGATGCTGAGCTGCGGTCTGGGTCAGTATTTTGATATCGGCCTGCCGTTCCCGCGCCGGGCGGAAGGCCTGGTGCCCAGCCCCGCCTGGAAGCGCGCCCGCCGCAATGAACCCTGGACGACGGGCGATACCTATAATGTGGGCATCGGGCAGGGCGCCCTGCTGGCGTCGCCCCTGCAATTGGCTGTGATGACCGCACGCATCGCGACAGGGCGTCAGGTGACGCCGACATTGACGCGTGCGACCGGCGCCGCTCCCGATTTCGCCTCCATGGGCTGGAATGCGGAGCACCTGGAGCTTGTGAACCAGGCCATGTCAGGCGTGGTCAACGAGCCGGGCGGCTCCGCCTATTGGCCGCTGGGCACACGGGGACTGGATCTGGACGGGCTTGAGATGGCGGGCAAGACCGGCACGTCTCAGGTCTATTCCATCTCCACAGAGGAACGCGCTGCGGGCGTGCGCGACCAGGATGACTTGCCCTGGCGTCTTCGCAATCACGGCCTGTTCGTCTCTTACGCGCCGGTCAGCGCGCCGCGCTATGTGGTTACTGTCGTGATCGAGCATGGCGGCGGCGGCACCCGCGCCGCGATCCCCGCCCAGGCCATTTTGCGCGACCTGGTGCGTCGCGACCCCTCCAACACCCGTCCGGACATGCTCGCTTCGGCGGCGCGTCCGACCACGGAGGGCTAGAGCATGGGCGTTTTCACCCAGTCCGCGCCGCGCGGCTTTCGGGGCAAGCTGTTTGAGATCAACTGGGCCTTCGTCCTGTTGATCCTGCTCGTCGGCCTGATCGGGGTCGGCATGCTGTATTCGGTGGAGGGCGGCGCCTGGAATCCCTACGCCTCACGCCATGCTTTGCGTTTGGGGGTCGGGCTGATGATCATGGTGGTCATCGCGCTGTTCCCGCCGCGGTTCTGGATGGGGCTCGCTTACCCCGCCTATCTGGGCGCACTGGTGCTGCTTGTCGGGGTGGAGCTGATCGGCGCCACGGCGATGGGCGCGCAGCGCTGGATTGATATCGGCCCGATCCGGATGCAGCCCTCTGAAATCATGAAGATCGCCCTGGTTCTGGCGCTGGCGCGTTATTATCACGACCTGCCCGAGGAAAAGGTCTCCTCGCTGGGCGGGCTGATCATACCGGCCCTGATGATCGCCTTGCCGATGGGGCTGATCGTCAAGCAGCCCGACCTTGGCACTTCGCTCTTGCTGGCGGCGACCGGGGTGGCGATCGTGTTTCTGGCGGGGCTGAGCTGGAAGGTGATCATCGGGTCTGGCGTTCTCGGCGGCGTCGCCGGCGGGTTCTTCTTCCAGTACGGGCTGCAGGATTATCAGCGCCGGCGGATCATGACCTTCATCAATCCTGAAGACGATCCCATGGGCGCGGGATATCACATCCTGCAGTCCAAGATCGCGCTGGGGTCGGGGGGGATGACCGGCAAGGGCTATATGGAAGGCACTCAGGCGCACCTGAACTTCCTGCCTGAGAAACAGACCGATTTCATCTTCACGATGCTGGGCGAGGAGTTCGGCTTTGTCGGCGGATTGGTGGTGCTCGGTCTCTATGCGTTGATCCTGGCCAATTGCGTGATGATCGCCACGTCGTGTCGCTCGGTATTCCTGCGCCTGGTGGTGATGGGAGTGGCGACGACCTTCTCGCTCTACGTCTTCATCAATGTGGGCATGGTGATGGGCATGTTGCCCGTGGTGGGCGTGCCGCTGCCGATGATCTCTTACGGCGGCACGGTGATGATGACGGTCCTGATCGGGCTGGGCCTGATCCTGGGCGCTCACGTCCACCGTGACACCGAACCGCCCAAGGGCGCAGGATTGTTTGGTTAACACCGCATTGCCCAACTTGACCGCAGGGCGCGGATCGACCAACCTCCCGCGCCAAACCGTCGCAGGGCGGATACAGATTTAAAGCGTGCGTCGGTCAGGCGCGGCTGAGGGGAGGAGACTGCACCTATGGCGATGGGCGGCGCGAGCGCGCACGGGACTTGGAGCAGCCGTTTCGGCTTTCTCATGGCGGCGATCGGGTCGTCGGTCGGGCTGGGCAATTTCTGGCGGTTTCCTTACACGGCAGGCGAGAATGGCGGCGCGGCGTTCGTGCTGATCTATCTGGTCTGCGTGGTGTTGATCGCCTTTCCGATCCTGATGGCGGAGCTGAGCGTGGGCCGCCATGCCCGCCGGTCGGCCGTGGGATCCACCCGCAAGATGGCGTTTGACGCCGGCGCCTCCGAGATGTGGTCGATCACCGGCTGGGTCGGCATGGCCGGCGGCGTGATGATCTTGTGCTTTTATTCGGTCGTTGCGGGCTGGGTCGCCGCCTATGTCTTCAAGATGCTGTCAGGCGGCATGGTCGGCATGGAGCCGTCTGTGGTCTCTGACGCCTTCGGTCAGCTTGTGGGCGACACCCGCACGGTCATCCTTTGGCATACCGCCTTCATGATCGTCACTGTGGGCATTGTGTGCTTTGGCGTGATCAAGGGCATTGAGCGCACGGTCTCGATCCTGATGCCGCTGTTCTTCCTGATGCTGGTGGGCATGGTGGTGTACGCGGGTCTGACGGCGGATATGGGCGCCGCGATCGAGTATCTGTTCGCGCCGGACTTCTCCAAGATCACCGCCCAGACCTTCCTGGAAGCGCTGGGGCAGGCCTTCTTCTCGATCGGCGTCGGTTCGGCGATCATGATCACCTATGGCTCCTATCTCTCGCGCGATGACAATCTGCCCCAATCGGCCGTCATCATTGCGGGCGCCGACACGATGGTGGCCATCATTGCGGGTCTGGCGATCTTCCCGTTCGTGTTCGCCTTCGGGCTGAGCCCGGATGCAGGCCCCGGCCTGTTCTTCCAGACCCTGCCGTCGGCCTTCGCGCAGATGCCGGGCGGCCAATGGGTCGGCGGGGCGTTCTTCTTCCTCGCCCTGATCGCGGCCCTGACCAGCTCGATTTCGCTGTTGCAGGTGATTGTGGCCTTTGGCGAGGAGCACACCGATTTCGGCCGTGTGGGCTCGGCGCTGTTCTTTGGCGCGATCATCTACATGTTCGGCATCGCGGCGGCTTTCTCCGGGGAGTTCTTCGATATTCTGGACAAGGTGTCGGGCACGATCTTGCTGCCGCTGGGCGGCTTCCTCATCGCGCTCTTCACGGGCTGGGTCGTCTCCAAGGCGCTCATGCAGAAAGAGCTGCCTGATGCGGGTGCGAAGTTCTTCGCCTATTGGCGCTTCAGCATTCGCTGGTTGGCGCCGGTCGCTGTGGGCCTGATCATCGTGACGGGTCTGGCCAGCACCTTTGGCTTTGACCTGCCCTTTCTGAACTAGGCGGCGGTTTCGCCTGACGACAAAAGCCCCGGTCCGTATGGACCGGGGCTTTTTTCATGCACGGTTCAGCGGGGAGCGGGTTAGCCGAAGCGTCGCGCGAACATGTCGGTGGCGCGCACCAGCCCGTCCACTGTGCCCGGCTCGCCGGCAGCGTGACCCGCGTCCGGCACGAAGTTCAGTTGCACGCCGGGCCAGGCCTTGGCCAATTCCCAGGCGGTGCGCGGCGGGGTGACCATGTCATATCGCCCCTGAACGATGACGCCAGGAATGTCAGCCAGATGCGCGGTGTCTTCGAGCAAGACCCCGTCGCGTTCGAAAAACCCGCCATGATGAAAATAATGCGCTTCGATCCGGGCCAGCGCGTCAGAGCGGTGCGGGTCGGGGTTCACATGGTGAGGCGAGGCGCTCATCGAGATCAACGCGCTCTCCCAACTGGACCAGGCCAGCGCATCCTCGCGGCGTTCATCCATGCTGGCGCCGGACGCCAGGCGTTCGTAATAGGCGGCTATGACCTGATCGCGTTCGGCCGGGGCCAGACGTTCGGTCAGCCTTGCCCAGGCGTCCGGAAACAGCCGGTTGGCGCCGTCGCGGTAAAACCAGTCCAGCTCCTTGCGGGTGCAGGCGAAGACGCCGCGCAAGACAAGCCCCAGAACATGTTCGGGACAGGCGCGGGCATAGGCCAGCCCCAGCGTGGCCCCCCAGGAGCCGCCGAACACAAGCCATTTGTCGATGCCCAGATGTGACCGCAATTGTTCTATATCGTTCACCAGATGGGCGGTCGTATTGTGCTCCAGCAAGGAATAGGGGCGTGAGCGCCCGCAGCCGCGCTGGTCAAAGACGATGATGCGATACCGGCGCGGGTCGAAAAACCGCCGCATGGCGGGGGCGGCGCCGCCGCCCGGCCCGCCATGCAAGGTGATGACGGGCATCCCGTCGGGGCGGCCGCAATCCTCATAATAGAGGCTATGGCCCTGTCCGACATCCAGAAAGCCGGTGTGCGCCGGAGTCGTGGGCGGATACAGGCCCAGACGGCGGTGGGAGCGGAATGTGTCCATTTTTCGTGCGGTAATCAGCCGATTAACCCTCAAGTTCTGTTTACCGTGACACTATGTCGTTTTATCACTGTGTGGAACCGGGTTCGGAGGGGAAACCGGTCTGCGTTGAGAAGGGTCGCTTCGGTATGAATACGATCGTCCGGGCTCTGGGCCTAGGTATCGTTATGAGCGCTTGCATCTTGATGTCAGGATGCGCGAGCCAGCCGATTGCGCTGGGCGCTGATACTCAGGCGAACCTGGCTGCACAAACCGAACTGAGAACACACTCGCAAGCCTTGAACGCCTTGGTCGACGATGAGGGCTGGTCGCTGAGCGCTGCGCCCGCCGCCGCGGCGCGCGCCTTTTTTGGCCGGCTGATCAACGGCGCGAGCGAGCAGGCCCCCCAGGATGACCCTGTCAGCGTTTATGTGGACGCCCATGACGACATGATGGTGCAATCGCTCAATTCTGATCTGGGACAATTGATCAGCCTCACGCGCGCCATCGCTGATGCGGCTGAGGGCATCGCCGCGGCGGAGCATCAATTGGGGCAGGTCAGCCTGACCCAGGATCTGGCGTTGGCGGAAAGCGCGCTGGGGAGTGTGCGCCGGGCGCAGGACTTCTTCACAGCGGTGTCTGACCGCCTCGATGACGAAGGCGCGCTGAGCGGCTATGAGCCCATGATGCAAACCCTCGACGCCGAGAAATCGCGCCTCGCCAATGCGGCGGACGCCTTGGCGGAACGCCGCTGGGCGATGCACTCCAACCGGGGTCTAGCAAGTTAATGAGCCACACTGTTCCGGGCGACGCGCTCGACCCGCAAACCATCAAGGGCTTCCTCGCCGATGATGAGGGCCAGGCCTTGGCCCGACACGCCCGGATCGCTGCTGAACAGGCGCCGGGCGCTTTTGTTGAAATCGGCAGCTGGTGCGGACGCTCCAGCGTCTATCTGGGCCGGGCCGCGCGCGCGGCGGGGCGACTTCTGTTCGCCGTCGATCATCATCGCGGCTCTGAAGAACATCAGCCGGGTGAAGGCTATCACGACCCCGAGCTGTATGACGCCGAGCTGGGCCGTGTCGACACGCTGCCCGCCCTGCGCCGGACTTTGGCTCTGGCTGATCTCGAACGTGACGTCATCCCCATGGTCGGACCGTCCGCTCTGATCGGCGCCAGCTGGTCAGGTCCGCTCAGCTTTGTGTTCATCGATGGCGGCCACGCCATGGAGACGGCGCTGGCCGATTACCGCGCCTGGTCGGGGCATGTGGCGCGCGGCGGCTTGCTGGCCATTCACGACGTCTTCCCCAATCCTGAGGACGGCGGTCGCCCGCCCTATGAAATCTGGAAGCTGGCGGTCGCGTCAGGCCTGTTCGAGCCGGTGGAGCGGATCAATACGCTCGAGATTCTGCGTCGCCTTTAAGCCAGGCGTCAGCCCGGGCATGCCGGATCAGAAGGTCTGATCCGGCGCTAAGCCCATACAGGGCGTCCGCCGCCAGGATCACCGCGCCAGCGGTCCAGCTGGGGCGTTCCTTGGGCCAGACCTGACCCAGCTCATACTGCCAGCCCATCCAGTAGCCGTCGCCGTCGCGGGCCAGGGGCGCCAAAGCGCCCAGAAGGTTCTGCGCCCGGACCGTGTCGCCGATACTCAGACACGCCAACGCCAGCTCGGCGGTTTCCGCGGCGGTGATCCAGGGTTCTTCGGTGACGCAGCGGCATCCCAGATCCTCGACCACGAACCGGTCCCATCCGGCATGCAGGTGCGCTTTGGCTTCCAGCCCCGTCACCACGCCGCTCAGCACCGGGTAATACCAGTCCATGGCGTAGCGCGAGCGGTCTTCGCCCAGCCGGTCAAACCGGTGCGGCTTGGTGGTGAAGGCGTGCGCGATCTGACGCCGCGCTCTGGCCCAGTCGGTGCGTTTGCGGCCCAGCGCGTCCGCGATGCGCAATCCGCATTCGAGACTTTTAAACAGCGAGGCGTTGCCCGCTTTCAGCGAATCCACCGCCTCCAGCGCCTGGCCCTCATCGGGCTTGCGCCAGACCACGTCGCCATGGGGCGTCTGGTGATCGACCACCCAGTCCAGCGCGCGGCTGATCATGTCGGCATGACGCGCAATCAGGCGCGGCTCGTCGAGCGCCAGCGCGCTGCGCAGCACCGTGACCGCGGCGTAGCCGGTGAAATTGGTGTCATGCGCGGTGACCGGATCAGCCGGCGGCGCGATCCGCTCGCCGTCTTTATCCATGGGCACGCCCGCGCCCAGCTCTCCGAGCCAGGAGCCGTCGGCATGCTGGCGCTCGGCCAGCGCGTCAAGCGCGGCATGGGCAGCGGTTTCCCGGCCCGCGATCGCCAGCGCCATGGCGCTTTCGCCATGGTTCCAGGGGTCCCAGACGCCCGTCTCCACCCATGGAATAGAGCCGTCGCGGAGTTGCAAATCCTCGATCCGGTCTGCGCAGGCGGCGATGTCCACGCCTATGGATTGCGGGCGATGGCTCATGCCGCGTCCTTCTGGAAATACAGTGCGACGGATTTGCCCATCACCGGGTTCAACGCCGCTTCGGTCCAGCGCGTCAGGCGCGGTTTTTCCATCAAATCCCATTCCAGAAGCTTGCGGAAGGCGTTGACCGACCGGCTCTCTTCCTGGCGCTCCCATTTGGCGCAGCGCAGCCACCAATAGGGCGCATGCAGGGCGTGCGCCCAATGGCGCTTATAGGGGCGATAACCGCGACGGGCGACGCGGTCGCGAAGCTCATGATCCTTGAAGATGCGCACATGGCCGCCGGGCGTGTTCTGATAGCCTTCCGACAGCGCCCAGCAGATCTTTTCCGGCCAATAGCGCGGCACGGACAGGGCGAAGCGCCCGCCGGGCTTCACAATACGGGTGATCTCATCGAGCGCGGCGTCCACATCGGGCAGATGCTCGAGCACTTCAGAACAGATCACCACGTCAAAGCTGTGATTTGCAAAAGGCAGGCGTCCGGCGTCCCCCACGCTCCAGACCGCGCTGCGCGGCGGGTTTTGAGGCGGCGGAGGCAGTTCGAAGAAACCGTCGATCGCGCCCTTGAGGTCTTCAAGGCTGAGATCGAGCATGGTCACGTCCAGCGCCTTGTCATGCCAGTAAAAGGCATGGCTGTGCCGGCCGCGCCCGCAGCCCAGGTCGAGGACGCGCTGGCCGTCTTCAAGGTCCAGCGCATCAAGGTCCAGCGTCACCATCATTGGGCGGCAAGCTCCGTTATGTCAGGCAGGCGCCCGCGCTCTTCCAGCGCCTGGGCGTAAAGGTCCAGGCTGGCGCGAGCGTGCTCGTCCCAGCGAAAGGCGCTGTGCGCGCGGGCTGCGCACGCGGCGCTCATCTGCTGGCGCAGCGCCGGATCAGACAGCACACGCTCCAGCGCATCCGCCAGACCGTCCGCATCTTCCACCTCGGTCACAAGGCCGGCGTCGCCCGCGACTTCCGGCAAGGCGCCGCCGCGCGACACGATCACCGGCGCGCCGCACGCCATGGCTTCGGCGGCGGGAAAGCCGAAGCCTTCAAAGCGGGAGGCGGAGACAAAGACCGTCGCCTTGCGATAGAGCGCCACGATGTCATCAAGGCTGAGGCCGGAGACGAAGTCGACGCTGTCGATCAGCCCGGTGTCTTTCAGTGCGCGTTTGGTCGGGCCGTCGCGCAAGGATCCGATCACGGTCAGGCGAGGTGTGCGGCCGCGCGCCTTGAGCTTCGCCAGGGCGTCGATCAGCACGTCGAGCCCCTTGATGGGAACATCTGCGCTGGCGAGCGCTAGAACATGGTCGTCGTCGCGCGTGACGCTGGGGTCGGGTTTGAAGCTGTCCAGATCCAGCCCGTTGAACGCCACGCGCACCCGATCAGGATCGACGCCGCATCGCTGGGCGTAGGATTGCCGCGCAGCGTCTGATACCGCCAGAAAGCGCGGCAGGGCGCGCGCGGCCTTGGCCTGATGATCCACAAAGGAATGCCAGCGCCGGGTCAGGGCGCGCCGCCACCAGTTCGCCGCTCCCGCCACCGCGAAATCGCGATCAATAGCGATAGGGTGATGCAAGGTGGTGATCACCGGCAGATAGCTGTCCACGCCCGTCATCGGCAGGGCGAGCGTCTGATTGTCGTGCACCACGTCAAACCGGTCGCCATGCTCGGCGACCCACGCTTCCAGACGCATGGAATAGCTGACCATTTCGGCGAAGGCGCCGGTATTGTGCGACAGCCATTCGGTGCGGTTCGCGCGATCAAGCAGCGTGTTCCAGCGCAAGGTCAGAAAGGCGTTGTCGACGCTGAACAGGTCCAGCGAGGGCAGTTTGATCAGCTCGACATCCGGATCAAGTTCGGGATAGGGCGGGCCGGAGATCACCGATACGGCGCAGCCTTGATCGGCGAGGGCGCGCGACAAGGCGCGCACATAAACGCCCTGCCCTCCCACATGGGGGGCGGAGCGATAGCTGGAGACCAGCACACGCAAGGGCGCGGAGCGAGTCAGGGGCGGATCAAGGACGGCGTCTTTCATGAAGGCGGGAAGCTATCGCCAGCCGCGCCGGAAACCAAGAGCAAACAGTGTTCACCGTGCGGTCAAACGCGCTTTCCACACACGCTTAGCCGCGCTAAGCCCCTGATCATGTCCGCCGTGCTCGCCTCGATCCCGCGTCCTGTTCGCTTCGCGCTCTTTTACGGGGCGTTCTATCTGGGGTTCGGCGCATACCTGCCCTACATGCCGGTCTGGTACGAGGGGCGGGGGCTCAGCCCGGAAATGATCGGCGCTGCGGCGGCGGCATCGATGGCGGGGCGGGTCATCGCGGCGCCGCTGGGCGCCATGCTGGCGGACCGCGCGCCAAAGAAACGCTGGGCGGTGCTGTCTTATACGCTGGTGTCGTTTTTTGCGTTCGCCGCTTTCATTCCCGCCACCAACCCGTGGGCGATCCTCATCCTGGCGGGCATAGCCGGGGGCGCCTTCACCGGCATCATGCCGATCATCGACGCCTTCGCGATCCAGGAATCCAGCCGCCGCCGCTTCGCGTTCGGTCCGCCGCGCGCGTTCGGGTCGGCGACGTTCATCGTCGGAAATGTAGGCGCGGGCTGGCTGATCGGCTGGCTGGGCGGCGAGGCGGCCCTGGCCTGGACGCTGATCGGCGCGGCTCTGGCGGTGCTGACCGCGCTGATGCTGCCTGAAGGGCGCAACCGTTTGAAGCCGGAAACGGCCGCAGACACCGCGCCGAAGACCGGCGTGGTCGCGGCCATGCTGTCCAACGGCTTGCCGCTGGCCTTTGCGGCCTCAGCGCTGATCCAGGGCGCGCACGGATTTTACTACGGCTTTTCCGCCGTGGCCTGGCGGGCGGAAGGCGTGCCGGCGGGGGCGGTGGGCCTGCTCTGGGCGACCGGGGTGGGGGCCGAGATCGTGTTTTTCGCCGTTTCCGCCCGTCTGCTGAGTCGGGTCAGTCCTGCGAACGTTCTGATGCTGGGGGGCGCGGTCTCCGTTGTGCGCTGGCTGGCGCTGGCCCTGTCTCCACCGCTCTGGCTGCTGTTCCCGCTTCAGATCCTGCACGCCTTCAGCTTCAGCGCCACCTATCTGGGCTTTCTGCGTTATGCCGCCGATAACAGCCCGCAGCGCTTCGCCTCCATGGCGCAGGCGATCAACTCCGCCTTCTCGGGCGGTCTGATCCTGGCGCTGGCGGCCTATGCGTCGGGATTCGCCTATAGCGCGTATGGGGCAGGCGGCTTTGCAGTGATGGCGATTCCCTCGGGTCTGGGGTTGCTCTTTGCATTCTGGCTCGTGCAAACCGCGCGAACACAGCCATAATGGAGCCACACTCCCATTTAAGCCTCGGAGCTCAGGGGAAGCGGGGACGATGACAGCAGCGATCGCAACAGAGCGTCAGCAGCCGGGGCTGACCACGCGCCATGAAGGCGCGCGTCTGGTGCTGGAGCCGCGCGGCGATTGGCTGATCGAGACGGTCGGCCGTTTCAACCGCCAACTCAAGCGCATCGAAACCGAGACGGATCCGCAGGATCTGGTGATTGATCTGACCCAGCTGGGCCGGATCGACACGGCTGGCGCTTATCTGCTGGGCCGGACGCTGAGCCGGTGCGGCGAGCCGGATGCAGACTGGCATTTTATCGGCAGTCACGAGACGGCGCGCCGCCTGATGGGGGAAATGCGCGAGCGCCTCGCCGATTGTCCGGTCCCCGAGGAGACGCCGCGCGGCGTGGTCGCCACCTTCGCCCGGATCGGCGCCGGGGTGGAGGACGGCCTGAAGGAGACCGTTGAATCCTTCGCCTTTTTCGGGCGCACCATCACCACCGGGCTCAGCGTCCTGGTCAATCCGACCAAGATGCGCTGGACGCCGACCATTCATCTGATGGAAACGGCGGGCGTGGACGCGCTGCCGATCATCACCGTGCTCAGCTTTTTCATCGGCGCCGTCGTGGCGTTCATGGGCGCGAGCTTGCTGGAGACCTTCGGCGCTTCGGTTTTCACCGTCGACCTGGTGGGGATCGCGGTCCTGCGTGAATTTGGCGTGCTGATTACGGCGATCTTGCTGGCGGGGCGGTCTGATTCCGCTTTCACCGCCGCCATTGGCTCCATGAAGATGCAGCAAGAGATCGACGCCATGAAGGTGATGGGGCTCGATCCGTACGAGGTTCTGGTCCTGCCGCGGGTTCTGGCCTGTGTGCTGATGGCGCCGCTTCTGACCCTGTCCGCCATGGTGGCGGGGGTGGTGGGCGGCATGATGGTCAGCTGGTGGACATTGGACATCTCGCCCAATTTCTTCCTCACCCGCATGCACGACACCATCGATCTCAAACACTTCCTGGTGGGCATGTCCAAGGCGCCGGTGTTCGGTCTGGTGATCGCCATTGTGGGCTGCCGCCACGGGCTTCAGGTGGGCGGTGATGTGGAGAGCCTGGGCGCGCGTGTGACCACCTCGGTGGTGCAGGCGATCTTCGCCGTCATCGTGATCGATGCGCTGTTCGCCATGATGTATCTGGAGCTCGATATATGAGCGACGCGCCTTTGATCGAAGTGCGCGGCCTGCGCAGCCAGTTCGGCTCTCATGTGGTTCATGACAACCTCGATCTCGAGATCCGCCAGGGCGAGACTCTGGGCGTTGTCGGCGGCTCAGGCTCGGGCAAATCCGTGCTGATCAACACCATTTTGGGATTGAAACAGCCTGATGGCGGAGAGATCCTTTTTCGCGACGCGCCCATGTCGAAAATGTCGGGCCGGGACCGGCTCGAGCTGGAAAAGCGCTGGGGAGTCCTGTTCCAGGCTGGCGCCCTGTTCTCCTCGCTGACAGTGCAGGAAAACGTCATGGCGCCGATGCGCGAGCATGTGCGCATGCCCGTCAGCCTGATGAAGGAGCTGGCGGATCTCAAGATCGGCCTGGTGGGATTGTCGGGCGAGGCGGGCGGCAAGTTTCCCGCGGAATTGTCGGGCGGCATGAAAAAACGCGCCGGGTTGGCGCGGGCTCTGTCGCTGGATCCGGACATTCTGTTTCTGGACGAGCCCACCGCCGGGCTCGACCCGATCGGGGCCAGCGCCTTTGATGATCTGATCAAGGAATTGTCAGAGACGTTGAACCTGACAGTGGTGATGATCACCCACGATCTCGACAGCCTGCACGCCATCTGCGACCGCGTTGCGGTGATCGCCGACAAGACGATTATCGCCAATGCGCCGCTCGATGAACTGACCCGCAATCCGCATCCCTGGATACAGGAATATTTTGGCGGTCCACGCGGACGCGCCGTGTTAAGACAAGCCGCTGAGGACTAGAGGCACGCTATGGAAACCAAAGCGCATCACGCCATTGTCGGTTTCTTCGTCGTTTTCCTGACGGTGTCGGGGGTGATGTTGTCACTCTGGCTGTCCGGCGCGGCGCTGGACCGTGAATTCCGCGAGTATGACGTGGTCTTTGACGGCGCCGTCAGGGGCTTGCGCCCGGCGTCGGAGGTCCGCTTCAACGGTATTCAGGTCGGTGAAGTGACTGAGCTGGGGCTCAATCCTGATAATCCCGGTCAGGTGATCGCGCGTATTCGCGTGAATGTGGAAACGCCGGTGAAATCAGATTCCGAAGCCCAGCTCGAGCCTCAGGGCCTGACAGGGCTGTCCTATATCCAGATCTCGGCCGGCTCGCCCGATGCGGAGCGCCTTGAAAGCCGACCCGGCGATCGCGCGCCGCGCATCTACGCCACACAGGCCCAGATCGAGCAATTGGTGGAAGGGGGCGAGAGTCTCCTGGAATCCGCCCAGCTCAGCTTTGTGCGGATCGGTCGACTGCTCAGCGATGAGAATCTCGAGAGCATGACCAATACGCTCAACAATATCGAGACGATCACGGGCCATCTGGCAGAACGCGAATTGTTGATCACCGAAGCGCGTGCGGCGCTGACCAGTGTGCAGCAGGCGGGCGCGGACGTGTCTGTCGCCGCTCAGGCCATGCAACAATTCGCCCAGGTCACCGAACGCTATGTGGTCGATGACCTGACGCCGGCGACGCTGGACACCGCCGCCGCGGCGCAGGAAGTCGATCGCACCGCTGTCGAGACCTATGATGCGCTGGTCGCGATCCGCCCGGGGCTTGAAGAGTTTTCCGAAGACGGGCTGACCCAGCTGACCGCAACGCTGCGCGATTTGCGATCCCTGGTCGCAACGCTGGAGCGGGTCGCGCTGGAGCTGGAGTCTGATCCAGCCGGATTTATCGCCGAACCTGAAGGCGCTGAAGTGGAGGTGCCGCGATGAGCACTCTTGGGAAAGTCGCGCTGGGCGCGCTTGGGGCTGCAAGCCTTCTGGTGACGCCGGGCTGCATCTCCTTGCTGCCGGAAAGCGAGCCGGTGTCGCTGTATCGTCTGACCGGTCTGACGGCGGATGAAGTGGCCCCTTCCGCCCAGGCGCAGACCATACTGATTGATCAGATCAGCGCCCCGCGCGGATTGTCCGTTGATCGGGTGGCGCTGCTGCGCAATGGCGAGCTGGCCTATATGGCGGGCGCGGCCTGGCTGTCGCCGGCGCCGACGCTGGTGCATGACCGGATTCTGGATGTCTTCCTCAGCGAGACGCCGCAGCTGATCCCCGCTCGGAGTGAAGACGGGGTGGAGGCGCGCTATCGCCTGCAACTGGAATTGCGCCGGTTTGAAGCCGAATATGATCAGGGCGATGGACGGGCGCCGCTGATCCAGATGCGGATGGTCGCCCGCCTGATTGATCGGGAGGAGCGTGCTCTGGCGGCGTCACGCCGCTTTGATGTCAGCGTCCGGGCCAGTGACAACCGTCAGGCGGCGCTGATTGAAGCCTTCAGCCAGGCCTCCAACGAAACCGCTCATGCGCTGGCGAACTGGACGTCTGGCGTGGTTTGCGCCGAGGCGCCCTGTTAGCCAGAGCACCTGACCGTATGAAAAAAGGCCGGCCCATCTGAGGCCGGCCTTTTTTGTTCGGGCTTTGGCGCGCCTAGCTGTCGCGATTGCGGCGATTGCGCTTGGGGTCGTCCTTGTTCGCGGAGGGCGTCTCGTCTGAATCCATGTTGGCCAGAAGATCGCGCCAGCGCCAGCTGGCTTCCTTGCGGGCTTTCTCGACGCCGTCACGGATGCTGTCGCGCACCGGGTCCTCGTCATCGCCATTCAGCGCCGCCTCGTCTTCATCGTCGTCAGAGCGGCCAGGCCGGACGGCCTTCAGATCGGGCTTGCCTTCATCCTTGCGGCGCGCCCGTTCGGCTTTGCGCTCTTCAATCTTGGAGGCTTCCCAGTCTTCGTCACGTTCGCCGTCATCACGGTTTTCCGAGGCGCGCCTTTCAGCGTCACGGCTTGCGATTTCCGTACGCTTGCGCGCCGGTTTCTCGCTTTTGGGCCCGTCCTCATCCTTGCGTCGTCCGCTCAGCGGGTCAGGCAATTCGTTGATGTTGAGGTCCAGCGGTTTGTGGCCGCCAGCGACAGACCCCATGCGCAGGATGAAGTCGCTGAGCAATTCATAGTTCTGACGGATGCGCGACTGGAACAGGGCGTCGATATCGCGCGCCTGATCAGAAGCGGTCTGCGCCGTCTCATTGAGCTGGGTCAGGCCATCTTCCAGCGTGCGTTGCATGGCCTTGGCGGCGTTGCGCGCAGCGTCGGGCGCATCGTCGAGCTTGCTGCGCAGGCCTGACAGCTCATCCTCGATCCGGCGGCTTTCGCGTCGCGCGGCGTCGAGCGTTTCAGACAATTGCTTGCGCACCGCCTCGGCGGCCTCTTCGGCGGCTTTTTCGGCGCGGACGGTCAGGTCTTCCGCTTCACGCAGACGCGCCTGGAAGGCGTCGTCCGAGCGGCGGGCCACGTCAAATCCGCTTTCGCTGACCCGCTCCAGCGCGGCTTCAGCATCGTCGGCCTGTTTTTTCAGGCTCTCGCCGGCTTCCTCGGCGGCTTCGCGCGCGGCGCGGGCGGCGTCGCGCATCCGGTCGAGCGCACGTTCCTGGGCGCGGGCGGCTTCTTCGCTGCGTTCAGACAGGGAGTTGGCCAAATCCTTGGCCTGTCCCAACGCCTTGTCCACGGCGTCCAGGAAGACTTCGCCGGAATTCTTGGCGGTGCTTTCAAGGATTTCAGCCCCGTCGCGCGCCTTGCGCGTCATGGTTTCCAGCTCGGCTTTGTGGAAGTCGAGCGCGGCGCCGATCTTCTCTTGTTCCTTGCGCAGGGTTTCAGTCACGTCCTGCAGACGGTCGCGGTGTTTGACATAGGCGTCTTCCAGCCCGTCGGTGCGATTGCGCAGCATATCGGAGAAGTCGCGCAGCTCGGTGGCGCGCGCGTCCAGCGACAGGGCGACCCGATCGCCGGCTTCTTCGGCGGCCTGGCCGGCGGCGCTCAGGCGCTCGGCGCCCGACCGGATCAGGCGTTCGCCCTCTGACGCCTTGGCGTCAGCCAGCTCGGCGGCGGCGGCGACCATTTTGGACTGGTCCTGTATGGCGGCGGCGATCATGGCCGCCTTGTCATCGAGGCCTTCAGACACGTCATTAAGGCGCAGGCGTTCGTCACGCAGGGCGCGGGTCAGCTGCTCGGCGCGCTCTTTGGCGCGGCTGGAGCCGTCTTCCAGACTTTCGGCATGGTGGGTGATCACCTCTTCCATGGCCGCAAGCCGCGCCAGCGCGCTCTCCATCGCCTTGTTGACGCGATCGACCTGCATGGTGATCGCATCGGCCAGACGCGAGGCGTCTTCCTCGGCGTGTTCGGTAGGCGTGGCGAGGCGCAGGACCGCCGCATCCAGATGGCGGGCGCGAGAGCCGGCGCGGGACACTTCACGTCCCAGAAGGCCCGCCAGCACGAACAGCAACGCCGGAGCGGCCGCGAAGACTGACAGGCCCGCCAATTGTGCAGGGCTCAGGGCTGTCAGGTCGGTGTATCCGGCGAGATAGGCCGCCGCGCCGCCAAACCACAACAACCCGAACGCGGCCCCGCCAAAGGCCAGCCAGCCGCCGCCTTCTGTTTTGGGAGGCGGCGCGGTCATCTGAGGCGCGAGGGATGTTGAGCGGATCGCTTCCAGCGCACCGCCCGCCGGTTCGGCGATCACGCTTTCCTCAATCTTTTCAGCGTCTTTTGTATCCTTGGCAGCCATGACGTCTCGTCTGGTTTGGCGCTGATCCAGTTCGGATATCGCCGTGAAACGACTATCCTAACAGAATCACGCGGCACTGCAGGCCTGTTTGTTCAGACCTAGTGTGTAACGCCAGAGTGTGAGTCGATCAAAGAGCGGGAAGCGCACGCCGCAAAGACAGGGTTTCGCAATCGTTAAGAATAATGATTTGCGGAGTAGAGTGCGCCGGAAGCGCGCCGGGCGCGCTCTCCGCCGGTGCGATCACCAGAGACGGCGCGCACAGCGATTGCGTATTCTGAGCGGACACTGAAAACGTGGCCGGAGTCAGCAAGGCGCCGCCGGACAAGGTCTCGACCTGATGCGGAGCGAGTTGGATGGCGTGCGCAGCGTCTTCGCGCTCATACCCCAGTCCCAGAAAGGACAGGGTGGCGGCGAGGATCATGTGGGCGATATCGATGAGCAGCGACATAACGGGCCTTGGCGCAAGACGAACGAGAATTTTTATGCGCCTGACGCGAGACCGAGACAAGGTCGGTTGCGCTGAAATTTCATGAACTCTTGGTAAGTTTAGATGGCTCTGGACTGATAACAGTCTTGCGCCGCTTCTGAAATGCGGCGAGCCTGTCAAATACTCAAGCCCTGTTAAGATTGGGGGCTGTCAGGACTGGGGGACCATCATGAGCCTGCATACCGCGCCAGTGGCCGCGAAGGATCGCTTTGAAAGCCTTGATGTTCTGCGCGGGGTCGCCGTGCTGGGCATTCTGATGATGAATGTGCAGGCTTTCACCATGGCGTCCAACGCCTATGCGTACCCGCCGGCGCACATGGATCTGACCGGAGCCAATCTGACGGTCTGGTACATCTCGCACGTCTTTTTCGAGATGAAGTTCATCACCATTTTCTCCGCGCTGTTCGGCGCCGGCATGTTGCTGATGGTGGGCGAAGAGCCAGACGCTCCGCGCAAGCTGCACTTCTCCCGCATGACCTGGCTGTTGGTGATCGGCCTCATTCACATGTTCGGCCTGTGGTTTGGAGACATCCTGGTCACTTATGCGATCGGTGGCTTCATCATCGTGTTCTTCCGGCGCATGTCGCCAGGCAAGCTGATCGGCTGGGGCCTGTTCTGGGTGGCCCTGTCGGGGCTGCTGATGGTCGCCATCTTCGCCAGTTTCACCCTTTTGCCGGCCGATATGGGCCCGACGGATGTGGGCATAGCGTATAGTGATGAGCAGCTGGCGGAGCTGGTGAACACCTATCAGAGCGGTTATTTGCCCAGCCGTATTCCCAATGCCCTGAATGGCTTGGGCAATATCCTGATGTTTGCTTTCTTCGGCGGTCGGATCGTCGGCGTAATGCTGCTCGGTATGGCGCTGTATAAACTCGGCTTTCTGCTGGGCCGTTGGAGCGTGCGTCATTACGTCATCGCCGCAGCGGTTGGGCTGGGCGTCGGCTTGCCCATCGTGGCCTGGGGCGGTCAGGTGGCCATCGACCATGATTTTTCTCTGGACACGATGTGGATTCACACCGCCACAAATTACGGCGGCAGTCTTCTGGTGAGCCTGGGCTATGCCGCGTTGATCAACCTGGCGTGCAAGGCGCCCTGGTTGAAGCTGATCCGCGCGCCGTTCGCGGCGGCCGGGCGCATGGCGTTTACCAATTATCTCACGCAGTCGATCGTGATGGTGTTCCTGACCGTGGGCGGAATTGGCCTTGGCCTGTTCGGCGAGCTGGAGCGTATTCAGCAGGCGCAGCTGGTGGTCGTCATCTGGGCGGTGCAGCTGATCGTGTCCGTCCTCTGGCTGCAGGTGTTCCGCTTCGGTCCGTTTGAATGGCTGTGGCGCAGCCTCAGCTATGGCCAGCTCCAGCCCATCATGAAGGTCAAGGCCTGATGCAGGTTCAAACGGGCGACGCGTTCGCCGTTTATGGTCTGCTCCGGGCTGGAGAAAGCGGCTTTGCGCGCTTCGGGCTTGAAAACGCCTTCGCCCCGCTCGGCCCCTGCACCTTGCGCGGCCAGCTTTATGATCTGGGCGCCTATCCGGGGCTGGTCGACGGGGCGGGCTCGGTGGTCGGCGAACTCTTTGAAGTGCGTGACGCCTCGGTCATGCCGAAGGTGGATGCGTTCGAGGATTACTGGCCCGAAGACCCGGCGCGCTCGCGGTATGTGCGAAAAAAGGTCCGGCTCATCGAGCCGGACCGGGACGCTTGGGTCTATATCTGGGTGCTGGGCGTTGAGACCGCTCGCCTGATCCCCAGCGGAGACTGGTTCAAACGCGAAACCGACTAGACGGCGTCGGGCTGGTTTTCAGGCGCCGCGCGTTCAAATTCGGGCAGCGCGCGCGCCGCTTCATCCGCTGCGACCAGTCGCGGATAGGGTGTCAGATCAACGCCGAACCGGCGCGCATTGAACATTTGCGGCAGCAGGTAAATCTCCGCCAGCGTCGGTCCGTCGCCGAAAACGAAGCCGTTCTGGCCATCGGCCTGATCAGCCAGCTGTTCCAGCGCATCAAAGCCCACGCTGATCCAGTGACGCGCCCAGGCGGGGCCGGCCTCGGCGTCATCGCCGGACAACTCGCGCGCCTTTTTCAGGATGCGCAGGTTTTGCAGCGGATGAATGTCACAGCCGATGGCCGCCGCGAAGGCGCGTACGCGGGCGCGCTCAATGGGGGCGGTAGGCAGCAAAGGCCGCTCGGGGAAGGTCTCTTCAATCCATTCCAGGATCGAAACGGACTGGGTCAGCACCTGTCCGTCCACTTCCAGCGCCGGGACCAGGCCTTGGGGGTTGAGCGATTTATAGGCGTCTGAATGCTGCTCACCCGTGGCCAGGTTCACCGCGACATACTGATACTCAACGCCTTTCCAGTTCAGCGCCAGACGCGTGCGATAGCTGGTGCCGGAGCGAAAATAGCCGTGCAGGACGAGTTTCATGAAACATTTCTCCGGAGTTTGAGGCGGGGCTGCTGAGATTGGGGGTGAATTTAGTTGCAAATGATACTATCTTCCGCCACACGACGATGCGCGCCGGAGAGCGGCTGATCAAGCCCGCCGGCGCATCACGATTGATTTAAGGGAGCGCCCCCATGGCCGATCTGTTTGAGAACCCGTTGGGCACCGACGGCTTTGAGTTCGTCGAGTATACGAGCCCGGAACCGGAAAAAATCGAGGCGCTGTTTAAGAGCCTCGGCTTCACCGCTGTCGCCAAGCACAAGACCAAGAACATCACCCGCTACAAGCAAGGTGACATCAGCTTCCTGGTGAACAAGGAAGAAACCGGCCAGGCGGCGGACTTCCGCAAGGAACACGGCCCCAGCGCCAACGCCATGGCTTTCCGGGTCAAAGACGCCAAGGCGGCCTATGCTGACGCTATCGCGCGCGGCGCCGAACCGTTCGGCGACGGCGTCTGGACCGACGAGATCCCGGCCATCAAGGGCATTGGCGGTTCGGCGCTTTATCTGGTCGACACGTATGGCGACAAGACGATCTATGATGATCTGTTCGAGCCGATCGCAGGCGCCGAAGATAAGGGCGGCGTGGGCCTTGAGGTGCTCGATCACCTGACCCACAACGTCATCAACGGCAATATGAACAAGTGGGCGAGCTTTTACGAGAACGTCTTCAACTTCCGCGAAATCCGCTATTTCGACATCAAGGGCCAGCACACCGGCCTTCTGTCACGCGCCATGACCGGCCCGTGCGGCAAGCTGAAAATCCCGCTGAACGAAAGCTCGGATGATCAGTCCCAGATCTCTGAATATCTGCGTGAGTATAATGGCGAAGGCATCCAGCACATCGCCCTGACCACGCCGGACATCTATGAGACGGTCGAGCAACTGCGCAAGAACGGCGTCGTCTTCCAGGGCACGCCAGAGACCTATTACGAGCTGGTCGATGAGCGCGTGCCGAACCATGGCGAAGATCTCGAGCGTCTGAAGAAGAACAACATCCTGGTGGACGGCAATCCCGAAACCGGCGACGGCCTGCTGCTGCAGATCTTCACCACCACCAATATCGGACCGATCTTCTTCGAGATCATCCAGCGCAAGGGCAATGAAGGCTTCGGCGAGGGCAATTTCAAAGCCCTGTTTGAATCCATCGAGCTTGATCAGATCCGCCGCGGCGTGATCAAGACCGAGCCGGCGGCCGAGTAATTTTGGCCGACGACGCCCGTAAACCCTTGGATGCAGGCGAGGGCGGAAGCCTTCGCCTGCCCTCCTATGTGCCTTATCGCCTGTCGGTGACGTCCAACAAGGCGTCCAGCCTGATCGCCAAGGCGTATCAGGCCCGGTTCGGACTGACGATCTGGGAATGGCGGGTGATTGCGGTGCTGGGCGAGGGCGCGGCTCTGACCGCGCAAGCGGTGTGTGAAGCCACCGCCATGGACAAGGTCAGCGTCAGCCGGGCGATCCGCGCTCTGGATGAACGCGGCCTGGTGACTCGTATTCGCAATGCGCAGGACCGGCGCGCCAGCGACGTCTCACTGACGGCGGAAGGCCGGGCGATTTACGCGGACGTGGCGCCCCTGGCGCTCGATTACGAGCAAAAACTACTCGCTGCGTTCTCAGACGAAGAGCGCGACCAGCTCATGAGCCTTCTCGACAAGCTGGAAGCGCAACTCGATGAAGTGGGGCAGGCGTTCGAGCGCTAGAGCCGTTTCGGTCGACTTTGATCGACCAAATCGGCTCTAGGGCATTCTTGGGCGCCTTTTCGAACCGCGAAACCGGTTCCCACTTTCGCTGAAAAGGCGTCTAGCCTTCCACCACCAGGCTGAGCCATTGGGCGATCAGCGCCGGGCTGTCAGAGCCCTCGATCTCTACAACGGCGTCCTGGGTCAGCTGAAGCTGGCCGGGTTTGCGTTCAATGACATTGGCCAGAGTGAACGTGCCGCGGATCTTTGATCCTACACGCACCGGCGTCAGAAAGCGCACTTTCTCAAAGCCGTAATTGATGCCGATCACGCCCGACTCGAAGGCCGGCAGGGCTTTCTCGGCGAAATGGCTGAGCATGGACAGCGTCAGAAAGCCGTGGGCGATCGGGCCGCCGAACGGGCTTTCGTTTTTCGCGCGCTCAGGGTCTACATGGATGAACTGGTGATCCAGGGTCACGTCCGCGAAGGTGTTGACCTGATCCTGGGTGACCTCAAACCAGTCCGACGAATGCGATTGGCCCAGACGGGCCTTGTATGTGTCTAGCAAGCTCATGGTCCGAGTTGAACGCTTTAGGCCTTAACGGTCAAGCGTCTGATCGCGCCTTGCGGCGACGGATCACCCATTTCGCCAGACCGAACAGCGAGATGGAAAGCCAGCATATTTCAATAACGAAGCTCGCCAGATTGAACGTCACCATCAAGGAGACGAGCAAGAGCAAGGCGCCGCACAGATTAAGCAGCAAATAGCCCAACCCGTCGCTGCGGACTTTCTCGATCTGAAGGAGGAAGAAGGCGGAGAGCACGCAGGCGACGCCTGTGAGCCCGATCACGTCTGACAGCATCATGGAGTCGTTGCGTCCCTGCATTGTTGGGGCTGGTAGGTCTGAGGCCAAGCCCTACGTCTCCTTAAGCATACGGACAAGTCGCCTGGCTGCGTGAAGGTCTGTTAAGGTGCGGGCTCTAAGGCTGGGGGCTTCGAGATACGGAGGCTTTGACGCCCATGAGCGCGCCCGTTTTGGACCGAGATCATCTGGAGCAGTACACCGCTGGCGATGCGGCGCTGGAGACAGAATTGTTCGGATTGTTGTCCGATCAGATCGACGCCTGCATCAGCCTGATGAAAGCCGCGCGGTCTGATGAAGACTGGCGCACGGCGGTCCACACCCTGAAGGGCGCCGCGCGCGGCGTTGGCGCGATGGAGCTGGGTGAGGCCTGCGCCAAGGCGGAGGCGTGCTATCCCGATGCTGAAGCGCTGCAGGCGGTGAAGACGGCGTCCGAACGGGCGCGAGACGCCATGGCGGCGGTGCGCGGCTAGCGCGTCTTGTCCCAGACCCTGAATTCGTAAGCGATGGATTGCTCGACCAGCTCACGCCAGACCGGCTCGGCGATCGTGGCGGGCAGGCCTGTGGTTTCGGCGCTCTTGAGCACCTTGCTCACAACATCCTCAATCCGCGCTTCATCGCGCACCACATCCCGGCTGGGCTTGATGCGTGCGGCGGCTTGCATATAGCGCGTGCGTTCGGTGATCAGCGCGACAAGGGCGCGATCCATCCGGTCCACGCCATCGCGCACGTCCGCCATGGTCTCGCAGGCCTCTGGAGCCGTGCGAGCGTTGAGATCTTCGAGATCAAAATGGTCAGGCGTTTTAGATGACATGGCGGCGTTATAGGCTGAAGTTTCCCGGCTCCAAACCCCTGTCTCGCATTGCATCGCGGCCGGGTGCAGCTAAAACTCGCTGAAAGTTTGCAGGAGAGCGCTATGCAGCCCGTCACCCTCTACGGCAATATCGAAAGCGGCAATTGTCTGAAGACCCTTTGGGCGGCGAAAGTCGCACAGGCGCCTCATGACTGGGTGGAAGTGGACATCTTCGGCGGCGAGACCCGCAGCGACTCGTTCCTGGCGCTGAATCCTGCAGGTCAGGTTCCGGTCCTGCGCATGGCGGACGGGCGCACGCTGGCCCAGTCCAATGCGATCTTGTTGTACCTTCTTGAAGGCACGGACCTGATCCCGTCCGACCCGTTCCAGCGCGCGGTGATGATGCAATGGCTGTTCTGGGAGCAATATTCTCATGAACCCTATATCGCCGTACGCCGCAGCGCCTTGCGCTTCAAGGGCGCGAGCGAGGCGGATCTCGACCCGGACCTCTACGCCAAGGGACGCCGCGCCCTGGGGGTGATGGAGATGAATCTGCTGTCGCAAAGCTTCATGGTCGGCGAAGACATGACTGCCGCCGACATCGCGCTGGTCGCCTATACGCGCGTCGCCGATGAGGGCGGGTTTGATCTGTCAGAGTTTCCCGCCGTGAACGGCTGGGTGCGCCGGGTGGAGAGCGCGCTGGGCATCGAGCACGGCCAGGCCGCGGTCCATGGCGACCCGGAGTAGCGCAGGCTGAGAAGTCCAAGACAAAAGGGCGCCCCTTCGGCCGCCCTTTTTTCATACTCAGCCACGAGCGTTTAGCGCCGCTTGGCCAGTTCCTTCATCGCCTTGTCCACGCCTGTCAGGGTCAGGGAGAACATGCGCTCCTCGCCGATGATCTCGCGCACCAGCTGCACCGAATAGGTGTGCGGCCACCAGCCCTCGGGCGTCGGGTTCAGCCAGACCAGATGCGGATAGGTTTCTTTCAAACGCCGCAGCCAGACCCCGCCGGCTTCCTCGTTCCAGTGCTCGACCGAGCCGCCGGGATGGGTGATCTCGGAGGGGGACATGGCCGCGTCGCCCACGATCACCACCTTGTAGTCGCTGGGGTATTTGTGCAGCACGTCCCACATGGACTGGGTCTCGGTGCGGCGGCGCAGATTGGACTTCCACACGCCTTCATAGATGCAGTTGTGGAAGTAGAAATACTCAAGATTCTTGAACACGCCCCGCGCGGCCGAGAACAGGCGCTCGGTCAGATCGATATAGGGGTCCATGGACCCGCCCACATCAAAGAACACCAGGACCTTCACCGCGTTGCGGCGCTCGGGGCGCATCTGGACGTCCAGATAGCCCTTGTTGGCGGTGGCGCGGATGGTGCCGTCGAGATCAAGCTCTTCTTCCGCCCCGTCACGGGCGAACTGGCGCAGACGACGCAGCGCGACCTTCAGGTTTCGGGTGCCCAGCTCGCGTTCTGAATCAAGATCCTTAAAGCGGCGGTTCTCCCAGACCTTGCTGGCTTTCTTGTTCTTCGACTTGCCGCCAATGCGGACGCCATTCGGGCTCCAGCCTGAATTGCCATAGGGGCTGGTGCCGCCTGTGCCGATCCATTTATTGCCGCCCTCATGGCGCTTTTCCTGCTCTTTGAGCCGGTCCTGCAGCGTCTTCATGAGCTGGTCGAAATCCATCTCCTGCAGCGCCTCCATCTCCTCCTTGGTGAGATGACGCTGCATCTGGGCTTTCAGCCAGTCTTCGGGAACCTCGTCGGATTTGAACAGATCGCCAAGCGCTTCAATGCCTTCGAAATGATGAGCGAAGACCTTGTCGAACTTGTCAAAATTGCGCTCGTCCTTGACCAGCGCCGCGCGGCTGACGGCATAGAAGCTGTCCACCTCCTGCTCGATCGCGCCCTTTTTCAGGGCTTCAAGCAGGGTGAGGTATTCCCGGGTGGACACCGGGATTTTCGCCGCGCGCAGATCGGTGAAGAAGCGATGGAAAAGGGCCATGCGCTCGGCTCCTAGCCTTCTCTCCGGGTCATGAAGGCGAGGCGTTCAAACAGCTGAACATCCTGCTCGTTCTTCAAAAGCGCGCCGTGCAGCGGCGGGATCAGCTTGCGGGTGTCGCGCTCGCGCAGGATGGCGGGATCGATGTCTTCAGCCAAAAGGAGCTTCAGCCAGTCCAGCAGCTCGGAGGTGGAGGGCTTCTTCTTCAGGCCCGGCGCGCTGCGCACCTCAAAGAACATCTCCAGCGCTTCGGCCAGCAGCTCGGATTTGATGCCGGGGAAGTGGACATTGACGATCTGCTCCATCGTTTCCTCGTCGGGGAAGGCGATGAAGTGGAAGAAGCAGCGGCGCAGGAAGGCGTCCGGCAGTTCTTTTTCATTGTTCGACGAGATGATCACGATCGGGCGTTGTTCGGCTTTGATCGTCTCGCCCGTCTCGTAGACATAGAACTCCATCCGGTCGAGCTCTTGCAGGAGGTCGTTGGGGAATTCGATATCGGCCTTGTCGATCTCGTCGATCAGCAGGACAGGGCGCACATCGGCGTCGAACGCCTCCCACAGCTTGCCCTTGCGGATATAGTTTTTGACGTCGTTGACCTTGTCATTGCCCAGCTGGGAATCGCGCAGGCGCGCCACGGCGTCGTATTCATACAGCCCCTGATGCGCCTTGGTGGTGGACTTGATGTGCCACTCGATCAGCGGCGCCCCCAGAGAGGTCGCGACCTGGCGCGCCAGCTCGGTCTTGCCGGTGCCGGGCTCGCCCTTCACCAGCAGCGGACGTTCGAGAATGATGGCGGCGTTCACCGCGGCGGCCAACTCGTCGGTGGCCACGTAATCCTTCGTGCCTTCAAAACGCATGTCGGGTGTTTTCCCTGTTTTGTGTTCTGTATCGTTCGGGCGCCCCCCAGCACCCGGTTGCCGTCCTGTTTACACGCACTCTAACGCTGCGCGTTCCGCCCGTCATCCTTGCGCAGTGCTGCGAACATAAGCTCGGCGCGGTCCCAGTCATATGGGGTATCGATATCCTGAACGCGTTCAGGCGCGATCATTATGGGTATGGCGCGGGGGGAGAAGACCGGAGCCTCCTCTTTTAAAGCATTGGGTCGACACCAGAAAAACTGCGCAGCATCGTGAAACGCCTCTTCCAGATCCTGCGATCTTGAGCCGATGAATTCTGGATACATCGGCGCCAGGCCGGGCCCGGATTCACTGTGAACGGCTTTCAGCGCGCGCTGCACGGGAAACGCGAAGGGCGTCACCGAGATCGCATACTCCTGCTGCGGGGCCTCGATCAGGGCGTCATGGCCGCGCGTGATGTCGGCGGCGCTGAGGAAGGGCGCGGTGGCGTAAATGGCGCAGACAAGCTCGGCGCTCTGGCCCGTGATCCGCTGCATCTCTTGCATGGCGTGGGCGATGACGGGGATGACGCCGGTGAAATCATCCGCCAGCTCTGGCGGGCGGCGGAAGGGCGCCGTTGCGCCGGCTGCCTCCGCGACTTGCGCGATTTCATCGTCATCGGTGCTGACGATCACATGATCAAACAGGCCCGTTTCCAGAGCCGCCGCGATCGGCCAGCTGATCATGGGTTGGCCGTGAAAAGGGCGCACATTCTTGCGCGGGATCCGTTTGGAGCCGCCGCGCGCCGGGATGACCGCGATCTTCATGATCAGCGCTTCGTGTTGAGCGCAATGCCGTGAATCTCCGACACCGTGGAGGGCAGGTGGAAGCTCTTGGACACCTTGGTGTGCTCATCAAACACGGTGATGGCGGTGTCGATGGCGATGTTCTGGCTGACGCCCATGGCGGCGGAATAATTGCGGTTCCGGCTCTGGCCGATGAAGAAGCGCGCGCCGTCATGGGCGAGGCCGCGAGCGAAGCCCGGAAACTGCCCCACGCTCTGGGCGTTGTTCTTCAGAAGGCGCCCGCGCAGGGAATCAAGCACCACCAGCGAGCCGTCCACAAAGTCGATGGAATGCGGCATCCACAGGTCTGAAATCACGGGTCCGACCCAGCTTCTGTCCGCCAGGTCATATTCCAGCACAACGCCGTCAAACACGTCGCGTTTCCAGTTTCCAGTGGCGGAGAACATCGACAGGTAGACGCTGTCGCCCAGCACCAGAATGTCGTTGCAATGATGCTGCGCCGATCCTGTACGCGCCTGTTTGGGGCTGATCGGTATGCGGTCGACCTCCTCGCCCAGTTCGGAATAGACGAGGATCGCGTCGAGATAGGAGCAGGCGATAAAATACTGCCGCTTCTCCTCGGACCAGCTCACCCCGTGACAGCGCGCGCCCTGGGGCAGGGCGAAGCTTTTCAGGATATTGTAGTCGCGGTCAAAAATGATCAGGCCGCGCTCGTCATCAATGGCGATGAAGTGCTCGCCATGGGGGCGCAGGCCATGAAAATTGCCCTTGAAGACCTTGCGGAAGCTGTGTTTCGCGCCGGAGATCTGAAGCTCGTAAAGCCCGCCGCCGGCTTCGGGGTCCTCCAGAGGCGGCAGACCGCAGGTGAACAGCACCGTCTCTTGAAGGCTCTCCATCTCCGCGATGATGCGCAGATCATTGAGCACCGGGCTGACGACAAAATCCTGACCTGGGATAAGGCCAAAGCTCGCCAGTTGCTCGCCGACTTCCACAAATGACGTCGTGCAGATCACCACGAACGGGCGGAGCGCGGCGTCTTTCAGGCTGTCTGGGCGCGCAATGGTCAGCCCGGCCTGAGTTTCGCCTGCAAGATTGGGATTGTTGTCGACGATCCCGGTCACGCCCTTGATCCGGCGCAGGGTCTTGTCGGCGATATTGCCCGCGCCCGCCAGCACGATGGGTCGGCCCCGGCCGCGCATGTTCACATCGGCGAAGGTCGTGAATTCGGCTGTGGTCGTCCGGCTCATACTTGCTTGCCCTTGACCAGATACTGCTCGCGGCGCGGATCGTTTTTATCAAGATAGACCGGGCCATAGCTCGACGATCCGCCCCAGACGTCATCCTTGACCCATTGGTCGTTCTCGATGCGCCAGACGCGCGGATCGCGGAAGGTGTCGCAGATCTGGTCGAACTCGGCCTCGGTCATGTCCACATATTTGAGCCAGCGCTCAAGATCGCGGCGCGGTTTGACGTGGTCATGCTTTTTGACCATTTCGAGCCCGGTCTTGTAATCCATCACTCCCAGACGCACGTCCTGGCTGGCGTGATCGGTGGCGCGGCCATAGCCGAACTTGATGAATTTGAGATAGTCGTGAATTCCGTTCTCGTGCATGTCGTCGAGATTGGAGATCTTTCGATAGGTGCGCTCGAACGGGTATTCGGCTTTCTTCCAGCCGTACTCTTCCTCGGCCACGGCGGCGCATTTGTTGCCGTTCCATTTCTCGTAAAAGCCCAGATACACGCCGCGCACGCCGACCCGGTCGATCTCCTCGTCGGACGGGTACATGGCGAAAGAGAGCTCTTTCTCGGTCAGGCCCATTTTAAGGTCCGGGCGGCCATGACGCTCCAGCCCCTCATCGGTGAAATCATCCCAGTCCAGCCCGTGCAGGTCATGCTCCTTGCGGGTCTTGGCGGTGAATTCGGGGAAGTCCGAATACGAGAACATGCCCCCCAGATCCACCCAGCCATGATCACCCCACAACATCAAGGGAATGTCATGCAGAACGGCCTGTTTAATCGGGTAGGTCTTGATGCCGGCATGGTTGTGCCAGTTCATGTCGCCATGCAGCTTGAACCCTAAAAGGTTCATCTTGATCAGGGTCTCAAGGCCGGGGCGATAGATGATGTGATCGGCGTCGAACGCCTCGCGCATCAGCTGGAGATTATACTCGCCCTCGGGCAGGAAATTGTTGCCGTGATAGGTGACCAGAAGCGGACGCAGGCCCAGCTTTTTGACCGCCAGATGGGTCTGGTAAAAGCTGTCCTTGCCGCCGCCCACGGGGATGACGCAGTCATAACCTTTAGGATTGCGGTAATCTGCCACCAGCTCTTCGAGCATCGTCCAGCGCTCGTCCCAGTCGATGTCCACCGTCTGGCCCGCCACACGGCAGCCCGAGCACATTCCCTTTTCATCAAAGGTCAGCGGCGCCGCTGACGAGCTGGGATAAAAACAGGTCTTGCAGAACTGGACACTCATGGCGCTTCCCTCAGGCTGGGGCGTCAGCGATGACGAATCACCGCCGGGCTTAAGGGTAACAAAACGCCTCAATCGTTAAGTTTAGCCCAAGCTGCGCACCATTGAGGGGAAAGGCCGTCCATTGCGGATATTGAGCGCCCACCAGCCGGTCTACCTGCCGGGGCTGATCCTGTTTAACAAGATCGCCCTCAGCGATGTGTTCGTCTTGCTGCCGGACGTGCAGTTCCAGCGTCATAGCTGGCAGCAAAGAAACCGGGTGCGCAATGGCAAGGAGGCGATCTTCCTGTCGGTGCCGGTCAGAAAATCCGGCGATCTCAGCCGAACGATCCGACAGACCGAAATCGCAGGCGAACCCTGGCGCAAGAAGCATCTGACGACGCTGAAACAGGTCTATGGCAAGCGGCCTCACTTTGAGGCGTACTTCCCGGCCATCGAAGCCTTGATCGAAGCGGACTACGCCAATCTCTCAGACCTCAATTGCGCGCTAATCCGGCACTTTTGCGCGGTGCTGGAGCTTGAGGCGCAGATCCTTGATAGCGCGGAGCTGGTCCATGAGGGCGAGAGCCAGGACCGGTTGATCTCGCTGTGTCAGGCCGCGGGCGCTGACGCCTATATCTCCAATGTTGGGGCGGCAAGCTATGTGGATGAGGCGGGGTTTTCAGCGCAGGGCGTCACCCATTACTGGCAGGCCTTCACACCGCCGCAATACACGCAAGGCAAGGCCTTCCTGCCCAATCTCTCCATCGTCGACGCGCTGTTCAATCTGGGGCCGGACACGGCCAGGCTGGTGCGAAGCTGTGGAGAGATGACGCGTGATCTGGAAGTGGCGCAGGCGGCGCTGGCAGGTGAGATTGAAACCCCGGCCAAGCGGAGCGCAGAGCCGGGGCCTCCATCAG
>NZ_DEMB01000016.1:242231-245125 GCF_002354675.1 Oceanicaulis sp. UBA2681 | reverse complement strand
GAGCCGGGGCCTCCATCAGGATAAGGTGCTGTATGCGCAGAGAGGTCCCGGGTCTTCGCTATCGCTCGCCCGGGAATTCAGCGTTTACATCCGCACGTCAAAGCCGGCGCGTTGCAAAGCGCGTTTGCCGCCGCGGTCAGCCAGTTCCTTGAAATGCCAGATATTGGCGGCGGCGACAGCGTCCGCCCCGGCCTTCAGTCCCTTGGCGTAATGCTCGTACACCCCGACGCCCGAACAGGCGATGACGGGGATGGTGACCGCGTCTGAGACCTGCTCGATCAGCGCCACATCATAGCCTGTGCCGCGGCCATCGCGATCAAGGCTCTGCAACAGGATTTCCCCCGCGCCGCGGTCTTCAACTTCCTTAGCCCAGCTCACCGGATCACGGCCGGTGGCGGTGCGGCCGCCCTGGGTCATCATCTCATAGCCGTCATCCGTCTGGCGCACGTCGACGCTGACCACCATGGCTTGCGCGCCAAAGCGTTTAGAGACCTGACTGATCAGCTCCGGCGTCTCGAAAGCGGCGGTGTTGATGGCGACCTTGTCAGCGCCGCGGGAGAAAATCTCGCGCACCTGATCCAGAGAGTGGATGCGGCCGCCCCAGGTCAACGGCATGAAGCACTGGCTCGCCACGGCTTCCAGCACCTCCATGGAATCCGCATAGGCGCGATTGCCGGAATCGCGGCGACCTTGGGCCAGCCCGCCCTCGCGGGTGATGTCGAGATAGATCAGCTCGTCCACTTTCCACTCGTTAAACCGCGACACCTCGTGCAGCGGATCGCCGATGATCTGGTGCTGGGTGAAGGTTTCAGAGCGGACCAGCTGGCCGTTCATCAGCAAGAGGACCGGGATCAGGCGCGGCATCAGCATGAGGCGACATACTCCAGCCAGTTGTTCAGCAGGGCGAGGCCGGCCTTGTGGCTTTTCTCGGGATGAAACTGCGCCGCCCAGACCGAGCCGTGCTCAAGCGCGCAGACAAAGCGTTCGCCATGCTCAGACCAGCCCGCCGCGTCCTCTGGTCGTTCAGGCTCGCAGATGAAGGAGTGGACGAAATAGAAGGCCTCGTTTTCCGGCAGGCCTTTGAACAGCCCGTCCGTCTTTGACGCCGCCACATGGTTCCAGCCCACATGCGGCACGCGATAGGGCGGCGTGTTGGGCGGCGGGGCGAGGCGGCGGACCTGGCCGGGAATGATGCCGAGGCCCGAATGCTGGCCATGCTCGGAGCTTTCATCCAGCAGAAGCTGCATCCCGAGACAAATCCCCAGAAGCGGGCGGTTCTGGCCTGCGATCTCGTCCTTGATGAGCGAAGCGAGACCCAGTTCGTGCAAATGCGCCATGCCTTCCCCGAAAGCGCCGACGCCGGGCAGAATGACGCCCTTCGCCGCACGAAGCACGCCGGGGTCGTGGCTCACCACCACATCTGCGCCCAGATGTTTGAGCGCGTTTCTGACCGACGTCAGATTGCCCATGCCGTAATCGATGATCGCAATCGTCATTTGCTGCGCCGCTCAGCTGGAGAGCATCTGGTTGATGGCTTCGGCCGCGCGCGTCATGCCCAGCCCGTCAATCAGTTCCGGCCCTTTGGCGCTCAACGCAGCGGCCTTGGCGGGATCGGCCAGCAAGGATTTGAGCTGTTCGGACACGGCTGTGATGTCATCGCCGTTTTCAAAGCCCAGATTGATCAGCGCGCCGCGCTCAGCGAACCAGTCGATTTCCGGGATGAGATTTTCGAGTTGCGGGAAGACGATCGAGGGCACGCCCGCGGCCAGCGCTTCATACACCACCATCCCGCCGGTCATGATGGCGGCGGGCGCGCGCGCCAGATGGCTGGCGATCTGGTGAACCGGCAGGCCCTGCTTGGCGATGCCGCCATTGAGCACCGTCATCCGCTTGAGGCCTTCAAAGTCGGGAAAGCTGGATCCCACGATCATGATGAAGGGGTGGGGTTTGGCCAGGGCCGGACCATGCTCGGCCAGCTGCATCGCCCAGTCCGCCGCCCGGTCGCCGCCGCCGCAAATGGCGATGACAGGGCCTTTGCGGGCGTCGTCATGGCGTGATTTGGCGAAGACCGGCGCGATCAGGGCGTATTCGCCGCCGCAGAGCGCCTGTCCGCCTGAGCGAAGATTGGGATAGCGGTGATAGTCTTCGATCACCGTGCCGTTGAAAACCAGGTCGGCGGGGGCGTCAGATCCGAAATCATCCACCATCAGCCGCTTGAGCTGCGGCAGGGCGTCCAGCGCGCTCCACAAGACCGGGTCATGAGCCGGCTGGTCCACCAGAACCGCGTCGGCTTCAGTCTCAATCACCAGGGCTTTCAGAAAGACGTCCACCGGCCCTTTGAGCGGCACGATCTTGTCGTAAGGAAAGAACTCAGACAGCGCCTCGCCTTGACCCAGCACATGCACGCGCGGGCGTTCGGGCAGAAGGTCGATCAGGCGGCTGCAACGCGCGGCGTGGGCCAGGCCTGTCTCATGGACGGCGTCCACGCGGATGATCAGGGATGTCATGTCAGCGCCTCCAGAACCGGCTCCATCACGGCGCAGGCCGCGGTGATTCTGGCGCTATCATAGCGCTCATCGAGCCAGAGATTGATGACCGACTGCGCCCAGAGATCCGCATCGGGATGCGCGTCCTGGGCCGTCAGTGTGGGGAAAGACTGTGTCAGGGCCGGGTAATTCGTGCCGGCGTCAAAACCGTTTGCGCGCAGCGCCTCAACCAGAGGGGCGCGCAGAGCCGGCGCGGTTTTGACGATCAGACGCCAGGGCGCGGTCTGATCCAGACCGACCGGGGTGAGGGCGGGGGCGAACCTGCTGAGCGCATCGAGCCAGAACGTCCGCCGCTCCTGCCGGGCGGCCAGATGTGCGGGCAAGCGCGCAAGTGCGACTGTCAGCTTT
>NZ_DEMB01000016.1:238169-242049 GCF_002354675.1 Oceanicaulis sp. UBA2681 | reverse complement strand
CGGCCCTGATTGCGCAAGGCGCGCCGCTGCAGCATCAGCTGGTCTTCGGCCTCGGCTGCGGCGTCATCCAGCACCGGATAAGACTTGGCCCGCTTCTCAAGTTCAGCCGCCAGGCTCGCGTCATGGGTGATCACCGCGCCGCCTGCGCCGGCGTCCAGCACCTTGCCGGCGCCAAAACTGACGATGCGGGCCGCATCCTCGAGCGGCGCCTGGGGCGTGAAACTGGAGGCGTTGGCGTCGTTCTCGATGGTGATCCAGCCGTGCTCGCGTGCGGCCTTGCGCGCCTGGGTGAAGTCGAGGCGAAAACCGTAGAGATGGGTCAGCAGCACCGCGCCGCTTCGACCCGTTCGCGACAGCTTGCGGACCTGTTCGGCCAGGGCGGCATCGTCATTGACGCCCGTCTCGGCGCTGACCGGCGCGAGCCGCACCTCAGCGCCGCAGGCCCAGGCGCTTGCCAGCAGGCTGGGGCAGGCGTTTGACGGGATCAGAATGGTGGACCGGCCATGAAGGCCCAGCGTCTCAAACAGCGCCAGCAAGGCGGATCGCGCCCGACCGAACAGAACGGCCTGATCGCCGCCAAACGCGTTTGCGATCTGAAGCGCCGGCGCCGTCATCATCTCAGCCCATCTGCGATCATGGACCAGTCGAGCGGTTCACCGAAAGCGAGATCGCGCGCGGCGGTGCGCCCCAGAACTTTCGACCAGTCGCGCGGATGCAGGCCGCCGCCGGGGCGCACCGAGCGCACATTGGCTTCGGTCAGAACCTCTCCGGCCTTGATGTCCGCCGTCACATACAGCGAGCGGCGCACGGTGCGCGAGCGCACTTCAGATTGCGCCAGACCGGTTCGAACATGGCCCAGCGCCGCATGGGCGTTACGGGTTTCCCGAACCAGGCTCGCCAGCTCATCAGGCTCCAGCGAGAACTCCGCGTCCGGGCCGCCGTCAGAGCGGCGCATTGTGACGTGCTTTTCGATCATCCGCGCCCCCAGGGCCGTCGCGGACACGGGCGCGGCGATGCCGGGGGTGTGGTCGCTGAGCCCGATGGGGATTTGCAGGCGCTGGATCAACTCGGGGATGGTGCGAAGATCCGCCTGCTCAATCGGTGTGGGATAGCCCGAGGTGCAATGCAGAATGCAGAGCCGGTCACATCCGGCCTGGCGGGCTGTCAGTACAGCCTCGATGATCTCGTCCCAGCTCGCCATGCCGGTGGACATCACCAGCGGACGCCCCGTTTGAGCGGCGTGAGTGATTAGCGGCAGATCCACCAGTTCAAACGAGGCGATCTTGTAGGCGGGCGGTTCGAACTGTTCGAGAAAGTCCACAGCTGTGAAATCAAACGGGGAGGAGAACACCTCCATGCCGTGCTTGCGCCCGGCTTCAAACAGCGCCGCATGCCAGTCCCACGGCGTATGCGCTTCTTCATAGAGGTCATGCAGTTTGCGCCCGTCCCACAAGCCTCCCTCCAGCACGAAGCCAGGGCCGTCATGGTCCAGCGTGATGGTGTCGGCGGTATAGGTCTGCAGCTTCAGCGCATCCGCGCCTGCGTCAGCGCAGGCGTCAATGATTTCGAGCGCGCGCGACAGATCCCCGCTGTGATTGGCCGACAGCTCGGCGACGATCACGGGCGGGCGGCTGAGATCTTCGATCTGGTCAAACACGGAAGAGGGGGCGGTCATGACAACGCTCCTGCCGGTTGCGAGGGCTTGTTTACTGTTATGATGAGTCTTGGTTCACTAAGAATGAAACCCGGGGGAGAACCGCATTCGATGACCACAAGCGCGCATAACGCCAAGCAGTGGGATGCGTTCTACGCCAGCTCCCAGACCCGCGTTCCCTATACGGACGCTGCAGTGTTCGCCCTGATTGCGCTTTCGAGAAACCCCGATGCGCGAGTGTTCGAATTCGGCTGCGGCAATGGCCAGAATCTGGGCTTTCTGCGCAGCGTGTTTCCCTCGGCGCGCCTTTCTGGCTGCGATGTCTCCACCGAGGCGCTGATCGCGGGGCGGCGGCTGTACCCGGATCTGGATCTGTTTGTCAGCGGCGACGCGCTGGGGCTGAAGCCGGCCTCGCTCGACGTGATTATCGAGCGCGCCACGCTGCAACACATCCCCAAACCTCTGGCCGCGCGCTATGTGCAGGAAATGTATGCAGCCCTGAAGCCGGGCGGCCGCGCCTTTTTCGAAGTCGCCAGCACGGATCATGGCTATGCCGCGCGCGGCGATGGATCTGAAGACCCGGTGTTCGGTCATCGCGTGTTTTACGCGCTGGATGAGCTCAAAACCCTGTTCGCCGACTTCCGGATTGATCAGGTCTATGATCGCCGACGGGCGCTGGTCGAGGGCGCTGAGCGCAACAATGGCCGGCCGGTCTATGACGAGGCGGCGTTTCAGCTCTATCTGACCAAGCCGGCCTAGAAATCAGGCCTTTACGCTTGCGGTTTCTTCGGCGAGCGCCTTGGCGACCTGCTTCATGATGGCGATCCAGTCCGCATAGCCTTTGCCGAAGAAGGAGCGCGTGGTGGTGAACCAGGGCGACCGCCCCGTCCCCATATGTGTCCAGATCCGGCCATGGGGGTGGATATACCAGATGTTTCCGCCCGCCGCCGCACCGAGCGAGGTGGTGGCGTTGGTCGGGCCGATCACCAGATCGCAAGCCTTGGCCAGAGCGGTCACCTGATCGAGATCGTTCTTCAGATCAATGCCGTCCAGCGTATGCACGTCGACGCCGAATTTGGACTTGGCGTAGGCGATGTCGTCTGCGGCGTCGCCATATTGCAGATTCACGAAGGTGACGCCCGGCGTTTTCAGCACCGGCTTCCAGAGCTCAAACGCCGAGAAGTGTTTGGAGCGCTTGGAGTCCATTTTCAGCGATTTCCACAAAATGCCGACCTTCAGCCCCTCGGGCAGGGTCGCCAGCTGCTCGCGCCAATGGGCGATATCCGCCTCAGGCGGCGACAGCACCGGACCTTCAGGAAAATCGGTCACTTTGGTCCGGAAGGCGCAGGCCGGCTGGGCGAAGGGCGTCCAGTAGTCAAAGCTCAGCCCGTCTTCAAACCCGGTGACGCCGCGAAGATCCTTGCCTTCGCGCTTTATCGTCCGGTGTGAGCCCACGATGGCGTCCGGATAGGTGCGCTGCACCATTTCCACCAGGCGCTGCTCAACCGCGATGTAAAGCTGGCCATCCGGCCCGATGGCGTCGATCAGATCACGGCCCAGCTGCAGGAACAGGATTTCGTCGCCCAGCCCCTGTTCGCCAATCCATAGCACTTTCTTGCCGCGCAGCGCCTGGATATCGTCGCCATCCCAACGCGGCGCATCGATCAGGAAATGGGTGACGTTGGTGTATTCAGGATCAAGCCGGGTCTTGTACAGCGACCAGCCTTCCTCCAGCTCGCCCATCGCCAGCAAGGATTGCGACAGGCCGTGGGTCATGATGATGACGTCTTTGTGGGACGCGGCGGTCTTCAGCGCCTCGCGGAAATGATGCACCGCCTTTTCCGGCTCTCCCAGCAATTCATAGGCGAAGGCCGTGTTGTGGTGCGCGCGGGCGAAGTCCGGTTGCAGCCGCAAGGCTTCGGCATAGAAGGTGAGGGCCTGATCGGGTTCGCCTTTTTCAAGCAATGTGGTGCCCAGCGAGTTCCAGAAGTCTTTCTCTTCGGGATTGGCGTAAATGGCGGCGCGCAGGATCTCGACGGAATCGTCAAACTTCCCCTGATCGCGCAGCACGCCGGACAGGTTGATGACGCCAGCGGGATGATTGGGCGCCATTTGCAGGAAGAGGCGCAGGAATTTTTCCGCGCCGTCCATCATGTCCAGCTTCCACGCCAGCATGGCGAGGTTCAGATAGACTTCAGCGTTTTCCGGGTTGAAACGCCACGCGCG
>NZ_DEMB01000016.1:179457-238002 GCF_002354675.1 Oceanicaulis sp. UBA2681 | reverse complement strand
TGATTTGCGAGGGCGCTTTCAGGCGCCAGATCCACCGCATCCAGACACAGCTTGGCGGCCTTGGCGGCGGCTTCGCGGTCATCCTCGACGATTTTCATGGCCCGTTTGAGCAGGCCGATCGCTTTGGGCGGCAGGTTTTCGTCTTTGGACTTCTTGGAGGCAAGCGCCCGCTGCACGTCCGAAGAGGCGGAGCTGTCGCGGCGAACCCGCACATTGCGAACGGCCTTTTCTTCACCAGCCGCCAGTTCCGCATCAAGATCGAGCAATTGGCTCATCGCGCATCATCCCTTGCAGTTTACCAAGCCAAGAATGGATGCTTCGATTAAGGTTCTGCTAATAATGCGAACCTGCGTCACAGAAACGGTTTCTTCACTCTAGCCTGCTTGAGTGCACGGAGTCGGATGCCGCCAGTCCGCGCCGACAATGAAGGGTCAGACAGGTCATGCCGCTAAAGCTTTCTTTGAAGCCGGGTGAAAAGTTCGTTCTGAACGGAGCCGTGGTCGAAAATGGCGATCGCCGGGCGACTCTCGTCTTGCAAAACAAGGCGAGCGTTCTGCGTGAAAAAGACATCATGCACGAGCATGAGGTCGATACCCCGGCGAAGCGGATCTATTTCCCGGTCATGATGATGTACCTCTCATCAACCTCTCAGGACGGACTATATGACGAGTTCGTTCTCAGGATGACCGAGTTCATGAACGCTGTGGGCTCGTCAGACGTGCTTTCAGAGTGCGTTTCGGTCAGCCGCGAAGTGATGGCTGGCGAATTCTATAAGGCGTTGCTGCGTTGCAGAAAGCTGATCCAGTACGAAGCCAAGCTCCTGGCTGGATCTGACGAGGCGTAAAGAGGCGAAGCGTTCATGTCGTATCAGGCCTACAAGACTGCATCTTCGCGTACGGAAGACCCTCGCCAGACGGAATATCGTCTGATCGGCGAGGTCACGCGCGGATTGATGGAGGTCAAGGACGCGCCCAAGACCGAAATCCGCAAAAAGGCGGCTGCGCTGGACCGCAATCGCCGGGTCTGGTCCGCTTTTGCGGCCGATTGCGCCAGCGATCACAACAACCTGCCTGAATCCCTGCGCGCCGGCATCATCTCATTGTCGATCTTTGTGTCCAAAGAAACGAGTTCGGCGATGCGGGGTGAAACCGATCTGGAAACCCTGATCGACATCAACCGTATGATCATGCAGGGGCTCTCGCCCTCCTGACGCCGCCAGCGAGCGGCAAGATCGGCCCGCCCGGACATATTTGCCCGGCAGTGCTTGGCGCGCGCCATCAGGGCTTCGTGCTGCCCGATTCAACCCATTGAAAAACAAAGTGTTATTTATGCTGCCTGCGTGCGCGCAGCGGCATGGGGTTTGCTCTGCTTGAGGCGGGACAAAATGTCCTTCGGCCGAGAACAGGCCGCTCACTTCCAGAATGGAGGAACCCCACAATGAACGTTTCTGTGAACACCAACTCTGGAGCCATGATCGCGCTTCAGAATCTGAACAAAACCAACATGGACCTGCAGACCACGCAGAACCGTATCAACACCGGCCTGGAAGTCTCCAGCGCGAAGGACAATGGCGGCATCTACGCCATCGCCCAGCGCATGCGCTCCCAGGTTTCCGGTTTTGGGGTTGTTGGTCAGATTTTGGACCGGGGCGAGGCGACGCTTGACGTTGCGCTTGCTGCGGGTGAAGCGATTTCGGATCTGCTGATTGAGATGAATGAGAAGGCCTTGGCGGCGTCAGACGCGTCACTGGATACAGCAAGCCGCAGCGCCCTGAATGAAGATTTCAAGGCGTTGCGCGATCAGATTTCAACGATCGTGAGCAATGCTGAATTCAACGGCGTGAACCTGATTGACGGCTCGACCAACTCATTCGTGGCGCTGGCCAACCAGGACGGCTCGAACACGATTACTGTGAGCTCGGAAGACATGTCGCTTTCCGGTTCGATCGTGTCGCTTGCCGTGACTGCGTCCTTTGCGACGGGGACACAGGCCAGCAATATCGCCTCTCAGATCGGCACCTCGCTGGACGCCGTGAACTCTGCGCTTGCGCGCCTGGGCACGAAATCCAAAGCGCTGGAGATCCACTCCTCGTTTGTCACAAAACTTTCTGACGCTCTGGAAGTCGGTATCGGCAATCTGGTCGATGCGGATCTGGCCAAGGAGTCTGCATCCTTGCAGGCTTTGCAGGTCAAGCAACAGCTGGGCACACAGGCGCTTTCGATCGCCAACCAGCAGCCGCAATCGATCCTGTCCTATTTCGGCTAGGGCGACGGATATGGGCCGGGGCCGTACATGCGGCCCCGGCCTTTTTCTTTGTCTGCGGTGCAGTTAAGGCGCGATTAACCAAATCGGGCTCCGGGGCGCAGCGGCCGCCCGGCAAAATGTGCCGCACCCGGCAATTCCTGCCGAGCCGCCCCGGCAATTGCTGCCGCCTCCGGGCTATAGGGTAAACGGTTTTCACAAGAGCGAATTACAGAAAAACAAGGGCTTGCGACCTGTTTGGGAGGCAAAGGGTGAATCTGGCCTCAGCTTTGCTCCTAGATGGGTGGACCAGAAGGTCTGGCGGGCAAAAGGCGCGTCACATCAAACGTAGAAACGTTAAAGGAGCCAAGAAATGGCGACGATTAATACCAATCCGGGCGCAATGATCGCCCTGCAGAACCTCAACAAGACCAACATGGACCTGCAGCAGGTCCAACAACGTATCAATACGGGTCTTGCTATCTCCTCCGCCAAGGACAATGGCGGCGTCTTTGCTATCGCTCAATCCATGCGTGCCGATGTGGCTGGCTATAACGCCGTGTCGCAATCGCTGGACCTTGCGCAATCGACTGTCGATGTCGCGCTGGCGGCTGGCGAAGCCATTTCAGATCTGATGATCGAAATGAAAGAGAAAGCGCTCGCGTCTACGGATGCGTCGCTGGATACGGCGTCTCGCAACGCCCTGAACGAGGATTTCACCGCACTGCGCGATCAGATCGGCACCATCGTGGCCAACGCCGAGTTCAACGGCACCAATCTGATTGGTAATGGCGCAGCGGACATCACGGCTTTGGCCAACTCTGACGGCTCCAACACCATCACCATCGGTGCTGAAGATCTGAGCTTGACGGGCGGCACGCTGTCGATCGGCGTCGGCTCATCCATCTCCACTGTCGCCGCCGCCAGCACCGCTGTGGCTGCGATTGAAGCGGGTCTGGACAATCTGAACTCCGCTCTGGCGCGCCTGGGCACCGGCTCCAAGTCGCTGGAAATCCACTCCACCTTCGTGACCAAGCTGTCTGATGCGCTTGAAAGAGGCATCGGCAACCTGGTCGACGCGGACCTGGCGAAAGAATCCGCCCGTCTCCAGTCGCTGCAGGTCAAGCAGCAGTTGGGCACCCAGGCGCTTTCGATCGCGAACTCCGCGCCGAGCTCGATCCTGAGTTACTTCCGGTAATTCACCCCAAGATTCGGCGAGGGCTTCATAGAAAATGGAGCCGTCGCCGGAGCCTTGGCGCGCAAAAAGCGCGTCTCAACCGTAGAAACGGAACTTGAAGGAGCCAAGAAATGGCGACGATCAATACCAACCCGGGCGCAATGATCGCCCTGCAGAACCTGAACCAGACCAACAAAGATCTGCAACAGGTTCAACAGCGCATCAACACTGGCCTGGCTGTCAGCTCGGCCAAGGACAATGGCGGCGTGTTCGCTATCGCCCAGTCGATGCGTGCCGACGTGGCGGGCTACAAGGCCGTCAATCAATCGCTGGACCTGGCGACGTCCACCACGGACGTGGCCCTGGCCGCCGGCGAGGCGATCTCTGATCTCCTGGTGGAGATGAAAGAGAAAGCCCTAGCCTCTGCCGATACGTCTCTGGACACGGCGTCCCGCAATGCCCTGAACGAAGACTTCACGGCGCTGCGCGACCAGATCGGCACCATTGTGGCCAACGCTGAGTTCAATGGCACCAATCTCATCGAGAACGGCGCCACCGCGATCTCGGCTCTGGCGAACGCTGATGGCTCCAACACCATCACCATTGCTGCAGAAGATCTGAGCCTGACCGGCACCACGATCACTTTGACCGCCGGTTCCCAGATCAACACCACGACGCTGGCCAATGCGGCCGTGTCCGCCATCGAGACCTCCTTGGACAATCTGAACTCCTCCCTGGCGCGCCTGGGTACGGGTTCGAAGTCCCTCGAGATCCACGGCACCTTCGTCAACAAGCTGTCTGACGCTCTCGAAAGAGGCATCGGCAACCTGGTTGATGCGGATCTGGCCAAAGAATCTGCTCGTCTGCAGTCCCTGCAGGTCAAGCAGCAGCTGGGTACTCAGGCGCTCTCGATCGCCAACTCGGCTCCGAGCTCGATCCTGGGTTACTTCCGGTAACTCTTAAAGTTTCGAAGGGGGCTCCATAGAAAATGGGGACCCCTTCGAAGAGTGATGCGCAAAAAGCGTGTCGTAACCGTAGAAACGGAAATTTGAAGGAGCCAAGAAATGGCGACGATCAATACTAATCCCGGGGCGATGATCGCCCTGCAGAACCTGAACCAGACCAATAAAGATCTGCAGCAGGTTCAACAGCGCATCAACACGGGCCTGGCGATCAGCTCGGCCAAGGACAATGGCGGCGTGTTCGCCATCGCCCAGTCGATGCGTGCCGACGTGGCGGGCTACAACGCTGTGGGCACGTCCCTGGACCTGGCGCAATCGACCGTGGACGTGGCCCTAGCCGCGGGTGAAGCGATCTCTGATCTGCTGATCGAGATGAAGGAAAAAGCGCTGGCTGGCGCGGACACCTCGCTCGATACGGCGTCTCGTAACGCTCTGAACGAAGACTTCAAGGCGCTGCGCGACCAGATCGGCACCATTGTCGATAACGCCGAGTTCAACGGCACCAACCTGATCAACGGCACCCAGACCGGCGGCATTTCGGCTCTGGCCAATGCTGACGGCTCCAATACGCTGGATATCGGTCAGGAAGTGATGTCGCTGGGCGGCACCAATGTCACTGTGGCGGCGACGGCGTCGTTCACCACGGCGGCTGCGGCGTCCGGCCTGGTGGCCACCATCGAAACTTCGCTGGACAACCTCAACACGGCTCTGGCCAAGTTGGGCACCGGTTCGAAGTCTCTGGAAGTTCACAAAAGCTTTGTGGGCAAACTGTCTGACGCTCTTGAAAAAGGCATCGGCAATCTGGTCGACGCGGATCTCGCGAAAGAATCCGCCCGTCTCCAGTCGCTGCAGGTCAAGCAGCAGCTGGGTACGCAGGCGCTTTCGATCGCAAACTCTGCGCCGAGCTCGATCCTGGGTTACTTCCGGTAATCCATAGCGGAATTGGCCGGGGCGTTACGTGGGGTTCCTCCCCGGCCAGTTTTCCCAGATGACCATGACTGACAGAGCAAGGGAGAAAGTAGGAGGCGCCGACGCCGCCAAAGCGTCGACGAAAAGGATATGAACATCGGCAACATCATACCGGTTACAAACGCCCAGGGCGTCGCCCCGGAACCCGATCAATCCGAGAAAGCCGTCGCCGGCATGGCGAAACGCGGTCAAATCGGCGGTGAAGAAACCGACAAGTCCGTCGCTGAAAAAGGCGCGGCTGTCGTGCAGAAATCCGCTGACCTTGAGCGCATTGAGGCCATGCGTGAGCGCGTCAACGCCAGCTTGCGGACCCGGCTTCAGATTGATCGTGAAGAAGAGAGCGGTCAGTTCATCTACAAGCTTTTCGATCCGGAAACCGGTGAAGTCATGCGTCAATGGCCGCCGGAAAAGTACATGGATTTGGTCGCGTTTCTGAAAGATCAGCAGGGCGGCGTCGTTGACGAGCGTGTTTGACCTCTCGGCAGATTTGACCGCTTGCAGCGGCAATAATTAACCACGTCCAGAGGTCTGCGGGCCCTGGTGAACTTTGCCGTTTTTGTACAAATATATGTTTTAAATCAATTTTCGGCGATTTGGCCTGATTGGCCCGCTGATTGCTCCTGTTACTGCTGAGCGGCCGTCGAATGCGGCGCAGTTATGCAATCGGGAGAAGACCAATGGCGCTCAGCGTCCATACCAACACCTCAGCGATGATCGCGCTGCAAAACCTCAACAAGACCAATGAGGACATTCAGGGCGTCCAGAGCCGGATCAACACCGGCCTGCGTGTGACAGGGGCGAAGGATAACTCCTCCGTCTATGCGGTGGCGCAAGGCATGCGGTCCGACATTGGCGCACTGGGCTCCGTCAAATCCTCGCTCGACCGCGCCGTCTCCATCGGCGATGTGGCGATTGCGGCCGGCGAGTCCATCTCTGACCTGCTGATCCAGATGCGCGAGAAAGCCACAGCCGCGCTTGATCCTTCCATCGACACCTTCTCGCGTCAGGCCTATGACAGCGACTACAAAGAGTTGCTGGATCAGGTGAAAGTCATCCTGACCAACGCAGAGTTTGACGGCGCGAACCTGTTGAACGGCTCGCTGACGAACGGCATCGCCTTCCTGGCGGATGCGGACGCGACGCGCTCCGTCACGCTGGAAGGGCAGAACCTGTCTGTTTCCGGCTCGATCATCACCCTGACAAACAATTCCAGCCTTGGCACCGTGACCCTGGCCGGCAATGTGGTCAGCGCCATCCAGGCGAGCCTCGACAACGTCAACCAGGCTCTGGCCAATCTGGGGTCTGACCTCAAGAAGATGGAAGCGCACCGGACTTTTGTCGGCAAACTCGAAGACAGTCTGACCGAAGGCGTGGGCAATCTTGTGGACGCGGATCTGGCTAAGGAATCTGCGCGCTTGCAGGCCTTGCAGGTGAAACAGCAACTCGGGGTGCAGGCGCTTTCGATCGCCAACTCTGAACCTCAGATCATTCTGAACCTCTTCAACGGCTAACCCCGTTCCGACATCACCACCACGGCGAACCGTCCGACTTCTCCCGATGTCGGGCGGTTTGTTGTTTTCAGCGGGGCGCGGACTCAGCACAGTGTCGGGTAAACTCAGGGAGCGGATGCATGAGCGACGGGTTTTTGCCATATGGTCGGCAATGGATCGACGATGACGACATCGCTGCGGTCACCGCTTGTCTGACCTCTGACTTCCTGACCACCGGCCCAAGGGTCGACGCCTTTGAGGCGGCGTTCGCGCAGGCCGTCTCGGCGCCCCATGCGCTCAGCTGCCATTCGGCGACGGCGGGGCTGCATCTCGCCTATGACGCCCTGGGGCTGGGGCCGGGCGATTGCGCCATCGTTCCGGCGCTGACTTTTGTCGCGACCGCCAACGCCGCCCGGTATTGCGGCGCGGATGTGGTGATTGCGGATGTGGACCCCGACACGGGCCTGATGTCGCCTGAGACCCTGGCCGAGGCGCTGCAGCGGTCCCAGGGGCGGGCGCGCCTGATCGCGCCGGTCCATCTGGCGGGCGTTGCCTGCGACATGCCCGCGCTCAGCGCACTGGCGCACGATCATGGCCTGTCAGTCGTTGAGGACGCGTCTCACGCTGTGGGCAGTCTGGATGAGACAGGCGCGCCTGTTGGGGCGTGCCCGTATTCGGATGCTGCGGTCTTCTCGTTTCATCCGGTCAAGACGCTGGCGTGCGGGGAAGGGGGCATGGTCACCACGCAAAACCCTGAGATCGCCGACCGGGTCGCCCATGCGCGGTCTCATGGCGTTGTGCGTGAGCCGGACCGGTTTGAACGCGCGGAGGGGGCGACAGAACCCTGGTGGTATGAAATGCAGGCGTTGGGCTGGAATTACCGCATGCCCGACATCAACGCGGCGCTGGGATTGTCCCAGCTCAACAAGCTCTCGCGTTTTGCGCAGCGCCGTCGTCTGTTGGCGTCCGTTTATGATGCGGCCCTGTCAGAGTTGGCGCCGCTGGTGCAGCCGCCGGCGGGGCGCGCAGGCGTCGATCCCTGCCGCCATCTGTATAATGTACGGATTGATTTTTGCGCTGCCGGCCAGAGTCGCGCCGATGTCATGATGGCCCTGAAAGATCAGGGGATCGGAACGCAGGTTCACTACATCCCGGTTCATCATCACCCGTATTACAAAGCGTTGTATGGCGAGCAGACCTTGCCGGGCGCCGAGCGCCACTATGCGCGCACGCTGTCCTTGCCGCTCTATCCGGCGATGTCCGATGATGATCCGGCGCGCGTGGTTTCAGCCTTGAAAGCGGTTTTGGGGCTCTAGGCGGGCCGTTTTTCCATCAACGCCCAGGTCGGGTTGTCCAGATTGCTGGTGCGCTTCCAGCTGAACCCGTCCGCCACCACTTCCAGACCCTTGAAGCGATCCAGGAAGAAGCCGGCGAAGTCGCGCTTCCACAAATGGTCGGTCATGCCGCGATAAACGAGCTCGACCGGGTCGGGATTGAAGTATTCCGAGACCAGGATGAAGCGCTTGGAGACGCGATACATCTCGTCGGCCACCTGGCCGAGATTGTCGGGGTGGACGTGGATCAGAACGCCGTTGGTGAACACCAGATCCATGCTTGAATCGTCAAAGGGCAAATCCTCGCCCCGGCCCGCACGGATATGACTCTCAGGCAGCACGCCATCCTTGATCAGGGTTTCGCGCGCGCTGTCATTGGGCTCCACCGCGAACAATTCAGCATCGCTGAGGCGTTGAAGCGCGCGCTGGTTCAGGCCCAGATTGCAGCCAACCTCGCAAATGGTCTGGGGCTCGCGCGTCCCGAAGGCGTCCAGCCAGCGCGACCACAGACGGGTGCGGGCGCGGATGCGGAACTCTTCGGGGCTGCAGCGCTGGGTGTATTCGTCGCCGAACTCGCCCGACCAGGTGTTCACGGGATCATGGGTCATGGATCAGGCCTTCAGGGCAAGTTTTTCATTGAGAATGTTCTGGAGCGTGCGGGCATCCAGACGTTCGGGATTGGAGTCAGACTGATACTCAAACCCTTCTGGGACCGGTACGGCGCCGTCGGCGAACCATTCCGCGCGCAGCCGTTCGGAACTGTGCGGCAAGATCACATAGCGATCCTCCAGCTCCACCGTGGAGCGAGAATCATCCTCGGGCACCATGACTTCGTGCAATTTCTCGCCGGGGCGGATACCCACCATCTTGTGGGGCAGGTTAGGCGCGATCGAGCGCGCCAGATCCACCGTGCTCATGGACGGAATCTTCGGCACGAAGACTTCGCCGCCCTTGGCCATTTCCAGCGCGGACAAGACGAAATTCACGCCCTGTTCCAGGGTGATCCAGAACCGGGTCATGCGCGGATCGGTGATGGGCAGATGGTCCGCGCCCTCAGCGACAAGCTTCTTGAAGAACGGCACGACCGAGCCGCGTGAGCCGACCACATTGCCATAACGCACAACCGAGAAGGTTGGCCCGTCTTCGCCGCCCATATGCTGGGCGGCGGTGAAGATCTTGTCGGACGCCAGCTTGGAGGCGCCATAAAGGTTGATCGGGCTGGCGGCCTTGTCCGTCGACAGGGCGCACACATGCTGCACCCCGCGCTTGATGGCCGCGCGCACCACATTTTCTGCGCCGAACACATTGGTTCGCATGCATTCGAACGGATTGTATTCCGCAATCGGGACATGCTTGAGCGCGGCGGCGTGGACCACCACGTCGACCCCGCGCATCGCCATGTCCAGTCGGCCCTCATCGCGCACATCGCCGATGAAGTAGCGCATGAAGCGGTGCTCTTCCGGGCTGAAGCGCTGCGCCATCTCGTACTGTTTGAGTTCGTCGCGCGAGAACACGATCAGCTTTTTGGGCTTGTATTCGTTGATCACGGTCTGGACGAAATGATGGCCAAACGACCCCGTTCCGCCGGTGATCAGGATGGTCTTGCCATTCAGATCAATCCGCGGACTACGAAAATCTCGCCCCAGAAACAGGCGGTTGACATCATCGTCCGCGGTTTTCGAGGTCTTTGGGGGCTGGCTCATCTAGATGACTTTCCATGGGTCATGGACACATTCTTGACGCCACGATCCGCGGTGTCGGTTAACGGCCCGTTAGGCGCGGTAAATCCATACTCGGATTCGAAGAGGGCGACAGCTTTCCAGCCTCGGGGGACATGATGGGCGCGACTGTGATCGTTCAGGCCGGCAGCGGACCCAGCGCCCTTGCGGATCGCGAGCTTGTCTATCTCGGTGATCGGTCTGCCCTGGCGTGCGGGCTTGAGCGCGCCCGCCACATCCCGGGCGTTGATATGGTGGTCTGCGCCGTCCCCGATGATCGTGACCATGATCTGATCGCTGAAGAGGCGTGCGATTGCGCCGTCATGGTGGTGCGCGGACCTGCCGCGGATCCCTTGGGGCTTGTGGCGCAGGCGGCGCGCGAGGCTGGCGCATCCATCGTGGTGCGGCTCACCAGCCAGTGCCCGGTGATTGACCCTGTCATTGCTGGCGGCGTGTTGGCCTTGTTGACGGATGCGCGCGCCGATTACGCGTCCAACACCATGCCGGCGCGCTTCCCGCACGGGCTGGATTGCGAGGCCTTTTCCGCCCTGTTGCTCGACGAAGCGGATCGCAAGGCGGACACGCTGGCTGAGCGGCGCTCGGTGACGGGCTGGATGCGACGCAATCCCGATCTCACGCGCGCCAATCTGACGGGCCCCGGCGGCGGGCTGGAGCATTTGCGCTGGATGCTGGAGACGCCCGAGGACGCCGCTTTTCTGCAGGCGATGTTTGCAGAGCTGGGCGACAAAGCCCTGACGGCGACCGCGGCCGAGATGGCGGCGTTATGCTTGCGGCGCCCTGATCTGAGTGAGCTGAACGCGGACCGCGTCGATTATGCCCGACTGGTTTCGCCAGAGCGCGCCAGCGTTGAAACGCGGCCCATGCGGTTTCCCTTCGCCGCTTGAAAAGGTGGCGGTTCGTTCACCTTAAATCCTAACGGTTTGTTTGCAGGTCGAGCGCTAGTCTGCGAGTCGATGCAAAAGGTGTATCGAGCTTTAAGGGTTCGGGCCGAAGGCCATGGTCATTTCGTCCAATCTTCTCAGCGCCTGGTATGGCGCGCAGAATGCAACGGCGCTGTCACGCACGACAGCGTTCTCCCAGTCTGCGTCCAATGCCCAAAATCCCAACCGGTCTTCCTCCAGTGATGTTCTGCCGCCCTGGGATGCGCGCGGCGAGATCGAAGCGCTCGACGTTCTCAAGCGCAGCGCGCTGGCGGACGGCGTCTTCTTTGACAAGAAGCTCGGTGATTTCGCCAGCCTGGATGTGGGCGAGGACGAGAAACAGCTTTTCGCCATGTATCAGGGGCTGCGCCGCTTGCAGGCTCTGGGTTCGGAAGCCGCTGAAAAGGGCACGCTGGACAGCCGTCGCGATTTTCTCGACCGTCGTTTTCAGGAAGGCCTGAACCAGCTCAACAGTTTCTTCGGCGATCTCTCCCTTGAAGGGGTGACGGTGCTGAAAGGCGAGGAATTGTCCAAGGCGGAAAGCAGCCTGGCGATCTCCCGCGGCATCTCTGAATATGTGACGCCCATCGTTCACTCTGGCGCTTTTGATGCTGAAGTGGACGGGTTTCAGGGTGATGTCTCCTTCACCATCAGCGTGAAGAAGTCCGGCGCGACCACGCCTGTGGCCATTGATCTGGCCAATATGGGCGCGACCCCGCGCACGCTCGACAATGTCGCCGCTTTCATCAACACCGAGCTTGAAAACGCTGGCATGCTCAGCCGGATCGAGCGGGTGAAGATCGGCGAGGAAGACGAGAACGGGATCATTCCCGGCGATAATTTCGGATTCAAGATCAAGGGTATTCTGACCGAGACCCTGAGCTTTGCGCCTGCGACCGGCAATCCGGCGGTCTATATGGCCGGCGTGTCTGGCGATACCGAGGGTGCCGGCGGCCAGCTGACCAAATATGTCGATATCGCCAATGGCGGCGACGCCGCGTTCATGCGCCGCATCGACGCGGATGGCAGCGTGACCACGTCTGATGTGGCCGTGCCGGGCGGGGAAGAGGGCGAAACCGAAACCCGCACCAAGACAGAGAGCAATCCGCTGCGCATTCTGGATTCCGTACAGGGCGCTGATGGTGGTCTTTATGTGGTCGGCCATGCTGAGAACGGTCTGGCCGGGCAGTCGATAAAGGGCGAGCAGGATTTGATCCTGATGCGCTATGACACCACCGGAAAACAGGTCTGGGCGCGCACTTTGGGCTCTGGCGGCACGGCGGAAGGCGCTTCAATCGCGCTGGACGCCAACGGCAATGTTGTGGTGGCGGGCTCCGTCGAGGGCGCTTTGGGCGACACGACCGAGCTTGGCGGCACGGATTCCCTGGTCTCCAAATTCTCCGCCGACGGCGTCGAGCAATGGACCAAGCGCTTTGGCAGCAACAAGGATGATGAAGCGACCGCAGTGAGCGTCGGCGCGGACGGCACGATCTATGTGGCCGGTCAGACCAGCGCGCCGGTGGGCGGCGTGGTCAATGCGGGCAAGACGGACGGGTATCTGCGCGCGCTCGATGAAAACGGCGCGATCCTGTATACGCGCGCCGCTGGCGCCAGCGCTGAGAATGACACCGCCAAATCCATCGCCCAAGCGGCGGATGGCGGGCTTATCGTGGCCAGCGAAGTGAACGGCAGCGCTGTGCTGACCAAATACGCAGCGGGCGATGACGGAACCGGCGCGCCGGTCTGGACGCTTGATCTCGGTGATCTGGACGGTGGCCGTATCGGCGAGATCACGGTGGCTGATGACGGCGCGATCTATCTGGCGGGCGCTGCGGGCGCAGCCTTCTCGCCCAGTGCGCCGATCGAGGCGAACGCCGGCGGCCGTGATGCCGTGCTGGTCAAAATCTCTGACGGTCCGACCGCCAGTGTCGATTTCACCACCTTCCTGGGCTCTGCGGAGGACAATTCCGCAACCTCTGTGACGGTCAGCAATGGCGTGGCCTACATAGCGGGCAAGACCTCTGGCGCGCTGCCGGGGCAGACCCAGAACGGCGCCCGCAACGCCTTTGTCGCGGGTCTGGACACGACCAGCGGCGCGGTCACGTTCACCCAGCAATTGTCTGGCCGGGGCGGCCTGGCGGAAGCCAATGCCGTGGTGGTCGATCCCACGGGCGATAATGCGCTCGACAAGCTCGGCTTCCCCACCGGCGAAGTGCGCTATGCGGACAGCCGCGTGATCACCGCGCGCTCGAGCGTGCGCGAAGGCGATCATTTCTTCATCTCAGTGGATGGCGGCCGGAAAAAGAAAATCACCATTGATGATGACGAGACCATGCGGTCTCTGACCTTCAAGCTGAACGCTGTGCTGGTGCTGGACGGCAATTCGGACGTGCGCCGCTCCGCCAATGGCGACATGCTGCGCATCAAGCCCAAGGAAGGCGTGAAGATCGAGCTGTTCGCCGGGGATGACGGTCGTGACGCGCTGAATGGGTTGGGTTTGCCCGAGGGCGCGATCATCGGCAAGGCGTCGCTTCTGGACAAGGACAGCACGTCTGACGCGCCCGAGATTTTTGCGCTGGAACTGCCCACCTCCCTGTCGATCACAGACAAGGACAGCGCCGCGAAAGCTCTGGAAGCCTTGTCCAAGGCGCAATCGGTGATCCAGCGCGCTTACCGCGACCTGACCACGGATCCGGCGCTGAAGGCGCTTCTGGACGGGCCGCAGGCGGGCAAGCGCGGCGGCACGGTTCCGTCTTATCTGACGGCCCAGGTGTCTAACTATCAAGCGGGCCTGGACCGCCTTGTGAATGGCGGCGGCGGCAGCACGCTGGGCCTGTTCTAGGTTCTAAGGCCTTGTATTCCCGACGTATAAAAAACCCCGGAGCGCTGCTCCGGGGTTTTTTCTGGCACGACCTTCAGATCAGACCGTCTGGTTATAGGCGAGGGCGGAGACGCCGCCTGATTTGACGCCGGGGCCGTAGCCGACTTGAGTCTGCTGCTGGCGCGCAGCTTCATCTGCGATGGCTTTGACCAGGCCTTCAGTCAGCACTTTCAGCGCTTCAACCGCAGCGCCATTGCGCGCCAGGGCGTCTTCGAAGACCCGGGTTGAGATCTTCAGTTTGGCCTTTAGCTCGGGATCAACGCCGCTCAAGCGCGAGCGGTCCTTGCTCGCCAGCTTGGTTTCCGTGCGATAGAGCGTTGCGAGCTTGGTCTTCTCGGCCTGAAACTCGACCGCCTTGTGAGGCATGTGAGCGTCAAACAGCTCGGTTTCCTGATCGAGCAGTTCCGTCAGCCGACCGGTCAGCTGGATCAGCGCCTGGGCGCGTTCGGTCGGGTTTGCAGCCGCCAGTTCAGTCATCACGCGCCTCCTTGTTCTTGCATGGCCAGCATTTCGCGCATGACGGAATCGGCCAGACCGATGCCGCCCGCCTTGGCCATCACCTTGGCGTATTCTTCATTGAGCATGGATTTGAAGGCGTTCTCGCCCGGACCGCCGCCAAAGCTCGACTCGGTGGTCTCGCCCAGCATCTGCTCCATCATCTGGGACAGGAAGACCGCTTCGAAGTCTTCCGCCGTCTTGCGGATCTGGTCTGGCGTCTGGCCGGCGGTCGAACGGGATGTGGACGCAGGGCCGCGCGCTGCGAGCAGCGCGTTCTGCATCTGGGCGTCAAGCAATCCGTCCATTACAGCACCTCGATTTCAGCTTGCAGCGCGCCGGCCGCCTTGATGCTTTGCAGGATGGTGATCATGTCGCGCGGGCTGACGCCCAGGGCGTTCAGACCATCCACGAGCTCGCGCAGGCTGACCGTGCCGTTGAGCACGCCCATTTCGCGCAATTCCTCTTCCACGCTGACATTGGTGCGCGGGACTTCCACCGTTTCACCACCATCCGCGAACGGCAGAGCCTGGCTGACTTGCGGGCTCTCGGTGACGGTGATGGTCAGTCCGCCTTGCGCGATAGCGACGGTGGAGACGCGCACATCTTCACCCATCACGATGGTGCCGGTGGATTCGTCGATCACCACGCGGGCGCGCATATCGGTTTCGACGCGTAATTGTTCGACTTCGGCGATCAGGGCGACCATGTCGCCTTCAAAATAAAGCGGCCGGGTCAGGGAAACGGTGGAGGGGTTCTGCGCGGCGGCGGCTTCAGCGCCCAGAAACGCGTTGATGGTCTGGGCCATGCGGCGCGCGGTGGTGAAATCGGGATTGCGCAGCGCCAGGCGGATTTGCGCCTGACCGGCCAGGTCCCAGTCCAGTTCACGCTCGATGACGCCGCCATTGGCGATCCGTCCATTGGTCGGCACGCCGCGGGTGATCGAGGCCCCGTCGCCTTCAGCGGCGAACCCGCCCACAGCCAGCGAACCTTGCGCCACGGCGTAGACATCGCCATTGGCGGCCATCAGCGGGGTGGCGATCAGCACGCCGCCCTGAAGGCTGTCTGAATCGCCCAGTGCGGACACCGTGACGTCGACGCGCGAGCCTTGCATGGAGAAGGGCGGCAGCTCGGCGGTGACGATCACCGCAGCCACATTGCCGGTACGCAGATCGGCTTCACGCACATTGATGTTGAAGCGTTCCAGCATGGAGTTGAGGGCCTGCCGGGTGAACACCGCATTGCGCAGCGTATCGCCGGTGCCGTCCAGACCCACCACCAGGCCGTAGCCCACCAGCTGGTTGTCGCGAACGCCTTCCACATCCGCGATGTCCTTGATTCGCGGATTGGCCTCGGCCAGCGGCGCTGCGAGGCAAAAAAGCGTGAGGCAAGCGATTAACAGGCGGGTCATGCTGGCGGAGTTCTCCGACGGATCAGGTTTCTACACCTGTCTCATTGCGAGAAACATGCCAGTTTGACGGGGTCTAAATAACTGAAATATATGAGCGGCATCTGGGAAAACCTTGCCGGGGCCGCTTTATTGCAAGGACCGAAGGCAAATCCTGCCGAGTGAGCGCTTTAAGCACTCATTAAGTTTGATTAAGCACAGTTGTCGCATGCTTTGAGAGGACTCGAAGGGCATCATGAAGGTCAATTCATCCCGGCCCGTACAAGGGGCGTCTGGCGCCAAGCGCAAAGGTGAAGCGTCAAAAGCTTCAGGTTTTTCGCCCGAGGGCGCTGCGTCATCAAACGTGTCAGTCTCCGCGTCAGCGCTGAGCGGTGCGTCTGCGATTGGATCTGTTGACGCCTTGCTGGCGCTCCAGGGGGCGGGCGACGCCGTGACCGCCAAGCGCCAGGCGACCGAGCGGGCCTTCTCACTTCTTGACATCCTCGACGATCTGAAACTGGCGCTTCTGGATGGCGTCCTGCCGCGAGATACGCTGGTCAAGCTCATGGAGACGCTGCAAACCCGACGCGACGCCACCCATGATCCGCGTCTGGAAGCTGCGCTGGATGAGGTGGAAATTCGCGCCGCCGTCGAATTGGCCAAGTTAAGCGCCTGATCGCATTGCCTGAGGGGGCGATGCGACCGTCACATCATCATCATCGTCCTGTTGAATTTGCTCTGTAACCGTATGAGCAGATTGACTTGAACTTGACGGTCGATATTCTCCGCCGCGCTCAGGCCGGCGGGGGCTGCATACGGAGACGGTCTCATGAGTGTTATGGATTCAAGCATCGAGCTGCCGACGGGGTACCGTCCCAGCGAGTCCGAACCCTTCATGAATGAACGCCAGAAAGAATATTTCCGGCGGAAGTTGTTGGCTTGGAAGGATGAAATCCTTCGTGAGAGTCGTTCAACTCTATCTAATCTTCAAGAAGATATCGGCGCGCTGCCGGATATTGCAGATCGGGCGTCGACGGAAACCGACCGTGCGCTGGAGCTGCGGGCGCGAGATCGCCAACGCAAGCTGATCTCCAAGATAGAAGCTGCGATTCGCCGGATCGAAGAAGACGAGTACGGATATTGCGAGGAAACGGGCGAGCCGATCTCTCTGGCGCGTCTGGATGCACGTCCGGTGGCGACGCTCAGCCTGGAAGCCCAGGAACGCCATGAGCGCTCCGAGCGCGTGCACCGCGATAATTAACGGCGTCAGCGTCAGGTCTAGACCTGACGCGACCAGCTTTCATTGCTTTTGAGAAACGCGAGCGCTTCTTCAGCGTTGGAGAAAGCTTGCGCGTTTATTCCCGCTGCGTTGAGCATTTTTGTCGTTCGCGCAGAGATTACAAGCGTTCGCGGATTGTAGACGTAAGCGAGTTTGACGCGCCGTGGGAAATGCCGGATGGCGTACTCTACGCGCTGATTGAATTCCGTCAGCGTGTAGCTGATCTGTGACTGGCTATGATCAAAGAGAACGCCAGTCCACTGAGGTTCTGCATCGAGTCGCTGGCAGATCGCGACCAAACCGGGTTCCGTTTCGGCGTTTGTCTCCAAACCGATGATATTATACCGCAGCACACCGATTTCTGGCAGCTCGATGCGTTCAAGTGAGTACGTTCTCATTCCGGGAGAGGCCTGTAGGCAGCGAAAAGCGCTCTACACTATGTCCCAATCAGTGCTTCGGCTTTCTTAATCGAATGAGAGGGTGTGATTGGAACTGTGAGTCACTCACCCTTCTCATTCGCCGCAAACAACAGGGCCTCGTCAAAGTCTCCGAACGCCCGCGTGACAAACCCCGCAGATTTCATCAGGCGCGTGATGTAGGCCGCGTGCATGAGGTTGCTTTCATCATAGACATAGGCGACCCGGACATGCGCCGGGAGGGCCTCGCTCAGGGCTTCCGCGACCTTGGTGAACTGGCCCACCGTGTGATCGAAGCGGCAGCCCTGATAATTCATGATCAGGCCCGAATAGCCGGTTTCACGCACGCGTTGGCCAAGCTTCGGCGCATTGGCGAGGCTCTGCGCGGCTGTGTTCACGCCCGTCATGTGAATGCTGAGAACGCGGCCGTCTGCATGTTCGGTCCGCGTGAACGTCATGGTCATGCGCTTGCCCTAGAACGGCCAGAGGAGATTATAAAGCTCCTGACCCACGGGCGGGCGCTGCATTTCGGTGATATGGCCGCGACCGCCATAGGAGATGCGCGCTTCGGCGATCTGTTCATGATCGATCGTATTGTCCGCCGCGATGTCCTGAGGGCGGACAATGCCGGAAATCAGCAGCTCGCGCACTTCGTTGTTGATGCGCACTTCCTGACGGCCATGGATCACCAGATTGCCGTTCCACAACACGTCCACCACGATCGCGGCGGCGGTCATCGAAATGCTTTCAGAGCGATTGATGTTGCCTGCGCCCTGGGTGGATGAGGCGGACCCGAAGCTGGCGAGGCTGGCGGGATCGACCGCGTCATTGAAGAACTGGTTGAGCGCGGCTTCCCCGCCAAAGAAGTTGGTCAGGTTTGAGTCTTCAGACGTGGTGCGCGAGCGCGTGGTCTGATTAGAGACGGTCGCGCTGTCGGCGATGTCGATGCTCACCGTCAGGATATCGCCCACATGCGCGGCGCGCGGATCGCCGAAGAAGGTGGTGGAGTTGGTTGAGCGCCATAGCGAGTTGGGATTGGCGGACTGGGCCCGCGCCTCGGCGATGGCGCGGGCGCGGGCCAGTCGCGCCGCTTCCGCCTGACCCGCCGTCGGGCCGTTGGCGCCCGCCTGGCCGGTCAGCGCTGCAGCGTTATTGATATCGTTCATGGGCGGGGTTTGCCCCACATAAGACAAGCGGTCTGTGGTCGCGCAGGCGGTCAGAGACAGGGCGCCCAGAATAACGGCGCTACACATCAAAAAGCGTTTGGACATCATGGCTCAGGACTCGCTGGGGCGTGCGGCGCTGCGGCCGCCAAGGACACTGGCGCGGCCAGGGGCTTCCACCCAGGCTTCGACCGTGCGGTTTGATTGCAGGTTCAGAAAACGGATGAACTGGCCTTCGCCGCCGTTTTCCAGGGCGCGGGCCTGGGCGCTCAGCATCAGCGGCCCGACCTGATAGACCAGGGACACCAGCTCGCCGCGCGCCACCAGAATGGGCGGCTCCACGTCAAAGCTGCGCAAGGGGCGTTCGGGGCTGAGGGCGCGCTTGGCGGACATACCGACAAGATCGGCTTCAGCCAGCAGGATTTCGCCGCGCACCTGACTTTCGGGCAGGCGGACCCAGTCCACATCTGCGGCGGTGATGGTCTCGCCGCGCGCAATCGTGCGGTTGAGCACCGGCACATTGGTCACCCGTTGCGCCCGACCCGCCACGGTGAGAGGCTCGCCGCCCGGATACGTCGCGATCTGGGCGCGGAACAGGTTTGAGCTGGCGTCATGATCAAAGCTGATCAGTTCCGGCCCGCCCAGCGCGTCAGCGGGGGCGAACAGGTCCTGACGCATGTTGGAAAGGTTGACCGCATAGGCGTGGCCCGTCTCCACATAGAGCGCTTCCTGAACCAGATCGGAAATGTCGGACGCGCTGACCGTGCGCGCTTCGCGTTCGACGGTGACGCGCAAAACGCCGCCGGCGTTCGCCCAGTGGAAACCCTCACGCGCCGCTGCGTTACGGACAAAGTCGGGGTCCAGCGAAATCGCTCGTCCCGGCGCCGGGGCGCGAGCGAGCTGGACATCGCCCGCCTCGCCTGTGATGTCGAACAGGTCGGACAGGGTGATGACGGCGTCGGCGCTGACCAGGCGCTCCTTGAGCACCACGGACGTGCTGACCTCCTGCGCCGCCGCTGCGCCCGTCGAGAGCGCCAGAATAAGAGTGAGGGTGCGAAGCATGGCTTAGCCTTTCCTCAGCGCAGATTGGAGGAGGTTGCGAGCATCTCGTCCGCGGCCGTGATGACCCGGGCGTTCATCTCATAGGCGCGCTGGGCCTGGATGAGAGACGTGATCTCGGTGACGGCGTCCACATTGGACACTTCCACAAAGCCCTGGCGCACCTGACCGAAACCGGGATCGGTTGGAGCGCCGAGATTGGGCGCGCCAGACGCGGCGCTTTCCAGCAGCAGATTGTCGCCGATCTGCTCAAGGCCGGCTTCATTGGGGAAGGTCGCAAGCTCAAGCTGACCCACCACTTGCGGGGCGGGCTGGCCGTTCAGAAGGATCTGCACCTGGCCTTGGGTGTTGATCACCACCTGTCGTGCCTCGGCGGGGACCACGATGCCCGGCATGACCGAGTAACCGTCCGCAGTGACGATCTCGCCGTTGGGGCTCAGGGAGAAATTGCCGGCGCGGGTGTAGGCGTCATTGCCGTCAGGCATCTGGACGCGAAAATAACCGGATCCGGAGATCGCGACATCATAGCTGTTTCCGGTTTCACTCAGGCCGCCTTGTTCGGCGATGCGATAGACCGACCCTGCGTTGACGCCCAGGCCCACCTGAACGCCCGTCGGCACGATGGTGCCGGCGTCCGAGGAGTTGGCGCCGGGCTGTGAGACGGTCTGGTAGAGCAGGTCTTCGAACTCGGCGCGCTGACGCTTGAACGCGATCGTGTTCATGTTGGCCAGGTTGTGAGAGATCACCTCGACGGCCAGTGACTGGGCTTCCATCCCGGTGGCGGCGGTGGACAATGCGCGCATGACTGCGGCCTCCTTCAGAATAGAGCGTTATGGGCGACCAAGGCGGTCAATGGCCTTGCGGCTGAGTTCGTCGGTGTCTTTGATCATGCGGGTGACCGACGCATAGGCGCGGCTCACTTCCATCATGGTGGTGATTTCAAGCATGGGCCGCACGTTCGAGCTTTCCAGGAACCCCTGCTTGATCTGCGGCAGCTCCTCGATCACGCGCTCGGCGTCTTCAGGCGCGGCGTAGCGATTGTCGCCGGTCTTGGTCAGCAGGCCCGGATCGGCGAACTGGGCGACACCCACTTGCGCGATGATCTGACCGTTTTGAGTAATCTCGCCCGTCTCGCCGATAACGATCTGGCCGGCGGTCGGGTCCAGCACGATCGGTGCGCCGCCGGCGTCCAGCACTTGCGCGCCGTCGCTGGCGACCAGCTCGCCCAGAGGATTCAGGGTGAAAGCGCCGTCACGGGTGAAGCGCTCGACGCCGTCCATCTCCACCATGAAGAAGCCGTCGCCCTGCAAGGCCAGATCCAGCGGGCGACCCGTATTGGTGAGCGAGCCCTGAGAGAAATCCCGGCCCATCGCCCATTCATCGACGAACTGGGCGCGGTTAGGGCCGTCTTGATGACGGGCGCGATACGAGGTGTCGGGCTCGAGCATCATGCGCTCGGCCTTGAAGCCCTGGGTGTTGGCGTTGGCGATATTGTTGGCGACCACATCCATCTGCCGACGCAAGGTCAGCTGGCGGGTCAGTCCGATCAGCATGGTGTTGTCCATCGCCAGGCGTCCTTCTGAAGGCGGTTGCTGCGACTTCTGGCAGCGTCCCCAGACTCATGGCAAACACCGTGCCATGGTTAACGTGTTGAAAAATATACAGGCGGTTGAAGCGCCAACGGTTTTGGGCGGCCAGCCTTGCCTGTCGAGCCTCACAAAGGGGAAAAATCTGCCCAGCGAAGCCGTTTCCAAACGGATCGTTAACCGCAGCACTGATTAATCGTTGGCTGTACTGGGCGAATCCGTAAGGCGAGGGAATCAGCTTCATGGCTGAAGACACCGAAGACGAAACGCGCGAAGAGAGCGCCGAAGGTGAAGAGGGCGAAGAGGAAGCTAAGAAAGGCGGCCTCAAGAAGATGATCCTTTTCATCGGCTTGCCTGTGATCCTCGTCATTCTGGCTGGGGTGGCGGGCGCCTTGTTTTTCCTGGGCGGCGGTGACGAAGAGGTCGTCGCCGAGGGCGAGCATGGCGAGGAGCATGGCGAAGCGTCTGCGGACGGTCATGGCGACGGTCACGGCGCCGGGGCCACCGAAGAGCACCTGGCGGAGCTGTTCCGCTTTGAAGAGCCGCTGATCGTGGACATGTCCGGCCCGGACAACCGTTCGGTGCTTTTGGAAGTTCAGATCGCGCTCGCCTATTCCGACCACGACGTGGCCGAACTTCTGGCGCGCGAAGACGTTCAGATCCTGCTGCGCGACGAATATGTGGATTTCTTTCGCGCTTTACGGGTCGAAGACATTGACGGCTCGACCGGATCACACCGCATTCGGATGGAGTTGATCCGCCGCACCAATCTGGTGCTGGCCCCCAAGACTGTGGACGGCGTGCTGCTGCCCAGTTTCGTGATGCAGCAATAGCGGAGACCTGCGTTGGACGACGATATCGATCAGGATGCAATGGCGGCTGAATGGGAGGCCGCTGCTGCGGGCGAACAGCCTGACTTTGACTCCTTGGGCGATGACGGCGACGACCTGGCGTCCGAATGGGAGGCCATGGTCGACGGGGATGGTGAAACCTTCCTGCCGGCCCAGCAGTCTTCCGGCCCTGAACGCATCCTCAATCAGGAAGAAATCGACTCCCTTCTGGGCTTCTCGGTTTCTGACGACGACGCCAATGAGCGCTCGGGCATCCGGGCGATCATCAATTCGGCGCTGGTGTCCTATGAACGCCTGCCGATGCTGGAGATCGTCTTTGACCGCCTGGTGCGGCTGATGACGACGAGCTTGCGCAATTTCACGTCCGACAACGTGGAAGTGAGTCTCGACAACATCTCGTCCATCCGTTTCGGCGATTATCTCAACTCGATCCCGCTTCCGGCGATCCTCGCGGTGTTCCGCGCCAAGCAGCTCGATAACTACGGTCTGCTGACGGTGGACTCCAACCTGATCTATTCGATCGTGGACGTTCTGCTGGGCGGACGGCGCGGCACCTCGGCCATGCGCGTTGAAGGTCGGCCGTACACCACTATCGAACGCACGCTGGTCCAGCGGATGATCGAAGTGGTGCTGGCCGATGCCCGTCAGGCGTTCGCGCCGTTGACCGAAGTGGATTTCGATCTCGACCGGGTTGAGACCAACCCGCGCTTCGCCGCCATCGCCCGGCCTGCGAACGCAGCGATCCTCGTCAAGCTGCGCATCGACATGGAAGATCGCGGCGGGCGCATCGAGCTCTTGTTGCCGTACGCCACGCTCGAACCCATCCGTAAAATGCTGCTGCAGCAGTTCATGGGCGAGAAGTTCGGCCGCGACAATATCTGGGAAAGCCACCTGGCCACTGAACTGTGGTCCACCAAGATGGAGGTGAGCGCGGTCCTTGATGAGATGCAGAAGCCTTTGGGCGAAGTGATGAATCTCAAGGTCGGCGACACCTTGATGCTGGATGCGGGGCCGGACGGCCTGATCGAGCTGCGCTGTGATGATGTTCCGCTGACTCACGGTCATATGGGCCGAATCGGGCACAACATAGGGGTTCGCCTGGATCGCCCGCTGAGTGCGATGGCGAAGAAAAGTTTGATGGGGTTCTCATGACGCTCGCCGGTCTCGCTTTCGAAGCTCTTGTCTGCATCCTTCTGGCCATGGCGGTCGTCATGTGCTGGCGCGTGGATCGCCGCTTGCGCGCTCTACGCAACGGGCAGGATGGCCTTGTGGGGACGATCTCCGCCCTGAATGACGCGGTTGAGCGCGCCCGCGCCACCCTTGGGGCGCTTGATCGTGCGAGCCGCGATGGCGGAGAAAGCCTGCGCAAGGAGACCGAGCGCGCGCAGAAGCTGGCGGATGAACTGCGCTTTCTGTCCGGGGAAGCCGATATGAGCGCCCAGCGTCTGACCCAGCGTCCCCGGCGCGAGTCGCCGCGCGCCGAGGATGAAGATCCCGAAGCCACGCGCTCACGCCGTCGCCTGAATGCGCTGAAGGCGCTTCGCTGACCATGAAATCCGTTCGTCCTCTCATGCTGCTGACCGTCGTGCTAGGCGGGTTGCTGGGCTTGAAGTCCTTGTCCCTCGTGGATGAGGTCTCCACCCTGTTTGTCGAACGCGCCGAGGCGGCGGCTGCGCCGCCAGCCGATGACGGGCATGGCGATGAGGGCGGAGACGAGCCTGCAGAAGAAGTGGATGAAGGTCCTGCGCCGCCCGCCGCGCCGCCCCCTTCCGCCGCGCCTGCGCCGCGTGCGGCGCCCACCACGGCCCAGCTGGGTCTGGAGCGTCGTCTGGCCGAACGCCGGCGGACGCTGGATCAGCGCGAAGCCGAGCTTGATACGCGCGAGCAGCTGCTGTCTGTGGCGGAGCTGCGCGTGGACGACCGGGTGACCGAGCTTGAGGCCCTGCGCGATGAAGTGCGCGGCCTGCTGGGCATGCTCGACGACCGCCGGCAAGAGCAAGTGGACGCCATTGTCGCTGTCTATTCCCAGCTCGAGCCTGATGCGGCGGCCCGCATTCTGACGTCCATGCGCGAGACCGACGAGACGACGCTGCTTCTGGTCGCAGAACAGCTGCAAACCACCAATGCGCGTAAATTCGCCAGCGTCATGGCGGAGATGGAGCCCGGCTTCGCCGCCGAGCTGACCTTCATGTTGCGCATGCGCGCCGAACCGCCTGAAACCACCGCGGAAGCGGAGGCCCGCCTTGAAGCAGCGGCAGGATAAGCGGCTCGCCCTTCTTGGCGGAGCGGCGCTGGGCGCCGTGCTGTCGGCGTCTGCGTGGGCTCAGTCGCCGGCGCAGATTGACGTGTCCCGGCAAGGCCAGACCGCCCGCGTTCAGATCAGCCTGCCTGAAATGGAAGGCGAGGGGCTGAGCGCGGACGCGGAAGTCGCCGCTGGCGCCGTTCTGGTGGCCCGGTTGTCCGAGCCGATCGAGGCGGACGTCTCCGCCATCACCGCCGCCGCGCCGGACTATTTCGCCATGGCGCGTCTGGATCCCGATGGTCGGACCTTGCGTCTGGCGCTGAACCGGACGCTCGAAAGCCGGGTGTCTGTCTCTCACAACATCATCGCCATTGATGTCGCGCCGCCCGGCGCAGCGCCGCTGGCGGATGTGGTCAGCCCCTATGAGCTGGCGCAAATTGAACGCGCGCGTCAGGCGCGGGCCCAGGCGGCGGCTGCCGCCGCCGCTGCGGCCGCGCCGCCGCCTGCTTTGCCGGTGGATATGCGCATTGGCGAAGCGGCGGAATATTCGCGCATCGTGTTTCGATGGCCCGAGGCGGTGACTTATTCGCTGGAACAGGCGGACGGGCGGGCCGTGCTGACCTTTTCTCGCGCCGCCGAGCTGAACCTGGCGCCGCTGACCGCGGCGCCGCCGCGCTTCATCGATGCTGTGACGGAACGCCGGGCTGACAGCCTGTCGCTGGCTTTCCTGCTGGGGCCGGGCGCCGAGGCGCGGGTCTGGTCTGATGAGCCGGGACGGGTCGTGTTTGACGTCTCCATGGGCGCGGCGGGGGGCGCTGAGTCGGTTCTCGCGGCGCTGTCAGACTATGCCGATCAGATTGAGGCGCAGACATCGAGCGCGGCTGAGAGCGCTGACCCGACAGACGGGGGGGCTGAGGCCGCCCTTTTGAGCGCCACCGAACCGGACGCGCCGGTCTTGACGCGTCCTGACGCCGAGGCGAGCCCTGATCCCGTGCCTGAAGACGGAATCGTCCGGGTGGAAGCGCGCCGTAACGGCACCGATGTGGTGCTCAATATTCCCTGGGCCTCGCTGCCCGGCGCCGCCGTGTTCCGCCGGGGGCAGGCGATCTGGGTGGTTTTTGACGCCAGCGCCGAGCTGGATGTCGGTGAGATGGCGGCGCTGGGCGGACGCCATATTCGCACGCATCAAGTCCTGCGCGGGGCGGACTATACGGCCCTGCGTATCGAGGCGCCGAGCTCTACCCAGACCGATGTCCGGCCCGTGGGGACCAGCTGGGTTCTGACCTTTGGCGAAACGGTGGACCAGCCGCCTGCGCCAATCCGCGTGACGCGCGAGACGGGGGTGAACCGCCCCGCGCGCCTGCGCTTCAATTTCAACGGCGCCCGCAGCGTGCGCACGGTCACTGACCCTGTTGTGGGCGATGATCTTCTGGTTCTGACGAGTGATGGCGAGAAATACGGGGTGATTTCACCGCGTCAGTATGTGGAAGCGGTCATGCTGCCCTCCACTCAAGGCGTGGCGTTGCAGCCTCTGGCCGATGACCTGACTTTCTCTGTGCGCGCAGGCGGCGCCGATCTCAGCCGTCCCGGCGGTCTGGCGCTGACACGGGCGGCCAGCCCCGGCCTGTCCGGGTCGCTGGATCGGCCTGTCACGCCCGGTTTTCTGGATCTGGCGGCGTATCGCGGTGAAGATGATTATCGCGATGCGATGGTGGTGCTGCAGCGCCGGGCGTCAGAGCTCGACCCCACAGCGATTCTCAATCTGGCGCGTTTCAAGCTGGGATGGCAGCTGGCGCCTGAAGGGCTGGGCCTGGTTGAACTGGCGGTGGAGGAGAACCCATCGCTGGACGCCAGCCCGGAAGTCGCCGCCTTGCGCGGCGTCGCCAGCTATATGATCGGGCGCTACGAAGACGCAGAGCGCTATCTGTCCCATCCTGTTCTGCTCAATGATCCCGCGGCCCAACCCTGGCGCGGCGCCGTTTCCGCACAGCTCGGGGACTGGCCGCAGGCGCGCCGACGGTTCGAGCAGGGGCGTGAGGCAATCTATTTCTTTGATCCGGTCTGGCGCGCGCGCCTGTCGGCGCTGCACGCCATGGCGGTGCTGAAGACCAATGATCTTGGCGCGGTGGAGCCCTTGCTCAATGTGGTCGCGGCCGAAGATTTCGATCTGGAAGCGCGCACGGAAGCGGCGATGGTTGAGGCCGGGCTCGCCGCCGCATCCGGCGATATTGATCAGGCCATCGCGCTTTATGATGAGCTGAGCCGTTCGGACTGGCGTCCGGCGCGGGCGCGAGCCTTGCTGGAAAAAGTCCGGCTGGAGTTCGCCAATGATCGTGTGGCGCCGGACGAGGCGGTTGAAACCCTTGAAAGCCTGCGGTTTCGCTGGCGGGGTGACGACGTGGAAGTGGAAGCCTCCACCATGCTCGGCGAGGTGTATGCGGATGCGGGTCGTTTCCCCGAAGCGCTGAACACCATGTCCAATGCGCTCTCGCGCTTTTCCAACACGCCTGAAGCGCGCCGGTTGAGCGTGCGGCTGGAAACCCTGTTCCGCGACATCTTTCTGAACGGGCAGGGCGATCGGATGGACCCGATGGAGGCGCTGGCGCTCTGGTATGAGCATCAGGATCTGACGCCGCCGGGGCCGGATGGCTTGCGCATGGCGCGCCGCATCGCCGCCCGGCTGGTGGAGGTGGATCTGCTGGAGCCGGCGTCCGAGCTTCTGGCGCACCAGGTGTTTGAGCGCCGGATCACCATGACCTCTCTGGCGCGCGCGCAAGTCGCCGCCGATCTGGCGCGGGTCTATCTGATCGATAATCGTCCAGCGGACGCGCTGCGGGCGCTCGACAGCACCCGGATCGCCGGGCTGCCCAATGATCTGGTTGACGAGCGACGCGTCCTGCAGGCGCGCGCGCTGGCGGCGCTGGGCCGCACCGAACATGCGCTGGAGCTGATCGCCTATGATCAGGGACCTGAAGCGGATCGCCTGCGGGCGGACATCGCCTGGGAAGGGCGCAACTGGTCAGAAGCCGGGCGCCTGATGGAAGCGCTTCTGGGCGATCGCTGGCGCTCTGACCGGGCGCTCACCTCAGCAGAAGCCCATGATGTGCTGCGCGCCCTGATCGCCTATGCGCTGGTGCCGGACGAGGCGGGCATGGACCGTCTCGTTGCGCGCTATGGTCGGCAGATGGGTGAGACCGAACACGCCGCCGCCTTCAGCACCGTGGCCAACCGCTCTGTGGCGCCGGGCGACAGCCGCCTGAGTTCTCTGGTCGGGCAGATCGCCAACGTCCAGCGCAGTGATGCGCTGATGGCGGGGTTCGGCCGCTATGACGAACCTTCGGGTCCTGAAAGCTGATCAGCCGCCGGGCGGCATTCGCTCGAAGCTTTGCACCAGCGAGCCGATCACCAGGGTCCAGCCATCCACCAGCACGAAGAAGATCAGCTTGAACGGCAGTGAGATGATCACGGGCGGCAGCATCATCATGCCCATGGACATCAGGATGCTGGCCACTACCAGGTCGATGATCAGGAAGGGGATGAACAGCAGAAAGCCGATCTCGAAGGCGCGCCTCAATTCTGAAATCATGAAGGCGGGCGCCACCACATAGACCGGCGTGGCTTCCGGGGTTTCAGGCTCTTCGCCGGAAATGTTCAAGAACAGCCCCAGATCTTCTTCCCGGGTATGGGCGAGCATGAAGGCTTTCACCGGCTGTGCGGCGGCGGTGAAGGCTTCCTGATTGCTGATCTGGCCGTTCAGGAGCGGCTCCACGCCGTCCTGATAGGCCTGGGTGAAAACCGGCGACATGATGAAGGCGGTCAGAAACAGCGATAGCGAGATCAGCACGGCGTTCGGCGGGCTTTGCTGCAGGCCGATCGCGGTACGCAGCAGCGACAACACCACCACGATCCGGATGAAGCTTGTGGTCATGATCAGGATGGACGGCGCCAGGCTCAGCACCGTCAAAAGCGCGATCATCTGCAGGACGCGCTCGGTCAGCGCCGTGTCATTGCCGCCCAGAGAAATCGACAGGCCCGGCCCGGCCGCAGCATGGGCGTCCGGCGCGCCGATCAACGCAGCGCCCAAGGCCAGAGCGATCAGGACGACCGGATAGATCCAGCGCGCGGCCTTCATTGGCTTTGCCCCAACCGTGTGACGGAAGCGCCGGGGTTTTCGGCATCCGTGTCGACGGTATCCGGCGCGACCGGTTCAAAAACAGGCTCTTCTTTAGCGGGCGCGCGGTCGAGCACCTGCTCGCGCTCTGCGCCGAGAAGCAGCACATGTTCGGCGTCGTCCACGCGCACGATCACCACCTTGCGGCGCGGATCGAGCATCAAGGTCTCCGTGATGGACAGGCGGCGCTTGCGCGTCGGCGTGGACCAGCGGTCCAGCATCGGCATCGGGCCCATCCAGCCCGCGCGTCTGGCGACCACCGCGAATCCGCCTAAAAGGCCCAACACCAAGATCAGGGCGGCGAAATACCGTATGATATCAAGCTGGTCCAAAGTCGCTTCGTCCTGTCTGCAAGAGCGGTCGACGCGCAGGCGCGCATCCTCATCAACAGCCCTAACGGGAGTCGGCGAGGGAGTTAAGCTCTCCTTAACCGGCTCGGCTCAGGGTGATGAATGCAAAGTTAACTCTGGCGGAGGCGCCGATGCGCCCTGACGACATACCGCTCTTGTCCATGCTGCGTGACACGATGGGCTATCACGGCGCCCGCCAGCGGGTGATTGCCGAGAATGTGGCCAACGCCAACACGCCCGGATATACGCCATCCGATGTCCCGCGCAGTGAGTTTGAACGCGTGCTCGCAGGCCAGGCGCAGGCCGCTGGCGGCCTGCGCACCACGCACGCCATGCATTATGGCGGCGATAGCGCGGCGTCCGGCTCGCGGCAGTTCCGCACCGAGCGCGCGCCCGACAGCGAAACCACCTCGAACGGCAATTCGGTCGTGATCGAGGAGCAGATGGTCGACGCCAACGACAACCGCATGCGGTTCGAGACGGCGCTCAGCCTGTATCAGAAGAGCCTGAACATGATCCGCATGGCGAGCCGCTCGCCGGGTCAGTGATCTTAAGCAACGCCAGAAAGGCAGACGGCTATGGTCGATCGCGTCTCTGAAACCCTGCAGATCTCCGCAGCGGGCCTGCGCGCGCAATCCTCGCGCATGCGGGTCATCGCCGAGAACGTGGCGAACGCTCAATCTACGGCGCGGACTGCGGACGAAGATCCGTATCAGCGTCAGATCCCGGTGTTCCAGTCTGAGTTTGACCGTCAGGTCGGCACCGAGCTGGTGCGAATGAATGACGTCACGCTCGATGAGTCAGATTTCCGCATGGTCTATGAGCCCGGCCACCCGGCGGCCGATGGCGAAGGCTATGTGAAATATCCCAATGTCTCCTCCCTGGTCGAGCTGATGGACATGCGCGACGCGCAGCGGTCCTACGAGGCGAATCTGACCATGGTGGAGGGCACGCGCCGCATGCTTGAGCGCACGCTCGACCTGTTGCGCCGTTAATCGCCAGGCATCGCCGGCTCTAGAAAGGGGCTGACTTATGGATCTCGCTGCTATCCGCGCCTACACCGCCGCCGCCCAGCAGGCCGCCGGCGTGTCGCCGTCCACCAATAACGCCGCCGAGCTCGCCAAGGCTGAGGGCGGTGATTTCGGCGATATGGTGATGAACGCCGTGCAATCGGTTCAGGAGACGCTGAGCCAGTCTGAACAGCTCAGCGCCCAGGCCGCGACCGGCCAGGCCGAGCTTGTGGATGTGGTGACGGCTGTGGCCGCCGCCGAAGTGCAGCTGGAAAGCGTCGTCGCCGTGCGCGACCAGGTCATCCGCGCCTATCAGGAAATCCTGCGCATGCCGATCTAGGCGATCTCGTCAGGCAAATAGAAAACACCCCCGGAGCCAGGCTCCGGGGGTGTCTTTTTGTGCGCTGAGCCTTCTTTAGAAGGTGGCGTTCACGCCCGCATAGAAGAAGCGGCCGCGCGGCCCGGCGGGACGCGACAGCTGACCCAGATAGGGCTCTTCGTCAAAGGCGTTATTGATGCCGCCATAGATCTCCAGCTCTTCACGAAGGAAATACGAGATGGAGAAGTCATGCACCCAGGCGCCGTCAGCCTGGGTGATGTTGGCGAAGTCCGGATCGCTCTCAAGGTCATCGAGTTCGATGCCGCTCAGCAGCTGTTCGGATTCGTAACGGCCCTTCCAGCCCAGCGACAGATCGCCGACGGACCAGGTGGCGTTCAGATTGAAGATCCATTCCGGGCGGCTCATCGTGGTGAGCACGTCGGTCACTTCTTCTGGCGCCGAGACGTCACGCGTTTCCTCGTTGGAGAGGAAGTTCGTGCCCAGCGTGGACAGACGCAGCTCGCCAGCATCTTGCAGACCGAACATGGACGGCAGGTCGAAGGCGTAATCAACGCGCCAGTCGATGCCGCTGGTCTCTACCGCGGCGAGGTTCACATAGCCCGAGCGGAAGCCGGTGATGAAGCCGACCGTCGGGTCGCGGTCGATGGCGGCGCAGAACTGGTTATTGATCGTGGGAGCATCCACGCAGTTCTGGGCGATGTCGAACGCGCCGAGCTGATCGATCAGGCCGTCGATTTCGATCTTGTAGTAATCGACGGTGACCGTCAGGCCCTCAAACAGGCCATTGAAATCCTCGACGGGACGCCAGACGGCGCCGACGGTGAAGCTGTCCGCCTCTTCCGGCTCAAGGTCGGGATTGCCGCCGCTTTGACCCGGAATACGGGCGGAGACGTAATCGGTCGAGTTATAGGTGTCGACCGGAATGCCGATGAGCGCTTCACAGTTCGGACGGCGGAACTGGGTGCCGGCGTCAATGAATTGCGGGTTGCAGGGATCCGAGCTGGCGCCGAGCGTCACGGTGAAGGTCGGCGAGAAGGCTTCCGTGATGTTCGGAATACGCACTGCGCGTGACAGGGTGGAGCGAACGGTGAGCGAATCGATGATCGTCCAGCGCGCGCCCATCGACCAGGTGTCGGTCTCGCCAAATGCGTCGTAGTCAGAATAACGATACGCGCCTGTCAGTTCGAAGTTCTCGATGAAAGGCAGATCCGCGAGGACGGGGATTTTGACTTCCGTGAAGTATTCCTGGACCTCGATCTCACCTGACGAGGCGTTGGTCGGCCCGCCATTGGAATTGATCGTGCCGAAAGTCAGGCCCGCAGCACTGAAGGCGTCCGGCGTGAAGGCGCTTTCATCCTTGCGATACTCATACCCCACCACGAAGCCGATCGGGCCGGCGGGCAGGGAGAACAGGAATTCAGAATCGCCTGAGAGCGTGGCGAGGAAATTGTTCTGCTCGATTTCGTTCTGCGCAGTAGCGGGCTGGAAGATGAAGTCCGCCGCTTCCTGGGTGATGGTGTTGGCGCCGAAAATGTTGATCGGCACGCACTGGCCGTCGCCCGGCGAGAATGTGGTGATCTGGAACCCGCCATTTTGCGCCGGATAGGGCGAGGAGGGCGGCACGATCGCACTGGGGTCGATGTCCGAGCGGCAGACCACATTGCCCGTCGCCGGATCAATCACGGCGTCGATGGCCGCAAAGAAGCGGTCTTCGATACGCAGGCGCGAGGTGATGTCCGCATCGGTGCGGCCATAGCTGTAGGACAGCTCGTAATCGAACCCGAACTCGGGGATGAAGCCGCGCAGGCCGGCGACGGCCCGCATGGTCTTGCGCTCGGCCACAGGGTTGGAGCGCGTGGTGGTGTCCAGCGTGTCGCGCGACACTGCGATCACCGGATTCAGGCCTTCCCCTTGCAGCGTGGCGAGCTGGGCTTGCAGCGCGGCGGGAATGAACGGGTTGTCGGCCGAGATCGGAATATCGTCGTTGAAGCCGTTGACCTGATTGCTTTCAAGGGTCTCGGTGAAGACGTATTTGGCGTCCGCAAAGAACTCCATGTTCGGCGTCAGCTCATAGCTGAACGCAGTCTGGAACAGGAAGCGATCGGTCTGCGGCAGCAGCAATTCGTCATCGGGTTCGGCGAACACGCCGTCGCCGCCGCTGGCGTTGAAGCCGTCAATGAAGATATCGCCCGGATTATAGGGACGCAGAGTGCCGGTTTCGTCGACGATCTGACAGGTCGGGATAGCGGCGGCGCCGATGGTGTCACAGCCGGGAACGCCGCCGCTGAGCACCGCTTCGACAAAGGCGCTGGCCCCGCCATCGCCCAGGGCGATGATGCCGTAATGGCTCGAGATCGGCAGGCGATAGTTTGGCAGCCACACATTGGAGAAGCGCGGATCAATGCCCGTCGCCGGCCCGTTCGGCACCAGCGAGAAGCGACCGGTGCCGCCAAAATCCCGGTCGCCGGCGAAAATAGCTTCCGTGGACTGGTACTCGGCGGCGAACACGATGTCGGCGCGGCCGTTCGCGCTTTCAAAGCCGTTGGCGAGCGAGATGAAGTATTCTTCTGCGTCGCCTTCGCCCGAAATGCCGGCCTGGGTGCGCACTTCCATGCCGTTAAACGAAGACCCGTCGCGCAGGATGAAGTTCACAACGCCGGTCACGGCGTCGGCGCCATAGACCGCAGACGCGCCGCCGGTCATCAGATCCACGCGTTCGAGCAGCGCGGTGGAAATGGTGTTCACGTCAACTGACGACGTGCCTTCAATGCCGGGCACATGCCGTCGGCCGTTTTCGACCACGAGCGTGCGTTCGGTGCCCAGATTGCGCAGGTTCAGCAAGGATGCGCCCAGCGGCGTGCCGTTGAACGCCGAGAAGGTGCCGGGCAGCGAGGCCTGCAATTGCGGAGATTCGCGCAGCAGCGCGGTGATGTCGATCTGGCCCGAAGTGCGGATGTCGTCGCCCCCGACCGCGACCACAGGGCTCGGCGCTTCCAGCGTGCCGTCGCTGCGCAGACGAGAGCCCGTGACGACGATGGTGTCGCTTGAGGACCGCTCGTCAGCGCTTTCCTCTTCAGATTGTGCAAACGCCGGCGCCGCCATCAGCGCGCTCAGCGAGGCCCCCGCCAGGACGAGCGCGCGCAGGCCGCGATCTTTCACAAAAGTATTCATGTGTCTTTCCCCGATTAGAGCCCGGTCTTTTAGACTTCAGGCCAACTGGGAAAGACTGCGCGGCGGAAAGGGCAGGGCAATCGTGCAGCGCCGCAAATATTAATATAACTTAATGTGTGCACGCCTATGTGGCGTTGATGCTTCAAGATGGGGCATGAAAAACCCCGCAAGGCTGCAGACCTTGCGGGGTTTCTGCTGTGAAGCAGGCGGGGGCGAGGGGGTTAGCCTGCTTTCACAGTATCGATCCAGGCGTTGACCCGGTCTTCCAGCATGGGGAGCGGTAGCGGACCAGCGGTCAGAACGGCGTCATGGAAGCCGCCCCAGCTGAAATCGTCACCGAGCTCTTCCTGGGCGTGCATCAGCAGGTCCTGGATGAACATCATGCCGGTTTTGTAAGAGACGGCCTGGCCGGGCCAGACGATGTAGCGCTCCACTTCCGGGGTGATGTCGCCCTCGGTCATCGGGGTCGCTTCCAGCATGTAATCAATCGCTTGCTGGCGGTCCCACTGATAGTGGTGAATGCCGGTGTCCACCACCAGGCGCGCGGCGCGGAAGACCTCGTAGGAGAGACGACCGAAGTCCGAATACGGATCTTCGTAAAAACCCATCTCCTTGCCCAGCCATTCGGTGTAGAGCGCCCAGCCTTCACCATAGGCGGAGTTCCACGCAAAGCGCTGGAACATCGGCACGTCTTCGAGTTCCTGGGTCAGCGCGATCTGGAAGTGGTGACCGGGCGCGCCTTCGTGCAGGGAGAGGCTTTCCAGCAGATAGGTGGGGTTGTCCTGCATCTGGGACAGGTTGACGTAGTAATAGCCCGGGCGGGAGCCATCGAGCGCGGGCTGGTTGTAGAACGCGCCGGTCGCCGTCGCTTCACGCCAGGGTTCGACCGCACGTACTTCCAGCGGCGCTTCGGGCAGGGTGTCGAAATATTGCGGTGCGACCTCCATCACGTCCGCGATCACGGCGGTGGCGCGGTCGAGATATTCCTGGCGGCCTTCGGGCGTGTTGGGCAGCTGGAATTGTTCGGCGGTGCGCATATAGGCGAAGAAATCCTGCACGCTGCCTTCAAACCCGACCTGGGCCATGATCTCGCGCATCTCGCCATGGATGCGCTCGACTTCCGCCAGTCCGCGCTCATGGATCTGCTCGGCGGTCATGTCCGGAATGGTGGTGAATTGCGCCAGCGAGGCGGCGTAGGCGGCTTCGCCATTGGGCAGTTTCCACACGCCGTCACGATCATCAGAGATCGCTTCCATGCGATCGAGCGCCGCCATATAGCGCTCCATCGCCGGCACATAGACGTTCAGGAGCGCATCTTCGGCGCGCATCACCAGATCCGCCTTGGCGTCATCATCAATATCGAGCGCGTCCACCTTGGCCTTGAAATCGGCGAAGAGCGCGCTGTCTTCCGCGCCTTCTTCAAACGGCGCGCCGGTCAGTTGAGATTGCGCCGACGCGGTCAGGCGCGGATAGGCGAACAGCGGCAAGGTCACGCCATTGGCCGCGCGTTCCTCGGCGCGCTCAGTCAGCGTGTCGATGACTTCGCCGATGCCTTCCAGACGTGAAGCGTAGGCCGCCGCATGCTCCGCGGTCGCAACGCGGTGGTTGTTGATCAGGAAGGTTGTCAGGTCAGAGACGGAATCGCCCATGGGCGAGAACACATAGCGGCTGTCGCGCACGGCGAACTGGCGCGCTTCGTTCTCGGCCAGGCTGATTGCGAGATCGTAGGAGACCTTGCCGGCGTCGGTCAGCAAGTCGCGGTCAAACTCAGCCTGCATCTCCTGGACGCGGGCCTGGCTGCGTTCGAAATCCTCGATCTGACGGGCGTCAGAACGATCGTCCCAACGGCCATAGGCGTCGACGTCGGAGATCATGCCCAGATAGGTCTGGATTTCCGGCGAACGCGCCACTTCTTCCATGAATGCGGCCTGGAAGGACGCGTACAGACGTTCGGTTTCCGTCTGCTCAGCCTGTTGAGTGACGCTGGCGACGTTTACAAGAGCGGCGTTGACGTGCGCGCCGTCATGGGCGAGCGCAGAGCCTGCGGTCAGAAGCGCGATAGAAGCCGCGCTGCAAAGAAGTGTCTTGATCATAAAATGTCTCCCCGAGGGCGGATACACGTCCGCCCAATTGCGCGCCATGCTGCACCCGGACGGCGATTGCGCCAATGCACGCCAACATGACAAATCGTTAAACAAAGCGCGACGCATAAAACTTTACCTCTGGAACTTTGCGCGTCGGCATAGAATCCGTGCATGGAAACATTGCGGCGCTGTGAGCGCATCAGAAGGAAGCCATCATGACCGCAGGCGAGGTCCTCGATATTGGCGCTGAAGCGATCTGGGTCATGCTGGGCATGGCGGCGCCGGTCATGCTGATCGGCCTGGCGGTGGGCGTTCTGATCGCCCTGTTTCAGGCGCTGACGCAGGTGCAGGAAATGACCTTGGTCTTCGTGCCGAAAATCATCGTGATCTTTCTGGCGCTTCTGATCTTCCTGCCCATGATGGGCGCGCTTCTGAACGGCTTCATGCAAACCATCGCCGACCGAATCATCGCAGGCTGACGGCCATGCTGGCCGGTTTTGATCTTTCGCTCACAATTTTCGCCGCCGCCATGGTCTTTGCGCGCATGGGCGGCATATTGATGCTGATGCCGGGCATCGGTGAAACCTCGATCCCCGTACGCCTGCGTCTGGCGTTTGCGCTGGCCTTTTCATTTGTGGTCGGCCCGTCCATCGCGCCGATGCTGCCGGCGCCGCCGGAGACCCTGGCCGGCGTCGGCGTTCTTGTGGCGCTGGAAACCCTGATCGGCGTGATGATCGGCGCGGCGTCGCGCATTCTTTTGACGGCAGGGGCGATCGCAGGCCAGATCATCGGCTACCAGACCGGCCTCGCCATGGCGCAGTCCTTTGACCCTGCGCAGGGTCAGGCTGGCGTGCTGCCGGCCCAGTTCTTGAACCTGATCTTTATCGTCATCGTTCTGATCACGCCCTTGCATCAACAGATGTTGCTGGCGGCGGCGGGCTCTTACGAGCTTATGCCCGCCGGCGAGGCGCCGATGTGGGGCGACGCCGCGTTCTGGGCTCTGGGCCTGTTCATCGACGCCTTCATCATCGGGGTCCAGATCGCCAGTCCGCTGATCGTGTTCGGTCTGGTTTTCTATCTGGGCCTGGGCGTGCTGTCGCGCCTGATGCCGCAGGCGCAGATCTTCTTCATCGCCATGCCGCTCAACATCCTGATCGGCTTTTCCATTCTGGCCATGTCGCTGGGCGCCATGGTGATGGTGTGGGCGGAGCGCTATGAGCGCTTCACCGCGACGCTGAACTGAGGCGGGCGGCATGGCGGAAGGCGAAGACAAGTCAGAAAAGACAGAAGAGCCGACAGACCGAAAACTCCGGCAGGCGCGCGAGGAAGGCGATGTTCCCAAATCCCAGGAGGTGTCGGGCTGGTTCACCCTGACCGCCGGTCTGGCGATGCTGGCGTTTCTGGCGCCGGGCATGTCACGCAGTCTGGCCGAGATGCTGCAGGTGTTTCTGGCGCAGCCCCATGAACTCGCGGTGGACCCCACCGGAGCGGTGACGCTGGCGGCGGCGACCGCGCTTCGCCTGGTCGTCGTGACAGGCCTGGCCTTCGCCATGCTTCTGGTCGCGGCGGTTTTCGGAAACCTGGTCCAGACCGGCGTGATGTTCACGCCCAAGAAGATCGCGCCCAAGCTCGACAAGCTCGACCCGATCAAGGGTCTGACCCGCATGTTCGGGCCTGAAGGCTGGATGAACTTCTTCAAGGGCGTCGCCAAGATGACGGTGGTCGGGCTCGCCATCGCGCTGGCGCTCTGGCCGCGGCGCAACGAGCTGGCGGTGATGCCGGGCGTCGCGCCCATCGGCATCTTGCAGGAGGTCTATACCGCCGCCATCCAGCTGATGATCGCCGCCCTGATCGCCTACACCGCCATCGCCGTGCTCGATTTCCTGTTTCAGCGCAAGCAGTACATCGACCGCAACAAGATGAGCCGCAAGGAAATCCGCGATGAGATGAAGGACACCGAAGGCGATCCGATGGTGCGTGCGAAATTGCGCCAGATCCGTCAGGAGCGCGCTCAGCGGCGCATGATGTCGCGGGTGCCGGACGCCGCCGTGGTGATCACGAACCCGACCCACTACGCCGTGGCGCTTGAATACGAGCAGGGCCGCACGCCCGCGCCGATCTGTGTGGCCAAGGGCGCCGACGACGTCGCCCTGCGCATCCGGGAGCTGGCCAAGGAGCACAACATCCCCATCGTCGAGGACCCGCCGCTGGCGCGCGGATTGTTCGCCAGCGTCGAGCTTGAGGAAGTGATCCCGCCTGAACACTTCACGGCCGTGGCCAAGGTGATCGGTTATGTTCTGACGCTGGCGGGCAAGGCGCCGAAGTTCTGATCGCGGCGCCGAAAAGACGATTTCATACCGTCTCGCTGAAATATGGTTAACTTTAACCTGTGAGACTGCGTGTTCGAATCATGGACCAGCCGTAGCGTCATCCGGCGTGTCGGCCTGCACCAACCGGAGCCTGTCATGTCAGACCTCCCGCTTTCCGCCCAACGCGCCGCCGCTGAGGCTGACCCCGTCGCCCCTCCGCCGCCTTCGCCAGCCGCCAAGGCGGCTACAGGCGAGGGGGCGCTGACCAGGCCCCTGACCCGGCTGATCTTCTGGGTGGCGAGCCTGGGCGCGCTGGCCGCTGCGGCTGTGGCGATTTTCGCAGGCGCGGGCGCGGGATGGAACGGCGTCATCTTGTTATCCGGCATCGCGTCGGTCGCGTTGCTCTTGATGTATGCGCTGGCGGCGGGCGAAACGGCTGGGCGCTCCTTGCTTGAAGGCGGCGAGCGCAAGCGTGCGAGCGGCGCTGCGGCGACCGCCATGGGGCTCTGGCCTGATCCGGTTCTGATCACGGATGCGCAAGGCCGGGTGGCCTGGGCGAATCCGGCTTATGTCAAACTGGCCGACACCCTGATCGGTGTGAAAGACGGCGGGACGCCCGCAGCCCCTGAACGCTTGTTCAGCGGGGCCGGCGCGGGGGCGGTTTATCGTCTCAACCGGGCTGCGAGCGCAGGCGAAACAGCCCGTGAAGTTGTCGGCCGCATCCCCTTGGGCGGGGGCGAAAGCGTGGTTTACAGCGCGGATGTGTCTGCGCTGGAAGACGGCGCGACTCTGTGGCGCTTTTCCGAGCTTCGCGATGACGCCTCTTTGGATGCTGACGAGGCGCCGGACTGGACCGATCATGCGCCCGTCGGCTTGTTCTCCGCCGATGCCGAGGGGCGGGTGCTGGCCGCCAACGCCACTTTGCGCAGCTGGATCGGGGTCAGCGAGGACGCGGCCCTCAAACTGCAAGACATCACCACAGGCGACACCGCGCAGGCGTTCGCCCAGTCGCGGGGCGCGGACGGCGTGATCCGCCTCGACGCCCGCCTGAAGCAAGTGGACGGCGAGGAAAGCCCGGTCGTCATCTGCGTCAGCTGGAGCGATGAGCGCCCCGCCAAGGCGCGCGCGGTGGTTTATGAACTCTCCGCCACAGGCGCGCCTCCCGCCGTGGCCGCGGCTGAGCCGCGCGAAGCGTCTTCGGGCGCCAGCTCGCTCGCTGGCGGCTCGTTTGATGAAATGTTCGCGACCGCCCCGTTCGGCGTGGCGCGCCTGGACGACGCCGATCCGGCGCTGGCCGTAATCGAGGACGCCAACCCGGCCTTGCTCAAGCTGTCGGGCGGCGGCGCCGTGCCGGGCGCGAAGTTTGAAGACCTGTTTGATTTTGGCGATGACGGCCGGATCGACAATGTACTGGGTTCGGCCCTGGCCGGGCGTGGCGAGCCAAGCGAAGTGCGCCTGAAAGCGGGCGAAGACGGCGAGCGCGCCGTGCAGGTTTTCCTGTCGCCCTCACGTGACGGCAAGCGCGTCGCCTATGTGGTGGACGTGTCGTCGTGGAAAGCGCTGGAGCAACAGGTCGCCCAGGCAGGCAAGATGCAGGCGGTCGGCCAGCTCGCGAGCGGCGTGGCTCATGATTTCAACAATATGCTCACCGCGATCCGGCTGAATGTGGGCGAGCTTCTGAACCGGCACCCGGTGGGCGATCCCTCCTATCAGGACTTGCAGCAGATCAATTCCACCGTCACGCGCCAGGCCGGCCTGGTGCGCAAGCTTCTCGCGTTCTCGCGCAAGCAGACCTTCCGCAATACGGTGTTTGACGTCTCGGACGTCTTGTCTGATTGCTCGATCATGCTGGGCCAGATTCTGGAAGAAACCGTACGGCTCGATATCAAGCATGGCCGCGATCTGCCGCTGGTGCGGGCGGACCGCAATCAGATCGACAATATTCTGGTGAACCTCGCCACCAACGCCCGTGATGCGATGAAGTCTCAGGGCGGCGGGGTTCTGACCATCGTCACCGAAGCGGTCTCTTCTGATGATGTGGCGCGCGCCGGGGCGCCCAATCCCAAGGATGGCGACTGGGCGGCGATCCATGTGTCCGATACGGGCACGGGCATGGACGAGGCGACGCTGAAGAAGATCTTCGAGCCGTTCTTCACCACCAAGGAGGCCGGACAGGGCACCGGGCTGGGGCTGGCGACGGTCTATGGCGTGGTCAAACAGTCGGGCGGCTTCCTGTTTGTGGATTCCGAAGTGGGCAAGGGCACGACCTTCCATATCTATCTGCCCGGCCATGTGCCGAGCGAGGAAGAGGAAACCGAGCTTGCGCGAGAGGAAGCGGCCAAGACCGCCGAGCCTGAACCCTCTGATCTCGCCGGACGCGGCCGCATCCTGTTTGTCGAGGATGAAGACGCGGTGCGCGCCATCGCCGCCAAGACGCTGGTGCGCCGCGGCTATGAGGTGGTGGAAGCGTGTGATGGTGAGGAAGCGCTCGAAATTCTGGAGAACGAGCCGGAAAGCTTTGATCTTCTGATTTCAGACGTGGTCATGCCGGGGCTCGACGGTCCCGGCTTGCTCAAGGAGGCGCGGCATCTGCTGGGCAGTGCGCGAATCGTCTTCATTTCGGGCTACGCCAAGGAAGAGTTTTCCGACACCCTCTCTGATGATCTCGAGATCTCCTTCCTGCCCAAACCCTTCGACATCCAGCAGCTGGCGGAGCGCGTGAAGCAGGAGCTGGCGGCGCGTCAGCGCGCCTAGTCTTTATGCTAAGCGGCTGATTGCGCTCAGCTGTCGCAAGGGCGACGCACACGCCAAATGTTCCGCTTGTGTTCCGGGAACAAAATAAGTACGGTCACCTTCATTGCCCGACTCGGTCGGGCGTGAAATAAGGAGGGCCGACCTGATGGCACAGTCAAATCTGCGCGTGGTGAAAGACGGCGACATGGACAAACAAAAAGCGCTTGAAGCGGCCCTGACTCAAATTGATCGCGCCTTCGGCAAAGGCTCGGTGATGAAGCTGGGCTCCAAGCCTGACCAGGATATTCAGGCGATCTCCACCGGCTCTCTGGGCCTGGATATCGCGCTGGGCGTGGGCGGCCTGCCGAAAGGCCGAATCGTCGAGATCTACGGCCCGGAAAGCTCCGGTAAAACCACGCTGGCGCTGCACACGGTGGCGGAAGCGCAGAAAAGCGGCGGCGTCGCGGCCTTTGTGGACGCCGAGCATGCGCTCGACCCGGTCTATGCCCGCAAGCTGGGCGTGGATGTGGGCGAGCTTCTGGTCTCCCAGCCTGACACTGGCGAGCAGGCGCTTGAAATCGCCGATACGCTGGTGCGCTCGGGCGCCATTGACGTTCTGGTGATCGACTCCGTGGCGGCCTTGACCCCGCGGGCGGAGCTTGAAGGCGATATGGGCGACTCGCTGCCCGGTCTTCAGGCCCGTTTGATGAGCCAGGCGCTGCGCAAGCTGACCGGCTCCATCTCCAAATCGAAATGCCTGGTGATCTTCATCAACCAGATCCGCATGAAGATCGGCGTGATGTTCGGCAGCCCCGAAACCACGACCGGCGGTAATGCGCTGAAATTCTACTCCACCGTTCGGCTGGATATCCGCCGCATCGGCGCGCTGAAAAATCGCGATGAAGTGATCGGCAACCAGACCCGCGTCAAAGTGGTCAAGAACAAGGTGGCGCCGCCCTTCCGCGAGGTGGAGTTCGATATCCTCTATGGCGAAGGCATCTCCAAGACCGGCGAACTGCTCGATCTGGGGGTGAAGGGCAATATCATCGAAAAATCGGGCTCCTGGTATTCCCACGACTCCGAACGGATCGGGCAGGGCCGCGAGAATGCGCGCCAGTTCCTGCTCGACCATCCCGCGATCGCCGACAAGATCGAAGCCCAGGTGCGCAAGAACGCCGGTCTGATCGCCGAGGAATTGCTGGTCGGTCCCGGCGAGGATGATGACCTGGACGACGAGGCTACAGGCTAGTTCCGAGGGGGACGAACCGCATCCTTCACCGCCAAAACGGTGATGAATCTACAACGGGCGCTTGGCTTTGCCGGGCGCCCGTTCGTATATGGGGGTGAACCGACACCCAAAGGCCGCCGCATGAGCGGGCGACCGTCCTCTCAACGCCGCGCGCCAGCGCCCGGAGTGCATACATGACCGCCTTGCGCGATATCCGCCGCCAGTTTCTCGATTTCTTCGGCAAAGAAGGCCATGAGATCGTTCAGTCCGCGCCGCTCGTGCCGCAGGACGACCCGACCTTATTGTTTGTGAACGCCGGCATGGTGCCGTTCAAGAACGTCTTCACGGGCGCAGAAAAGCGCGATTATGTGCGCGCCACCAGTTCGCAGAAATGCGTGCGCGCGGGCGGCAAGCACAATGACCTCGATAATGTCGGGTATACGGCGCGCCACCACACCTTCTTTGAGATGCTGGGGAATTTTTCCTTCGGCGACTATTTCAAGGAACAGGCGATCGAGTTCGCCTGGACCATGGTCACCAAGGAATTCGGCCTGCCCAAGGACAAGCTCCTAGTCACGGTCTATTCCGAAGATGAAGAAGCGGCGGCGCTTTGGCGAAAGATCGCTGGCCTGCCCGACGAAAAGATCATCCGCATCTCCACCTCGGACAATTTCTGGTCCATGGGCGACACCGGCCCGTGCGGTCCGTGCTCGGAGATCTTCTTTGATCACGGCCCGGAGATCTGGGGCGGCCCTCCCGGCACGCCGGAAGAGGATGGCGACCGCTTTATCGAGATCTGGAACCTGGTGTTCATGCAATATGAGCAGCAGGCGGGCGGCGAACGCATCAACCTGCCCAAGCCCTCCATCGACACCGGCATGGGGCTCGAGCGCATCGCAGCAGTGCTGCAGGGCGTGCACAACAATTATGATGTGGACCTGTTCAAGACCCTGATCAACGCCTCTGAAGAGGCGTTGAAGGTGAAGGCTGAGGGTGATGCGCTGGCGAGCCACCGCGTCATTGCAGACCATTTACGCTCCACCTCCTTCCTGATCGCGGATGGCGTGACGCCGTCCAATGAAGGCCGGGGCTATGTGCTGCGCCGGATCATGCGCCGCGCCATGCGCCATGCGCACCTTCTGGGCGCCAATGAGCCGGTGCTGTTCGGTCTTGCGAAAACCCTGTCTGACGAGATGGGCGAAGCCTTCCCCGAATTGCCGCGCGCTCTGCCGGCGATTGAGGAGACATTGCGCGGCGAGGAAGAACGCTTTCAGCGCACGCTGGGCCGCGGCCTGACGCTTCTGGAAGAGGCGACGGCTGACCTTAAAGAGGGCGATGCCCTGCCAGGGGAAACCGCGTTCAAGCTGTACGACACTTACGGCTTCCCGCTGGACCTGACCGAAGACGCCCTGCGCACGCGGGGGCTGAGCGTGGATCAGGCCGGGTTTGACGCCGCCATGGAGCGTCAGCGCTCTGATGCGCGCGCCAGCTGGAGCGGGTCGGGCCAGGCCGCGCCGGAGGCGCTCTGGTTCGCGGTTCGCGATCGTCTGGGCGCGACGCAGTTCACCGGGTATCAGAACCATGACGGCCAGTCTGAATTGACTGCGATCGTCGCGGACGGGGCGGAGCAGTCTGAGCTGGCTGAGGGCGCAGGCGCCGAGCTGATCTTCAAATCCACGCCGTTTTACGCTGAGGGCGGCGGTCAGATCGGGGATGCGGGCGTCATCACGTTTGACAATGGCGCCGTGTTCACCGTCACCGACGTGCAAAAACGCGCAGGCGAGATTTACGCTCATATCGGCGTGCTGGAGCATGGCGCGATCAAGCTGGGCGATACGGCGGCCCTGAAGGTGGACGCTGAACGCCGCACGAAAGTCCGCGCCAATCACTCCGCCACCCACCTTCTGCACGCCGCTTTGCGAGACGTGTTGGGACCGCATGTGACCCAGAAAGGGTCATATGTGGGACCGGACCGGTTGCGGTTCGACTTCGCCCACGCCAAGGCGCTGAGCGAAGCGGAGACCGCCGCCATCGAAGCGCAGGTCAATGCCGTGATCCGTCAGAACGCCGACGCGAAGATCGCCGAAATGACGCCGGAGAAAGCGATTGAGGCGGGCGCGCTGGCCTTGTTTGGCGAGAAGTATGGCGACACCGTTCGCGTGCTCGCCATGGGCGACTCTCTGAAAGACGACGACAAGGCCTATTCGGTCGAGCTTTGCGGCGGCATCCATGTGGACCGCACCGGTGATATCGCCCTGTTCAAGATCGTGGGCGAAAGCTCGGTCAGTTCGGGCGTGCGCCGTTTGGAGGCCCTGACCGGCGAGGCGGCGCGCCAATGGCTGGAAACCGAAGCCAACAAGGCCAAGGTCGCAGCCTTGTCGCTGAAAGTGCCGACCCATGAGCTGGTGGACCGGGTCGCTGCGCTCCAGGCCGAACGCAAGACGCTGGAGCGTCAGCTCGCTGAAGCCAAGAAGCAGCTCGCCATGGGCGGGGGCGGCGCTGCAGCGCCGGCCGGTCCGGAAGAGATCAATGGCGTGAAGCTGATCGCCCGCGTGGTCGAGGGCGTCGGCGGCAAGGATCTGCGCGGCCTGGTGGATGAAGCGCGCAAGCAGATGGGCTCGGGCGTCGCGGCGTTTGTCGGCGTCAATGAGGGCAAGGCGGCGCTCGCCGTGGGCCTGACCGATGACCTGGTCGGCGCGATGAGCGCGGTGGATCTGGTGCGCGCCGCAGTGGGCGCCGTGGGCGGCAAGGGCGGCGGCGGCCGTCCCGATTTTGCTCAGGCGGGCGGACCTGACGGCGCCAAGGCCGAGGATGCGATCGCCGCGATCCGCACGGCGCTGGCGGGCTGATGGTCAAGCGAGCCAAACCGGGCGCGGATATTCAGATGACCGGCGACAAGGCGGTGGCGAAACAGATCGCCGCCGCCCGCGCCGCGTTCAACGCGGCCTTGTCTGCGCGTGACTTTGACGGAATCGCGCTGGCGCTGTGCGAAGAGTGCACGCTCGTGCCCGGTGATGACGCCGAGCTTATGGCGGGGCGCGAGGCGCAGCTTGCCGCCTGGCGGTCCATCATCAATCAGGCGCCCGATGTCAGCTATGTGCGCACGCCCATGCGTATTGATGTGGGCGAGGATGGCCTGCTGGCGGCGGAGACTGGACGCTGGAAAGGCCAATGGTCCGCCCAGGGGTTTGAAGTGCGCTATTCGGGCCGGTATTTCGCCAAATGGCGTCTGGATGGCGATGACTGGCGCGTCGCCTCGGAAGTCTTCGTGACCTTGAAGCGCGATGGCGGCCCCGTCAGCGTCTGAGTGTAAACGAGGCGGTTTCGCCGCACCATTTTGTACGCCTCGTTCATAAACCGTCTGGACTTTCCCGTTTAAGGTTAACCTGACGACCAATCAGGCGAACGGGGGTGAGTGATGGAACACGGGCATGGCTATGAAATCTGGCTGAAGGATGCGGTGGTCTTCCTGATCGCCGCGGGCGTCGTGGTCCCGCTCTTTCGCCTGTTCAAGCTCAGCTCCGTGCTTGGCTTTCTGATCGCCGGACTGGCGCTCGGCCCGTTCGCGCTTGGCGGTCTCGCCGAACGTTTTGCGGTGCTGGAATGGGTGACGATTTCAGAACCCGAAGCCGCCAAACCCTTCGCCGAGCTGGGCGTCTTGTTCCTGCTGTTCCTGTTGGGTCTGGAATTGTCCTTCCAGCGTCTCTGGCAATTGCGCCGCGCCGTGTTTGGCGCCGGCGGGCTGCAGGCGTTCGGCAGTGCGGCTGTGCTGGGCGTAGCCTGTTTTATCATTGGTCAGACCGCCCCGACGGCGCTGGTGATCGGCCTGGCGCTGGCTTTGTCCTCCACCGCCATCGTGATGCAGATCATGGCCGAGGAACGCCGCACTGCTGCGCCTGTGGGGCGCGCCTCGTTGTCGGTTCTGTTGATGCAGGACATTCTGGTGGCCCCCATCCTGATCCTTGTGGGCTTTCTCACGCGCGATTCCGGCGCTGATCTCGGCGCTGCTCTGCTCAGCGCCCTGTTTCAGGGCGTGTTGGCGCTGGCGTGGATCTTGTTGCTGGGCCGTCTGGTGCTGCGCCCGGTGTTTCGTCTGGTGGCGAAAGCGGGCGGACGCGACCTTCTGATGGCCTTGACGCTGGCGGTGGTGGTCGGCGCCTCCATGCTGACCGCAGGCGCCGGGTTGTCGCTGGCGCTGGGCGCGTTTCTGGCCGGTTTGATGCTGGGGGAGACCGAGTTCAAACATCAGGCCGAGATCGACCTTGAGCCCTTCAAGGGCCTGTTGCTGGGCGTCTTCTTTATGACGGTCGGCATGGGGCTCGACCTGGGCGCCGTGTGGCAGAATGTCGGGCTGGTGCTGGCCGGGCTTGTCGGCATGCTTATCGTGAAGGGGCTGCTGGTCTATCTGGCGTGTCGCCTGTTCGCCGGGGATCACCGACTGTCGCTGGAAGCGGCCTTTTTGCTGGCGCCGGCGGGTGAGTTTGCGTTTGTCATTCTCGCCACCGCCAATGCGGGCGATGTCATCCCTGCTGAAACCGCCACGATGGTCGCGGCCATCGCCGGGCTGTCCATGTTGCTCACGCCGGCCCTGGCTGCGATTGGCCGCAAGCTCGCGACCCGGAACGATGAAAGCGTGGGACAGACCGAGCTGCCCTCTGACCTGGTTGATCTGGAAGGCCATGTGATCATCGCCGGCTTCGGTCGTGTGGGCCGCACCATGGCGCGCGTGCTGGAGACCGAGAACGTCACCATGATCGCGCTCGACATGAACGCGGAGAAGGTCGCCAAAGGCCGTGAGGAAGGCTGGCCGGTGTTTTATGGGGATGCGGGCCGCGCCGAATTTCTGGAGCGGGCGGGCGCCGCACGCGCGGACATGTTCGTGGTCACCGTGGACGACGCGCAGAAAGCGTCTGACATGGTCCGGGCGGCGCGCAATCTTCGGCCTGACGCTTTGATCATTGCGCGCGGGCGCGACCGCCGTCATGCGGTGGAACTGGCCGCGGCCGGCGCCAGCCATGTGACGCTGGAAACTGCGGAAGCCGCGCTGCAGCTGGCGGGCCGGGCGCTCGAAGACCTGGGGCTATCCGCCGACATCGTCCGCGACCGTCTGGCGGCGGAACGCGAGGATGTCTACGCATCGGACGCGGTTTGACCGAACCGGGACGCAAAAAAAGGCCGGGCGAAGCGCCCGGCCTTTTTCGTTCAACGTATCAGCGCTGAGGCTTACACCTTGTCTTTCATCACTTCGGCGAAGCGCTCGGCCACGGTGTCCAGGAAGCCTTCGGTGGACAGCCAGCCCTGCTGGTCGCCGACCAGAAGCGCCAGGTCCTTGGTCATGTAGCCGGCTTCCACGGTGCCAATGATGGTCTGCTCGAGATCTTCTGCGAACTGAACCACCAGCTCATTGCCGTCCATCTTGCCGCGATATTTCAGGCCGCGGGTCCAGGCGAAGATCGAGGCGATGGAGTTCGTCGAGGTCTTCTCGCCGCGCTGGTGCTGGCGATAGTGACGGGTCACGGTGCCGTGCGCCGCTTCGGCTTCGACGGTTTTCCCATCCGGGGTCATCAGCACAGACGTCATCAGGCCCAGCGAGCCGAAGCCCTGCGCCACGGTGTCGGACTGCACGTCGCCGTCATAGTTCTTACAGGCCCAGACGAAACCACCCGACCATTTCATGGCCGCCGCGACCATGTCGTCGATCAGACGGTGCTCGTAGGTGATGCCCTTGGCGTCGAAATCCGCCTTGAACTCGGAATCAAAGACGGCCTGGAAGATATCTTTGAAGCGGCCGTCATAGGCTTTCATGATGGTGTTCTTGGTGGACAGATACACCGGCCAGCCGCGATCGAGGCCATAGCGCAGCGAGGCGCGGGCGAAATCCTTGATGGATTCATCAAGGTTATACATGCCCATGGCGACGCCGGAGCTCGGGAAGTCGAACACTTCATGGGTGATCGGCTCGCCGCCGTCCGCCGGCGTGTAGGTCAGGGTCAGCTTGCCCGGGCCCGGCACCAGCATGTCTGTGGCCTTGTACTGGTCGCCAAAGGCGTGACGGCCGATGACGATCGGCTTGGTCCAGCCCGGAACCAGGCGCGGCACGTTCTTGATCACGATCGGCTCGCGGAACACCACGCCGCCCAGGATGTTGCGGATGGTGCCGTTGGGCGAGCGCCACATTTTCTTGAGGCCGAACTCTTCCACGCGAGCTTCATCGGGGGTGATGGTCGCGCATTTCACGCCGACGCCGTAATGCTTGATGGCTTCGGCGGATTCAACCGTGATCTGGTCATCGGTCTCGTCGCGTTTTTCGATCGAGAGATCGTAGTATTTCAGGTCGATGTCCAGATAGGGCAGGATCAGCTTTTCCTTGATCAGCGCCCAGATGATGCGGGTCATCTCGTCGCCGTCGAGTTCGACGACCGGATTGTCGACTTTGATCTTGGCCATGAAGCGTATCTTCCGTGTTCTGTGGGCATGAGGTGTCGCACAAGCAAAATGCGACATGCCGCGTCGAGGGGTGGACGAATGTGTGGCGGGTGTCTAGCACCGCACCGCTGTAAGAGAAAGAGGGCGCCCGTGACTCAGTCAGACCCGACCTTGGTCGAAGCTCAGAACCCTGTCTTCATTCTGGTCGAACCGCAAATGGGTGAAAACATCGGCGCGGCCTGCCGGGTGATGGGCAATTTCGCGTTGCCGGAGTTGCGAATCGTCAATCCGCGCGATGGCTGGCCCAACCCCAAAGCCGAGACCATGGCCACGGACTCGCCCGTTCTCAAGCAGGCGCGCGTATTTGCGACGCTGGAAGAGGCGGTTGCGGATTGCCAGACGCTTTATGCGACCACGGCGCAGCCGCGCAGCATGGTCAAACCCGTGCATACGGCCCGCGCCGCCATGTCGGAGATCCGCGGGCATATTCAAGCGGGGCAACGGGTCGGTGTGTTGTTCGGGGCTGAGAAGTCCGGTCTGCCCAACACGGCGATCACGATTTCGAACGCCATCATCACCTTGCCGGTCGACCGCAACTTTTCATCGCTGAACCTCTCCATGGCCGTGGGCGTGCTGGCGCATGAATGGCGCGCGGGGGATCCGGCGCCCGCTGAGTTCAAACCGCTCGAAGACCGCGCCAGCGTGGCTGAGCTGCAAGGGCTTTACGCCCATCTTGAAGACGAACTTGATCGCGCGGGCTTTTTCTATCCTCCGGAAAAGACGCCGCTGATGATGCAGAACCTGATCAATATTTTTGCGCGCGGAGGGTTAACGCAGCAGGAGGTCCGGACCTTCCGCGGCGTGATCAAGGCGCTGGCCATCGGTCGAGGCAAGGCGAGGATCGAACGAGATTAGCCAAACAACCCATAAGGTTGTTGTTATGTCTATGCGCATCCTCTGGCGAGAACGCCTCTAACGGGAATGCGCGCAGGTGATTTACAATCCTGAGCCGAATTGGCGCCATGCTGTGAGCCTTGTGATGTGCTTACAGGGAGAGCACCGTGCTCAAAAATTTATCGCTGAGAACCCAATTATTTGGCGGGTTCGGTATGATGGCTTTCATCGTCATTGTCATGGTCGTGGCGGGGTTTGTATTCGCTACCGCCAGTGGAGCGAATTTTGCACGCTTCCGAACCATGTCGCAGGCGTCCGTCGATGTGGCGGACATTCAGGAGGCGGTCGCCAGCTTCCAGAACGACACTTATGTCTATCGGGTGACCGGCGACCCCGCCATGGCGGAAAACGCCTGGAGCAAGCGCGAACAGCTCAACACCGGCATCGTCGCCGTCCAGACCCGGTTAAGCAATAATGAGGTGCGCGAGGATCTCCAACGTGTTGAGGAGTTCGGTGATCGATACGCTGAAGCGTTCGAACAATACATCACACGCCGGCAGCTTCTGGACGGTGAGATTTCATCCCTGACTGATTTCGAAGACCGTCTGCTGGGGCAGCTGGGCGATACGCTCGCCGTCGCCGAGATGATGGGCGCCGACCAGTCCATGCTGATGATGGCGGAGGCCATCCGTTCTCTTCTGCAAGCTCGGTATTACGGCCGCCGGTCGCTGACGGAAGGCTATGGAGCGAGTTTTGATCGCGCCCAGTCCGAACTCGAGATGCTCAACACCATGTTGAACCGGGTCTTGCGATCGGACGAGGAGATCATGCACAGCGCGGTGCAACCCATTCATGACGATGTGCAAGCCTATTCGGCGCGTTTTGAGGCGGCTGTGGGCATCACAGAGCAGCTAAACTCGCTGGCGCAAAACGAGCTCGATCAGCTCGGTCCCCAGATGGCCGGCGCCGTCAATCTCGTGGTCGACGATGTGGTCGACCTGCAATCGCAGGTCGGCGATGAAATCGAAGCCGCCTTCACCCAGCAAAAGCTCGTGAGCACGGCGTTGGGTGTTTTCGGCCTGGCGCTTGCGGTGCTGGGGGCGTTCATGGTCGTTCGTCTGATCATGTCCAATATCGGCGCCGTGGTCAGCGGCATCGCCCGCGTCCGACAGGGCGAGCTTGAGTTTCACGTTGAAGGCGTCGATCGCAAGGACGAGCTGGGCGATCTGTTCCGCGCCGTGGATGAGTTGCGCAGGGGTGAGATCACTCGCATCCGGATGGAGAGCGAAGCCTTGGTCGCCAGCAAGGAGCGTGAAGCGCGCTCTCAGGCGACCCATGAGGCGATCGACGTGTTCCGCGTCAAGGTTGAGAGCATTCTGAAAATCCTGGCCGAGCGCACCCATGAGATGCGTCACACGGCCGGTCGCCTGAATTCGCAAGCGACTTTCGCGAATGAACAGGCCAAAACTGCGGACGGCGCGGCGGGCGAGACCGCAAATAGCGTTGAGACCGTGGCGGCGGCGGCCGAAGAGCTCTCAAGCTCGATCCAGGAAATCGCCCGACTGACTGAAAGCGCGTCTCACAAGGTCAGCGATGCCGGCCAGCGCTCGCAAAGCTCGGTGGATCAGATCGAGGCGCTCGCGGATCGGGTGTCGAGCATTAATGACGTGATCGACCTGATCAACGATATCGCCGAACAAACCAATCTGCTGGCGTTGAACGCCACGATCGAGGCGGCGCGCGCCGGTGATGCGGGCAAAGGGTTCGCCGTTGTGGCCAGCGAGGTGAAAGACCTGGCGGAACAGACCAGCAAGGCTACCGAGACTGTGGCGAGCCTTGTGAAAGACATCCAGGGCTCCATGTCCGGCTCCGTCGAGTCCATTCGCGGAATCGCCAAGATGAGCGAGGAGATCAACGAAGCCACCGCCTCCATCGCCAGCGCCATCGAGGAGCAGGGCGCAGCGACGCGGGAAATCTCACAAAGCACGTCGCGGGCGGCGGAGAGCACGACGACCCTGGCGAAAGGGGTGCGCGATGTGGGCGAGGCCGTGGCGGAGACGGAAAGCGCGGCGGGCATGCTGGAGACCACCTCGGACGCCTTCACCAGCCAGTCGGATACGCTGCGTGAGGCGGTCGAGATGTTCTTTGAGGCTATCAAGGAAGGTCCGCTGGATCGGCGTGAGGGCGAAGACCCATCCTATCGCGGACCTGAGCGGCGCAAGGGCCGGCAAGGTGAGGCCGAAATCTCCACCGCCGCCTGATTTTCGGGGCAGGACAGACGCCAGGCCGTCCTCTCATGTCGGGAGGGCGGCCTGAGCGTTTGAGGAGCCGCGCCGCTGCACATGGTATCCAGACGGATCGTTATCCTTTAGTGAGGAGAGGTTTGAAGGATCTGCCTGAAGTTTCATGGCCCAGACTGAATTTCATCTCTCGCAAGCGCTGCGTGACCTTATCCGCCGGTCCGGACGCTGGTCGCCGCCGGATTGGATTTTTCTGCCTGCATCGGCTCTGGTGTTGGCGGGGCTTGTCGCGTTGGCGCTCAATATACGGCCAGGCGCGGTGGATGCCGTTGTCAGCGACACCCAGTTCATCATGGAAGGTGAGGCGCTTGGTCAGCTCATTCCCGGTCCGGGCACGCGCTTTGAGTTGACGATTGGTCCTGCGGGAGAGCCTCTGGCGCGGTTAAGCGCGACAGCGTCTTTTGATGCTGCGGGTATGTTGTCGGCGGGCGTCGGCGCGGCTTTACCCACTGAATGGGAAGAGAACGCCATAGGCCGGATCGTCCGGCTGGAGGTCGAGGCCCAGGCCGCTCCCGACACGCGCATTGACCAAGTCCGGTTAGGATATTTCACGGTCGGTTATGGTGATTCCGAGCGGACCCTGAAACCTGTGAGCCCATCATGGAGCACGGTCGGCATTTGCTATCAGGTGGCGCCGACGGCGCAGGCGAACGGCGTGGAATGGCTGGGCATCTGGCCAGGTGACGCCGGGGATGGCGAGGCTGTTCTGGTCCGGTCCATCCGCCTGACCCTTGAGCCGCAAGGGGATACCATGGCGCAGTGTGAAGCGCGCCTGTCCTCCGCTTAGTCGCAGGTGCGGACATGCAGCTCTGGCGCATTCTTCTCTTCACAATCAATCTGGTTCTGGGACCGGCCCGCAGCCGCCTCCTGCTAGGCGTCTTCCTGGCGGGGCTGGGCTATGTGCTGTTTCTACCGGCCTTCGAGGGGCGTGACGAAGTTCAGCAGCTTGAAGCGCTGATCCAGTTTTCTCAAACAGGCGCCGTCAGGGTGTCTGAAGACGCGCCGTTTCCAGCAGAGTTTTCGACCCATGACGGGCCCTGGCCAGCGTCCTGGGTGAGCGCGTCACGCCCGGGTTATGCGAGCTGGGCCATGATGCGTACGGGTGCTGATGATGTGGAGACGGGGGACGACGCCTCCGTGCAACCCTCATCGTCCGCCGCTTTTCACGCTCGACCGCTCACGCTTGTGGTGCTGGCGCCCGTTCGTGCGTTGGTGTCGGACTGGAGCTGGCGCGCGCAGGTCCGGCTCTACCGGCTGATCCTGTGGTCGGCGGCCATGTTGGGGTTCGCTCTGGCGGTCGAAGCGGCCTTTCGGAGCGGTTTGCTCAATGAGCATGGCGCCGTGATCATGGCGGCCTGGCCCTTCATGTTTCCCCAGTTTTTCGCGCAGATGACGTCTGTGGGAGGCGATGCGCTGGGCTTGTGTTGCGCGGCGTTCGCCTGCGCGGCCTTCATGACCTTGTCGCGACGCAATGACTTGCCCGCCAGCCTGGGGCTGGGCTTGGCCCTGGGGCTGGGGGGTTGGGCCAATACGCTTCTGGTGACGCTCTGGCTTGGACTGGCGTTGTATCTCGGCTGGCGTAGTTGGCGGCTTCACAGAGCGCATGCACTGGATGGGGAGTGGCTGGTCTTGCGTGTGTTCGCGCTGAGCCTCGCGCTGCTGATCGCGACGGGATGGGTTGTCTATGCCGTGTTCAGTTCGGGGCCCAGCGAGATGGCCCCTGTGCTCGGGCCGGGTTTTGCTGAGCGCTTATGGGACACGATTGCGACGTTTTCCGCAGATGGCGGAGCTTCGGAGATATTGCCTGGTCCAGGCTGGCGTCTGATCTCATTAGGGCTGCTGGTCGTGATTCTGGCGCGGTGGGAGCTGAACTGGCGCGCTTTGCCGCCGCTGGCGCAGGCGCCGGCCTTCATCCTGCCGGTCTTCACGCTCAGCGCCTTGCTGCTGGGGCTTCAGGGATATGCGTCGGGCTTTGGCGACCTTCACATGCTGGCGGCATTTCTGGGGGTGGCGACGGCGCTGTGTTGCCGCACATCCGGGTTGGCGATGGCTTTGGTCGTGCTGGGGCTGTCGGGCGCGTTGGCTCAGGGCTTGTTTCAGGCGTCGGTGTTTTCAGGGTGTGCGGTCTATGACCCGCAGCTGGGGCGGTATGGCTATGAGGGCGCGCGCTGCGTGCTGGATCTGGATGCGCTGGGCGCTGTCAGCGCGCCGCTTGCCGCCGTGAAAGCGTTGATGATCGGCGGTTTGAGCGCCGCCAGCGCGCTGTTCACCCTTTGGAGACAGTCCGCGAGACAGCGCGAATATTGACTCCGCCCCGGGGTTTGCTCATAACCCGCGCTTCCCTCGCTCGCCGGCTTGCCGGACGAGCTTTGTTTTCATGGCAACGGACGACGCGTGGACCGCCGTTTCAATTGCTCTGGCTGAGGGATCAGAGCCGGGCCGCGTCGAGAAGGAAAGACTATGTCGAAGCGTCATTCACAGAAATACAAAATTGATCGCCGCATGGGCGAAAACATCTGGGGCCGCGCCAAGTCCCCGGTGAACAAACGCTCCTACGGCCCGGGTCAACACGGCCAGCGCCGCGCCGGCAAGCTGTCTGACTTCGGTCTGCAGCTGCGCGCCAAGCAAAAGCTCAAAGGCTATTACGGCAACATCACCGAGAAGCAGTTCAAGCGCATCTACACTGAAGCGCAGCGCCTGCGCGGCAACACCGCCGAAAACCTGATCGGTCTGCTGGAAAGCCGTCTGGACGCGATCGTGTATCGCGCCAAGTTCGTGCCGACCGTCTTCGCCGCACGCCAGTTCGTCAACCACGGCCATGTTCGTGTGAACGGCAAGCGCGTCAACATCGCGTCCTACATGGTCAAGCCGGGCGATGTGGTCGAAGTGCGCGAAAAGTCCCGCTCCATGGCGCTGGTACTTGAAGCACTGGGCAGCCCGGAACGTGACGTGCCGGATTACCTTGATCTCGACGCCAAGGGCATGAAAGCCACCTACACCCGCAAGCCGGACTTCAATGAAGTGCCGTACCCGGTGAAGATGGAACCGAACCTGGTCGTCGAATTCTACTCCTCGTAATTTTTCGGGGACGACGAGACAGAAAAGCCCGCTGCATCGCAGCGGGCTTTTTCTTTGACCGTATCACTTGAAAACCCGCCTCCAGAGGGAGGCGGGTTTTCTCGGTCAGGTGCGGCGGGCAGGGGCTTACGCCTCCACCAGGCCCTTGTCTTTCATCAGCTGTTGCAGCTCGCCGGCTTCAAACATCTCCTTGATGATGTCGCAGCCGCCGACAAATTCGCCCTTCACGTAAAGCTGGGGGATGGTCGGCCAGTCTGAATACGCCTTGATGCCTTCGCGCACGGCGTGGTCTTCCAGCACGTTCACTGCGGCGTATTCCACGCCCACATGATCAAGCACGCGGGCCACCACCGACGAGAACCCGCATTGCGGGAAGGTGGGGGTGCCCTTCATGAACAGGACCACGTCATTGTCTGTGACGGCTTTCTTGATCGCTTCCTGGGTCTCGGCGTCGGACATGGAGAGGATTCCTTATGGTTCGTCTTGGCCCTAAGATGGGGGGCGGAGCGGCGAGTTTCAATTGCTGGCCGATGCGCTAGTCCGGCGCACGGGTTTCCAGCGCCAGCGCGTGCAGTTCGCCACCCATGCGGCCTTTCAGCGCCGCATAGACCATCTGGTGCTGTCGCACGCGGGGCAGGCCGGCGAACGCTGGCGAAACCACCACAGCCTTGTAATGGTCGCCATCCCCGGCGAGATCGGTGATCTCGACCTCGGCGCCGGGAACGCCTTCCTTGATGAGACTGACAATGTCTTCCGCATTCATGGGCATGGCGTCTCTCCTGCGCAGTGCTAGTCTGAGCCATACCATCACACCGGGCGTGCCCGGAACCCTGACTTTCACAGAGATAATACGGAGATCCGCCCATGTTGCTGTCCGCTTTGCTTCTGACTACCGCTCTGGCCGCTCCCGCCGCCTCTGATTGTGCAGGTCTGGAGCCGGCCCCCTGGGCGGATCTGTGCGTCATCAGTTCAGATGAGATGAAAGGCCGGATGGTCGAGAGTGAAGGCAATGCGCGGGCGCGCGCCTATATCATCGACCGCCTGACCGAGATCGGCGTTCAGCCGGCGGGCGACAGCTTCGAGCAGCCCTTCAGCTTTGAGCGCGCCATTGATTTTCGCGATGAGAACTCGCCCAGAGAAACCATCAACGCTGTGAACGTCATCGGCGTCATTCCTGGCCGCGACCGCAGCCGCGCCATCGCAGTGACCGCACATTATGACCATGTGGGGCAAACCGAAGGCGGCGAGATTTTCAACGGCGCTGACGATAATGCGTCCGGCGTGGCGGCGCTCCTGGCGGTGGCGGCGCATTTCATCGCCAATCCACCCGAGCATGACATCCTGATCATGGCGTTTGATGCGGAAGAGGGCGGCTTGCGCGGCGCACGCGAAGTGGTCGCCAATCCGGTCGAAGGCGCGGCTCCGGTCGCTTTCAACCTCAATTTCGACATGCTGGGCTATAGCCCCGACAATGATATCTGGGCGGCGGGGCCCTACCACACGCCTGCGCTGCACCCGATCGTGGAGGCCGTGGCGCAGGAGGCGTCGATCACGCTGGCGGCGGGCTATGACCAGCCTGACGGCGATCCACGCAATGACTGGACGCTGTTGTCAGACCAGGGCGCGTTCCACGCCGCCGGCATCCCGTTTCTCTATCTCGGGGTGGAGGATCACGAGCATTACCACCAGACCACAGACGAGTTTGAAACCATCAATTCCGAGTTCTTCCTGGGGGCGGTGAGCGTGGCGATCGAGCTGGCCGAGCGCATTGATGCGGACCTTGGGTCTGTTCTGGGCGAGGCAGGCCAACCCTAGCGAAAAGCCAAGTGATTGACGCGCCGCAATATTTGCGGCGCGTCATTAAATCATAACAAAAATAAACAGTGTTTACTTTTCAAAGTGCGGTGAGGTCCCTATCTATACGCCACAAACGCGGGCGTATAGGCATGCTCGGGTTTCATCAGGGAGATGGATATGTCCACCGCACTTCGTACTGTTTTCGCTGGCGCAGCACTCGCAATCGCCGCTTTCGGTTCCGCTCAGGCCCAGGACTGTCCGTCCGAGCCGATGTTCGCTGGCATGTCCGGCCCGAACTCTGACGTGCGCCAGTCTGCGCGCCGCATCGATCAGGGCGACTGGCGCAACGCCGCTCACTTCGCCTCCGAGGCGCTGGAATCCGGCACCTCGAACCGCAACAAGAACGCCGCTGCGGTCAATCTGTGCGCCGCGCTCGCCAATGAAGGCGATGCGGGCACGGCGGACGCTTGCGCCAACGCTATCGAGCGCAATCCGGAAGGCTGGGAAGCCTACACCAACCGTGGCGGCGCTTACTGGCTCGCCGGTGATCGCGCTTCAGCCGCCGCTGACTTTGCGCGCGCCGCCGAGCTTGGCGCCGGTGAAGATGCGGTTGCGCACAACTCTGCTCTCGCGCAGTGCCAGAACTAGGCTGCTGAGACGCCGACATGAAAAAGGCCGGAGCAGATGCTCCGGCCTTTTTTGTGTGCTCAGTCGCCCGTCTTATTCAGCGACGCGCGCTTCGGGTTCGCCATCCATCAGGGCCGGCATGAAGCCTTCATGAGCCTGTTTGAGGCGGATCAGATCCACCGCATGGCCGCCATTGATGGAGATGAAGCGGCCACCCGCGAGGCCCACGACCTCGACCGGGACATTCGCGGTCTTGGCGTTTGCACGGATCGTTTCGGCGTCTGACGCGTCAGCGGCGATCAGATAACGGCCCTGATCTTCGCCGAACATCCAGGCGAAGGCCGGCAGGCCGCCCGTATAGGCGAGCTTGATCCCGACGCCCGCCGCCATCGCCATATCGGCGGCGGCGCAGGCCAGGCCGCCGTCTGACAGGTCGTGGACGGCCTTGGCGTGACCGGCGCGGATGGTCTGGCGGACAAAGTCGCCATTGCGCTTTTCAACCGCCAGGTCCACGCGCGGCGACGCGCCTTTTTCCTGGTTCTCGATCTCACGCAGATAGATCGAGGCGCCCAGCTCGCCGCGGGTTTCCCCGACCAGCAACAGCACCTGGCCTTCTTTCAGACCGCCATAGCCCATGCGCTGGGCGATGTCGGGGATCAGGCCCACTGCGCCCACAGCCGGGGTCGGCGGAATGGCGACGCCGTCGGTCTCGTTATAGAGCGAGACGTTTCCGGACACGACGGGGAAGTCGAGCGCCTTGCACGCTTCAGCCATGCCTTCCACGCACCCCACGAACTGACCCATGATTTCGGGGCGTTCGGGGTTGCCGAAGTTCAGGCAGTCGGTGATGGCGATGGGATCAGCGCCGACGGCGGTCAGGTTGCGCCAGGCTTCGGCCACCGCCTGCTTGCCGCCTTCAAACGGATCCGCGAAGCAATAGCGCGGGGTGCAGTCGGTGGTGATCGCCAGCGCCTTTTGCGTGTCGTGCACGCGCACGATGGCGGCGTCGGACGGATCTTCCGAGCTGGCGGCGGTGTCGGCCATGACATGGCGATCATACTGACGCCAGATCCAGCGCTTGGACGCCATGTCCGGGCTGCCCATCAGGCTCGCCAGCACTTCGCCCAGATGTTCAGGCTGGTGCAGCTCGCGCGGATCGATGGAGCCGCGCGCCTCGGCGGGGAACCAGGGGCGGTCGTATTTCGGCGCGTTCTCGCCAATGGGATCGAGCGGCAGGTCGCAGACGACCTCGCCTTTGTGACGCAGCACAAGACGGCCATGAGGCGCGGTCTTGCCGATGGTCGCCACATCCAGATCCCATTTGCGGAAGATACGCTCGGCTACATGCTCGCGTCCCGGCTTGATGATGATCAGCATCCGTTCCTGGGATTCTGACAGCATCATCTCATAGGCAGTCATGTTCTCTTCGCGCTGGGGCACGTGATCGAGATCAAGCTCGATCCCGAGCCCGCCCGAAGACGCCATCTCCACCGACGAAGACGTTAGGCCAGCCGCGCCCATGTCCTGGATCGAGCTGATGGCGTCTTCGCTCATCAGCTCCAGGCAGGCCTCGATCAGTTTTTTCTCGGTGAAGGGATCGCCCACCTGAACGGTCGGGCGGTTCTCTTCCGAGCCTTCGCCGAACTCCGCCGACGCCATGGTGGCGCCGTGAATGCCGTCGCGGCCGGTTTTCGCGCCCACATAGAGCACGGGGAATTCAGGCTCACGGGCGGCGGCGGTGAAGATCTTGTCGGCATCGGCCAGGCCCACAGCCATGGCGTTCACCAGGATGTTGCCGTTATAGCCCTTGTCGAAATTGGTCTCGCCGCCCACCGT
>NZ_DEMB01000016.1:158362-179239 GCF_002354675.1 Oceanicaulis sp. UBA2681 | reverse complement strand
TCGCGCAGAATGCCGCCCACGCCCGTGGCCGCGCCCTGATAGGGCTCGATATAGCTGGGGTGGTTGTGGCTCTCCATCTTGAAGATGGCCGCCTGGCCGTCGCCAATGTCGATGACGCCGGCGTTCTCGCCCGGACCATAGATCACCTTGTCGCCAGACGTGGGGAATTTGGACAGGTGCAGGCGCGAGGATTTGTACGAGCAGTGCTCGGACCACATCACCGAGAAAATGCCCAGCTCCACAAGGTTCGGCGCACGGCCGAGCTCTTTCAGGATGATCTCGTATTCGTCAGCGGTGACGTGATCGAGGGCGATCTCTTCGGTGATTCCCTCGGCGTAACGCGGGTTCACAGCTTCGCTCATGACAGTTTCCCCAGCACGCTTTCAAACAGGGCCAGTCCATCGGTTCCGCCATGATCGGCGTCCACCGCGCGTTCCGGGTGGGGCATCATGCCCAGTACATTGCCCGCCGCATTGGTGACGCCGGCGATGTCGCGGGCGGAGCCGTTGGGATTGTTGGCGTAGCGGAAGACCACCTGGCCTTCGCCCTCGATCCGGTCGAGCGTCGCCTCGTCGGCGAAATAATTGCCGTCATGGTGCGCGACCGGGATGACGATCTCCTTGCGGTCGGCATAGCCGCGGGTGAAGCGGGTGTTCGCCGTCTCCACCAGCAGGGGCGCTTTCTCACAGACGAAATGCAAAGACGCGTTGCGCATCAGCGTGCCGTCCAGCAGCCCGGCCTCGGTCAGGATCTGAAAGCCGTTGCACACGCCCAGCATGGGTACGCCCGCTTCGGCCTTCTTTTTCAGGTCATTGACGATCGGCGAGCGCGCAGCGACCGCGCCCGAGCGCAGATAGTCGCCATAGGAGAACCCGCCGGGGACCATGACGAAGTCGAGCCCCTCAGGCAGTTCGGTCTCTTCATGCCAGACCATGGCCGGCGCGTGGCCGGTGACGGCTTCGATCGCCGTGGCCGCGTCGCGGTCACAGTTCGAGCCGGGGAAGACGATGACGGCGGTTTTCATGTCAGATCCGCTTCTTGCTCGCCAGCGCCTAAGCGCTCAGCTCGATGTCGTAATTTTCGATGACGGGGTTGGCGAGCAGCTTGTCGCACATCTCCGAGACGCGTTGCTGGGCTTCCTCGGCGTCGGCGGTGTTGAGATCGATCTCGATCAGCTTGCCCTGACGCACGCCCGTAACTTCGTCAAACCCCAGATGGTTCAGCGAGTTGGAGACGGCCTGGCCTTGCGGGTCCAGAACGCCGGGTTTGAGATAGACGTGAATGCGCGCTTTCATTCCGGAGACCCCTCTTCGGTGACGGAACCGTTTTCTTTCATGATGCCCAGACGGCGGGCGACTTCGGCATAGGCTTCGGTCACATTGCCCAGATCGCGGCGGAACCGGTCCTTGTCGAGCTTCTCATTGGTGTTGGCGTCCCACAGACGGCAGCTGTCAGGGCTGATCTCGTCGGCGAGAATCACTCGCGGCATGTCGTTCTGGTCGTAGACGCGGCCAAATTCGAGCTTGAAGTCCACAAGACGGATGCCGACGGCGGCGAACATGCCCGACATGAAATCGTTCACCCGCAGCGCCATGGCGATCATCTCGTCCATGTCCTGGGTGGTGGCCCAGTTGAACGCGGTGACATGTTCCTCGGCGACCATCGGATCTTCCAGGGCGTCGTTCTTGTAATAGAACTCGACGATGGAGCGCGGCAGCGCATCGCCTTCGGTCAGGCCGAAGCGTTTGGCGATCGAGCCGGCGGCCACATTGCGCACCACCACTTCCAGCGGGATGATCTCGACTTCGCGGAGCAATTGCTCACGCATGTTCAAGCGCTTGATGAAGTGGGTGGGGATGCCCATCCGGCCCAGATGCTCCATGATGTATTCGGAGATCCGGTTGTTGAGCACGCCCTTGCCTTCGAGCACGGCTTTTTTCTGGGCGTTGAAGGCGGTGGCGTCATCCTTGAAATAGGCCACGACGGTGCCCGGCTCGGGACCCTCGTAGAGGATTTTGGCTTTGCCTTCGTACAGCATCTTGCGGCGGGACATCGTGGCCTCGCTCCGGCTTGGGCGCGCTTTAACGGCGCGCGAGTGGGGCGTGAGCCCGCTTTGATGTCGCTGGGAACAGAGACGTCGCGCCTGGGCCATGCCATGAGAAACGCGAAACGGCCCGTCGCCGCGGGCCGCTATCGTGGCGCCTTCATACGCGAGGGGCGCGCTTACATCAATATCTGTGCTGAAGCCTGTTTGCGCTCAGGCTTACACGATTGATAATCGTCGCTGCTACGGCTAACTCTTCAGGCAGCAGTTTTGATGTCTGGGGTTGAAGGACCACCGCCATGTCAGGTTTTGATGATCGCGAAAACGCGTTCGAAAACAAATTCGCTCACGATCAGGAGCTCGAGTTCAAAGCGGTTGCGCGCCGCAACAAGCTCCTGGGTTTGTGGGCCGCCGAGCTGATGGGCCTGACCGGCGATGACGCCGAAGCCTATGGCAAGGAAGTCGTCAAAGCCGATTTCGAAGAAGCCGGTGATGAAGACGTCTTCCGCAAGGTGCGCGGCGATTTCGACGCCCGCGGCATCGAGCAGACCGATCACCAGATCCGTCACAAGATGGAGCAGCTGCTCGAAGAGGCCCGCGAACAGGTTCTCAAGGGCTAACCGGTCTGGCTCTGATCTGAAATGAGTGACGGCGGCGTAGATTCTGCGCCGCCGTTTTCATGTCCGGCTTACAGTCCGAACGCCTCACGATCAGCGATGAGCTGCAGGGCGTGATCGAGCGCGCCGCGAATGTCTGCGTCTGCGTAGTCCATGGTGATGCGCGCCAGAACATCCCCGGTGTCGCGGTCGATCAACAGCACAAAGCCTGTCGACCCGGCGGTTGCTTCGTATGCCTCGCTGACGCCTTCCTCACGCGCGCGCCGCGCCAGCGCGCCGCGTCGACCAAAGGAGCTGTCAAAGCGCACCCGTTCCAGCGGCGCGTCCACGTAGTGGGTCATCACCGACTCATAGCGCGGCTCCAGAACCTTGCAGGGCCCGCACCAGTTGGACCGGAACAGCGCCGCAACCAGACGTGGCTCGTCGGCGGCGGTTGCCGGGGTCTCACTCTGAGCGGAGGCGACAGCGATCACGCCAAGCCAGAGGGGCAATATGAGTGCGGCTATGCGCATCATGGGGAAGCTCTTCAGATCATAAGGCCTTCCCATTTAGCACACCACGGTCTAGCGCGGACTCAAACTCGCGTGAGTGCGGGCGCCTGGACACGCCATCCGGTCAAAACCCTGAAGCACGACGCCGCCCGAGCCGAAATCAATGCTGATCACAGCGTGTTGCAACACATCCATACCCAGAATGATCGCCGGTTCTTCGGCCCAGCCATGATGCTCAAACGCGTAGACGTCAGACACCGTGATTTCAAACAGGCCGATACAGAAATCGTCCACACGAAACCGGCTGAACATCCGGCGCACTTCGCCCACGGCCTGACTATCGCCCGACACGCCCTCGATCTCCATCGATGTTGAGGCTTGCGGACCGGCGCGGGCGCGCATGAAGGCGGTATTGACGATAGAAGCGGTCGCCCCGGTATCAACGAGGACCCGCACAGGCGCGTCCACGCCGCGCACCTGACCGACTCCCATGACCAGTCCGTCCTGCACGTTCAATGCGCTTGTGGAAAGCGAGACGCGCTGAGGCAACAGCTCCAAGCGGGCGCGGGGGAAATCAATCTGGATGATCTCGGTGGTGAAGGCGTTTGCGCCCAGAAGACCCGCGGCGCTCATCACCGAGCCGAAAGCGTCTTCAAAGACCGCGACTTCGATCACGCGCGGGCCGAGACCATAATCGAGATGCTCGACAAAAATCAGATCGGTGTCGAACTGTCCGGTGATGCCGTGCGCGACCTGATCAAGCGTGATCACTTGCTGATCGGCGAGTTGTTGAGCGATCAGTCGCGGCGCGGCCGTATGCGACGCGCCAGTATCGATGATGAAAGGGACCGGATCCGCGTCAGGGTTTCCGGAGAACAACACGCTGCGTCCCACATGCGTCTCGAGCGTGTATAGCCCGAAGGAGTTTCTCTGCATGGGAATGCTGGACTGGTGTTGCGCGTAGCCCTCTGCGCTCAGCATCAGGCTCAATGCGAGACTGAAAAGGCCCTGAAAGCGTGTCATGGCGGCTCCGTGCTACTCGTCTTGACGGTAGCAGGCCGGGAAATTGATGCAATTACAAATAAGCGCCCAGCAAAACGCCGCCCGAACCTTCGGGCGGCGTTTCTGAAGTGGCGAAGGGCGACGCCCGATCAGTGCGCGCCGAACACACGATCAAAAATCATGTCCACATGCTTGAAGTGATAGTCTTCGTCAAAGCAGGCTTCGATCTGAGCGTCTGAGAGCAACGCCGTGACGCCCTCATCGGCTTTCAGGTGCTCCACCAGCTTGCCGCCTTCATCCCAGGTTTTCATCCCGTTGCGCTGAACGAGGCGATAGGAATCTTCTCGCGAGGCGCCGGCTTGCGTTAGCGCGAGCAGCACGCGCTGGGAATTGTGGATGCCGCCATAGGTCTCAAGATTCTCCCGGCAGCGGTCCTCGTGCACGATCAGGCCTTCAATCATCGAGGCGGTGCGGTGCAGGGCGAAATCGAGATGGGCGGTGGCGTCGGGGCCGATGCCGCGTTCAACGGAGGAGTGGGAGATGTCGCGTTCATGCCAGAGCGCCACGTTTTCCATCGCTGGAACGACCGCCGAGCGCACCAGGCGCGCCAGCCCGGTGAGGTTCTCGGTCAGGATCGGATTGCGCTTGTGCGGCATGGCCGACGAGCCTTTCTGCCCCTTGGAGAAAAACTCCTGCGCTTCACGCACTTCCGAGCGCTGAAGATGGCGCACTTCAACCGCAATGTTCTCGATGGCGGACGCGATCAGGCCCAGCGTTGCGAAAAAGGCGGCATGGCGGTCGCGGGGAATCACCTGGGTGGAGATCGGCTCGACGCTGAGATCCATCGCCTGCGCCACATGGGCTTCCACGGCCGGGTTCACATTGGCGAAGGTGCCGATGGCGCCGGAGATGGCGCAGGTGGCGATCTCGTCACGCGCTTGGACCAGACGCGCGCGGTTGCGGTCGAATTCGGCGTAGAAGCGCGCGAATTTCAGCCCCATCGTGGTGGGCTCGGCGTGGATGCCGTGGCTGCGGCCGATACAGGCGGTCATCTTGTGCTCGAAAGCGCGCTTTTTCAGCGCCGCCAGCACCCGGTCCATGCCCGCAAGCAGCAGATCAGACGCGCGCTTGAGCTGCACGGCCAGGCAGGTGTCCAGCACGTCCGAGCTGGTGAGCCCCTGGTGCACGAAGCGGGCGTCATCGCCCACTAGCTCAGCCAGATGGGTGAGGAAAGCGATGACGTCGTGCTTCACCTCGGCTTCGATCTCGTCGATCCGGTCGACGTCGAATGTCATGTCCTTGGCTTTCCAGACCGCCTTGGCGGCGTCGGCCGGCACGACGCCCAGCTCGGCCAGCTTGTCGGTGGCGTGGGCCTCGATCTCGAACCAGATGCGGTATTTCGATTGTGGGGACCAGATGTCGGCCATTTCCGGCCGGGTATAGCGAGGGATCATGGGGCGCGGCTCTCACGTCTGACGAAAGGGGCGGGTTTGCGCGCAAACAGCGCCAACCGGCCCGCTACGTCAAGTGCGCCGCTTCAGATCGCGCTTGAGCGCATAGCCTGCCGCCACGAACAAAACCGCCGCCAGGGCGAAGGCCGAGCTGCCCGCCATCAAGGCCAGACGCAAGGCTTCGCCTTCGCCATAATGGGGGCGCAGCGCGTCTGACAATGCGCCGACGGCCAGCGGTCCCAGGCCAATGCCGATCAGATTGTTGAAGAAGCCGATGATCGCTGCCACCGCTGCGCGAGAGGCGGGCGGGGTCATGGTCTGGGTGGCGGCCAGCCCCGGTCCGATCCAGGCATAGCTGAGCAGCAAGGGGATGGCGAAGAAGAGCAGGGTGGTCTGGCCGTCTTGCGCCATCAGCCCGCCGAGGAAGAACGGCACGGTCAACAACAAGGTCACGCCTGGAATGACGCCATAGGCTTCAGGGCGTCCTGGTCCGACGCGGTCCGCCATCCAGCCGCCGGCCACCGAGCCGATGAGCCCCAAAGCGAACAGCGGCGACAGACCGGCGCCCACCTCTTCCAGCGTCATGCCCTGAGAGCGGATCAGAAAGGAGGGCGCCCATTGATAGAGGCTATAGCCTGCAAACGAGGTCACCGCGGCGGCGGCCGTGAACAGACGCAGGGACGGGGTGGCGAACACGAGTTTCAATGCGCCCAGCGCATTGGCTTTCTGGGCGCGTAGGGCTTCCGTGTCGAACATGCCGCGCTTGGGTTCCTTGACCAGAACCAGCAGCACCAGCGCCAGCAAGACGCCCGGCAGCCCCACCAGAATGAACGCCCAACGCCAGTTCAGCGCATCGGCGATAAAGGCGCCCAGCGCCGAGCCCGCGGTGAGCCCCAGGGGCGCGCCGATCGAGAACAAGCCGATGGCGAAAGCGCGCTTTGAGGGCGGGAAATAGTCAGACAGGACGGAATATGAAGGCGAGACTCCCCCTGCTTCACCCGACGCGACGCCAATGCGGGCCAGCAGCATCTGGAGGAAATTGGTCGCGAGACCGGACAGGGCGGTGAACACGCTCCAGACGACACAGGCCGCGGCGATCAGACGGATGCGGTTGGTGCGGTCGGCCAGGATCGCAATGGGAATGCCGAGCGTTGCGTAAAACAGCGCAAACGCGGTTCCGCCCAGCAGGGCGAGCTGGGAGTCACTCAGATTGAGATCGACCCGGAACTCTTCCTGGAGCACCGCAAAGACCTGCCGGTCCATGAAGTTGACCAGATAGACCACGAGCAAAACCCCGAGCGCGGTCCAGGCGTTTCGGGCGGCCGGCCGTTTGGCGGTGAAAGGCGCGGGGGTGCTCATTGCGGTCCCTTAGGCTCGAATCAGAGAGGCCGGGGTTATGCGATAGGCAGGTGATTCAGTTAAAGGCTCGTGTGCATTACGATTCAGTGAGGCGGATTCAGTCTTTCAAGTCAGCCTTTAAGCATGTCCGGTGTGATGGGCTTAGTACGATCCAGAGAGCGCGCCGGATCAGGCAGTGGGTATTTCAGGCCCGAACCGCAATTAAACAGCACCATCTCTGAGTCACGCTCCACCAGACCGCGATCCAGAGCGGACTGAGCGGCCGCCAGCGTCGCCGCGCCTTCGGGGCAGAGCAACAGACCGTCCTCGCGCCCACAAAGTTGCCGGGCGGCTTCAATCTGGGTTTCGCTGACCGACAGTGCTGCGCCGCCGCTTTGGCGTACGGCGCGCAGGATCAGGAAATCGCCAATGGCCTTGGGCACGCGAATGCCGGCGGCGAAAGTATGCGCGTCCAGCCATTCCGGCGCGTGCTCTTCCCCCGCTTCATACGCTTTCACGATGGGCGCGCAGCCTTCGGCCTGAACAGCGAACATCTTGGGACGTTCAGAGCCGATCCAGCCCAGCTTTTCCATTTCATCAAAGGCTTTCCACATGCCGATCAGTCCGGTGCCGCCGCCGGTGGGGTAAAAGATCGCGTCGGGGAGTTTCCAGCCCAATTGCCAGGCCAGCTCGATCCCCATCGTCTTCTTGCCCTCGATCCGGTAGGGCTCCTTCAGGGTGGAGACGTCAAACCAGCCCATCTGCTCTTTCAGCGCGCCGACAATCGCGCCGCACTGATGGATCAGGCCGTTCACGCGAAACACCTTGCCGCCCTGGGCCGCGATCTCGCGCACATTCACGTCCGGCGTATCTTCAGGGCAGAAGGAATAGGTTGTCATTCCGGCCCGCGCGCCATAGGCGGACAGCGCGGCGCCGGCATTGCCGTTGGTGGGCATGGCCATGGTTTTCACGCCATACGATTTCGCCATGGACACCGCCAGCGCCAGCCCGCGCGCCTTGAAACTGCCCGTCGGCAGGCGGCCCTCATCCTTGACCCACAGGCGCCCGGTCGCGCCGATCTGCGCCGCCGTGCCTGCCGCATAAATCAGGGGCGTATCCACTTCGCCCAGCGACACAACATCCTCGTCCTTCGCGACGGGCAGCAGTTCGCGCCATTTCCAGAATCCGGGCTGGTCCATGGCCGAGCGTGCGGCGATGGCGTCACGATCAAGTCGGCTCTTCATGGCCTCAAGATCATACCGCGCCAGAAGCGGCCAGCCTTCGGGGGAGAGGTTTTGCGGCGCATCGGCCTCGATACGCGCCCCCGTCATCGAGCATTCAAGATGGGTGAAAAAATTGGACGGGGCAGCAGGCATGGGTCACCGTGAGACAGGGTAAACAAGGAGATCGACATGCCAGTACGCGGCGTCGGCGGCATATTCGTGAAGTCCGCTGATCCTGACGCGGCCAAGCGTTGGTATCAAGAGGTGTTGGGTCTGGAGCTAAATTCTTATGGGGGTTTTGACTTTCCCCATGCTGAGACCGCTGAAACCTTTGGCGACGGCGCGCGCACCATATTTGCCCGTTTTGAGGACGGGTCTGATTATTTCGCCCCGTCAGAGCAGGCGTTCATGGTGAATCTGATCGTCGAGGATCTTGACGCCCTGCTGGCGCGGATCAAGGCGGCAGGTGTCGCCTTGATCGGAGAACCGCAACAGTTCGATTATGGTCATTTCGCCTGGCTGATGGACCCTGACGGGGTCAAGATTGAGCTGTGGGAGCCGGCCAAGCCAAAGGCGTAGCAGCCCTTAGCGCGTCATTTGTCCCCAGGCGGCGCCGAGAAGCCGCCCCAGCCGGTCGAGCGACCATGCACGCTGGTCCACCGGGCGTCCCGCGATCCAGGTGCGCTGGGCGGTGAATTGCTCGCCGGTCTCGAGCGCCTGCACAGGGTCGCGATCAAACATGACCAGATCCGCGCGCTTGCCCGGCTCCAGCGATCCGATCTGATCATCCAATCCCAATTGACGGGCGGCATTGATCGTCATCATCGCAAACGCGTCTTCGGCGCTGACCGTGTCGCCCAGAGTCGCGTCGTCGGGCGTAAGCCGCGAGACCGGCAAGGTCATCACGCGCGCGGCGTCGATGGCGCTGGCGGGATGATCGCCATGAATGGTCACCACGGCGCCGCTCTCCATCGCAGCACGAATGGGCATGTAGCGCCCGGCGCGCTCAGGCCCGAACATCGCCTCCAGCCGGTGGCCGTAATACCCGATATGATCCGGGAAGAAGCCCAATGAGACGCCCAGTTCAGCCGCACGCTCGATCTGCTGGGGCGTCGCCAGGGCCAGATGCTCCAGACGGTGGTGAAGACCGGATTGAGGATGGGCGCGCTGGGCGGCGTCGATCACATCCAGCGCCAGATCTATCGCGCGTTCGCCCTGGACGTGGAACGCCATCTGCACGCCCGATTGCTGCGCCGCAAGCGCGTGCGCCAGCGCGGTCTCAGGCGGGATCGCCAGCGGTCCGCGCCATCCCGGCGGCAGGCCCAGCACGTCGGCGTTAAAAGCGCTGTCGGCATAGGGCTCAGAGGTCGCGGCGCCGCCCACAAAGGGCGAGCCGTCCAGCCACAGCTTGAGACCGGCGACGCGGGTGATCACGGCGTCAGAGCGCGCGTGATCAAACAGGGTGTAACCGTGCGCCGCTTGCTCGGGCAGCAGATATAAAACCGTATTCAGCGCCGGGCGGGGAGAGGTTGCGATGGTTTCAAGGATCGCCAGCGGGTCGCGTGCGCGTCCAACCAGACCCGTAATGCCGATGGTGGTGTATCCGGACCGGGCGTATTCGGCGTAGGCGTCCGCCAGGATGAATTCGAGCGCCGCATCTGAGGGCGTCGGAACTCCGGACATGAGCTGGCTGACGGCGTCCACCTCCACCACGCGTCCCGTCAGGGCGCCTGTGGCGTCGCGTTCAAAATACCCATGCTCGGGATCGGGCGTGTCTGCGCTGATGCCTGACGCCTCAAATGCGGCGGTGTTGGCGAAGGCCTCATGCATCATCTGGGTGAGGATCACCAAAGGCTGGTCGGGCGACAGGGTGTCGAGCTCTTCGAGGCTGGGCGCATCGATATCGCCCAACAGCACCGGATCCCAACCAAAACCGATCGCCCAGTGGCTGGGTCCGCCGCGCGCCAGTCCTTGCTCGATCAGGGCCATCACTTCAGCCCTTCCGCCCGAATGGGGACCGGACAGATTGATCGCCTGTCCCAGAAGCCCGGCGGCGAGAGGATGGGTGTGCGGCTCGATCAGGCCGGGGGTGAGGGCGCCGCCCTCAAGATCAAACCGTCTGACGCCGCGAGGCGCTGCGGCTTCGACGGCGCCCAGGTCGCCCACGGCGATGATCACGCCGTCGCGCATGTAGAGCGCATCCGCTACATCCGGTTCAGACGCGGTACGGATCACCCCGTTGTAAAAGAGCAGGTCCTGGGACGTTGTCGCCGAACGGGCCGCCAGCGAGAAACCCGTCGTCAGCAAGGCCATAATGGCGAGCCCGGCCAGAATGATACGCAGCATGACGCGCCTCCCCGATCCCTGTTTGAGGCAGGCTAAGGCGCTGAAGGTCTAAAGCAATCCCAAACTTTTAAAGCTCGCCGTGCGTTCGCGTCCGATCACCAGATGGTCATGGACCACGATGTTGAAGGGTTTGGCGGCGCTGATCACCAGCTTGGTCATCTCGATATCGGCGTGAGACGGCGTCGGATCGCCGCTGGGATGGTTGTGCACCAGGATCAGGGCGCTGGCGTCCAGCGCCAGGGCGCGTTTGACCACTTCCCGCGGATAGACTGGCGCATGATCCACCGTGCCTCGCGCCTGATGTTCGTCAGCGACCAGACGGTTCTTCTTGTCGAGATACAACACCCGGAACTGCTCGGTGGAGGCGTGCTGCAGGGCCGTACGCAGGTAATCGAGCAAGGCCGACCAGCTTGAGAGGACCGGACGCCCCACCACCTGTTCGCGCGCCATGCGCACGGCCAGGGCTTCGAGCAGTTTGAGATCAAGGGCGGTCTTTTCCGACACGCCTTTGATGTCCTTGAGCTGGTGCAGTTCCGCCGCGCAGACCCCGCCCAAGCTTCCGAACCGGGCGATCAAAGCCTTTGCGAGCGGTTTCACGTCTCGCCGCGGGATGGAGCGAAACAGCGCCAGCTCTAAAAGTTCGTAATCGGCGAGGCCTTGGCCGCCGGCTTCTGAAAAGCGCGCACGCAGCCGGTCGCGATGACCGGCATGGTGGGGGGTGTCAGGGATGGTTTTGAGGTCGCTCACAATCCGCGCTCATCTGTGACGGATTATCTTGATAGGAGAATTTCAGCGGCGACACCACCTCTGAGGCGAGCGGCGCCTCTTTCAAATGAGGGCGCATAAGCGGTTTCCCCATCTTCCGCACCCATGTGATTTGACCTATCCGGTATGCAAGCACACATACGCATGCAGATTTGAGTGAATCACGAAGAGGGCGCGCAATGGCCGATCACGAGTTTGACTATGACCTGTTCACCATTGGCGCAGGCTCTGGCGGGGTCCGCGCGTCACGCCTGAGCGCCATGAAGGGCAAGACAGTCGCCGTCGCCGAGGAATACCGTCCCGGCGGCACCTGCGTGATCCGCGGCTGCGTGCCCAAGAAGTACATGGTCTACGCCTCGGGCTTCTCCAAAAGCTTCAAACAGGCCAAGGCCTATGGCTGGGATGTGGGGGCGCCTGAGTTCCACTGGCCGACTTTCCGCGACACCATGAACGCTGAAGTGGATCGCCTCTCAGGCATCTATTCGCGCAATCTTGCAAACGCCGGCGTAGAGCTGATCGAAGACCGCGCCGTACTTGAAGGCCCCAACACCATCCGGCTGGTCAAACAGGATCGCACCGTCACCGCCAAACACATCCTGATCGCTGTGGGCGGCGCGCCCAACAAGGATGATAGCCTGCCCGGCGTCGAGCATACGATCACCTCCAACGAGCTGTTCCATCTGCCCAAGTTGCCCAAGCATATTGTGATTGCAGGCGGCGGTTATATCGCGGTGGAGTTCGCCCAGGTGTTTGCAGGTTTGGGCGTCGAGACTTGCCTGGTCTATCGCGGCGAGACTGTGCTGCGCGGGTTTGACGATGATGTGCGCACCGCCGTCCATGAAGGCCTGAAAGAGGCTGGCGTGCGCGTGATCACCCATGCTGTGTTCGAGAAGATCGAACTGACCGACGAGGACACGAAGACCAAGCGCATCACGCTCGATAATGGCGATGTGATCGAGGATGTGGACCAGGTTGTCTTCGCGATCGGCCGCGATCCCTACACCAAAGGGCTGGGGCTTGAGAGCGCTGGCGTCGAGCTCAATGAGAAGGGCGCGATCAAGGTTGATGAGTATTCCAAGACCAGCGTCGAGAACATTTACGCCGTGGGTGATGTGACCGACCGGGTGAACCTGACCCCGGTGGCGATCCGCGAAGGCGCGGCTTTTGTGGATACGGTCTATGGCGACAAGCCAAACGCCTATGATCACTCGACCATCGCCAGCGCCGTCTTCACCCAGCCGCCCGTGGGCACGGTGGGGCTGACCGAAGCCGAAGCGCGCCATGAATTCGGCGAAGTGGATATCTACAAATCCCAGTTCCGCCCCATGAAGGGCATCATCACCGACCATCCTGACCGGATGATGATGAAGATGATCGTGCGCGCCTCCGATCAGGTGGTCGTCGGCGTGCATCTGGTGGGTGATGACAGCCCTGAAATCATTCAGGCGGTCGGCATTGCGGTGAAGGCGGGACTGACCAAAGCCCAGTTTGACGAAACCTGCGCCGTCCATCCCAGCGTGGCCGAGGAACTGGTCACCATGAAGGAAAAATGGATTCCGCCTGAACTGCGCGCAGCGGAGTAGCCGCGCGCAATTCGAGACATGGTCTAGCTCTGCAAGGCGGAAGTGGCGGCGCTCAAGGCGTCAGCCTGGACGTCTGCAAAGCTCTTGCTGGCGTCCGACTGGAATTCGACCGCCAGGTCTGAATGCGTGATGCTGCTGCCGCTGACCGTGAACTGTGCGGTGAAAATGGCGCCGGATTGATGAGAAATGCCTGTGATGGTGATGGTCATGAGATCGCCTCTTGCCCTGTTGGAAGTTGAATTCCCCAATAGAGGGCGCCCGAGTTAAAAATTCAACTGAGACGATAATTGTGGTGTTTACGATACAGTATGCCCCGCGAGCTTACACTCGGGGCTTACTGCGTTGCACAATCGCCGCTAATATGTCCGGCCAAATTCTAGAAAGGCGAAGGCCATGACTGTGTGGAGCCCTGAGAGCTGGAGATCCAAACCCGGTAAGCAATTACCGACTTATCCCGATATGGATAAGCTTTACTGGGTGGAATCCGAGCTCGCCAAGCGCCCGCCGCTGGTCTTTGCCGGTGAGGTGCGCCGGTTGAAAAGCCAGCTCGCCAATGTGTCCGCCGGGCAGGCCTTTTTGCTGCAGGGCGGCGATTGCGCCGAGAGCTTCAAGGAGTTCTCCGCCGAGACTGTACGCGACACCTTCCGCGTGCTGCTGCAAATGGCGGTGGTGATGACCTTCGCCAGCGCCAAGCCGGTGGTGAAAGTGGGCCGCATTGCAGGCCAGTTCGCCAAGCCCCGCTCGTCGGATTCAGAAACCATTGATGGCGTGACCCTGCCCAGCTATCGCGGCGATTCCGTCAACGACATGGCCTTCACCGAAGAGGCGCGTGTGCCCGACCCTGAGCGCCTGATCCGCGCTTACGATCAATCTGCAGCGACGCTCAACCTCTTGCGGGCGCTTGCGTCTGGAGGCTATGCCGACCTTCACAACGTCCACCAGTGGACGCTTGATTTCCTGGCGGGCAGCCCGGCGGGCGAGCGCTATCAGGAATATGCCGACCGCATCGGCGAGGCGCTGGCCTTCATGCGCGCGTGCGGCGTGACGCCCGATGGCGCGCCGTCGCTGGAAGGGGTGGACTTCTTCACCTCCCACGAAGCGCTGCACCTGCCGTTCGAGCAGGCGATGACCCGGATGGAGAGCAATTCCGGCCGCTGGTACGACACCAGCGCGCATTTGCTGTGGATTGGCGACCGGACGCGTCAGCCTGACCATGCCCATGTGGAGTTCATGCGCGGCCTGGAAAACCCGGTCGGGCTGAAATGCGGGCCGACGCTTGATCCTGACGAGCTGATCCGTCTGATCGACGTGCTCAATCCGCGCGACGAGGCGGGACGCTTGATCCTGTATGTGCGCATGGGCGCGGACAAGGTGGCTGACGGGCTGCTTCCGCTGGTGCGCAAGGTGCAGTCTGAAGGGCGCAATGTGATCTGGTCGTGCGACCCGATGCACGGCAACACCCACAAGGCGGCCAATGGCTACAAGACCCGCGATTTCGACAAGGTGCTGTCTGAGCTTCGCACCTTCATTGAAGTCTTGCGCGCTGAGGACGCTGAGCCGGGCGGGGTGCATTTCGAGATGACGGGCCAGGACGTGACCGAATGCGTTGGCGGCGCCGGACATCTGTCCGAAGCGGATCTGTCGAGCCGGTATCACACCCACTGCGATCCGCGCCTGAACGCCGACCAGGCGTTGGAAATGGCGTTCCAGATTTCGGATGCGTTGAAACCCGCTCAAGGTCTCAAACGTAGCGTCGTCGCGGCGGAGTAGGCGCGCGCCAGAGTTCAACGCCATGCTCGACCTGATTATCGTCGGCGCCGGGATTAGCGGCCTGCGCGCTGCTGCGCGTGCGCAGGCATGCGGGCTGGATTATGCGGTGCTCGAAGCGCGCGACCGGGTTGGAGGGCGCGCTTATGCGCAAGCGGGTCTGGACTTGGGTCCGTCTTGGGTCTGGCCTGCGCATCAGCCGCGGGTGCGGGCGCTCATAGACGCGCTTGGCCTTCGCGACTTCCCGCAGCCTGAAAACGGCGCCCTGCGCTATGAAACGGCGGCCGGGATCCAGACGCTGGATTTTCCCAAACGCTACGCTGACGCCGCACGCCTGGAGGGCGGCCCCTTTCATCTGGCCCGCGCCATGGCTGTGCAGCTGCCAGCCGAGCGGCTGATCCTGAGCGCTGAAGTCAACGCGGTGTCTATCGATGATGGAGTCGAGCTCGGCTTTGTGACCGGCGACACATACGGCGCGCGCCAGGTGATAATCGCTGTCCCGCCGCCGCTCGTGGCGGGCTGGTCGTTTACGCCGGGGCTGCCCCGGACACTCAGCGCCGCCCTGAAGCGCTGGCCGACCTGGATGGCCGCCCACGCCAAGATTTCTCTGAGCTATGACGCTCCCTTCTGGCGCGAGGCGGGCTTGTCCGGCTCGGCGGTGAGTCAGGTCGGGCCGCTCATGGAGGTGGTGGATCACAGCGATGATGAGGCGGGCCGTTTCGCCCTGTTCGGGTTTTATGGCTGGCCTGAGGGCGTGCGCCGACGCCGGTCAGGGACGCTTCAGGCTGAGACCCTCGCTCAGCTCGAGCGTCTGTTCGGCGTACAGGCCGCCAAGCCGTCTGAGATTGTTTTCAAGGACTGGTCGGCAGACCGCCTGACCGCGACGCCAGCGGACAGTCCAGGGCCGCGTGAGCATCCGCCTTATGGCGAGCCGGCGTTGTCGCAGATTTGGTTTGAGGGTCGCCTGGCGTTCGCAGGCGCTGAGGCTGCGCGCAGTCATGGCGGCTTGATCGAAGGGGCGCTGGAGGCGGCTGACGCAGCTGTGGAGCGCCTGCTGGATTCACCCGTCTGACAGTTGAAGACGAACGCCAGCGCCTAAAACAAAACCGCCGCCCGTTAGGGCGGCGGTTTCGCTCAGCTTATCCGCCCGAGGGCGGAAAACGCTTAGATGTCTTTCAGAGCCGAAGCCGGGCGGAAGGCCAGCTGGGTCTTGGCTTTGGACATCATTTTCTCGCCAGTCCGCGGGTTGCGCACTTCGCGCGCTTCACGGTGTTTGGCGTGGAAGGTGCCGAAGCCCGCCAGTTGCACGGAGTCATCAGACTTCGCAGCGCCGACGATGGCGTCAGCGAACGCGTCGATGGCGTCGCCGGCTTGGGCTTTGGTGATGCCAGCTTTGTCGGCGATGGCTTTGGCGAGTTCAGATTTATTCATCAGGGTTCCCCCCACTGGTTGGACAAGGCGGCAGAGGTCGAATCGAGAGCCGCCAACATTGGACAGCGCCATGAAGCGCGATTCTGAGCCCTGATTGCAAGGCTATACAGGCGTATCAGCTGAATTGGTTTGCAGTCCTAACGCGAAATTGCGCGTTATGGTAAACAAAGGCCTTCGAAAACGGCCCGTTGTTTGCTTTTAGGAAACCATGACCCAAGCACCTGTTTCATGGCTGAACAGAATCAGCGCGACCGGGCTGGCCGTGGCGACGGCCTGCCTGTCCTATGCAGGTTTCCTGCATATGTTCGGAAATGACACGCTGGCGGCCTTCGTGGCGGCGTGTGTTGGCGGCGGCGTCCTGGGACGCCTTTACCGCATTGGGCGTCAGGGCCAGATGTAAGCGCCAAACAAAGCTGTGATATTCATCACAATGCCTCCGACAAAGATCAGGACGATCAGCAAGACCGTCATCAACAGGCTATAGCCCCAGCGCTTGGCTCCTGTACCAACGATGCTCACGGGCATGCCTCGGAAAAACGCCTGGAAATATCCAAGCATCACAAGGCTCAGAGAGATCGCAAACGGCAGACCTAATTGTGTCTGGGGAAGCATCAACACTACCCCGATAATGCTGCCCGCGTTCAAGACCGCAAACATCAGGTTGAGATTGACGCTCAAAGACCGTTTGGGCCCCATCATTTGAAGGGCCAGGACAGAGAAGGCCGTGAACACGCCCACGAACAGGGGCTGAAGGAAGCCCGCAATCGTGCCAAAAATCTCGTAGAATTCGTCCAGAGGTCGACCGACAAGTGTCTGCAGGTCTTGAAGTTGCTCTTCCGGAAGCTGTGAAAGCGATTGTTCCAGGATGCCGGCATGTCCGCCCCAGATCACGGACAGGGCGACCTGAGCCCCCATCAGTCCAAGAAAAAGACGCATCATGGGAGTGTAGCGTTCGCGGTCACGCTCAACGATGGCCTGCATGACCGCGCGAGGGGTTGCGAACAAGGCGTACAGCGTTTTCAGGCTTCTCAAATTGAAGCCCAGAGTATCCTCGATCAGGTCTTCGTGGTCCTTGCGACCCTTGTGATCCTGCCCGCCCGGCTCTGAAACGCCCATCCACGCCCCCCGTTCTCTACGGGCGGCAATGTGGCCTGAAACAGGACCGTGATAAAGCTACTCTTCCTTGGGTTCGCCGCGGCGCGGGGGATAGAGCACCATCTGGGTGCAGCGGAACACCGCAATTTCCTTGTTGTCGCTCTCACGCCAGCAATTGGCCGACCAGATCTGGGTCGTGCTGCCCCGGTGGATGGGGACGGCCTCGCCAATGACGCGGCCTTCGCGGGCTGCGCCGAAAAAGCTGGAGCTGACTTCAATCGTGGTGAAGCCGATCGAGCGATCCGGGATGTTCATGCTGGCGCCATAGCCCGCCAACGTATCGAGCATGGCGATGATGGTGGCGGTATGCAGGAAGCCTGTGGGCGCTTGCAGTTCAGGACGAACCGTCAGGGCGCCGCGAATGCGGGTCGAGCTGGCTTCGATGACATCCAGTCCGACCAAGCCGGCGAGACGGCCTTCAGCACGCGCGTTCAATTGTTCTACGTTCATGGGAACCCTCGGGCGCCTGAAAGACGACCGTCCTGTCTCAAATAACGGTAAGGGAAACCTTTAGGTCCAAAGTGTTCACAAGACGTATAACAGGCGCACCGAATGGCGAGTAAATCGGTGTTGGAAATCTATGGTTGAGAGTGGATTAATCTATGGTCGTGAAGAAGGCCGGATGCGCCATCAGCGCATCCGGCCCTTTGAGCTTAGAGTTTGACCAGCATTTTGCCGATATTGGCGCCGGTGAAGAGGCCCATGAAGGCGTCTGGCGTCTGTTCGATGCCGTCATAGACCGTGTCGCGGGTTTTCACTTTTCCCGCCATCATCCAATCGGACAGGTCTTTGATGAATTCGCCCTGCAGATCAAAATGGTCCGACAGGATGAAGCCCTGAACCTTCAGCTTTTTGGCGATGACCTGGGTCAGGTTGGTGGGGCCGGGCAGGGGCGTGTCGTCGTTATAGCGGGCGATCATGCCGCACACGGCCATGCGGCCATGGGGCTTGATCACATCCAGCGCCGCCTGGAGATGGTCGCCGCCCACGTTCTCGAAATAGGCGTCCACGCCGCCAAAGGGCTCCGCCGCGGCGCGCACGGCGCCCGCCAGATCGTCCGTCGCCTTGTAATCGACCACGGCGTCGGCGCCGATCTCAGTGCAGAAATCGGTCTTCTCTTTCCCGCCAGCCGTAGCGATGACGTTGGCGCCCATGGCCTTGGCGAATTGAACGCCGGCTGAGCCCACTGCGCCAGCGGCGGCGCTCATCCACAAGGTTTCGCCCTCTTTAAGCTCGATAATGCGCTTGAGGCCGATATAGGCGGTCATGCCCGTCAGGCCCGCCACGCCCAGATAGGCTTCAGGCGGCAGCACGCTGGCGTCGATCTTGGTCAGGCCGTCGGCGGCGGCCACATAGCCTTCGCGCCAGCCTTTCATGCTCATCACCCAGTCGCCCTCGGCGAAGCCGTCGGCCTTGGACTGCACGACCTGGCCCACGGCGCCGCCTTCCAGAGGCGCGCCGACTTCAAACGGGTCGATATAGGTTTTCACCCCGATCATCCGGCCGCGCATATAGGGGTCGACCGACAGCCAGGCGTTGCGCACAACAACCTCGCCCTCAGCGGGTTCGGGCAGCTCCGTTTCCGCCATCTCGAAATAGTCCGATTTCACCGGCCCGGTGAAATGTTGCGTCAACCGGATTTCGCGAGACTTCATGGCGCGGGCTCTCCTGTAAGATTGAAAATATCCACCATATTCAGACCAAACTGATGCTCCATCATCTGATCGAATAAGAGGATCTGCAGCGCCACCGTGATGATAAGGGTGATTGGGGTCAATAGCACGATGGATAATAGCTTCAGTATTGCCCCGGTCAGGCTGGAGGCGTAGTGCGCGTAGATCACACGTCCGGTGATGTAGAAGTAGACGATAAGCATGACCGGCAGGCTGAGCATCACGCTGGTCGCTGAGTCCATGAACAGCGCGAGAACCAGGGTCAGGATAATCTGGCCCGCGGTCATCGTGTTGATTGTCGTCAAATAGACAAGCGTTGCGCCATAAAGGGTGCGTTTGGGCGCAAAGGCTTTGAGCAGGACGGCGTACGGGCTCGACGCCACGATAGTGATCGGCCAGATCAGGAGATTGAACCAGAACTCCCAGGCGCCATTGACCGTCTCATAGTCCCGGCCTTGTTCGGCCAGCCAGGCCTCCACCACTTCAGGCGGGGCTTGGGAAAAAGATGCGATGCTTGTCGCCTGCTCGCCTAACATGAACACGCTCAGGGTCGTGTATACGCCCATGAGGAAGACGAAGAGGCGGATGGGGGAGGCGTAACCCTGATTGTCCTGGGCCAATACGGCGCCCGCGACCCGTCCGGGATTGATGAAGCCGTCTTTGAGCGTGTGGATGAAACTGCGGTTCCAGCCCATCAGGCCATCGAGCATTTCATCAAGCTGTGGGCCTTTGGGTCCCTGATCGGGCGGTGTTTGCGGTTCGTTGGCCATAACTGTCCCCCAAGCAAGACGGCAGCATCACCCTGCCGGCGTCAATCATCAAGCCAGTCCGCGCACTCTCACGTTTGACGCGCCGTTGGCGGCGGTCTAAAGCCGCGCTTTAGATCGCGCACCCGTGCTGCGCCGTTTCCTGTAATCAGAGTCGATATCCATGACCGTGAAAGTCCGTTTCGCCCCCAGTCCCACCGGCCGCCTGCATGTGGGCAATGTGCGCACCGCCTTGCTGAACGTGCTGTTTGCGCGGAGCCAGGGCGGCACGGTTCTACTGCGTATCGACGACACCGATCTGGAGCGCTCCACCCAGGATAATGAAGACGCCATCAAGGCGGATCTCACCTGGCTGGGACTAAGCTGGGACGAGACGTTCAAGCAGTCCGAGCGCTTTGACAAATATGAAGCGGCCAAACAGAGCCTGATCGATCAGGGTCTTCTGTATCCGTGCTATGAGACCGAGGACGAGCTGGACCGCAAACGCAAGATCCAGCGCGCCCAGAGCAAGCCGCCGGTCTATGACCGCGCCGCCCTCAGCCTGACCGATGAGGACAAGGCCAAGCTCGACGCCGAAGGCCGCAAGCCGCACTGGCGTTTCAAGCTGTCGGGCGGCCGGATCGAATGGACCGACCTTGTGCGCGGGCCGAGCCATATCGAAACCAGCTCTGTCTCCGATCCCATCCTGATCCGCGCCGACGGCAGCTATCTCTATACCCTGCCAAGCGTGGTGGATGATCTTGAGTCAAACGTCACTCACATCATTCGCGGCGAAGACCATGTGACCAACTCGGCCGCGCAGATCGAGATTTTCGAAGCGCTGGGCGGCAAGGGCTCGGCGCCCGCCATGGGCCATACTGCGCTTCTGGTCGGCGCAGACGGCGACAAGCTGTCCAAGCGTCTGGGCTCATTGTCCATTGAAGACCTGCGCGAGATTGACGGCTATGAGCCAATGGCGGTGTGTTCCTTGCTGGCCAAGATCGGCACGTCTGACGCCGTGGATGCGCGCGATGATTTGCAGCAGCTCGCTGACGAGTTCGAGTTCGGAAAGCTGTCGCGCACCCCGGCGCGTTTTGACCCTGAAGAGCTCAAGCGTTTGAACGCCAAGCTGGTGCACGCCATGAGCTATGCCGAGGCGCAGCCCAAGCTAGCGGCGCTGGACGCGGATGGCGGCGAGGCGGTCTGGCTGACCGTGCGCCCGAACCTGACCTTTGTGAAAGACGT
>NZ_DEMB01000016.1:133797-158180 GCF_002354675.1 Oceanicaulis sp. UBA2681 | reverse complement strand
AAGGGTAAAGCGCTGTTCAAGCCGCTGCGCATGGCCCTGACCGGTCAGGAGCGCGGCCCGGAAATGGCCGAGATCCTGCCCCTGATCGGCGCCGAGAAAGCCAAGGCGCGTTTGAAAGGCGTGACGGTCTAAGCCTCGTCAGGTTCTGACGATTTTAAACCCCGGCCTCGCGCCGGGGTTTTTTGTTTGGGCAACGTTTTTCTCTTTCCCGGCCTTCGCCGGGAAAGAGAGGAGAGGGGAAGCACAAATAGCCCCGCGCGCAAACGCAAGGGTGAGCCATAAGACGGGTCGCGCGGGAGCGGGCCGTCAGAGGTGAACGATAAGTCTTGGAAGCCAACCCGGCTCCCGCGCTGGAGATGTTTTGTCGGGATCACCGCGCGGAGACTTCTGCGCTGTCGCGCCGCCGGTGCAGTCGCCGCCTCATCAGACGCCGCTGTCCTGGACCGCTCGGTGATGATCCGCCTTTTCGGCCAGAGCGTGCGTTAAACCCTCTGTCCTCGGGACATCTCGCCCCTCCCAGCCTGAACGCGCCGGCCGCCCGTCATGGAAGGAACGACTGAGAGTATGGCTCAGCTTTGGGAGGGGGCGGATAAGTTTGCGGCTATCCCCAAACTGAAACCCCGGCCCAGCGGAGCGCAGAGCCGGGGCCTCCATCAGGATAGGGCGCTTGTCGCGGACAGAGGTCCCGGGTCTTCGCTGACGCTCGCCCGGGTAATCAATCTCTATCGTCACTGACCGGATAAGCCCGCGTCGCAGCAGGGCGTCTAGCCGCAGGGCGGCTGATCCAGTCCGGCGGGGGATTTGGTGAAGAGCTCGGCCCCGTCCTTGGTCACGCCGATGGAATGCTCGAACTGGGCGGACAGAGATTTGTCGCGGGTCACCGCCGTCCAGCCGTCATTGAGGATTTTGACGCCCGGCTTGCCGATATTGAGCATGGGTTCGATGGTGAAGAACATGCCTTCTTCGATCACCGGGCCTGTGCCGTATTCGCCAAAATGCAGAACATTCGGCGCGTCATGAAACAGTCGGCCCAGGCCATGGCCGCAGAAATCGCGCACGACGGAATAGCGCTGGGCTTCGGCGTATTCCTGAATGGCGGCGCCGATATCACCGAAATGATTGCCGGGTTTCACCTGCTCGATGCCGCGCATCATCGCTTCATAGGTCACTTCCACAAGACGGGCCGCCTTGCGCTTGACCTCGCCGACGCCAAACATGCGCGAGGTGTCGCCATGCCAGCCGTCGAGCATGCAGGTGACGTCGATATTGACGATATCGCCGTCGCGCAGCGGTTTGTTATTGGGGATGCCGTGACAGACCACATGATTGATCGAGGTGCAGCTCGATTTGGTGTAACCGCGATAAAAGATCGTCGCGGGGGCCGCGCCATGGTCGAGATAGAACTCGCGCACCAGATCATCGAGTTGCTGCGTGGTGACGCCGGGTTTTACATACTCCACCAGCATGTCCAGCGCCCGGGCCGATAACTGGCCCGCCTTGCGCATGCCCTCAAAGTCCTCGGGCGTGTGGCGTTTGATGTGCCCGTCGCGTGTTGGTGCGACGTCGAGGTCCAAGCCGGTGTCAGTCACGTCTTATCCTGTCTTTACCTGACCCCTATATAACCACGCCCGGACCGTGATGGAACATGTCCTTGGGTCCGGGCGCGCATTCAGTCGCAGTTCGTGATCGCCTTACTGGGCGAAGAAGCTGTCTTCGTTCCAGTGCGGGGTCTCATCGCTGTTGGCGATCGCCTCGATTATGGCGAGATTGATGTTGGCGAATTTGGCGCCCTGATCAAACATCACGCCGTTATCGGTCTCATCGCCGGGCGCGTGATAATCACCGCCCAGGAAGTTCAGGAAGCCCTGACCTTCGTCATCATCCGGATTGGGGCTTGAGAAGCCCGTCATCAGGAACAGCGACGGCACGCCCTGGCGGACGAAGTTATAGTGATCCGAACGGACAAAGAGCGCCTGCTGGGGCAGGGGATCTTCGGAAATGCTGGCGCCCACGGTGCGAGCGGCGGCGTCCGCGACCGGACCCAGGCTGGAATGCTCCGCGCCAAAGCCGATCAGGTCGTTGAACTCATACCGGATCACCGGCATGTCCAGATTGATGTTGGCCACCATGCCGTCCATGGCCGGGGTGATGTTGGCGGCGATATGGGCTGAGCCCAGAAGGCCTTTTTCTTCAGCCGTCAGGCCGATAAAGACCACCGGGCGGCGCTGACGCTCGCCTTCGGCCAGAGCGCGGGCGGTCTCGATCATGATCGCCGAGCCCGAAGCGTTGTCGAGCGCGCCGTTACAGATGCGGTCCACATCCTCTTCCAGACGGCAGATGCCGATATGGTCCAGGTGCGCGGTCACGATCACCGGCTCATCCGCCAGCATCGGGTCCGAGCCCGGCAGCACGCCCACCACATTGTCGGAATAGACCATTTCGCGTTCGGTCACAGCGGACAGGCTGAGCGTCTGGTTCATTGCGAAACCGACCGGCGCTTCGCCATTGCCGGCGCTTTCAAGCATGGCGGCGAAGTCCTGGCCGGCCAGCTCGAACAGGCGCGCGGCGACGGCGTCGGAAATCGTCGCGCGGACCTGCAGCTCTGACGCTGCGGACGCCGCTTCCGTGGTCATGCTTTCTCCGGCGGCATAGGGCGCCATGCGGGCAAAGGTCCGTCGGGTGAGGCCCTCAGGCGCGATCTGGACCATGCCGATGGCGCCATTGTCGGCGGCGAAGCGCGCCTTGGTGCGCGACGAGTTCAGGTGTGCGCTGACGTCAGAGGCCAGCTCGCCGGGCGTGCCGGCCAGAACCACGACGATCTTGCCGGTCACATCCAGACCTTCGTAATCGTCATAGCCCAATTGCGGCGTGTCGAGACCAAAGCCGACAAACACCGCTTCCGCTTCAATGGCGGCGTCGTCCAGCACTGCGTGCGGGGAGACGAAGAAGTCTTGGCCGGGGGTGAGCGCTTCGCCATCGAGAATGAAGCTGGCTTCGTCCTGATTGGCGGACATCACCTGCAGCGGCACTTCGGCGCGATAGCCCTCCATGCCGCCTGGCTCCAGCCCGATCAGGCGAAACTGGCTTTCCATATAGGCGGCGGCGATATCATAGCCGCGCTCTCCGGCCTCGCGGCCTTCCAGAAGGTCATCGGCCAGAAACCGGATATGCGCTTCAATCGAAGACGCATTGACAGCGGGCGCCATCGTTTCAGGTTGGGCGGTTTCGGGCGCCGGAACGCTGGCGCAGGCGGTCAGCACCAGGGCGCTGGCCGCAGCAGCGAGTGTCAATCGCATGATAGTCTCCCCTTAATCACATTGGGGCGGACTATAGGCGCGTGTGACGGCTTGAAAAACTTTCCGGTCTGTAATGCGCAGCCGGCGCCGACATCAGCCGCGTTTCAGCCGGGCGTCCAGCGCATCTGCGGCGGCGCTGAGATCGGCGGCCGGTTTGGCGTAATGGCGCGCGAAAGACGGGCTCATACGGGCCGGGCGACCGGTTGAAAGCTGAAAGCAGACCAGCCGTGTCACAGCGCGAAACACCGTCTCTCCGTCTGATACGCGGCGATACTGATACCAGCGTTCCGCCCGTAATTTGCCGTCAGATCGGGCGATCCAGACCGCGCAGGCGATGTCGTCGCCCAGCCGGCAATGGCCCAGATAATCGGCTTCGGTGCGCATGATCGCCATGCCGCGATCCTCAGCCCGGCAGTCTTCGGGCTGAAAGCCGTCCGCCGCCCAGTGCGCCCAGGCGTTCTGATCGGCCCAGCGCAGATAGACCGAGTTGTTGGCGTGATCGAAGGCGTCGATATCCTCCGCCCGGACCGTGACCGGCAGGATGAAGGGGCGGGGCAGGTCCCAGCCTGCGTCTGCCGGGTTCAACACGCTCTGCTCGCTCACAGCTTCACCTCGATTTCACGCACGATTTCGATAGCCTCCAGCGTGATCTCGCACGCCCAGGCGATGACTTCCACGCCCGCAGCCGAGGCGTCACGCAAGGCTTGCGCATAGACCGGATCGAGATCTCCCGCCGGCGCCAACACATCACAATCATTGCGCTGGACGACAAAGAGCTGCACGGCGCGATGGCCCTGACGCACCATCTCGCTCAACTCGCCCAGATGCTTGGCGCCGCGGCTGGTGACGCTGTCTGGAAATTCAGTCAGGCCGGGCGTGCGCCGCAGATGGCAGTTCTTTACTTCCACATAACAGGTCGGTCGGTCTGCACTTTCCAGCAGCAGGTCGATGCGTGAATTGGCGCCGTATTTCACTTCGCGCCGCACAGCGTCATAGCCGGACAGGGCGGGAATGGCGCTCGCGCGGATCGCGTCTTCGGCCAGCCGGTTGGGGCGATTGGTGTTGATGCCGACCAGCGTATTGTCCGCTTCCAGAACTTCCAGCGTGTATTTGAGTTTGCGCTTGGGATCATCGGTATGGCTGAGCCAGCATCGGCTGCCCGGCTCCTTCAGGCCCAGCATCGATCCGGGATTGGGGCAGTGCGCGGTCACGGTCTCGCCGGTCTCAAGCTCTACATCCGCCAGGAAGCGCTTATAGCGTTTGAGCAGGACGCCGGGATGGAGCGGGGCGGGAAATCGCATCACAAGACCTTGGAGAGCGGGAAGGGCGGGACCATAGTCTCCCCCATCAGCGACGCAAGAGAGGGGCGGTCATGACTGAAGCGAACCCGGACGCCGTCAGCGCCGGCATTGTGGTGATCGGCGATGAAATCCTGTCAGGCCGCACCCGCGACATCAATGTGCAGCAGATCGCCGAGTTTCTGGCGCCGCTCGGCATCGGCTTGAAAGAAGTGCGGATCGTGTCCGATGATCAGGACGCCATCGTGGAGGCGGTGAAGGCGTTATCGGCCCGCTGTGACTATGTCTTCACCACGGGCGGCATCGGCCCGACCCATGACGATATCACCGCAGACGCCGTCGCCGCTGCGTTTGGTCGCTCGATTGATGTGCGCGACGATGCGCGCGAAATCCTCGAGCACTGGTACGCCAAGACGAAAACCGAGATCACGCCCGCGCGCCTTCGCATGGCGCGCATCCCCGAGGGCGCGGTTCTGGTGGAGAACCCTGTGACCGGCGCGCCGGGCTTTCAGATCGAGAATGTCTTTGTTCTGGCCGGCGTGCCGAAAATCGCCCGCGGCATGCTCGAAGACATCGCCCCGCGCCTGACGCGGGGCAAGGTGACCCATTCGGTGACCGTCAGGCTGGAAAACGCCCGCGAGGGTGATCTCGCTGAAGCGCTGGGCCAGATGCAGGCTGACTATCCCTCTGTGTCGCTGGGCTCTTACCCCTGGTTCAAGGAGGCCGAGGACGGCTCCATCACCCGCGGCGTGGCGCTGGTCGCGCGCGGCACGGATGAAGCCGTGCTCAAGACCGTTGAAAGCGCGCTGCAGGCGCTTTGGAAACGCGCCTCTTAAAGCAACCGCGCCTTAACGTGCTGGAGGCCATGCTTGCCGTCCCGCGCAGGCCATCTTACGTTTTGGCCTGAACCCGCCTTACCGGCCCTGAGTGTTCAGGGCCTCAAGCCTTTTTTGAGGACCGCCGCCGATGTCTTACGGCTATACCGACCCGATCATCCGCAATGACGACGAAGACGGCGAAGACAAGGACGCGCCGAAAACCCCTGATTATGTGGGCAAGGCGCTTTTTGAAAGCCGCACCATCCTGATCACCGGGGGAATCTCGGACAAAACCGCGCGTGAGGTTTGCGCCCAGCTCTTCGCGCTGGCGGCCAAGTCTGACGACCCGATCCTGATGGTCATCTCCTCGCCGGGCGGCCATGTGGAATCAGGCGACATGATCCACGACACGATGAAATTCATCAAACCGCGCGTGATCGTGCTCGGCTCGGGCTGGGTCGCCAGCGCCGGCGCGCTGATCTTTGTCGGCGCCGCCAAAGAAGACCGGTATGCGCTGCCCAACACCCGCTTCTTGCTGCACCAACCGTCCGGCGGCGCCGGCGGCATGGCGTCCGATATCGAGATCCAGGTCCGCGAGATGCGCTCCATGCGCGAGCGGTTGAACCAGATCTTCGCCGACGCCACGGGACAGTCGCTCGCCCAGATCGAGAAAGACACCGATCGTGATTTCTGGCTGTCAGCCAAGGAAGCGGTGGATTACGGCCTGTGCGGCAAGATCATCACCAGCCAGGATGAGATCAAACGCTAGAGATTTCATCCTTCTGCGCAATGACAGCGGGCCGGACTTGGAAAAGTCCGGCCCGTTTCGTATTCAGAAGACACAGTGTCTGATTAAGGCGCGCATGCGGGCGTGGCGGAATTGGTAGACGCACCGGACTTAAAATCCGTTGGGCGGTAACGCCCGTGCCGGTTCAAGTCCGGCCGCCCGCACCATTTTTCCTGATGCTCAAGCCCGTTCGGGCTTTCGCTCCTCGCTTCGCTGCGGGCGGGCGTTCGCCCTTGCGAGCCTGCGGCTCGGGTGTGGGGAGGCGCTAGGGCGCGGTGACGCCTTGTAAGGGCGGGGTGAGGGTGAGGCTGTAGAACTCGAAAAATCGCGTGCCGCTGTCGAGATAGGGGGCGGCGGCTTGATATTGGGGCAGGCTGCGCAAGGCGCGCAGGCTTTCAATGCTGTCCCATTCGGCCAGGGTGATCTGGTTGGGCGCGTCCAGCGTCTCACCGGTCAGATGGGCGTCGGGATCGTACATCTTGTAGACAAACCGCCCGCCGACGGCGGCGAGGTCCCCGGCGACCATATCGAGATAGCGCGCATAATCGGTCGGATTTTCCGGGTCAAACCAGGCCATCGCCAGCGTGTAAAACTTGTCGGGATCGAGCGTCAGGTCGAGGTCATCTTCCAGAACGGCGCTGTAAACCCGACGCTCCGTCCAGCCTTGAGATGCAAAGCTCTCCAGCAGGGGGCGGCGTTCATAGGTCTCATACGCGTCGGCCGCTTGTTGAGAGGGCCAGACATGCATCTGCACGCTCTCCGGTTCAAAATCCCCCAAAATGGTGCTGCGCACATCAAAGCGCGGCCCGGAAGCCCGCTGTGCGGCGGCCATGGCGTCAAACTGGGCGAAGCCGTTGCGCGCCTGCACGCCTGTTTCTGAAGGCGCGGCGAGCGTGTAGCTGAGCACCGAGCCGGCCTCCAGCCGGGTTTGTGGCGCGCGCGCGTCGGGCGTCAGACCGGCGAAATACACATATGCGTCGAAATGGGCGGCGTTAAACGCATCGGACGCTGTGATGATGTCGTCATTCCCTGTGACGAAGGCGCGGCTTTCGGCATAGTCGCGATAGTAAAACACCTCCACCGTGTCCGGCGTGGGCATGCCCGTCGCCCAGTCCACATCGATCGTCGCCGCAATGGAGAAGGCATGGGGGCGCTCGGCTGCGGTCGCCATGAAGGCGGCATGTTCGGCCTGACGCGCACCCACATCGGTATTGTTGAAGCGGCTGATTTTCAGGACGTAATACCGCTCTGCTGTTTCGGTCATGGAGGCGGGGTGCGCTTCCTTGTTCCGATATGCGCCTTCAATAAGAACGGCGCTCTCGGGCAGGGCGAGACTGAAGCGCAGCGCAGCGCGCCCTTCGGCGGTCGTGGTCTGATCAGTCTCACAGCTCGTGAGAGCAAAATGGGTGGCGTCGCCAAGCGACAGCTCACCGCGGGATGCGCCCACCCGGCCATGACGCCAGACCAAGCACCCAAGGGCATCCAGGGCCGCCGGGGTCTCAAGGGGTAGGGTGATGGGCTGTGGGCTGAGGATCAGCAGTCCGGTTTCGGCCAGGGCCGGGGGTGTCGCTAGTCCAAGCAGAGCGCTGGAGGTCAAGTGGAGTAAGAAACGCATGGGAGCTCTCAATGGTTGATTTTCGCACCATCTATCACTGACAGGCCGGTCTTCTGTGGATTGTCTCTCGCCCCTCTTGGTGCGTTAATGCACCAGAAGGGGCGAAAATGACGAACTGGGATGATTTCAGGCTGGTGCTGGCTCTGGCGCGTACCGGGGGGATAAGACAGGCCGGCGCGGCGTTGGGCGTGAACCATGCCACCGTGTCGCGGCGTCTGGCGGACCTGACCCGGCGCGTGGGCGGAGCGGTCTTTGAACGGATATCCGGTCGCTATCAGGTGACAGCACTGGGGGCGCCTGTGCTGGAAGCGGCGATCCGGATGGAGGCGGCCTGTCTGGAGGGCGAGCGACGCCTTCGCGCGGTGTCGCCAGACATGGCGGGGCCGGTGACGGTGTCCTTGCCACACGCCATCGCACGGGTGGTCTTGCTTGAAGAGCTGACCGCCTTTGCACAAGCCAATCCTGATATTTCGCTGACATTGAAATGCTCGTACGCCTATGCGGATCTAGACCGGTCTGATGCGGACATCGTCATTCGCGGCGCATCTGCGCCGGATGAGCATCTGGTGGGGCGACGGCTGTTTCCCTATGCGCTGGGCCATTACTGCGCCCGGGATTATTTCGACCAGGTGGCCCCGCCTGACCGGCGCTGGCTCGTGCGGCGCACGCCGGCGCAATGGATCGAGCGCTCCCCATGCCCAGAAGCGCCGGTCGGCTATGTGATTGATGATATCGATATGCTGCACGAGGCGGCCGCGCGCGGGCAGGGCATGATCCGGGGGGCTTGCTATATCGCAGAGTCAGATGAGCGATTGATCCGCATTCCGGGCTCAAAAGTGGAGCCTTGGGAAGATTTGTGGGTGCTCACCCATCCCGATCTTCGCGATGCGCCGCGGATCAAGGCGGTGATGGGGCTTGTCACAGAAGCTCTGATGCGTTCCAGAGCCTTGATCGAGCGAGGGGAAACAGACCGCTGCCGGGGCTGACGGCGGCCCGGCGCCCGGGGATTCAGACGCGCGACATGCTCAGAAGTTATTAAAATATGTGCCGCAGAATTCTTGGCATGAGCCGTTTGATTTACGCCAGTGAATTGATCTGTGAGCGTCCGAGGATCTGGTATCTGGCGGTTGGCGCCAACATGACGATTGACCAGTCCGTGCCCGGCATACGCCGCTTGGGCGAGCGCTTCCGGGAGATACCTGTTCAGGGTCTGATCGTGGATTATCGCGCCGCGACGATCCGCCAGCATCCGTTTGAGTACAGCGAGCTGGCCTTGAGCGTCAGCTTGCACATCCCGCTCACAACCCAGATCGCCTACATCACCGGTCCGCGTAACTGCAAGAAAGCGGCGCTGATGGTCAAACTTCTCAGGGACCGTGAATTCGCAGCGCGCGGCTTTCAGCGCTGGGGGCAGATGACCGCCTGGCTGAACTGTCCGCCATCTGTGATGGACCCCATCCCCGGTAAAGGGCGCAATGTCGTCTTGGTTTAGGCTTGAACCTGCGGGTCAGCGGGTGCGGGCTTTGGCGCGCGAAGAGGCGTTGAGGCCGTCAAGGCGTTCACGCCTAGCGCCAGGGCGCTGATCATCAAGCCTGCGAATACGCCCCAGGCTGCCGGGCTTTGATAGCCGGACACGCCATAGGCCAGGAAATGCGCACCCGCGCCAATGAGAATCAGCGCCGAGCCCGACAGTTTCAGACCGCGAGACAGCATCGCGGTTGACGGCGTGAACATGCTGAGCCCGGTGATGATCAGCAAGCCGATCCAGAAGACCGCAGGCATCGCCGCGTCTGCGAGGCCCAGCACCCGGTCGAGCGCCAGCACGAGACCGGTCAGGGCCGGCGGCCCCCAGACCAGTGCGATCCAGCTGCGTTCCAGACGCGGCTGCGGGCCTTTTTTGCGGGCGCGCTTGTAAAGCCAGAGCTGGACGCCGCTGACGCAGACCACGCACAGCGCGAGGCCCAGCGCCACATAGATCAGCTTGACGGGCACGCCGCCCCAGTTTCCGAAATGCAGGTTGTAGACGGACGCCGTGGCCTGTTGACCAAATGCGCCGTCATCCAGCCCGGTCTTGCTGATGAACGCGCCGTCCGGGGAGAATTGCAGGTATTCGCCGAAGATCAGCCGCTGATTGGCGGCGGTCAGGATTTGCAAGGTCTGCCCGTCCTGTCCGGGGTTTTCGATCTGCACGATCCAGGGTGTCAGGCCGGCGTCGGCGAAGTCGGTCTCCACCACGCGCAGCGCCTGGGCGATGTCGGGCAGGGGACCGGCTTCGGCGGTCTCCTCGGCGCCGGGGCCGAATACGGTATCAAACATCTCATTGACGTTCATGCCTGGCTGGGTCTGGGCCAGGGTCAGCGCCACGATGGTGGCGAGCCCCAAAGCGGCGCCGGTCAGCGGGATCATGATGTGAAAGGGCGCGCCCCAGACCGACAGCCGGTTATGGCGGTCCGCCAGGCTCAGCTGCCCATTGCCTGGCTTGTGACTGCGAAACGCATCCCTGAAGACGCGCGGGTGAGCGAGGAACCCCGACACGACCAGCGCCAGCATCATCACGCCCAAAAGCCCCACCACGATCAGGCCCAGCGTGGAGGGCAGATGCAGATAGTAATGCAGGTCGATCAGAAATTCGGAAAAGCCGTGGTCGATCGTCTCGCCCAAAGCCGCGCTCTCATCAATGAACCAGTAGGTGTCGCCATACCCGCCCGCCAGTCGCGGGGAATCCGGGGTGGGCAGGAAGACCGAGATGCGGTCCGGCGTCTCGCCGGCCGCGCTCGCATGATCGAGCAGGGTTTGCGCCGAACGGGCGGCCAGCTCTGGCGATGCGGCGCTGACTTCGGTGATGTGAGGCTGCTCCCAGCGGGCGAACTCGGCGTGAAACACCACCATAACCCCGCTCAGGGAGACGATATAGAGCAAAGCGCCCAGCACCACGCCGATCCCGGCATGGGCGGAGAGCATGCGGGCGACGAGCTTGGCGGAGAGGTCGGGCCAGACAGAGGGGCGAGAGGAAGCGGCCATAAGTCAGGACCTCACGAAACCGGGGGCGAAAGAAAAAGCGCGATGAGCGCGCAGACGAGAGCGAGGCCGACCAGGGCGGCGGTGCGCCAGCGCAGGGGGGCTTCCAGCGCGCAGATCACAGCCAATCCCGCCCAGCCCAGGGGCGCGAACACCAAGGTGGCGAACAGGCTGTCGGGCGTGGCCCAGTTCAAAGTCTGGGTCAGACGGAACAGAGCGATGCTGGCGATCAGAGTCACGCCCAGCGAGACAGGTCCCGCCAGCGCGGCGACGGACAGGGTGCGCAAGCTCGCCATCCAGCGGGAGCGGTCGCCGGTTGAAACCGGGACAGCTTTGAGAGCGGGAGCGGAGACAGGCCGGCTCATCCCTTGTGACATAATGCTCATCGCGCCCAGCATGGGCGCGATGAAAGCCGCGGTGACGCCCAGGTCTGGCCCCAGGGCGAACACGAACGGCCAGGCGGATGCGATCATCAGGCCCCACCCCGCCATCATCAGGCGGCTGTGCGAACCCTGACGCCGGATCCAGGACAGCCGAACCAGCGCCAGGCCGAAAAGACCCAGCGCCAGTCCGGCGATCAGTGCTGCAATCGAAGAGGTCGCCACGATCTCAGCACCTGATCCTAGAAGCGTCGGGCGACGCGAAGATTGACGGTGCGTTCCTCGCCGGGGAAGCAGTCGCCCCGCGCCAGACAGGTGGCGTAATACTCTTCATCAAACAGGTTGCGCACGTTCAACATCGCGCTCCAGTTTTCAAAGTCATAGCCCACCATCATGTCGGCGACCGTGTAGCCGTCGGTTGTGATCGAGCCGCTTTCATTGTCACCCAGATAACGGACGCCTACGCCCAGTCGCAGGTCTTGCATTGCTGTGGGCGAGAACTCGCCCCAGATCGACGCCTGTTCTTCAGGAATGGAAGAGAAGGGCTGGCCGTTAGGGTCTTCCGCGTCCAGCCAGGACGCTGAAGCATTGAGCTTGAGATCACCAACAGGCAGCTCGACGACAGTGACGCCTTCAATCTCAAACCCGGTGATGCTCGCTTCGCCCTCTTGCTGGGAGGGCGCATTGGGCAGGCCTTGCGGATTGGGCAGGTTGGACTGGGTGATGTCGAAATAGGCCAGGGTCACATAGCTGCGCGAACCGGCCGGCTGGTACTTCACGCCCAGCTCGAACTGTTCGCCCTCTTCCGGCTTCAGCGCAGCGCCGGTGACATTGTCCACACCCAGCTGAGGCTCGAAGGATTCAGCATAGCTGACATAGGGCGACAGACCGTTGTCGAAGGCATATAGCAGTCCTGCAGCAATCGTGGTGGCGTCGACATCCTGAGACACGCCGTTATTGCTGTTGGAGACGTCGTCCACACGCACGCCGAAATTGGCGATCCAGTTGTTCCAGCTGATCTGGTCATGGGCGTAAAAGCCCCAGTATTCGCTTTCGCTCTCGGTCGTGCCGCGCACCGCGTCAAGCTCCGCCATGGACGGGACGCCATTGCCGTACACCGGGTTGAAAGCGTTCAGGACGCCCTGACGCAAGAAGGCGCGCGAGGAGGTCAGCTCCACATCCTGATAGTTCACGCCTGCAAGCACTTCGTGCTCCAAGGCGCCGGTCATGAAATCAGCACGGACGCGCGCATCAAACGCGAGCTGTTCGGACGAGGCCGGATTGTCATACCAGGAGCGCACGCCATTGCCGTCGGCGTTGAGCCGCGGCACGCCCGCGCCGGCGAAGGCCAGCCAGCTCTGGGAATACTCGGATGAGGAATCACGCCAGCGCGCCGTGCCTTCCAGCGTGAAAATCTCGTTCAGCTGGTGGCTGGCGATTACGGTGATGGAGGTGGATTCCGTGTCATAACGGTTAAAGCCCGGCTCGCCATGATAGACGGAACTGGACATGTGCTCACCGTTTGGCCCCGGGTACAAAGTCCCGGTCAGGGGCAGGAACTGGTGCGCCGTATCGCCGTCACGCTCGTCATAATTGACCAGCAGATTGATCTCGGTGTTCTCGCCTGGGGTCCAGGTCAGGGACGGCGCCAGCGAGATGGCGTCATCATTCACGTAATCGACCTGGGTGTCGGAATCGCGCGCCACGCCGACAAAACGGGCATAGAGCGTGTCCTCGATCAGCGTGGCGCTGAAATCACCAGCGATTTCCAAGCGATCATGGGTGCCATAGCTCAGCACGACTTCCTGACCGAGATCCGGACCCGCTACCTTTGAGGCGAGGTTCACAATCCCGCCCGGAGAGCCTTGGCCATAGAGAACCGAGGCCGGGCCCTTGAGCACTTCGACCTGATCCACCGTGTAGAGGTGCGGGCGGGTGTTGTTGTAGTTGCCAAACAGGGCCTGCAGGTTGTCGCGATACTCGGGCACGTCCAGACCGCGGACCTGGAAGAAGTCGCCGCGCGTGGAGAAGCCGAATGTGTCGCCGACGACCCCGGCTGTGTAGTTCAGCGAGTCATCAAGCGTCAGCGCGCCCCGCGCCAGAAAGTCCTCAGCGGTGACCACAGACACAGAGCGGGCGGTCTCAAGGATCGGGGCGCTGGATTTCATCGCGCCGAACGCGCCGAGCGAACCAGTGACGACGATCACGTCGTCGGTTTCGCGCTGGTCGGCCTCGGACTGGGCGAGCGCAGCCGGGGTGAGGGCGAGGCAGGCGCATGCGCCAAGCAGAGTAGTACGCAAAGTCATCGGGGATCCCCATTCTCAAATCTGCTTTTTCACTAATGCGAATCATTTTCACTATCAACAGCAGATGAGAATGAATTGCAGGAATAAGTTATTTGACGGGAGAGCGGAGCCGGGGCTGGATGGCGCCATGACGTACGACATCCATGACCATTCCCTGTCAGCGGCGGAAGCGCTGAGCCCCGAGCTTTTTCAGGCGATTGAGCGTCAAGGCGCGCTTGAGCCCTGGACCCCGCCGCAAACCCCGTTCCCGGTTTCGCTCTGTCGTTCTGTGGCGGGCCAGCAATTGAGCGTGAAGGCGGCGGCGTCGATCTGGTCTCGGGTTCAGAGTCTCAGCGAACATCCTGACCAATTGCTCGATGCGTTTCATCCTGACCGGCACGCGGATTTACGCGGCTGTGGCTTGTCGGGGGCGAAGGTGAAGACCCTGATCGCCATCGCGGACGCCCGGCGGGAGGGGTGGCTGGACACAGAGCCCTTGCAGGCCATGAGTCCTCAGGCGCGCTCTGATCGTCTGGTGGAAATCTGGGGCGTGGGGCGCTGGACGGCGGACATGGCCAACATCTTTTATTTCGGCGAACCGGACATCTGGCCCGATGGCGATGTGACCGCCCGCAAGACGCTGGAAAAGCTGACCAGCAAACGCCGCAAGACCGTGCGCACCGCGGCGCGGTTCGCGCCCTACCGGTCTTTTCTGGCGCGGTATATGTGGCGGCATGCGGACGCGCCGCCTGACACCTGAAATCGGGAAAAGTGAGAACCAAACCATTTGTGGCGCGTTCTTGATCTGGTGCTGATCCCTGATCAGCGCCGTGAGACTCGGGTCTGATTGAGGATCGCATGGACGGCGGACCGGTTATGGTCGGCCTGCAGCGACGTCTTCGGTCTCCGTCTGGATCGGGCGCCCGGAGCAGTCCGGGCGCCCGATGACCTGTCTACTGGCTATACCCCGCATACAGATCCGCCAGCGCCAGCGCCAAGGGATAATGGTTTGCGCCGTCCGCATTCGCCGAAGTGGCGACCACCACTTGCGGCTCCACATACACCATCAGGAAGCTCCGGCCGCCCGGGCTGCCGCCAGAATGCGCGGCGTAGTGCAGGCCGATGCTGGGTTCAAATCCGGCTTCCATGCCATAGACATAGCTGACGGTTTCGCCTGCACTCGTCTGGATGGGCATGAAGGCGGCATGGATCTCTTCAGCGTTCAACAAGGAGCCGTCCGCCAGGGCCGCGCCCATCTGCGCCATGTCCCGGCTGGAGGCGATCAGGCCGCCGCCGCCGAACTTGCACTCCGCCGAGAGCGGCATGGGCGCCAGACCTTCGCCGGCGTCAAAATACGGCGTCGCCTTGTCGGCGCTGTCTGAGTCAGCTTGAGCGGTATAAGTCTCGCCCAGTACGGCGCTCATGGCGGCGTCAAAGCTGTCAGCGCCGGTCAGTTCCACCAGAAGATGGCTCAGCAGCACAAAGCCATAGGTGGTGTATTCATGCTGGGATCCGGGCTCATGGATCAGCGGATCATTGATGAAATGTCCCAGCGCGTCTGACGGCAGAGCGCAGCGGCGATCACTGAAGGCGATCCAGTCGTCATCGCCCGTATAGCCGCGCACGCCGGCCGTGTGGCTGAGCAGCTGGCGCAATGTCACGTCCTGATAGGTGGCGGGCAGGGAGGGGTCGATGGCGCGCACCGACTGGTCCAGGTCCAGACCCTGATGCGCCTCCAGTCGGGCGAAAGCGAGCCCGGTCAGAAGCTTGGCCGTCGAGTAGACATTGTAATCGGTCGTAACGCCGTCCTGCGCGCTGCGCATCATGCCGCCTTCGGCTTCAAAGGCGATCTCGCCCTCGACCATGACAGTCACGTTGAGCGCGGGATACGCTTGCGCGAATTGATCAAAGATGGCCTGCGCGGTTTCGTTTTGGCTTTGCGCCAGGGCGGAGGTTGAAACCAGCGCGGCGGCGCCGAGGGCGGCAATAAAGGTTTGCATTGGAAACGTCCTTGTTGTCGTTTGCGTGGGGAGAGGCGTTGACCGCCAACACCCTTCCTGTGCTGGCGGTTTCGAGTGCAGAAAAGCTCAAAAGGACGAACGGCTCATATGCAGGGTGAACAGCTCAAAGCCGCTCTGGCGCGGGCCGGACAGCTCTTGCGTCCTTGGGAAGCGGGGCTGGCGGCTATGCTCTGCGCGCTGGTTCTGCTGGCGCCCTGGCCGACTTCGAATGCGCCGATCTGGCGGGCGGATCGTGTTGAGACTCTGATCGTCTCCCCTGAAGCCGATGACCCGGCGCTCTGGCGCGAGCAAGCGTTCTGGCAGGCCGACCCTGGCGCCGGCGTCTTGCAAGTGCGCTGGCGTGTGCCGGACGCCGCACTGGCGTCAGATACGCCGATGGCGCTGGCCCTGTCCGGCCCGTTTTCCGCTGAAGCCTATTTCAATGGTCAGCTGATCGGCGCCAAGGGCCGCCCCTTGAGTGAGGCGGCGCCCGAGCGCGCCGGGCCGATCGATAGCCTGATCGCCTTGCCGCGGGATCTGATCCGTCCAAGCGACAATGAAGTCAGGCTGGTCCTCTCCAGCACGCGCGCCGGGTATGCGCCCGCCGTGATCGTGCAAACTTTGGCTGTGACGCCGTTTCGGCCCGACGCCAGACGGTCCTTGCGTGATTACGCGCCGACCTTGGGGCTGGCGGGCGTGCTGGCCGTGCTGGCGATCAGCCTGTTCCGGCTGGGGCTCGACCGTGATGATAGAACGGTGTTCTGGCTGGCAGGCGGATTGGCCGCGCTCGTGATCGCAGCGCTGGCTGAGATGTCGCGCGCTTATGTGAATTACCCCTATGACTGGCATCAGCCGCGACAGGTGGTGATTTTGTTGGGAATGGCGGGCGCATCGGCGGGACTTCTGGGTTTTCTGGTTCAGCGCTGGGCGTTGGGCCGGGTGTGGAGCCGGGCCGCCATCGGCATCACCACAGTTTGCGCTCTGCTCGGCGTGCTTTTGTATGACGGCTATGACGGCAAGATCATCCTGCTCACCATGTGTGTGCTGATCGGGGGTCTGGTCTGGACCCTGATCGCGGGCGTGCGCAAAGACCGGAGCGCGTTGGCCATGACGGGGGTCTTCCTGGCGCTCTTGGTCGTTAATCTGGCCGCGCCTGGACGTTTCATCGATCTGGGCGTTTACGCGATCACCGCCATCGCCTTCGGGATCTGGATGATGCGGGCGCCGGACCTGCTATCGCCTGCGGCTGAGTCCCTGGAGACTACAAACCAGACCGCCCTGACTGTGCAGTCGACGGGCAAGATGCACCGTGTGGCGCTCGATGACGTGCTCTATCTGAAGGCGGCGGGCAATTACACTGAGGTGCATCGCTGCTCGGGCGGCTGGCTGCTGGATCAGCGTGGCCTGGCGGCGGTGCTGGACGAGGCGGGTGAGGCCCTGTTGCGGGTTCATCGGTCTTATGCGGTCAATATGAGCAAGGTCGACGCGTTATTGACCCGTCCGGGAAGCCGGTATGGGCTCAGTCTCTTAGGGGGCGCCGAGGCGCCTGTCGGTCGATCGCGGGTTGACGCGGTGCGTGATGCATTATCGCGTTAATCATGTCTTGCGTGACGCGATGATCTGACGTGAACTGTCGCCAGATCAAGGACTTCGCCATGACAGACCACTCCCAGCTCCGCCAAGCCCATCTGGACGCCGTGCGTTCGGGCGCATTTGATCAGCCCACGACCGGGCTTTGCGCCGGCTATGCTCAGGCCAATCTGGTGATCCTGCCGGTGAAGCAGGCCTATGACTTTCTGCTCTTCACCCAGCTCAATCCCAAACCCTGCCCGCTTCTGGGCATGAGCGAGCCGGGCGAGCCGTTGATCCCCAAGCTGGATGTGGATGTGCGTACGGACGCGCCGCGTTATGAGGTCTTCCGAGACGGAGAATACGCCGAAGAACGCACGGATCTGACGGAGCTCTGGCGGGAAGACCTGGTGGCGCTTCTGCTGGGGTGTTCATTCACTTTCGAGCACGCCTTGCTGGCCGAAGGCTTGCCGGTGCGCCATATCGCAGCGGGCACGAACGTGCCGATGTACCGCACCAGTATCGCTTGTACGCCGGTGGGGCCGTTTTCGGGCGGAATGGTCGTCTCCATGCGCGGATATCCGCCAGAGCTGGTGGAGCGGGTAAGCGAGTTGACCGGGCGTTTTCCGGGCAGTCATGGCGGCCCGGTGCATGTGGGCGATCCTGCCGAGATCGGCATCGCCGACATCATGACGCCTGATTTTGGCGACCCTCCTGTGCTGGAAGACGGGGATGTGCCGGTGTTCTGGGCCTGCGGGGTGACGCCGCAGGCTGTTGTGCTGGACGCCAAGCCTGAGCTGGCGATCTTTCACAAGCCGGGCCATATGATCATCACCGCGCAGCGCGACGCGGTGGTGTAAGCGCGCAAGGCCCGCTAGGGTCGGCCCAGCTTTGACTGTCGTGAGCCCTGATGTCTTCTTTCCGCCTTTGTTTTCCGCGACGCCTGGACGGGCAGAACGGGTTCGCCTTCGAATATGACGTTCCCGGCCTTGGCGCCTTTACTGAAACGGTGATTTTCCCCGACGAGGCCCGGTTTGACCGGCTGGATCGCTCAGTCCTTGCCGGGCTTGTGCGGATGGCCGCCATTTTGATCGGGACCAGCTATTACAAGGCGGCGCCGGCCAAGTTGATCGAGCCCGATTTCGCGCTGAGCGACGCTGAGCGGCGCTTGGTCGAGCTGGCCTATGGGCCGGGGTTGGGCGAGTTCTATGTGCGCAATGATCTGCCCTATCCGCCTGATTTTACGATCAAGGCCGAGCCGCGCATGGCGCAGCTTCGAACCCCTGTGATCAAGACCGAAGATGTGCGCGCCGCGGTGGCGTTTGGCGGCGGCAAGGACAGCCATGTGGCCGCCAGCCTGATCAAGGCGTCCGGCGCAGACGTCGAGCGGGTGTCGCTCATCCTGTCTGAAAGCGTAGGTGAACGCCTTGTGGTGATGAGTGAGGCGCCGGTCACGCTGATCCGGCGCCGGATCGATCCGCGCCTGATCGAGCTGGGCCGTTCGGGCCGGGCGCTGAACGGCCATATCCCCATCACGGGCGTCAATTCATGCCTGATGGCGCTTTATGCGGCGGCCAAAGGGCTTGATTGGGTGGTGTTCGCCAATGAGCGCGCCGCCAGTGAGCCGACCATGGAGAGCAATGGCCATCCGGTGAATCACCAATTCTCCAAATCGCTTGAATTTGAAGATGCGCTGCGCGCCGCCTTCACCGCGATCAATGCGCCGGTGACCTATTTCTCGATCCTGCGGCCGGTCAGCGAATTGTGGACGGCGCATTATCTGGCGACGGCGGGAGAGGCGGCGCTGGACATTTTCGCCAGCTGTAATCGCAACTTTGTGTTTGCGGGTCCGAACGCCCTGCCCAAGGGCAAGCGCTGGTGCGGGGCGTGCGCGAAATGCGTCTACACGGCCGTCTTGCTCGCGCCGTTCCTGTCGGTTGAACGCCATGAGCAGGTTTTCCAGTCCAAGCCTTTGCACAACCCCGAGAACCTCGACTTCCTGCGTGAGATCGCCGGTTTGACCGACGCCAAGCCGTGGGAGTGCGTCGGGGAGCGACGCGAGGTGGCGGCCGCGATCAGCCATCTACTGACCGATGCGGACTGGGCGAAAGCGCTGCTAATTCAGGCGATTGAGCCTGAACTCTTCAGTCAGTGGGCGCCTGAAGACCTGCAGCAGGCCTGGGCTGAGGCGCTGGACGCCCGCTCCGAGCATCGCATGCCGGCGCCGGTCGCCGAACTTATGGCCGCAAGCTGATCTTCTGCATGAAGTTGGCGTCGCGGAAGCCGAAACCTTGAATTGAATCAGTGAGCGGGTTTTATCCTAGCTTCTTCGCGGCTTGCGCGAAGGCGTCGCCGCGAGCGCCGAAATAGGTAAAGGCTGCGCCCCTTGGCGCCGCCGGACTCATCATCACGATCCCGCCTTCGGGCAAGGCCTCATAGGCACGTTTCACGGCCAGCTCAAAGTCTGGCTCGTAAGCCGTTATATTTGCGTGTGGACCAGATTTCAGGGCGTCAGCAATGCTGGGCCCGTTCTCTGGGATGGTGATGATGGCCTTGATCCGGGTCTCGTTTTTGAGCCCCTCGGCCAGCGGCGCATAATCCTGTTCGCGGTCTTCACCCCCGAGGATCAGGCTGACCGGGCGGTCCGGGAACGCCTCCAGCGCCAGCAGACAGGACTGGGGCGTTGTGCACAGCGTGTCGTCGATGAAGTCGACTCCATTGAGGCTGTGTACGGTTTCAAGCCGGTGGGGCAGGCCCTTGAAGCTCGCAAGGCTGCCGAACGCGTCGTACGCATCGAGCCCCAAGCCCTCGATCACCGCCAGCGCGGCGCAGGCGTTCGCGGCGTTATGGGCGCCGGGAAGCGCGGGGATACGGCCCCAGGCCTCAGCCCCATAATGAATGACGCCGTCGGGGGCGTGAAAGCCTTCAGACTGGTCATACCAGAGGGTGTTCGGACGATGCACGAACAGCGAGGTCAGGCGCGCATCCTTGGCGCTCATGACGCCGCGCGCATTGGGGTCCAGCATGGCGAGCCGGGCCTTGTCGCGGCGGTATTGCTCCACCCCGCGATGCCAGGGCGCGTGATCATTGAGAAGGTTCAAGAACACAAACCAGTCCGGCGCATGAACAAGGTCGGCGATCTGATAGCTCGACAGCTCGACCACCACGATCTCGGCGTCGTCTGGCGTGTTGATCACCGGCTCGCCGATATTGCCCGCCAGCACGACGTTGACGCCGAGGCTTTTGAGCATGTGATGCAGCAGGCTCGCGGTCGTGGATTTGCCCTTGGTGCCCGTCACCCCGATCACGGTCTGATGCTCAGGCTTGGACGCGAACCACAGATTGGTCTGGCTGGTCAGCTCGGCGCCCAGGTCCATCGCCTCTGCCAGGCGCGCATCATACAGCGACACCCCCGGTGATTTCACGATCAGCGATTGCCCCGCCAGGGTGATGGCGCGCGCCAGATCATCCTGACCGACGTACTCGACGCCTTCGGGCAAGTCTTCGGGCTCATGTGAGTCAATCACATACTGCGCGGCGTCAGGCGCGCGTTCGCGCACATGGTCGAGCGCGGCGCGCCCTTCCTTGCCGAAGCCCCAGATGAAAATGGCGTCGAACTCTGACAGCGGGGTCATGGATTATCCGGAAAAACGAATGAGGAAGCGTTTGGCCTTGCCCACGCTCATCACCACGGCGCCGGCGCCAGTGCGATGCTCGCGCAGATCTGAGTTTTCGTCCTGAACTTTTACGCCGTTCAGCGACACCGAGTTCTGCTTGAGAAGGCGCCGCGCTTCGCTCTTGGACGCGGCGGCGCCCAGGTCTTCAGCGACGAGCGCGTCAATGAGCGGCAGCGCGTCGCCGCCGCTGGCGTCCAGCGTCGGCACGGCGCGGGCGATCATGTCGATCAGCTCGGCGCTGAGATTGTCGGACTTGCCCTTGAAGATCACGGTGGAGGCTTCAATCGCCAGATCGGCGGCCTTCTGACCATGCACGCGCGCTGTCAGAAGCTCGGCGAGGGCTTTCTGAGGCAGGCGCAGATGTGGCTCGGCCTCACTCAGCTCTGCAAGCTGGCTGAGATCAATGTCGGTCAGCCAGCTGAGGAATTTCGGGGCGTCCGCGTCGGCGCTGTTCAGCCAGAACTGGTAGAACTCGTAAGGGCTCGTCAGCTCCGGATCGATCCAGACCGCGCCTTTTTCCGACTTGCCGTATTTCTTGCCTTCCGAATTGGTCAGCAGCGGATAGGTGACGGCATGGGCGTGCTGGCCCTCGATGCGCCGCACCAGATCCACGCCGCCCACGATATTGCCCCATTGGTCCGAGCCGCCCATCTGGATCTGGACATTATGGGCGCGGTGCAGGTGCACGAAGTCATAGCCCTGCAGGAGCTGGTAGGAAAACTCGGTGAAGGAGATGCCCTGATCGCGGTTTTCGATGCGGTTGCGCACCGAATCCTTGGTCAGCATGGCGTTGACCGAGAAATGCTTGCCCACATCACGCAAGAAGCTGATCACGTCCATCTTCCGCCACCAGTCGGCGTTGTTGACGTAAATCGGCTCCGGCCCGTCAGTCAGCGCGAACAGACGTTCAAACTGCTTGCGCTGGCCTTCGATATTGGCCTGCACGATGTCTTCAGTCTGCAGATTGCGTTCGGCGTCCTTGCCCGACGGATCGCCGATCAGCCCCGTGGCGCCGCCCAGCAGCACCACGACCTGTCCGCCGCGCTGGCGATAGCGGTCCATGCCCAGAAGCGGCATCAGATTGCCCGCATGCAGGCTCGGCGCGCTCGGGTCAAAGCCCACATACATTGCCGGTTTGTGCTCGGCGATATAAGCGTCAGTCAGCTCGGGCGTCTTCTGGTTGAGAAGGCCGCGGGCTTCCATATCGGCGAGGAAGGGCGTGGCTTTGGGATCGGCGAGGCGAACGCTCATGAGGCTCTCTTGGCGGTAGGAACAGTCAAGCCTTCGGCTTAGCCGTCCCCACCCCGTCTTGCAACGCCGTGATGGCGCACAGCTGTGTCACTCCATCCGGTCATAGGGAGTCTTCTCCACGTCAGCTGCGATGGGATCGCCGCTGTCGCGCTCGGCCACGGCTTGTTTGAAGCCGACCTCCTGGGCGCGTTGACGGAACCACATGCCTTCAGGCGAATGGCGCGAGACGCCGTCAAACACGGTCGCCAGCATCTGGGTGTTGGACAGCCCCATGGTCTCATAGGCCTGATTGACCACCATTTTGGTCATCATCAGCTGGTTCTTGGGCACGCCCTGAAGTCGGCCGGCCAGACGCTCCACCGCTGCATCAAGATCGGCTTCCGGCACGCATTCCAGCGCCAGCCCGATGCGCTCGGCTTCTTTGCCGTCAATCAGCTCGCCGGTCATCATCATGCGTTTGGCCTGCTGCGGACCCAGGCGATACACCCACATGGACGGCGTGGGCACGCCCCAGACGCGGGCCGGCGGATACCCGATGCGGGCGTCTTCGGCCATGATCACGAAATCACAGCACAAGGCGATGTCGGACCCGCCCGCCGCCGCGGCGCCGTGCACGCGGGCGATGGTGGGCTTGTGACAGCGCCACAGGCTCATGAAATCGAGCGTGTTCTGATGCATGAAGGCATAGTCGATCATCGGGTCCCAGGGCATGTCCTGACTGCCCGGCAGCTCGCCCTCGCGCTCGGCATAGTCCTTCAGGTCATAGCCGCCGCAAAAGCCCTTGCCCGCGCCCTGGACCACGATCACGTGGACGGCCGGGTCGCGTTCCGCTTTCTTCACCGCGCCCGCGATATCGCCCGGCATGGCGTCATTGATGGCGTTCAAACGATCAGGACGGTTCAGGGTGATCGTGCAGACCCGACCCTAGACCTCGTAAAGCAGGGTGGAAAATTCGCTCATCTCAGTCTCCGCAAAGTCGGGTGATCAAGGCGCCGTCGACGCCTGCTTTTTCAAGGATCATGCGTGTGTCCGCTCCTAGCTGGCCTGAACAGGTCGCGCCCTGACCGGGACGCTCGCCGTCAAAGCGCGCCGCGGCGCCGGGCAGGCGCACCGGCCCCGGACCGTCCGCGTCGCCTTCATAGATAAAGCCGCTGGCGTCGAGCTGGGGATGGGTCAGGATATCGTCTGAGCTGTTCACCTTGCCGGCGGGTACGCCCGCCGCGCGCAAACGCTCCAGCAAGGCGTCCACGGGCTGGTCTTCGGCCAGCGGCGCGCAGGTCTCGCGGATGAAGTCCCAGTTTGCAAAGCGGCTCGCCATATCGGCGCAGCGTGGATCGTCGAGCAATTGCGGCGCCCCGACGGCATCGCACCAGGCGCCGAACTCTTTTTCTGACAGCATCACGACGACGAACCAGCCATCGGCCGCCTTCCAGGGGCGGTAAACCTTGGCGATGTTGGGGCCGGGCTGAAGCGGGTCCTTCAGCGTCAGCGGCATGTGCACATCCATCCAGGAGAAGGCGAGGGCGGCTTCCAGCATGGACACCGCCACATGGCGGCCCTGGCCGTCGCGTTCCCGCCCCACAAGGGCGCTGGTGATCGCCTGGCACAGATAGAGCCCCGCCACCTTGTCGCAGATATATTGCGGGTAAAGCTCAGGTTCTGGCTTGTCGGGGCGGGCGGCCAGCCCGCTTTCCGCCTGGATCACCGGGTCATAGGCGCGCACATCGCTCAAGGGGTCCCAGGGGCCGAAGCCCGTGACTTCCGCCACGATTAGATCGGGGTGCGTGCGCCGCAGGGTGGGAGCGTCGAGCTTGAGCTTTTGCGCTGCAGCCGGGCGGTAATTGTGCATCACCACATCGGCCTGCCGGATGAGGATCTGCAGCGCCGCCTGCGCGTCTGCGTCGGTCAGGTCGTGGCTGATCAGGGATTTGCCGCGGTTCAGCGTCTGAAACGTCGAGCTGGAGCCATCCTTGGCGATAAAGCCCAGACGGCGGACCAGGTCGCCGCCGGGCGGCTCGACCTTGATCACATGGGCGCCTTGCTGGGTCAGCGTCAGGCTGGCGATAGGGCCGGCGACGACCGTTGTCAGGTCAAGCACCGTCAGCCCGGCCAGGGGTGTGGCTAGGGTCATGATTTCCTCCCGTGAGCGCGCGATTTTTCGCGTCGTTTGTTCGAGACTGGCGCAGCCCGCTTCCCCGGACAAGCCAAGCTGGTACGGTGAATATGATTAGTTCTGGAGAATCGCCTTGATGCGGGAAACGGTGACAATCAGCGCGATACAGGCGCTGGCGGAGTCAGATCCGGTGTTTGTGGACGCCAGCTGGTTCCTGCCCGGGGCGGGCATGACCGGTGAAGAGGTCTTTGAAGAGCGCCGCCTGCCGCGCGCGGT
>NZ_DEMB01000016.1:126709-133710 GCF_002354675.1 Oceanicaulis sp. UBA2681 | reverse complement strand
CAGACCTCGCTGGTCGGCGCGGCGCGCGTCTGGTGGACCTTCCGCCGCTTTGGCTGCGATGTGCGCATTCTCGATGGCGGCCTGAACGCCTGGCGCAAAAGCGGCGGCTCGATTGAAACTGGCGAGATTTTCCGCAGGCCTCCCGCCATCGAGCGCGCGCCGCGGATGATCTGGGACGATACGGTCAATTGGGAGGATGTTTCCTTCGCCTCGCGCTCCGGCGCCGCGCTGGTGGTGGACGCCCGTTCGCAAGGCCGGTTTGAGGGATCAGAGCTGGAACCGCGCAAAGGGCTGAAGTCAGGCCATATCCCCGGCTCCATCAATCTGCCTTTCCCCAAGCTTCTGACCGCTGACGGCAAGCTCAAATCCGAAGACGCGCTAGAGGCGGCCCTGCCGCGGGTCAGTCGCGAGACCCGGATTATCACCACATGCGGATCGGGCGTGACGGCGGCGATCCTGAGCGCGGCCTTCCTGAGCGCCGGCTTCCGCGATGTGCGTCTGTATGACGGCAGCTGGGCGGAGTGGGGCGCCCGTGATCTGCCCGTGGAGACCGGCCCGGCATGAGCGTGACACTGGCTGTGCATGACACGCTGGCGCAGGCGCCGGACATGGTGCGTGATCAGGTGTACGCCCTGATCTGTGAAGCCGATGACGCCTTCTGGCCGCCATTGCGCGCCCGTACGCCCGAGCAGGGCTTGTCAGTGGGCGAGGGCGCGGTGCTGGACGCCGCGCCGACGGCGTACTGGGCCTCGATCCAGCCGCACGCCCTGATCACCGCCAGCGATGAGACAGGCCGGGTTCTGGGGATGATGAGCGTGGCGCGCGACAAGCGGCTCGACGCGCTGGACATGGCCGCCAGCGCCTATTTGTCGACCCTGATCGTCATGCACTCCGCGCAAGGGCGCGGGCTGGCGCGGACGCTGTATGAGCGCCTGTTTGAGCTGGCGCGCAGCTGGTCAGAGGCGCCGTGTGTGGCGACCCGCACCTGGAGCACCAACGGCGCCCATCTGCCCCTGATCGCCAAGCTGGGCTTTGAAGAAAGATTACGCCTTAAGGATGATCGTGGCGCGGGGATCGACACCGTGTATTTTCTTAAACCGCTCTGAGCGCTTTTCTTGTGCGAAAACCGCGCTAGCCTTGGCTCAAACACTGTTCACAAAATTCCTCCGGGGAGGGTCTCTCGCGTGTCTGAACTCAAATGCCTGAAAGGCAAGCTGCGTCTGCCGGTGATCGGCTCGCCGCTTTTCATCATCTCCAATCCCAAGCTGGTCATCGCCCAGTGCAAGGCGGGCATTGTCGGCTCCTTCCCGGCGCTGAACGCGCGTCCGCAAAGCCAGCTTGATGAATGGCTGGATGAGATCAGCTCCGAGCTCGACAGCTATAACAAGGCCAATCCGGATGCGCCGGCGGCGCCGTTCGCGGTGAACCAGATCGTGCACCGCTCCAATGACCGTCTCGAGGCTGATCTGGCGAGCTGTGAGAAATACAAGGTGCCGCTGGTGATCACCTCGCTGGGCGCGCGTGAAGAGCTGAACCAGGCCGTTCATGGCTGGGGCGGCGAGACGATGCACGACATCATCAACATCAAGTTCGCCCACAAGGCGCTGGAAAAAGGCGCGGACGGCCTGATCCCGGTGTGCGCCGGCGCGGGCGGGCATGCCGGCACCCTGTCGCCCTTTGGTCTGGTCAGCGAGATCCGCGAATTCTTTGACGGCCCGATCGCGCTGTCGGGCTCCATCTCCACGGGCGCCGGCGTTCTGGGCGCCCAGGCCATGGGCGCGGATTACGCCTATATCGGCTCGGCCTTCATCGCCACCGAAGAGGCGCGCGCCAGCGAGGCCTACAAACAGTCCATCGTCGACAGCACGGCGGAAGACATCATCTATTCCAACCTCTTCACCGGCGTGCACGGCAATTATCTGCGCAAGTCGATCGAGGATGCCGGGCTTGATCCCGCCAATCTGCCCGAGAGCGATCCGTCCGCGATGAATTTCGGCTCCGGCGGCAATACCGACGCCAAGGCCTGGAAAGACATCTGGGGCTCCGGCCAGGGCGTGGGCTCGGTAAAGAAAGTCCAAAGCGCGGGCGGCTATGTGTCCGAACTGCAAGCCCAGTACGAAGCCGCCAAACAGCGCATCTGCGGCGGTTAGACCGGAAAGTCGGGGCGATGGGGGAGATCGGCGCACTTCTTGGCAGGATCATCAACAACCTGCCCGACAGCCTGTTGCTGGAGTCGCTCATACTGGGCGCTTTGGCGACGGTGCTGACCGCCGTGATCCGGGTGGTCTGGGCGGGGTCGGGAGCGCTGATCGAACGGGCGGTGTTCCTGCTGTCGCGCTCCCTGACCCATCACGTCATCTATCTGGGGCCGGTGGAGGCGTTCCCGCCGGGCATTCGATTCAATGTGCTGATCATCCGCTTCGGCACCGATCAGTACATCTCCACCATGGCCAGTGACCGCGAGCGCATGGTGGGGCGCTTGCAGCTGAAGATCTATCCCGCTGAAGTGCGCGGCAAGGACGATGGCGCATATCTGTCCTTCAAGGTGCCGGTGCACAAGCGCCTGGGCACGCAGTTCAAGATATTTGCGGATGTGGAGCCGGGCGTCGATCTTGATGAGATCATGCAGGTCTTCAACGACAATCAGGAAATCCACGAAGTCAGCGTGTCGGACAGCAAATTCGACCGACGCATTTATTTCCTGCTCAAGGACTATGCCCAGACGCAGACCGTGGACGGGCCGGTGAACAATTTCATCTTCCCGGTCTGAGTGGGCTCCACCTTAGCTTTTCACCTCATGCACACGCAGTAAGATTGCGCGGATCATGGCGTCGCGTTCATCGGGCGTGCGCGATGAGAGCTGGAGCGGGCCTTCGGCGCGGCCCGAGATGATCAGCTCGGCCAGTCCATGCACCACCGACCAGGACGTCATCAGCAGGATCGTGCGCCGGTCGGCGGCCACATCGCCGGGATAGAGCGCGGCGACTTCCCGTTCGAGTTTCCCATACGCGTCTAGCGAGGCGGCCGCAAAATCGGGATGGCTGCGGTCTGGTTTTTCCGACGCGAACATCAACTGGAACAGGGCGGGGTGAGCTTCGGCGAAGTCCACATAGCCAAGCCCTGACGCCACGAACTGATCCACCGGGCCGGAACCGACGTGTGCCTGACGCTTGGTCTGAGCCTTCACCAGTCTGCGATAGCCGTCGGCGGCCAGCGCGCTCAGCAGCCCCGTCATATCCTTGAAATGGTGCGCCGGGGCGGCGTGGCTGACATTCGCGCGCTTCGCCGTCGCGCGCAGCGAGAAGCGCTCCAGCCCGTTTTCCTCCAGCTCCTGTTCCGCGGCTTGCAGCAGCAAGGCTGGCAAATCGCCTTTGTGATAGGGCTGCTTTTCGGTCATCGCCATTTCGTCACCCCGCTCGATTTCAAACTTGACACTGACAAGATAGCCCGGCTAACGTATCTTGACAATGTAAAGATACAGGGCGTGGTCAGGCGCCTCAAGGAGAATGAGATGTTGAAATGGGGCTTGCGGATTCTGGGCGTCTTCGTGCTCTTGAACGTGCTGGGCGCGATCGGGGCGTTTGTGGTCATTGATCGTTCAATCGTGGAGATGTTTGGCGGGCGCACGCCGGTGATCGCGCTTGAGCCGTCAGATGAGACGCCTGAACGCTATGTGCTCGCCAATGTGCGCGTGCTGGAGCCGGGCTCGGAGCGGTTCTCGGAGCCCATGGACGTGGTCGTCGAGGCCGGTTTGATCGCCGATATGGGACCGAACATGGCCGCTAGCGCGGACGCGCCGGTCATGGAGGGCGAGGGACGCTATCTGATGCCGGGCCTGACGGATTCTCACGTGCATTTGTGGAACAGCCAGAACGATCTGGCGCTTTATCTCGCCCATGGCGTCACCCAGATCCGTGAAATGCACGGTCTCTCCCATCATCTGGACTGGCGCGATCAGATCGCAAACGGTGATCTTCTGGGGCCGGACCTGTTTGTGGTCGCCTCACAGATCGCCACCTATGACTTCGCCGAAGGGCTGTGGCAGTCCTGGACCTCCAAGCGCAATGTGGCCCGCACGGACGAGGCGGCGGACCAGATGGTGCGCGATCTGGCGGCGGAGGGCTATGACGCGGTCAAGGCCAGCAGCTATCTCAGCCTGAGCGGCTATCAGGCGGTCAGCGCCGCCAGTGAAGCGGTGGGCATTCCGCTGGTGGGCCACGTGCCGGTGGCGGCGCGGCTCGATGATCTGTGGGCGTCCAATCAGAGCGAAGTCGCCCATGTGGAGGAGCTGATCAAAGGCCTCGACCGGGATTTCGGCGGCTATGGCGTCAGCAATGCCGGTGAGTATCTCGACTATGTGATGGAGCGTCGCGAAGAGATCGCCCAGCACATGATCGACAATGAGATCGTTCTGGCGTCGACGTTGGCTCTGGTCTCGAGCTTCGCCCAGCAAAAGACCGACACTGAAGATGCGCTCGCGACGGCGCCGGTGGGGCTGGTCAATCCCGGCGTCGCCGAAGGCCGCGCCATGGGCTGGCTGCCGGATGTGAACATCTACTCCGTGCCGCAGCAATATCGCAGCGAAGGCTGGCGCGACCGCTATCAGACCTATTGGACCACCTATGCCGAGGCGCAACAGCTGATGTTTGAGGCGGTGCTGGCGGCGGGCGTACCGATGGTGGCGGGGACTGACGCCAATGTGCCGGTCATGGCGCCGGGGTATTCCATGCATCAGGAGCTGGAAGCGCTGGTGTATGCGGGAATGACGCCCGGTCAGGCGCTGGAATCAGCGACGGCGACGCCGGCGCGCTTCATGGACTGGAATACGGGTCGCGTCCTGCCGGGCTTTCGCGCCAATCTGGTGCTGCTGAACGCCAATCCGCTTGAGGACATCCGCAATACGCGGGCCGTCGAGGCGGTGGTGATGCATGGCGAAGTCCTGATGCGCGAGGAGCTGGACGCCATGCTGGATGCGGTCGAGGCGGCCAATGACGCCGCGCGAAACACGCCGCTCGATCCAGCCTGGACACAGGCTGCCGCGCAATAAGAACGCGCCCGGCCTGATCAAAGAAAACCCCGGCTCAGATTGAGCCGGGGTTTTGAGTGTCACGCTGTAAGAGGAGTTACAGCACGGTCAACCAATCGGGTTTGTTGAACGGCACGCCCAGATCCTCGGCGGCGTCCTTGTAGGTGACTTCGCCTTCCGCCACGTTCAGGCCGCGCGCCAGATGGATGTCGTCATTGAGCGCCTGCTTCGTACCCTTGTCGGCCAGCGCCAGGGTGAAGGGCAGGGTGGCGTTGGTCAGCGCCAGGGTGGAGGTGCGCGCCACGGCGCCCGGCATGTTCGCCACGCAATAGTGCACGATGCCGTCCACGATATAGGTCGGGTCCTGGTGCGTGGTGGCTTTGGAGGTTTCAAAGCAGCCGCCCTGGTCGATGGCGATGTCCACGAGAACCGCGCCCTCTTTCATGGTGGAGAGCATGTCGCGGGTGACAAGCTTAGGCGCAGCGGCGCCCGGCACCAGAACCGCGCCGATCACCAGATCGGCTTCGGCGATCTCCTCGGCGATGGCGCCTTGGGTGGAATAACGCGTCTTCACCTGACCGCGGAAGAACTGGTCGGTTTCCGCCAGCTTCGGCAAGGAGCGGTCGAGCACGGTGACGTCCGCGCGCAGGCCCAGCGCCATTTCGGCGGCATGGCTGCCGGACACGCCGGCGCCCAGGATCACGACTTTCGCCGGGGTCACGCCCGGAACGCCGCCCATCAGCACGCCGCGGCCGCCCGCGGCCTTGTGCAGGGCGTTCGCGCCCACATGCACGCTCATCCGGCCCGCCACTTCCGACATCGGACGCAGCAGCGGCAAACGACCATTGATGTCGGTCACGGTTTCATAGGCGATGGCGATACAGCCCGATTTGCGCAGGCCTTCGGTCTGAACCGGATCGGGCGCCAGGTGCAGATAGGTGAACAGGGTGTGGCGCGCGGTCAGCATCGCGGTTTCAGAAGGCTGGGGCTCTTTCACCTTCACGATCAGCTCGCCGGCTTCAAACACCGCCGGAGCGTCGGCCAGGATTTCCGCGCCCGCCTCGACATATTCTTCGTTGGAGAAGCCTGCGCCATTGCCGGCGCCGTCCTGCACGAACACCTCATGGCCGTGCGCGACCAGTTCGCGGGCGCCGTTCGGCGTCAGGCCCACCCGGTATTCATGGTTCTTGATCTCGGTCGGAACGCCAATGCGCATAATTCTGCCTCCCGGCTGGCCAGCTCTCGAAGCGAGATCTGGACGGTGTGATTTTGCGCGGAAAATAGGGATTGTGTGCAGCATCCTGCAAGTAAATTTATGATGTTCGAATTATTTTGCGTTTAAGTGTGAAATTGCGCCATGATGCGCTGCGGCATTGTGGGTGCGGCGCGCGCCAGCGCGAGAAGTTTCGACGGTTTGGGAGCAGGGTATGAAACTGGATGAGATCGACGCCGCCATTCTGGGCGCGCTTCAGCACGATGGGCGGCTGACCAACGCCGATCTTGCGGACCGGGTCAGGCTCTCACCCTCGGCCTGTCACCGCCGCGTGAAGGCGCTGGAGGCGGAAGGCGTGATCGCGGGCTATACAGCTTTGCTCAATGCCGACCGGGTGGGACGGGGGCTGACCGTGATCGTGCTGGTGACGCTCGAAAACCAGAAGCGCGAAACCATGGAAGCCTTTGAAACCGCCGTGGCCGGGATCGAGCATGTCAGCGATTGCTACCTGACCACGGGGGCGGAGGATTATTTCCTGCAGCTGCAAGTGCGTGACGCCAGTGATTATGAGCGCGTGCACCGCGAGCGCCTGTCGGGCTTGCCGGGCGTGGCGCGGCTGGTTTCCAACATCGCCATGCGCACCGTCTTTTCGCGTCGCGCGATGAGCGTGCAATAGCGCGCCCCATTGCCGTGTCCGCATAACAGCGCTAAATGCGCGCCCATGACCGATGAACGCTATTCCAAGCTGGACATGCTGGGCGC
>NZ_DEMB01000016.1:40968-126547 GCF_002354675.1 Oceanicaulis sp. UBA2681 | reverse complement strand
GACGCCGACTACATGATCCGGTTCGCCTGTCCGGAATTCACCTCGATCTGCCCGGTGACCGGCCAGCCTGACTTCGCCCATCTGGTGATCGACTATGCGCCCGCGCAATGGATCGTCGAGAGCAAATCGCTCAAGCTCTATCTGCAGAGCTTCCGCAATCATGGCGCCTTCCACGAAGCGTGCACCATGATGATCGGTCAGCGCCTGGTGGATGAGATCCAGCCCAAATGGCTGCGCATTGGCGGCTATTGGTATCCGCGCGGCGGCATCCCCATCGACGTGTTCGGGCAATGGGGAGAGGCGCCGAAAGGCTTGTGGATTCCCGATCAGGGCGTGCCGTCTTATCGCGGTCGCGGCTGAAGAAACATTAACATATTGAACTTTAAGCCCTTCCGGCGAGCCCCGGGAGGGCTTTTTTACGCCTGAAGGTGAGCGATGTGTGCGTGTGAACACGACATTTAGACAGGTAGGCATGAAAAAGTGTCAGGTTATATTGACATGTGGAGAGTGTGTCAGGTAAGCATGACTCAACGTCAATTTAACCTGATGGTGTGAACATGAAACCTGTCACTGCCTACCGCTTCGCCGCCTTCGTTCTGGGCGTTTTCTCAATCTTCCTGTCGCTTCAGGCCTTTGGAGTTTTTCGCGCTGAGGGCGCCGAGCCCTGGCGTTCGGATCGTATCATCGTCTCGCAGGCCGGGGACGCGAACGGTCAGACGGTTGTCTACGTCCCCGGGCTGGCGTCTCCGTCTGAAGTCTTCGAGCCCTTCGCCCGGTCTGACTGGGACAATCACCTTGTGACCCTGGCCGGTTTTGGCGGGGTCGAACCGCCTGCGGAGCTCGAGCCTTTCGTGGGGCCGGCCAGTCAGGCGATTGCTGAGTATCTCGTGGCGCAGTCTTTAGAAGACGTGGTGCTGGTCGGCCATTCCATGGGCGCGCAAGTGGCGCTTCTGGTCGCCGGGCAGGCGCCGGACCGGATCTCTGACGTGATCGTCGTGGATTCAGCGCCCTTTTTCGCCGGGTTGATGCAGCCGGGCGTGACGCCGGAAATGATGGCGCCGCAAGCCGCTGCGATCCGCCAGCAGATGAGCGCCATGCCGCGCGACGCCTATCTGGGCATGATGGCTCAGGGGCTGCGGGTTCAGTCGATGACCGAGCAAGGCCAGGCCCAGGTCATGGCCTGGATCGAGCAAGCCGATCAGCGGGCTGTCGCCGCCGCAACGGCGGAGATCATGGAGACGGACTTTGCTCCGCGTCTTGAGGTGGTCCAAGCGCCGGTGACCTTGCTCTACGCCGAATTTCCTGAGATGGCGCCGAGCGTCATTCGCCAGATGTTCGTCAGCCAGTATGAAGGTCGGGTCGATCTTGAGGCGCGCGGCGTCGCCGACTCGCGTCACTTTATCATGCTGGACCAGCCAGAGCGCTTCGCAGACGAAATCGCCCGTGTGGTTGAAGGAGAGTAATCATGGCCGTGACCCCAGCCGCCAAGACCTATATGCGACGGATGCTGGTGATTTTCACCCTCTATACGGTTCTGCTGTTCGGCGCCGTCTGGACGGATAATCAGTTCGACCTGGCTCAGCCGGTTCGCATCATCCTCAGCCTGTTGCCTGTCCTGCCGGTGATCGCCTGCATCGGAACCATCATGGCCTTCGTGCGCGCCATGGACGAAGTGCAGGCCCGCATCGTGTTGGAATCCGCTCTGATCGGCGCGATTCTGGTGGCGGTGGCCAGCTTCACCTACGGCATGTTGCGCGGCGTGACGGACTGGCCTGGCATTCCGGAAGTCTGGTATCTGCCCGCTTTTATCGGGGTCAGCGGCTTCGCCCAGATTTTTGTGAAGAGGCGCTACCAGTGAAGAACCGGATCCGAGTGCTGCGCGCGGAACGGCGCTGGTCGCAAGCCGAGCTGGGAGAGCGTGTCGGCGTGTCGCGCCAGGCGATCAATGCGGTGGAGACGTCCAAGCATGACCCGTCCCTGTCGCTGGCCTTCAAGATCGCCGAAGCCTTCGACGCCCGGATTGAAGAGGTCTTTGACCCTCATGGCGAACCGGATTGAGGGCGCACCTTTTTTTTCTTCTTCGCCTCCGCTCAGTCAATCCTCGCTGACGCTGCGGGCGGCCTTTGGCCTTGCGAACCCTTTTGGTACGACGCTTAGCTTCCGGGCCTGCCTTGAAACCGCCGTGGTGATGAAAAGTGTGTTCAGCTTAATCAATTGAAGCTGAACGCGCTTTTCCGCATCGGTTCATCCCCGGTGCGCCAGTCTCTGTATCGACGCGGACGATGATGTCCGTGGATGCACACTGGAGACTGCACATGATTACTCGCACCCTTCTGGCCGCCGGTCTCAGCCTGGCCTGCCTCACCTTCGCGCCGAGCGCTGAAGCGCAATCGCGCAACTCCATCGAGATCACCCAGTCCGGCCATGCCAATGAGCTGGCGGCCCGTGTGAACGGCTATCGCAACCGGGTGAATCTGGAGCAGCGCGGCGTGCGCCAGTTCATCTCGACCCTGCAAGAGGGCGCCCGCAATGGCGCGCAAGTGTCTCAATATGGCGCAGGCAATGAGGCGGGCCTCAACCAGCAAGGACGCCGCAATCGCATCGTGATGGGGCAGGAAGGCCGGTTCAACGAGGCGTTCAGTTCGCAATTGGGCTTCGGCAATGTGGTGGGCGTCGCCCAGATCGGGTCAGACCATCAGGCGGTCACCCATCAGGAAGGCTCCAACAATGCGCTCGGCGTGATCCAGATCGGCCGCGGCCAGTTCACCGACATCCATCAAACCGGCTCGGGCAATGTGACGCTGGTCATCCAGGGCGGTTTCTAGACGCACATGCAGGGCTCGAACGGCGGTCGGCGCCAGTCGCCGACCGCTTATCCCGACACAAGGAGAATACAGTCATGCGTATACGAGCTTTTCTGTCAGGCCTGGCTGCCTGCACCGGCCTTGCGGCCGCCTGTGCGCAGGCGCAATCGCACCCCTCAGACGCCAGTCTGGACGCTCAGCCGGTCGCGCTGTGCGCGCTGACCGAGCTGCAGGACCCGGACGGACGCACACTTGTCGCCGAGGCGGCGTCAGGGTTGAGCGGTCACTGGCGTTTGCGCTTGGGCGGTCCCGGCCTCTCAATGGAGCAATCTGGCGCTCTGGCCGCCGGGCCGGGCGGGTCTGAAACTCTGGCCCGTATCGAGCTTGACCCGTCCGCGGCTGAACGCGTCTCGCTCGATGACCTTCAGCCGGGTCAGACCGTCACGAGCGGCGGCTCCGGTCCGCTCTTTGGCGCTTTGACCGTGTTCGACCTTGAAGGGCGAATCCTGTGCGCGACCGACTGGGAAGGCGCGTGAGTCAGAGCGCTTGAGGTGCGGTCTTCGCGTCTTCACGCGCACACAAATCGCGCAGACGCTCAATAGCCGCCTCGGGCGTGGGGTGAAAGCTGATCGTCTTGATCACATCATCTTGAGCGAAGCCGGCGTCGACCACGCGCAGGAGCAAGGTCTCCAAAGGCCCCCAGAATTCCGCGTCCAGAAAGGCGGCGGGTTTGTCATGACGGCCCAGCTGGCGCAGCATGATCATGTCGAAGATTTCTTCAAGCGTGCCCGCGCCGCCGGGCAGCACAAGGAAGGCGTCCGCTTCTTCGACAATGATGGCCTTGCGCGCGGCGAGGGTGGCCGTGATGCGAGGCTCCACGCCCTCTTGCAAGCCTTCCGTCGGGATCAGAAATTCAGGGATGACGCCCAGGACCTCGCCGCCTTCCGCCATGGCGGCCCGCGCCAGACGGCCCATCAGACCGGCTTCGGCGCCGCCATAAACCAGACGCAGTCCCGCGCGCGCAACTGCGCGTCCGGTCGCTTCAGCCAGGTCTGCAAAGTGGGGATCCGCACCATCGCTCGACCCGCAAAATACGCAGATGCTCCGCATTTTCGCCTCACATAGAATCCAAATTGTCTGTAAACGCGGATTGAAACGTTCAGACGAGACGTCCAGCATTACCAACATGGCGCATCCGGCGCGAGGCTTGCATAACAGTCTCTGACGTCAGAACGCGAGGAGTAGGCACATGGCCGCAACGCGGTCCTTTCTGATTGCTACAGCTCTGCTGATCGTTGCGGTTGCAGCGGCGGCGGTCTTCATCGTGATGCGTCCCGGTCCCGGCGCCATCAGTGCGCCAGAAACGCCGACTGTCTCCGAACAGGAAGAAGCGCTGGCGCAATCCAGTCAGGAAACGGCTGCGCTGATTCCGCCCACCTTTGACATTGTACGTGTGGACCCGCGCGGCACCGCCGTCGTCGCCGGTCGCGGCGCACCCGGCGCCAGCGTCGTCCTGATGGTGGGCGAGGAAGAAATCGCCCGCGTTGAAATCGACAGCGCCGGTGAATGGGTGATGATCGTGGATCGTCCGCTGCCCGCGGGGTCTGTCGAGCTTTCGCTTCTTATGGAGACGCTTGCTGGCCAGGAAATACGCTCTGATCAGGTTGTGGTTGTCTCCGTCCCTGAGGGGCGCGACGAGACTCCGTTGGTGGTCCTGGGGCGGCCGGGCGAAGCCAGCCGGGTTCTTCAAGGCCCGTTCGATGGCGTGTCCGTGGGGCCGCTTTCGCTCTCGACCGTGGATTATGACGATAGCGGCGCCGTGATTTTCTCTGGCCGCGCCGTGCCGGGCACGGATGTGCGCGTGCTGGCGGATGGCGAGGAAGTGGGACGCGTCACCACGGATGACGCCGGGCGCTGGGTGATCCGCGCCGGAACGGCCTTTGAGCCGGGCGTCTACGATCTGCAAGTGGATCAGCTGGATGAAGACGGGCGGGTCACAGCCGTGATCGTGCTGCCGTTTGAACGCGCTGCGCCTGAAGCGGCGCGCGCCGCTCAGCAAGCGGGCCGGGTGATCGTTCAGCCGGGCAACTCGCTGTGGCGGATCGCAAGACGGCTTTACGGCGAGGGGCTGCAATACACGGTCATCTATGAAGCCAATCGCGACCAGATCCGTGATCCTAATCTGATCTATCCTGGCCAGGTGTTCTCGGCGCCTGAAGACGAGGCTGAGGCCGGCAGCGGGAACGGACCCGAATAATTCGGCGCCGCTCCGGCATGGCGCCGGGACGGGCTTCGCCCTAAATAGGGCGTCATGCATCATCATGACCCTGCCAATCCCACAGAAGGCCCCGCACCCGAAGGCCGTCTGGGCGAGGCGATTTCGCGACTTCTCACCATTCTGGCGTCCGACGACATGCGGCGTTGGCGCCCGCGCATGGCGTTCGCCTTTCTGATCACCTTGATCGCCAAGGGATTCGCGGTCGCGTCTCCCATTGCGTTCGGTGAAGGCGTGAACGTGTTGACCCGCGGCGCCGCAGACGGCGCGCTGGCGACGGGATTGTTCGGCGCGGCGGCCGTGATGTTCGTCGCCTATGGCTTGTTGCGCTTCGCCGCCAGCGGAACCCCGCAATTACGCGACGCGATCTTTGCGCCAGTCAGCCAGGACGCGCAGCGCCTGACTGCGGTGCAGGGGTTTGCGCATGTGCAGACGCTGTCCTTGAGCTTTCATCAGACCAAGCGTACCGGCGCCATGAACCGCATCATTGATCGCGGCGCCAACGCCGTGGATTTCCTGCTGCGCTTTCTGGTCTTCAACATCCTGCCCGCGCTGGCCGAACTGCTGCTCGCCGCCATTGTGGCGGCGGTACTGTATGGCTGGATCTTCTCGGTGATCATCGTCATCGCCGTGATCGCCTATGCGGTGACCACCGGGCTGATGACGGAATGGCGGGTGAAGCTGCGCCGCCAGATGAACGAGGCGGACACCGAGGTGAACGCCCGAGCCGTGGACACGCTGACGAACTTTGAGACCGTAAAGGCCTTCGCCGCGGAACAGCGCGAGGCGGACCGCTATGACGACGCCAAGAAACGCTATGCCGACGCCGCGTCAAAATCCCAGCAAAGCCTGGCCGGGCTGAATGCGGCGCAGGCCGCGATCATGAATGGCGGCTTGCTCGCCGTGGCGCTGACCGGCGGCTGGATGGCGCTCAATGGCGAGCTGGAACCCGGCGATGTGGCGGCTTTGACCCTGATGCTGATGAACGTCTATCAGCCGCTGAACATTCTGGGCTGGGCCTATCGCGAGATCAAACAGGCGAGCGTGGATCTTGAACGCCTGTTCCAGACCCTGCGGCTCAAACCCGAAGTGGCGGACAAGCCGGGCGCTGCGAAACTGGCGCTAAAGGGCGGCGGCGTGCGCTTTGACCATGTCAGCTTCGCTCATGACGGGCGCGACCGGTCTGTGTCTGATGTCAGCTTTGACATCGCGCCGGGCAGCTTTATCGGGCTCGCCGGGCCGTCGGGCGCGGGCAAGTCCACGCTGCTGCGTCTTCTGTTCCGCTTCTATGACCCGGATGAAGGCCGGGTGCTGATTGATGGCCAGGATATCGCCGGCCTCAGCCAGTCCAGCCTGCGCAATGCGCTGGGATTGGTGCCGCAGGACGTGGTCCTGTTTAACGACACGCTGCGCGAGAACATTCTCTATGGCGACCCGCAGGCGGATGAAGACGCGCTGTGGGATGCGGTTGAGCGCGCGCGTCTGAAAGACTTCGTCCTGTCCTTGCCCAAGGGGCTGGAGACGCGGGTGGGCGAGCGCGGGCTGAAGCTCTCGGGCGGCGAGAAACAGCGCGTCGGCGTCGCCCGCGCGATCTTGCGAAACCCGCCCATCCTGATTCTGGACGAGGCCACCTCGGCGCTGGATTCAGAAACCGAGAGCGAGGTTCAGGCCGCTTTGGCCGAGGCGGCGCGCGGGCGCACCACGATTGCCGTGGCGCATCGTCTGTCCACCATCGCCAAGGCCGACCAGATCATTGTTCTGGAAGACGGGCATGTGACCGAGCAGGGCGATCACGCCGCCCTGTTGGCGGCGGACGGCCGCTACGCCGCCATGTGGCGGCGTCAGGCGGAGGCTGGCGAGCTGGCGTGATGTGCGTCTTTTTCGGCAGGCCGTGTTTTCGCCGAAATCATGCATAAGAACCCCTCTGCCTGTCGGGACGCAGGCTGGATCGGGGACGCACAGTATGAACACCACCGCAGTTTTGAACGCGGCGATCACCGCGCTGACGCTCGCGTTCACCGCAATGCCTGCCGCCCGAGCTTGTGATCACTCAGATGCGGACGGCCCTGATGTAGCGCTTGTGTTGAGCGGTGGCGGCGCGCTCGCCAGCACCCAAATCGGGGCGTTGAAAGTCATCGAGGAGATGGGGGTTCCCATCCATTGCGTTGTCGGTACGTCCATGGGCGCGGTGGTGGGCGGTTTGTACGCCGCCGGCTATTCCGCCGAAGAGCTGGAAGACATCTTTGTCTATACTGACTGGCCGGAGGTGTTCAGCGGCCGCCCCCCGCGCGAAGACCAGTCCTATTTGCAGTCCGAGCGCGCATCCGAATATCTGACCGGCGCCTTGGTCGGCTTGGGAGAAAACGGGGCGAGGTTGCCAGGCGGCATGCGCTCCATGCGCGGCCTGCGCCAGCATTTTCGCAGCCTGACCTTTCATGTGCCTCTGGACGCGGACTTTGACGCGCTCAGCACGCCCTATCGTGCGGTTGTCACGGATTTCTCCTCCGGCGATGCGGTCGCCTTGTCATCCGGCGATCTGGTGCAATCCATGCTGGCCAGCATGGCGGTGCCGGGCGCGTTTCGCCCCCGCGAGATTGACGGCGTCTTGTATGTGGATGGCGGCATGGCCGCGCAATTACCGGTGCGTCAGGCGCGCCAGATGGGCGCGGACATCATTATCGCCATCGACACCAGCGTCGAACCGCCTGCGCCCGGCGAGGCGCCGTCCATGTCCGAGACCCTGCAGCAATTGATCCGGGTGACGGTCTGGCGCAACCGACAAGCGGACGTGGCCCGGTTGAAAGAGCGTGATGTCCTGATCACCCCGTCTCTGGAGGGCTTGTCGACCACGGCGTTTGATCAGGCCGCCCATGGCGTCTCCAATGGCGCACGCGCAGCACAGGACCATCTGGATGCGCTGCGCGAGATTGCGCAGATCGCCGCGCCGTCGAGGCGACAGGCGATGCCGCGTCCGCATGTGTCCCAGTATGCGGAGGCCGACATCCGGGTGATCAACAACACCACAATTGATGACGGGGTGCTCAGCGCTCGCGCCAATCTGGAGCGCGCGCTGCAAGGGGATGAGGATCTGTTGCCGCGACGGCTGAACGCGCTGACGGCGTTTGGCGCGCTGGGTGAAGCGGATCTGGCCCGCGACGAGAGCGGTCTGGTGCTGATGGTGGATGAGCGCGATATCGGGCGCAGCCAGCTTCAGGGCGGCGTGCGTCTGTCCAACACCTTTGCAGGGGATTCCACCTTCTCGGTGCTGGCGCGGTATTCGCGTCGGCCGTTTTCTCACCGCGGCGGGGATTTCAGTCTGTCTGTGGAGCTGGGCACCACGAACGGGCTGGAAGCGGTGCTCCAGCAGCCCTTCGGAGAGGCGGGGCGGTATTTTTATGAGCCGAGCCTGTTTTATGAGGGCGAGGAAACGCCCTTGAGGATTGGCGATCTGCGTCTGGGCGAGTTCTGGGACCAGAAAGCCGGCGCCCGCTTGCGGCTGGGACGTGAGCTCGGTGATTGGGGCGTGGCGTTTGCGGGGGGTGAAGTGCGCCGGGGTCGAACCGAAGCCAAGGTGACGCTGCTGCCTGATTTGGAGCCTCTTGTTTATACGCTGGCGGGTGTCGGCGGTGGCGTCCGCATGGATACGCTGGATCACTTGAGTTGGCCGACACGCGGCATGGCGCTGAGCGTGGAAGCGTATCAGCTGTTCAGCCTGGGCGATGACGCGTCAGATACGGTCCAGCTGTCTGTAGCGGGGATGCGTGCGTTCGAGCTTGGCGATCTGGGCCTGCTGGCCAGCCTGAGAGGCGGGCAGGTGCGCAATGAAAACGATGACCCGATTGACCTGATCTCGCTGGGCGGGTTTCGTTCCATCTCCGCCTATGCGCAGAACGCCGTTCCGACCAATGCCTATGTTTACGGTTCACTGGAAGCGTATCAGCGACTGGACCGGACCGGCGCCGTCTTCAATGTGCCAGTCTATGCAGGCGTGCTGCTGGAAGCGGCGCATGTGGAGTTGGACTTTCTGGCTCCGGGCGAGGCGGGCGCCACTTATTCCGGCGCGCTTTATCTGGGCGTCGACACCGTTCTGGGGCCGGTCATTCTGGGCGGGGCGATCGGGGAAGAGGGTGCGGGCGGGCTGTTCTTGCATGTGGGCAGTTCATTTTAACGCCCGTTAACGCCTAACACTTTCGATAATTGATATGCGACGATCTGCCTAATGGCCTCCCGCGCCATGAGCGCGACACTCTTGCGAGAAGATAACGCCCGTCACGATTGCGCGTGACAGGGTGACAGCGGGAGGTTTGATATGGCTGACATCGTCATTCTCGGCGCAGGTCTGGGCGGATTGCCCATGGCGTTCGAAGCGCGCGAGCAGATGCGAAAGACTGACACCATCACGGTGATCAGCGATTCTCCGACATTTCATTTCACCCCTTCCAACCCGTGGGTGGCGGTGGGCTGGCGGGAGGCCGAGCAAATCAAGATTGAGCTTGCGCCGCTTTTGAAAAAGCGCGGCATCGAGTTCATCCATGCCGCCGCCACCAAGGTGCATCCGGATCGCGATCAGGTGGAACTGAGCAATGGCGAGACCATCAGCTATGATTATCTGGTCATCGCCACAGGGCCCAAGCTCGACTTTGACGCCATTGAAGGGCTGGGCCCCCATGGCGGTCACACTCAGTCCGTCTGTCATGTGAACCATGCCGAACTCGCTGGTGAGGACTGGGAGAAACTTGTCGCGGATCCCGGCCCGGTGATTGTCGGCGCAGTGCAGGGCGCATCCTGTTTCGGTCCTGCCTATGAGCATGTCTTCACGCTGGAAACCGATCTTCGGCGCAAGAAGATTCGCGACCAGGTGCCGATGACCTTCGTGACTTCAGAGCCTTATATCGGTCATCTGGGCCTGGACGGCGTGGGGGACACCAAGGGCCTGCTCGAGCATGAGCTGCGTCAGCGCTCGATCAAATTCATCACCTCCGCCCGCATCACGAAAGTTGAAGCGGGCCTGATGCATGTGGAGGAGGTGGGACGCCAGGGTGAAGTGGTGGAAACCCATGAACTGCCCTTCAAGCACTCCATGGTGCTGCCCGCCTTCAAGGGCGTGGATGCGGTGTTCGGCGTGGAGGGTCTCGTCAACGAAAAGGGCTTCGTGCTGGTGGATCGCCATCAGCAAAATCCCAACTGGCCGAAAATCTTCTCGGTCGGCGTCTGTGTGGCCATCCCGCCGGTCGCGTCCTATCCGGTGCCGGTGGGTGTGCCGAAAACCGGTTTCATGATCGAATCCATGGTGCGCGCCGCCGCCAAGAATATCCGCGCCCTGATCGAGGGGCGGGAGATGAAGCACGAATCCACCTGGAACGCGGTCTGCATCGCGGACTTCGGCGATGGCGGGGTGGCGTTCGTCGCCATGCCGCAAATCCCGCCGCGCAACGTGAACTGGGCCGTGGAGGGCGGCTGGGTCCATATGGCGAAGGCGGCGTTTGAAGGCTATTTCATGGGCAAGATGCGCCGCGGCGTGAGCGAGCCCTTCTATGAGCGCATGATGCTGGACCTTCTGGGCATCACCAAGGTGCGTGACAGCAAGGGTTGATCCAGAGTCTGAAATTCAGACGCAAAAAACCCCGGCGTGGGGGACGCCGGGGTTTCTCGCCTGACGACGGGGGCGAACCTTCTAGGAAAAGGCGCCGCCAGGCTTCACCCCCAGGACCTTGAAGATCATGGCGGCGGGACAAAATCCGGTGAAGCTGGACTGAACAAGGTTCAATCCCACAAAAGCGGTCAGCCACAGCCAGTAGGGGCTGTGAAACTGTGACAAGAGCAGCGAAACCAGAACCATGGTTCCTGCCAGCAAGGTGACTGCGCGTCCGATTGTCATGGCGTCCTCAACTATTATCAGTTTTGATAATTGATAATAGATATGGTGTCTACTGACCGGTTACACCATGTGGCGGACTGACGCGGCGGCGGTCGTGACAGGGACCGGATAGCAAAACGCCGGCCTCGATGAGGCCGGCGTTTGACCGATCAGGCTGAGCGCGGAGCTTAGCCGTGTTCTTCAATATGCGCTTCCATAGCGTCATATTGGTCTTTCACCTTGCCGCGCGGGGCTTTGGTGACGGCGTCCGTGATCAGAATAGCGAGCGTTGACGCCAGGAAGCCCGGGATCATCTCGTACATGAAGGCGGACAGCGATCCGCCATTGATCGTGAGGGGCGCGTACAGCCAGAACAGCACCACGACCGCGCCCGTCACCATGCCGGCGATGGCGGCCGAACGGCTCATATTCCTGCGATAAAGGCTGAACAGGATCAGCGGACCGAAGGCGGCGCCGAAACCGGCCCAGGCGTTGGACACCAGATCCAGGATCGAGCTCGACCGGTCAAAGGCGAGGAAGATCGCCACCAGCGATACGACCAGAACCGACAGGCGTCCGATCAACACCAGCTCTTTCTGGCTGGCGCCGCGACGCAGGAAGGTCTTGTAGAAGTCCTCGGTCAAGGAGCTTGAGGACACCAGAAGCTGGCTGGAGATGGTGGACATGATCGCCGCCAGGATCGCCGCCAGCAAGAAGCCGCCCACCAGCGGGTGGAACAGGATCTGGCTCATCAGGATGAAGATGGTCTCGGAATCCGTGAACTCGATGCCGCTCTGTTCGATCATCGCGCCGTTCTGGGTGACGAAGGCGAGGCCGAAAATACCCGTCAGCACGGCGCCGATGACCGTGACGATCATCCAGCTCATGCCGATCAGTCGGGCGGTCGCCACTTCCCTGAGCGTCCGGATCGCCATGAAGCGCACGATGATGTGCGGTTGTCCGAAATAGCCCAGACCCCAGCTCATCGCTGAAATGATGCCGATAATGCTCATGGAAGTGAGCGGGTCGGGGATCATGGACATGTAGTGGGGCACGTCGGCGGCGGCGCGGGTGGTGTCGACGATTTCGCCCAGGCCTCCCAGCTGCGTGAAGGCCACGATGGGCACCATGATCAGGGCCACGAACATGATCACGCCCTGCACGAAGTCCGTCAGACTGACCGCGAGGAAACCGCCGAACAGGGTATAGGCGATAACCACGCCCGCTGTCAGGAACAGCCCTAGTCGGTAGTCGAGGCCGAAGCTGGCTTCAAACAGCTTGCCGCCCGCCACAACGCCTGACGAGGTGTACAGGGTGAAGAAGATCACGATCACCACTGACGACAGGATCCGCAGGATGCGGGTGTCATCGCTGAAGCGCTTCTCGAAATAGTCGGGGATGGTGATCGCGTCGTCTGCGATCTCGGTGTAAACGCGCAGCCGCGGGGCCACCAGCAGGTAGTTAAAATACGCCCCGATCACGAGGCCCACCGCGATCCACGCCGCGCCCAGACCCGAGACATAGACGGCCCCGGGAAGGCCCATCAGCATCCAGCCTGACATGTCGGACGCGCCCGCAGAGAGCGCGCCGACGGCGGGGTGAAGTTTGCGACCGCCCAGCATGTAGCCGGACACGTCGTCAGTGGATTTTTTGTAGGCGTATAGCCCGATGCCGAGCATCAGGACGAAGTACGCCCCGAGCGACACAAGCGCTTCAACTTGCATGATGGCCCCCGAATGAACGCGTAAAGAGTTCGATTAAGCTATGGTTTTGGGCTTACGGCCGGGTCTGGCCATTGCCGCGGACACGGTATTTGAAGCTGGTCAGCTGCTCCAGCCCCACCGGACCGCGCGCGTGCATTTTACCCGTTGCGATGCCGATTTCCGCGCCCATGCCGAATTCGCCGCCATCAGAGAATTGAGTGGAGGCGTTATGCATGACCACGGCGGAGTCGATCTCGTTGAGGAAACGCTCGGCGATCGCCGCGTCCTCGGTGACGACGGCGTCCGTATGCGCTGACGAATGCTCGGAGATGAAGGGAATGGCCTCGTCCGGGCCATCCACCAGCTTCACTGACAAAATGGTGTCGAGATATTCGGTGTAGAAGTCCTCGTCGGTCGCCGGCTTGATCCGCGCATCGATCTCGCGGGCATCCGCTTCACCGCGCACTTCGCACTCGCCCAGCGCGTCGAGCGCCATGGGCAGGAAGTCTTTGGCGATAGAGCGGTCCACAACAAGGCTTTCCGTCGCGCCGCAAACGCCGGTCCGGCGCAGCTTGGCGTTTTTCACGATCGCCGCCGCCTTTGTCAGGTCCGCCGCGGCGTTCACATAGGTGTGGCAATTGCCGTCCAGGTGCAAAAGCGTCGGTACGCGCGCCTGGTCGCGCACCAGCGACACCAGGCCTTTGCCGCCGCGCGGGATCACCAGATCCACGTACTCGGCGCAGGTCAGAAGCGCCTGCACCGCGTTGCGGTCGGTGGTGTCGATCATCTGGATGCATTCAAGCGGCAGGTCCGCCGCTTTCAGGCCCTCGGCCAGGCATTCCACAATGACGCGTGTGGAGTTCAGGCTTTCAGACCCGCCGCGCAGGATCACCGCGTTGCCGGACTTGAGGCAAAGGGCGCCGGCGTCCGCGCCCACATTCGGGCGACTTTCGTAGATCATGCCGATCACGCCGAGCGGCGTGGCGACACGCTCGATGGTCAGGCCATTGGGGCGTTCGGTGGTGTGCAGCACCCGGCCCACCGGGTCCGGCAGCGTCGCGATCTGGTCCAGCGCATCCGCAATCGCGTTCACCCGGCCTTCGTCCAGGATCAGCCGGTCGATGAAGGCGGCGGGCTTGCCCGCGGCCTTGACGCTGTCGACATCCTTGGCGTTCGCCTCCAGCAGCCGTGCGCGGTTGTCGCGCAGGGCTTGGGCGGCGGCGGTCAGCGCCTTGTTCTTGCGTTCGGTTGAAGCGGACGCAAGCGAACGGGAGGCGGTCGCAGCGCGACGCCCCAACTCGTTTACATAGGCGGTGACATCAGAAGTGTCTGGCATGTCGTTCATCCGGCTGAGAACAGCGGTCATACGGTGGCTGGCTCCTTTATAGCGTCCGTTATCGGGGGCGGTGAGTGAAAGTCTTAGTCGCGCAGCTCGACGGCGCGCGTATAGGCGGCGGTGAGAGCGGCGTTCAGCCGTTCATCCAGCACGCCGTCATGATTGAGGGCGTTGACCCCGGCGGCGGTTGTGCCGCCCTTGCTCATGATGGAATTGCGCAGGTCTTCAAACCCGGCTTCATCTTCGAGCGCCAAGGCCATGCAGCCCGCCATGGTTTCAATCACCAGGCGACGCGCATCCTTGGGGCCGAAGCCTTGCGCCTCGACGGCCTTTTGATAGGTGCGGGCGAATTCGAAAACATAACCCGGGCCGCTGCCGGCGGCTGCGGTGATGCGATCGATCTGATCTTCGTCATCGAGCCAGATCGCTTCGCCAACAGCTTCGCCCAGAATGGTTCCAAGCTCGCGATGATCCTTGGTGGCGGTGTCGTCGGCATACAGGCCGCTGACGCCGCGACCCACACGGGCAGGCATGTTGGGCATGAGACGCAGGGCGCTGACGCCGCCTGCGGCGGCAGACACCTTGGCGGCGGACGCGCCAGCGGCGATCGAAACCACGCAACCGCTGTCCTTGACGAATTTTGCGGCGGGCGGAATGGCGACATCGATCAGCTGGGGTTTGACGGCCAGGATCAGGGCGTCAAACCGTTCGGAGGGGTCCAGATCGTCAACGGACTTCACCCATTTCACGCCCACAGGCAGTTTGGGTTCGCCCGGATCGACCACGGTCACACCGACGCCGCCAAGTTTGATCCATCGCGAAAGCAGGGCGCCGCCCATGTTTCCGCATCCAACCATAATCAAATTCCAGCGCACGAAGCCTCCGTCACAGCTTATTGTCCAAGTCGCGCCAATCCAGTCTGACGCGCCGCCGCACTATTTAGGTGACGAAGTAAGATTTTTCAACTCGATGCGGAGTTCAGATGCTGCAACCGTTCGTAAACTACGCTGTCATAGGATTTTGAGCGCTGAGGAAACATTGGGGGGCTCCCCTTGAATTGTTTCGAACAAAAAGTATCTTTCGCGCACCTTTGCGGCATGCTGCGCCGCGTCACCGGAGAGTATTGTTTTGTCTGATCGCCAACGCGTCGTTGTGAAAATTGGCTCATCCCTCCTCGCTAATGAGGAGCACCTCACTCTGCGCTACGCCTTCATGCATGGGGTGATGGAAGACGTCGCCCGTCTGCGCGACGAGGGCATTGACGTGGTTCTGACCTCGTCTGGAGCTGTGGCGATCGGCCTGTCCACCATCGGCGTCGCGCCGGAAGAGGCCGGGCTTCTGGACAAACAGGCCGCCGCCGCCTGCGGCCAGCCGCTCCTGATGAACGCCTACAAGCAGATCGCGCTCGAATACGGGTTCGATATTGCGCAGGTTCTGGTGACGCTGGACGATCTGGAAGATCGCCGCCGCTTCCTGAACACCAAGAACACCATCACGCGCCTGATCGAGCGCGGCGTGATGCCGATCGTGAATGAAAACGACTCTGTGACCACGGCCGAGCTGAAGGTGGGCGATAATGACCGTCTCGCCGCAAAGGTCGCGCAGATGGTTCAAGCCGACAAGCTGGTGATCCTGACCAGTGTCGACGGTCTGTATGACCGCAACCCCGAGGACGAGGGCGCCCAGCACGTGCCGGTGGTCGAGGATGTGTCTGAATATCTGGAAGTGACCAGCTCGGTCAGCGCTCTGGGTACGGGCGGCATGCTGACCAAGATGCGGGCCGCGAACATGGCCCAGAACGCCGGCGTGGAGACGCTGATCGGCCAAGGCGAAGTGGACCGTCCGGTCTCTGCGCTTTTGAAAGACGAGCGCCGCCATACCAAATGCGTCGCTCTGGGCGACCCCGACAGCTCATGGGCGATCTGGCTCACAGACCGACTGCAGCAAGCAGGCGGCCTGGTTGTTGATGAGGCCATGGCTGATAAGCTGCGCAAGGACCGGGCGGACATCGGCCGCTGCGACATCGTTTCCGTTCAGGGCGATTTCAACAAAGGCGATGTGCTGCATATCTATGACGAAGCCGGCGAGGAGCTGGCCCGCGGCATGTCCAATTTCACATCGGCTGAAATCCTGCTGCTGGCCCGGAATACGGATTCCACTCCGTCTGAGCTGCTGGGATACGAATCAAAGCCGAGAATCATCGCCGCCGACAACATGGCCCTGATTCAGGATCACCACCTGACCTGGGAAGCGCCGACGGATTCGGTGACGCTGGTCGGCTGACCCCGGCGATTTCTTGCAAATGTGGAATGAGGAGAGGGGCGCTCAGAGCGCCCCTTTTCTTTGGTCTGAGGGACAGCGACTCGCCAGTGTGTGGCGGGGCCCAGATGCGAGCAGCCCCGCCTTGCGGGGCAAGGCGGGGCTGGTGCTCACTCAGTGATGGGCGTCATCGCCGCTGATGGCTCCTCGGGACGGGCTCGAACCGCCGACCCAGCGATTAACAGTCGCTTGCTCTACCAACTGAGCTACCGAGGAACACTCATCAGCGATGAGGTGGTGTGTATATCCAGAGCGTTGGACGCGATCAAGCGGCTGTGTGCAGCCCGATGCAGTTTCGTTTCAGTCCAGACATCCAGACATAAAAAAATCGGGAGCCCGAGAGCTCCCGAAAAGGCATTGGGTGGATGGTGGGGTGTCTTCGAAGGAAGACGTGTAAACAAATACTGAGTCGGGAGTTAACAACCGCCTAACGTTAATGAAAATTCTCCACATTCCGTCGGGACTTCGCTGATGGTCGCAGACCGGACCGGACTGTGCTACTTTACCTGTTAAACAAAGCAGACGGGGAGGTTTGCATGGCTGAACGCAGCGCGACTTATCAACAATTCTGGCCCTTTTACCTTCGTGAACACGCCGAGGCGGGAACGCGATACATGCACTATGCGGGCACGCTTATCGGCACCACGATTCTGCTGGCTGCGCTACTGACGCAAACCTGGTGGGCGGTGCTGCTGTGGCCGTTGACCGGATATGGCTTCGCCTGGGTCAGCCACGCTTTCATCGAGCGCAACAAGCCGGCGACCTTTATTCATCCGTTCTGGTCTTTTATCAGCGATTATCGGATGACGGCGCTGGCCTTCACCGGCCGCCTCAAGCCCGAGCTGGTCAAGGCGGGTGTGCTCGATCATCCGCACGCGCACGCCGCCGAGTAATCCGCCCGGTTGCGGATGGTCCGTCAGGATCGTCCGCAACAGCGTATCCGAATCAGATCGGACGGTCTGTGAGGACCGTCCGCAAAACGCTTGTCAGGAAAGGGTGGAGGCGCCACCCGGAATCGAACCGGGGTACACGGATTTGCAATCCGCTGCGTCACCACTCCGCCATAGCGCCGTCCTGTGGTGGGTCGCCCTCTATACAAAAGCCAGACGCCGCCCGCAACGCGCTTTGAGCGGGCTTTAACAGCTCTATATGTGGAAATATGCAGTGGCTTGGGGTCGCAGGGACGCGCCTTGGCCTTGCGGGTCAGAAAGCGAGCGCGATATAAGCGCCGCGAACACTCATTACAGGGACGCCGTCGCGCCATGTCCGAATTCGAGACCGCCCGCCTCGCCATGGTCAACAGCCAGATCCGTCCGAACGACGTGACGGATCATCGTATCCAGGATGCGATGGCTGACATTCCGCGTGAGCGGTTCTTGCCCAAATCCCAGGCCGCCAAGGCTTACGCAGACACCGAAGCGCGTGTGGCCGAAGGCCGCTTCATGCTGACGCCGCGTGATCTGGCCAAGCTGATTCAAGCTGCTGACATTCGCCCCACCGACGTGGTGCTGGATGTGGCGTGCGGCCGGGGATACTCCACCGCTGTGCTGGCCCGCCTCGCCGAGACGGTGGTCGGACTGGAGCAAAAAGATCTGGGCCTCGCCGAGAAAGCCACGGACGCGCTCAACGCCATCGAGACCGATAACGCCGCTGTCGTTGAAGGCGAGCTGTCAAAAGGCGTGCCGGGGCAAGGTCCGTTTGATGTGATCATCGTCAACGGCGCTGTGGCCGAGCCGGCCCAGGCCTGGATTGATCAGCTCAGCGTCGGCGGCCGTCTGGCTGTCATCGTCCGCGACGGAACTGTCGGCCGGGCGCGTATCTACACCAAGGCGCAGAATACGGTGGGCGATCGTGATATCTTCGACACGACCGCGCCCTATCTGCCGGGCTTTGAACCGGAGGCGAAATTCGCTTTCTAGGCAGGCTGTCATCAGATTGTCTGTCGAGGGTGACATTTTGCACCGTACACCGTGTCTTACCCGTCCTATACAAAGACGGGTAGGTTTTGCGCGACTTGCGCAAGGGATGGTCAAGAGGGACGCCCCATGAAACGTTTGCTGTGCGCCGCCGCACTGTCGGTTTTCTCGTTTAGTCTTGCGCCCATGGGGATGGCGCAGGCGCAGTCTCTTCAGGAGACGCTGGTCGCCGCCTATGAATCCAACCCCACGCTGGGCGCTCAGCGCGCCAGTCTGCGACAGTCCGAAGAAGGCTATTTCCAGGCCCGCGCCAACGTCTTGCCCAGCCTGTCCGCGAACGGCTCGGTCGGAGAGACGCTGGACACCTGGGGCGGTGCGCAAGAGAGCGACTCGTCCAGCTATGGCCTGACGCTGAACCAGTCCATTTATCGGGGTGGTCGCACGCGCGGCTCTATTGACGCCGCCCTCTCGCGAATCGAAGCGGCTCGCCAACAGCTGCGGTCCACCGAGCAGTCCGTGCTTCTGGATGCTGTCAGCGCGCATATGAATGTGGTCCGCGATCAGCAGATCATCGCCATCCGCAGCAATAACGTCGAGGTTCTGGCCGAACAGCTGCGCGCAGCGCGCGACCGGTTTGAAGTGGGTGAGATCACCCGTACCGACGTCGCCCAGGCCGAAGCGCGCCTGTCTGGCGCGCGGGCCCAGCTGTCTGCTGCGCAAGCGGCGCTGGCCGCCTCTCGCGCTGGTTACGCCCGCGTGACGGGCGTCGATCCGATTCAGCCTGTCAGCGCCGGCCCCGCCGAACAGGCGCCGGATGAATTCGCCGACGCTGCGGAAGTCGCGATCAGCCGCAATCCTGATCTGTTGGCCGCCCAGTTCGCAGAACTGGCCGCTGAACATGGCGTGCGGGTGGCGCGCGGCGCCCAATTGCCTGAAGTGGGTCTGCGGGCGTCCATATCTGAAGGTCGCGAGAGCGATTTCTCCGGCCAGGGCCGCGGCTCCGCCTCGGTGACGGCTTCTGTGACCATGCCGATCTTCACCGGCGGCCTGAACCGGTCGAATGTGCGCCAGGCGCGCGCATCCGCCGACCAGGCGCGTCTGTCGGCGCTGACCGTGCGCCGTCAGGTGATCGAGGGCGCGACCAATGCGTGGAACAATTACCTCGCCGCGCTCGCCGTGATCGAATCAAGCCGTCAGGCGGTTCGGGCGAACGAAATCGCCTTTGAAGGCGTCGAGCAAGAGGCTCTTGTGGGGCTGCGGACCACGCTGGACGTGCTTAACGCCGAGCAGGAATTGCTGAATTCCCGGCTCGAGCTGGTGCGCGCGGAACGTGACCTGACTGTGGCCAGCTATGCGCTTCTGCAAGCCATGGGACAACTGGACGCCGCCAGCCTGGCTCTGCCGGTTGACGCTGTGGACGTCGAGTCGCGATTTGAAGAATCTCGAGGGGCTAACTTCGACTTAACGCCCTGGAATTAGACCTTGGAAATCAAGGAAGGGTGCTGGACAGCCAAGGCTTGCCGCGCCTAACCTGTGCGCCGCCGTTTACCCCTCGACGGACGAAGGACGTCTCTATGGCTCAGGATAGTGCTGAACAAGAACCGACGATGGAGGAAATTCTCGCCTCCATTCGCCGTATCATTAACGAAGACGAAGAAGAGCCGAAGGCTGAAGAAGCCGAGGCTGAGGCCGAACCCGCCCCTGAGCCGGAACCCGAGTTTGAGGCGGAGCCTGAGCCGGAACCCGAGCCTGAGCCCGAGCCGGAGCCTGAATTCGAGGCTGAACCGGAACCTGAGCCTGAGCCGGAACCCGAGCCGGACATGGATATGGACGACGCGCTTGAGCTGACCGAGCGTGTCGAAGACGACGAGCCGGTCGATCTCGCCGATGATCTCATGATCATGGATCGCGAGCCGGAGCCTGAGCCGGAACCCGAGCCTGAGTTTGAGGCGGAACCGGAGCCGGAGCCCGTTGACGAAGAGTCTCTGGTCGACGCTGCGCCGGCTTCTGCCGCGGCTGGCATGTTCGCCGCTTTGTCTGAGAACCTGCGGGTTTCTTCCCAGCAGGGACAGACGCTTGAATCCATCGTGCGTGAGATGATGCGCCCGATGCTCAAGCAGTGGCTGGATGAAAACCTGCCCTCAATCGTTGAGGAAAAAGTGCAGACTGAAATCGAGCGTATTGCACGCCGGGGCCGTTAATCGGGTCTGGACTTATGACGATCAAACGGGCGCCGCAGGACGGCGCCCGTTTTGTTTCAGCCTCCTGTTTCATAACCATCCCCGAGACCGACCATGCGTGACCTGACCCAAGCCATTGAAGAGCTGACCCCCTGGCTTGAGAGCCTTGAGACAGAGCGCAAAGCCGCCGTCTCCCAATGCTATAAAGGTGTCGGAATCGCCTTTGGCGGCGTGGCCGTGTTCTTGATCGTATCGGGGCTCGCAGGCTTTCCCGCGCCGGTCATGCTGGTCGGCTCCGGACTGATCGTTCTGGGGGCCATGATCTGGGGCAACAGCGCCCTCAACACGCTGCGAAAGACCGTGAAGTCCGGCCTCAATGACCGGTTCGCCTCCGCCTTCGGCATGCGTTACAGCGCCGAAGTGCATAACCCGGTGCGGTTTGACGCCTTTCGCGAGCATGGCTTGCTGCCGGGCTCTGACCGGAAGAGCTTCGAGGACATGTTCTCAGGCGAATCTTACGGGGCGGATTTCGATATTTACGAAGCCCATCTTGAGGAACGCCGCCGCACAAAGAACCGCACCTATTACGTCACGGTGTTTCGCGGGGTGCTGATCCGCATCAACTTCCCGCGCACGGTCGAAGGCGTCACCCTGGTGACCCGCGACAAGGGTATCTTCAACGGGCTTGAAGGCTGGGGGAAGAAGCTGTTCAGCGGCCGCAAGCTTGAGCGGGTCGGCCTGGTGGATCCGACGTTCGAGAAAGCGTTTGAAGTCTACGGCACCGATCAGGTGATGGCGCGCTACCTTCTGACGCCCTCCTTCATGGAGCGCTTGCTGAAGCTCGAGACCGAGCTCAAGGGCAAGAATGTGCGCTGCGTGTTCGATGATGCGCTGGGCGATGGGGATGGCCGCGGGGAATTGCTGATCGTTGCGGAGACCGGCAACAAGTTTGAAGCGGGCTCCATGTTCAAACCGCTCACCGATCATGACCGCGTTGAGACCCTGCACGGCGAGTTCTCGATGATCGACGACATCATCAACACCGTGCTGGAGCCTGCGCGTGAAGGCGGCGGGGTCAGCTAGGCCTTCGGCTCCAGCAGATCCCAGCGATTGCCGTAAAGATCGCGAAACACCGCCACCTTGCCATAGGGCTCGGTCCGCGTGTCTTCTTCAAACGGCACGCCGTTAATTTCCATGGCCTGGCGCTTGGCGTCAAAGTTGTTCGTGTGCAGGAAAAAGCCCACCCGGTCACCAGCGAAGGCGCCGATGGCGGCGACTTGCTCGACGCCCTTGGCCTTGGCGAGCAACAGCTTCACCCCGCCATCGCCGGCGCCGATTTCGACCCAGCGTTTGCCGTTCCCAAGATCGTCATCGGTCAACACGTCAAAGCCGAGCGCAGTTTTGAACCAGGCGATGGCCTCGTCATAGTCCGCGACCAGATAGGTCACTGCGGCGAGGGTTTGAGACGGCATGCTCACAGGTCAAACACTCCGATGAAGGGCACGTGGTCAGAGGCTTTTTCCTTGCCGCGCACATCCTTGGCGATTTCGACGGATTTGAGCTGATCGGCGGCCTGGGGGCTGAGCAGGAGGTGGTCGATGCGGATGCCGTTATTCCTCTGCCAGGCGCCGGCCTGATAATCCCAGAAGGTGTATTGGTGGGCGCGGCCGTCGGCCTGCATGAACGCCTCTGAATACCCAAGCCACAAGATCTCCGCAAAGGCGTCCCGGCTCTCAGGCCGGATCAGCGCGTCGCCCTCCCAAGCGGCGGCGTCATGTACATCGCTGTCGCGCGGGATGAGATTGTAATCGCCCGCCAGAATGACCGGCTCTTCCAGAGCCAGAAGCGATTTGGCATGCGCTTTCAGGCGCTTCATCCATTTGAGCTTGTAATCGTATTTGGGGCCGGGCGCGGGATTGCCGTTAGGCAGATAGATCGACGCGACCCGCACCGGGCCGGTGTCTGCGCTGATCACGGCCTCGATATACCGCGCCTGCTCGTCTTCCTCATCGCCGGGCAGGGCGCGCTGGCTGATCTCCTCGATCGGGCGCTTAGAGAGCAGGGCGACGCCGTTATAGGTCTTCTGGCCGACCGTCTCGACATTATAGCCGAGCTCTTCGATCTCGAGCCGGGGGAAGCCCTCGTCCACCGTCTTGATCTCCTGGAGGCACGCCACGTCCGGTTTGGCTTCTTTCAGCCAGTCCAGCACATTGGGCAGGCGCGCCTTGATCGAGTTGACGTTCCATGTGGCGACGGACAAGGTCATGAGGCTGATCCCGGCTGAGGACGAACGAAAATGCGTGATATGGCGGATGACGCCTTTGATGCGGAAGCGCCGCCGCGCAAGGTGACGTTTCTAGCAGTGTTCGGCTTGCTTGTGGCCAGTGTGGTTGCAGCCTGGATCGGGTTTTTCGGCTACGGGCTGTGGATTCCGCGCAGCGTGACCTTCGGCGACAGGGCGGGCGAACCGCTGGCCGAATGGATCTATTACGCCATGAGCGCTGGCCCGGCGCTGGCCTGCGGGGCCTTGATCATGGGCTGGCTGGTGTTCTGGATCGGACGGCGTCCTGGCCTCGGGATCCGGCTGGTGTTCTTCATCCCCGTGACGTGGCTTTGCCTGCTGCTCGCGTATTCCGCCGTTGTGGCGACAGCGTGCGGCGGCGATTTCCTGTGCCAGCCGTGACAGTTTGAGAAACCGGCTGCTCAGGGATGAGGTTTTCCTTAAGCTTTACAATTGTCTGTTATGAAAGCTCGAGGCAAAGATCGATGGGCGTCGCGTGAGCCATGCGCGGACACAGCACCCGGAGTAGAGCGATATGCAAACGGCTGAAAAACACGGGGCTCCGCAGGGCATGAACTCCGGGATGAGACTGGGATTGGTGGGGCTCACCCTTCTCGTGGGCCTCATTGGACTGGTGAGTCTGGGCGTATCCGAGCTGGTCACCCAACCTTACCGGGAGCCATCAGACACCCCGTCAGCTTATCCCCTTTTCGTCTATTGGGTCTGGGCGGGGCCGGTGTTGTCGTTTGGCGGACTCGCCCTGGGCTGGGGTGCAATACTGGGCCTGAAGCGCCCAGTGCTGGGTATGAAGTTGATCGGTTTCCCCGTTCTGGCCTGGGTGCTGGGCATGGTGGCTCTCGGTCTTCTGGCCATGCTTGCGCAATAAGCACCGTATAAGAAGACTTGAGTGTTTCAGGCCCGCCCTTACGCGGAGGGCGAGCCTGAGCGCAGATTTTTGTCTAGCGATCGCGACGGGTAAACGCGACGCGATCAACAAGGGGCGCGGAGCCATGAAACCCGGTGATTTCCCCCTGCTGATTGCGGATGAATGCCAGTTTCCGCATGGCGCCGCTGAAGGAGGAGAAGGTATCGTGCTGATACGCAGCAGCCTGAAAACTCCCGGTCCGGGGGTGAGTGATCATCAGGCCGTCATCTGACGCTGTGACCGTGTAGGCGGTGGCGAGCTCCTCGCTTTCATACACACCCGCAAACTCGGCCAGAGTGACGCTCCCGGCGTCAAACGGGGCCAGTTCAACACGCGGCGCTTTCAATGATCCGTGAAGCCCGATCGTGTAGTCGAAATAAGGCGAGGCGCCGTCTTCAGGTTCGGCGAACACCAGTGAGATGTCTGCCGCCGGGTTCAGCATGAAGGCGCGCTCAGCGATTTGCGGCAGGGGCTGCAGCTCGTCCGCGGGTGCGCCCAGCGAACCGAACAGTAACGCGTCTTCACCAGCGGTGATTGTAAAGATCATGCCAGGCTGGATCTCATAATCCCCGGCATAGGCCGCCAGTTGCGTCGAAATGGCGGGGGACCAGTCCAGGTCTGGTTCCGCGGTGAAATTGGCGCTGTCGCCGAGAAAGGTGTCAGCGAGGGCGAACGCCAGCCCGGCGCTGTCGAAATCGGTCCGATTGCTCATCACGCTGAGCTCGAAATCTTCGCTCGGAATGCGCAACAGGAAGGCGCGGTAGCCCGCATCCGTTCCGCCATGCGACCAGGTCTCAAGGCCGTTATAGATCCGCAATTCCTGCCCCTTCGCGAAGACGGACGCGTCGCCATTTTCAGCGAAGGCGCGCTCGGCCATTAGCTGGAAGACACGGTCGTCCCCCACGGTGCGGGTCTCGAAATTCTCCGCCCATTTCAGAAGGTCCGGCGCTGTGGTGAACAGCCCGGTCGATCCCGCGGTCTCATTGGCGGCGATGACGTTCGCGAAGCCGTCGCGGGTCGGATAGTAGGACGCTGCGCGTGAAGCGATGAGCGCATTGCGGCTTTCCGGAAAACGGGTGTTGGTCATGCCCAGCGGTTCAAAGATCCGCTCACGGGTGAAGTCGTGGAACGACTGGCCTGATACGCGCGCGACGATATGGCTGAGCAGGGTATAGCCGGTATTGCTGTATTCGACTTCGGCGCCGGCGGGGAAGTTCACGCCGGTTTGACGGCTCAGCAGCTCCAGCTCCCGGTCGCGCTGGCGGATATCATCCGCCATCCAGCCCGCCATGACGCTCAGCGAGGTCAGCTCGCGAAGCCCTCCCATATGATCGAGCAGATGCCGCACGGTGACGGTCTGCGGGTGAGCGGAGAGCTCGGGCAGATAGGTGCGGATGTCGGCGTCCAGATCGATCTGCCCCTCCGAGACGAGCATCAGCGTGCTGAAGGCCGTGAATTGTTTTGAGATCGAAGCCACCTGGAAGGCGGTGTCTGGTGTGATGGCGATGCCATGTTCGAGATTGGCGAGGCCAGCGCCCCGCGCAAAGACAATCTCGTCATTGACCGATATGGCGATCGACAGGCCCGGAGCGTCATCAGTCTCCCAGGGCGCGATCAGCGCTTCCGCCTGGACGATTTCAGGCGGGATGGTTTCGACTGTGGCGGTTTCAGATGATGCGTTGCAGGCGCTTGTGAGCAGTGTCAGCGCAGCGCCGAGCAGGCAGAATTGAGCGTTTTGAATGACCATGGATGAACCCCCGTATTGTCACGAGGTTCAAATGGCCCGGTCTGCTCGCCGCTAGCGACCGAGATCATGAAATCGAACGTTTTGGGGAAAACCGGACCTGTGCGGGTTTCAGCTAAGCAGTTTGAAGAGTTGGAAAATTCTTTCTGTAAGCGCTGGGCGTCAGACCTGTGTGTTTCTTGAAGGCTGTATTGAATGACGATTTCGAATTAAAACCGGACGCGTGCAGAATCTGCAGGACGCTCTGTCCGTCCTGCGCTTCGAGCAGCGCTTGTGCATGGCGCACCCGGTAGCGATTGATGAAGTCGAAAAAATGAACCCCGTGCGACTGGTTCAGCAGCTCGGACACTTCGCGCGGCGTCATCGCCAGCTGATCTGACAGCCGCGCCAGATTAAGGTCGGGATCCAGATAGGGTGTCTGGGCTTCCATATAGGCCAGCACCCGTTGCAAATCCGGTGATTGGGGTTCTTCTGAGCGCGGGGTGAGGCTCAGCAGGCGTCGGTCCACATCACGAAACAGCTCAGGATGGAGCAAGGACTTCAGGGCGATCCATGTAGTGATGCCCAGTGCGAGCACGGCGCCGAGAAGCTGGAGCGGCAGCACCACGGCATGGGCCAGTGAGAGGTTCAGCACATCGCGCAGCAGGATCAGCGTATGGGCGAAGAGCGAGGCGCCGGCCAACTGGGTCAGCCAGAGCAAAGTCTGGGACCGCCCGGCAGCATGCTGATTGCGATACAGGGCCCAGAAGCGCACCAGAACCCAGATCACCATGGCCATATAGCCGTAATAGAGCAGGTGAGAGCCGACGGTGAAGGCTGTCTGCTCGGCGGGGCTGAGATTGGCGCTCGAAGTCTCACCGGCGCTCAGATGCAGTTGATCACCGGGCAGCGCCAGCCAGAGAGCGATCGCCATGGGAATGAGATGCAGGGCGTCACGCGCTCTTAGCCGGAAATCGGCATAGCAGGACGCCAGAAAGAAGCCGAGGAACACCGGCATCTGCAGCTTGCCCAGAGCCAGGCGCAGGGCGTTCGACCAATGCGCCTGGTTGCTGGCGTCCACCCATAGCCAGCCGCTCAGCTCAATCGCGGTGAGCAACAGGAACGCCGCCAGAAAGCGGTTCGGCAAGGTTCTCGGATTGGGCGCCAGCACCAGAAAGCAAGCCAGCAATACGCACATGAACCCGGTCAGGATGGACATGACCGCAAAGAAATTGGTCAGCGTGATCTCTATGACCCGTCTCCTAGGCTATGGGGGTCAGCGTTCGCGCTGAGGCGCGCGGCATGCAAACGGCCGCTCAAAACCCCTCAAAACGGGCGATCTCGTCCACAGAGGCGCGTTTGGCGCGCAGCTTGTTGACCGGCGCGTCAGGGTCGGCATGGCCTAAAGCCATGCCGCAATAGACCTGGTCGGGGCTTTCAACGCCCAGCGCCTCGCCGACGGTTTTGCAATGGGGCGTCCAGGCTTCCTGAAAACAGGTGGCGAGGCCGCGTTCTTGCGCGGCAAGGGCGAGGCTCATCATGAACATGCCCAGATGCGCCCATTGATTGGGGTTCATCCGTTCGTCGATCACAAAGAACAAACCCACCGGCGCGCCGAAGAACTGATAATTCTGCATCAGCCAGTTCAGTCGCGCGGCCTTGTCCTCACGCGGCACGCCCATGAGCGCGTACATGTCCTCGCCCAGCTCATAGCGGCGGCTGCGATAAGGCTCCCACAGTTTTTCGGGATAGACGGGGAAGGCGGCTTCATCGTCGAACGGGTTTTCAGCCAGTTTCTTGGACACGGCGTCGATCACGCGCTGACGCGCTTCGCCGGCCACGACGACCACTTTCCAGGGCTGCAGATTGCCGCCTGATGCAGCAAAGCGCGCATCGTCCAGCACGGCGCGCAATTCGTCCTCTGACACCGGCGTGTCGAGAAAGGCGCGCGTGGAAATGCGCTTATGCAGCGCGTCTTTGACCGAAAGGCTCATGAACTCTCCCCTGAGTATTTTTTACAAGGGAGCGCGAAACCTGTCGGCCTGTCCAGTCAGATTGAAAGCTGCAATCAGATCGAGAAGCTGGTTCCGCAGCCGCAGGCGGCCGTAGCGTTGGGGTTCTTGATCTGAAAGCTCGCGCCGATCAGCTCGTCCACATAATCAATCACCGAGCCGTCCAGAAACTCAACGCTCATCGGGTCAATCAATACCGTGGCGCCGTTGCGTTCGATGCGCATGTCGTCGTCATTGGCGGTGTCGGTCAGATCATATTTGTAGGAAAAGCCCGAACAGCCTCCGCCCTCCACGGACAGGCGCAGATAGCGGGCGTCCGATTGCGCCGTGATGATCTGGTTGATCTGGGCGGCTGCGGAGTCCGACAGCGAGATATCGGCGATGTTGGCGGCTGTGGTCATGAGCGTCTGACTTTCAACGTCTGGCGTTAAGGCCTCGCATCAGTATATGGACGTTCCTGACGCCTGAAAAAAGACCTCAACCGACAATGGAGCAGGAGATGGCCCAGATGCGCGCTTCTTATGCCTGCGATCCGGCGAAAAGCCGCGGCCGCCATCACCCCCAGCCTGAAAGCGCCATGCGAAGCGCGTTCCAGCGTGATCGCGACCGGATCATCCATTCCAGCGCTTTCCGCCGGCTCAAGGAAAAGACGCAAGTTTTCGTCGCCCATGAAGGCGACGCCTACCGTACCCGCCTGACCCATTCGCTGGAAGTGTCCCAGATCGCCCGGACGCTGGCGCGGGCGTTGAACGTGGATGAAGATCTGGCCGAAGCCAGCGCCCTGGCCCACGATCTGGGGCATCCGCCGTTTGGCCATTCTGGCGAGGACGCCTTGTCGGAATCCATGACGGATTTCGGCGGCTTTGATCATAACGCCCAGACCCTGCGCGTGGTGACCAAGCTTGAAACCCGCTACCCCGAGTTTGAAGGCCTGAACCTCGCCTGGGAGACGCTGGAAGGCGTCGTGAAACATAACGGCCCGCTGATGCGTGCGGGTGATGACCCCAAAGTGCTGCCCTGGGGCTTCCGCGCCTATCCGGGCTGGCAGGCGCTGGAGCTTCACACCCATGCCGGGGTGGAGGGCCAGATCGCGGCGCTGTCAGACGACATCGCCTATAATAATCACGATATTGATGACGGCCTGCGCTCAGGGATTCTCAAGATCGAGCAGCTGATGGATCTGCCGCTGGTGGGTCAGGTCTTCCGGCGTTGCCGCGAACGCTATCCTGATATTTCAGAGAACATCCTGATCCATGAAGCCGTGCGCGAGATGATCGGCCTGATGGTGGCGGATGTTCTTGAAGAGAGCCGGCGGCGTCTTGAAGAGAGCGGCGCGGACAGCCCTGACGCCGTGCGCAGCCTGGATCAGCCCGTGGTGGCGTTCTCAGACGGCATGACGGAAAGCCTCGCGGCCGTGCGGCGGTTCCTGTATGCGAACATGTATCTGCATTACAAAGTCAAGCGGATGAAAGAGAAGGGGAAAATGGTCGTCCGAGACCTGTTTTCCGCCTTCCTGTCTGACCCCATGTTGTTGCCGACCGAACTGCAGCGAGAGGCCAGCGGAGCGGGTGCGGAAGCGACAGCGCGTGTGGTGTGCGATTACATCGCCGGGATGACGGATCGCTACGCCATTGAGGAGCATCGCAAGCTCTTCCACGTGGAGGGGTGGGGCTAAGCCCGCCAGACTGTGGAAAATCTCTGCGCACAGGGCGACTCTGCGTCAAAGCTGTTGCTATGGTTTACGCTGCTGTTCGCCGCCGAATCACGGTGGCGCTGACCGGTGTGGAACGTGAGATGACCGACGACGACACCCGTTACGGGGCCTATGCCCCGCCGCCTGATGACTATGACACCTATGATGCGCGTGAAGACGAGCAGGACCGCCGCGGTTGGCTGTTCCTGGGCGCCTCGGCGGTGGTGTTCATCCTCTTTGTGGCGGTGGTGTACAACACCTTCCAGCTGGGCGTGCGCGAGCGCGGCGAGAACCCGGTGATCACCGCCGACGCCGAGCCCTATCGCGTGGCGCCTGAAGATCCCGGCGGCTATGAAGCGCCGGATCAGGACCTCTCGGCCTATGAACTCCGCGAAGGCGAAAGCGATCCGGCTGAAACCGAAACGCCGCCTGCGCGCACGGTGTCCGAAGAGCCTGTGACCCAACAACCCGCACCTGAAGTCGAGATGCCCGCCCTTCAGGTGGAGACCGCCAGCGCGGACGCGCTGGATGAACCCGCCGAGCGAGCGCCAGACCCTGAGCCTGAACCTGAACCGGCCCGCACCGAACCTGCACGCCCGGACCCGGCGCCGGCTCAACCCGCCCCGGCCCGGACCGAGCCCCGGACCCAAACCGCTGCGCAGACCGAAGGCGCCTATGTGGCCCAGATCGGCGCGTTCCGCTCTCGCGAAGACGCGGAAGCAGGGTGGGTGGCGTTCACCAGCCGGTTCTCTGATCTGGCCATCGGGCATGCGCCTGACATACAGCGCGCGGATCTGGGCGATCGCGGCGTCTTCCACCGCTTGCGGGTCGCAGCCTTCACCAGCCGTGAGGACGCGGCGCAATTCTGCGCCTCGCTGGACGCCCGCGGTCAGGCTTGCCTGGTGGCGCGCCGATGAGCATAAGCGCGGCGCTGTACGGGCTGGACGGGGAGACTCTGACGCCGGACGAGAAAGCCTTTTTCCGCGACAGCGATCCGTGGGGCTTCATCGTGTTCGCTCGCAATGTGGACACGCCCAAACAGGTGCGCCGGCTGACCGGCGCGCTTCGTGAAGCGGTGGGCCGCGAGGCGCCTGTGTTTATCGATCAGGAAGGCGGCCGGGTGCAGCGTCTGCGTCCACCGCATTGGCGCGCTGCGCCGCCCGCGCGCATCTTCGGTGAGCTTTACGATCGTGAGCCTGAGCTGGCGCTTGAGGCGGTTCGGCTGAATCATCAGCTTCTGGGCGCCGAGTTGATTGCGCTCGGGATCGATGTGGATTTTGCGCCGTGCGCGGACCTCTCCGTGCCGGGCGCCCATGACGTGATCGGTGATCGCGCCTTTCACACCGAGCCCGAGCCTATCGCCCAGATGAGCACGGCGGCGCTGGACGGCTTGCTCGATCAGGGCGTTCTGGGGGTGATCAAGCATTTGCCCGGTCATGGCCGCGCGGCGGCGGACAGCCATCTGGAATTGCCGGTGGTGACGACCGACGCTGAAACGCTGGCCACGCGCGATTTCGCCGCCTTCAAGGGCATTGAAGGCGCGCTGATGGCGATGACCGCCCATGTGGTCTACGCGTCCATCGATAGCGAACATACCGCCACCCAATCGCGCGATGTGGTGGACGGCGTCATTCGCGGCGCCATCGACTTTGACGGGCTGCTCATGACGGATGATCTGTCCATGCAAGCGCTTGAGGGCTCTTTGCAGCAACGTGGCGAGCGGGCGCTCGCGGCGGGCTGTGAACTGTTGATGCATTGCAACGGCAAGATGTCGGAGATGGTTGAGGTGGCGCATGCCGCCCCGGCGCTGGGCGGTCACGCCGCCGAGCGCGCCGGACGCGCCCTGGATGCGCGCCACAGCCCGAATGTCTTTGACGCCGAGGATGGCGTGAAACGCCTCAAGGCTCTGTTTGACCAAGGGGGCGTGCCGCTGGCGTCATGACCGACCTGTTTGACGGTTTCGAGGAGGATGAAGATTTCTCCGCCGCCAAGGAGGCCGGCGCGACCGAAGCGCTGATTCTCGATATCGGGGGCTGGGAAGGCCCGCTGCACCTGCTGCTGGCGCTGGCGCGCAAGAACAAGGTCGATCTCGCCGTCATCTCCATGGTCGAGCTGGCCGATCAGTATCTGGTCTTCATCAACAAGGCGCGCACGCACAGGCTCGACATCGCGGCGGAATACCTCGTGATGGCGGCCTGGCTGACCTATCTCAAATCCCGGCTTTTGTTACCGAAACCACGCCCGGCCGATGACGAGCCCGAACCTGAGGTGATGGCGGCCGCGCTGGCCTTTCGCCTCAGCCGGCTGGAGGCCATGCGCGCGGCGGGCGATGCCTTGTTTGTGCGCTCGCTCAAGGGACGGGACGTCTTCACGCGGGGCGCGCCTGAGGGCGTCCGCTCGATCCGCACGCCGCTTTACGAGGCGGAGCTCTACGATCTTCTGAAGGCCTACGCCACGCGGCGCGAGCGCGAGGCCTTCGCCACCTATCAGCCCAAGTCGCCGAATGTTTACGGGCTGGAGCAGGCGCGCAAACGCCTCACCCATGTGACGCGGGGGCTGACGGGCTGGGCGCGGCTGGATGAGCTGCTGCCGGATGAAGACGAGCTTGGGTATGACGCGCCCAGTTCAGATTCTGTCTTGGCCTCGTCGCTTCTGGCGGCGCTTGAGATCACCAAGCATGGCGAGCTGCGGCTGAGGCAGGACGAGACCTATGCCCCGATCTGGATGCGGCATGTGGCGGAAGCGGCCGGGCTGTCCTTGAGCGAGGAGGGCGGTGAGCATGGCTGAAGACGATAACGACCCGATCGCCGAAGCGATCAAGGCGCTGCGCGCCCAGGCCCAGGCGATTCCCGCCGGAGACGCCGGACCGCCTGGCGTCCGGCTGGCGATTGATAACGAGCCGGAATTGCTGCGCATCGTGGAAGCGCTGCTGTTCGCCGCCTCCGAGCCGCTTGATCTCGACACCTTGCGCGCGCGTCTGCCGGACGACACTGACGTGCGCGGCCTGATCAATGCGCTGCAGGCCAAATACGCCGATGCGGGGGTGAACCTTGTGGAAGTGGGCGGGCGCTGGCGGTTTCAGACCGCTGAAGACTTGGGATGGCTTTTGCGCACTGAGCGCGAAGAGCCGCGCAAGCTGTCGCAGGCTGCGCTCGAAACCCTCGCCATCATCGCCTATCACCAGCCGGTCACCCGCGCTGAGATCGAAGAGATTCGCGGCGTGGCGGTGTCACGCGGCACGCTCGACCAATTGCTGGAAATGAAGTGGATTCGCCTGCGCGGGCGTCGGCGTACGCCGGGGCGCCCTGTCACCTATGGCGTGACGGACGCGTTCATGGATTATTTCGGACTGGCGAACCTGTCGGATCTGCCCGGCGTCTCGGACCTCAAAGCGGCGGGGCTGCTCTCCAGCCGCCTGCCGCCGGACTTCTCCATTCCGTCCGCAGGCCATGTGTTGCCTGATGCGGACGAGGATCTGTTCAGCGAGGATGAAGCCGCCCAGTTCCATATGGATTTTCTGGAAGGCGACGAGCCTGAGGACTGACGGTGCGTGTCACTGAAATGTCGAGCCGTAGCTGACGGGGTGATTGGACCCCGGCGCTTATATCCTCTAGTGAAGTGAGAACTGAGCGCCCCGCGCGGCCTGCCGCGTTCAGCGTATCAGACAGTGTTTGCAAGGAGAGCGTCTCATGGGTGCGCATTGGACCGGCATTCTGATCGTTGTCGTTCTGCTGGTGCTGCTGTTTGGCGGCCGGGGCAAGATTTCGGGCCTGATGGGCGATCTGGCCAAGGGCGTCACCGAGTTCCGCAAGGGCTTGCGCGATGATGGCGACAAGGACGATGAGAAATCCTCGTCGAACTCCGCCTCCGCAGCCCTTGAGGAGGGTGGCGCGCAGGATGGCCAGTCCACCCGCGAGGACGAGCGCACCGGAGGCTAGGCCATGAACCCGGCCTTTGGTTTTCAGGAGCTGATCGTCATCGTCATTCTGGCGCTGGTGGTGGTGGGTCCCAAGGACTTGCCCCTCATGGTGCGCCGGGTCGGCAAGATGATCGGCCAGATCCGCGCCACGGCGCGCGAGTTCCAACGCAGTTTTGACGAGCTGGGCCGCGAGGCGGAGCTCGCCGAATTGCGCAAGGAAATCAGTTCGCTCAAATCCAATAATCCGATCAAGGATATCGAACGCGAATTCCTGGAAACCGATACGGAGATGATGCGCGATATGGAGGGCCGTCCCCATCCGCGCACGGCCCGCCCGATGGCGGACCCGAAGCCTCAGCCGGGTGAAGCCCTGGCTCCGGATCCTGAGGCTCCTGACGCTTCTGATATTCCTGAGCCGTCTGACGCCAAATCCACCAAGACCGGAGAGGGGTGATGGATTCGCCCCAGCTTGAGCATGACGACGAGGTGGAGTCCTCGCGCGCGCCGCTGATGGCGCATCTCGAGGAATTGCGCGACCGGCTGATCTGGTCCTTGGCCGCTGTGGTCGTGGGCTTTGCCATCTGTTTCGTGTTCGCAGAATGGATCTACAATGTGCTTCTGGTGCCGTTTGAAGACGCGGCGCGTCAGGTGCGCGGCGACGCGCTGGACCTGCAGCTGATCTTCACCGCGCCACTGGAATTCTTCTTCGTCAAACTCAAGCTCGCCCTGTTCGGCGCAATTGTTCTGGCGTTTCCGGTGCTCGCCTATCAGGTCTGGGCGTTTGTGCGGCCGGGCCTGTACAAGAATGAACGCCTCGCCTTTGCGCCGTTTCTGCTGGCTTCGCCGCTGCTGTTCGCGGCGGGGATGGCGTTCGTCTATTATGTCATCCTGCCCTTCGTGATGAGCTTTGCTCTGGGCCAGGAGCAGATCGGGCAGGAGGGACGCGCCAGCATCCAGCTTCTGACCCGGGTGTCGGAATATCTCAATCTGGTCACCACGCTGGCGCTGGCCTTCGGGATCAGTTTCCAGCTTCCGGTCTTGTTGTCGCTTCTGGGCAAGGCCGGGATCATCACCTCGGGTGATCTGATCCGGTTCTGGAAATTCGCCCTGGTGGGCATCGCCGCCTTCGCCGCTTTCGTGACGCCGCCCGACCCGATCAGCCAGCTCTTCCTGGCGGGGGCCATGTTCGGGCTGTACGGCCTGTCGATCCTGGCGGTGAAGCTGGTCGAGCGCAAACCGGACGAAGACGACGCCTGACGGCGGCTTGCTCGCGGTGTAAACTGCGCACGCACATCCATTTGAAGTGTGGACGATGGAAGCCTGCGCGAGTATCACGCGGGTTCCATTTCACCGTTCGACCTTTGAGTTTTTATCATGCATGACATCCGTCTGATCCGCGACGAGCCGGCGGCTTTTGACGCCGCCATGGCTCTGCGCGGCGTGGAGCCGCAAGCCCAGCGCCTGATTGATCTGGACGCGCGCCGCCGTGAAGCGACCTCGCGCCTTCAGGAGATCGAGACCGAGCGCAACTCAAAGTCCAAGGAGATCGGCAAGGCGAAAGCCCAGGGCGATGAAGACCGCTTCAACGCGCTGCGCTCTGAGGTGGAGAGCCTCAAATCGGAAATGGAGCGCCTGTCTGAAGAGGCCCGCACCGCAGAAGAAGTGCTCAACCAGCATCTCGCCGCGCTGCCCAACCGTCCCGCCGAGGACGTGCCCGAGGGCAAGGATGAGAGCGAGAACGAGGAAGTGCGCGGCTGGGGCGAGCCTCGCGAGTTTGATTTTGACGTCGCCGACCATGTGACTGTGGGCGAGCGTCTGGGCCTTGATTTCGAGCGCGCCGCCGCGATGTCAGGCGCGCGTTTTGCCGTGCTGCAAGGTCCGCTGGCGCGGCTGGAGCGGGCGCTGGGTCAGTTCATGCTCGACCTTCAGACGACCGAAAACGACTATCGCGAAACGTCCGTGCCTTACATGGTGCGCGATGACGCCCTGTTCGGCACGGGCCAGTTGCCCAAATTCGCCGAAGACCTGTTCCGCACCACGGATGACCGTTGGCTTATCCCGACTGCGGAAGTGCCCCTGACCAATCTGGTGCGCGATTCCATCCACGCGGAAGCCAGCTTCCCGATCCGCATGACGGCGCTGACGCCGTGCTTCCGGTCTGAAGCGGGCTCGGCGGGGCGCGACACGCGCGGCCTGATCCGCATGCACCAGTTCCTGAAGGTGGAGCTGGTGTCGATCACCACGCCCGAGCAGTCTGAAGACGAGCTCGAGCGCATGACCCAGTGCGCCGAGATGGTGCTGCGCCGTCTGGAATTGCCCTACCGGGTGATGAAGCTTTGCACCGGCGATATGGGCTTCTCCGCGCGCCGCACCTACGACCTTGAAGTCTGGATGCCCAGCCAGAACACCTATCGCGAGATCAGCTCGTGCTCGACTTGCGGTGATTTCCAGGCGCGCCGGATGAATGCGCGCTACCGCAAGGAGGGCGAGAAGAAGCCTGACTTCCTGCATACGCTCAATGGTTCGGGCCTGGCGGTGGGCCGGGCGCTGGTCGCGATCCTTGAAAACCATCAGCAAGCTGACGGCTCGGTGCGCATCCCTGAAGCGCTGCAGCCCTATATGGGCGGCCTCGAGGTCATCGAGCCATGAGCGGACCCCGCATCCTGCTCGTCAATGACGACGGCATCCATGCGCCAGGTCTGAAAGTGCTGGAAGAGATCGCGCGCACCGTCTCTGACGATGTATGGGTTGTGGCGCCGGCGGACGAGCAATCAGGCATGGGCCGCGCCCTGACGCTGAACGCGCCGCTGCGGGTCGAGCAATTTGACGATCAACGCTTTTCCGTGTCCGGCACGCCGACCGATTGCGTGCATATGGCCATGGACATCCTGATGAAGGATGGGCGTCCTGACTTGTTGTTGTCGGGCGTGAATTCGGGCCAGAACATCGCCGACGACGTGACCATGTCCGGCACGGTCGCGGCGGCCATGCACGGTATTCAGATGGGCGTGCGCTCCATCGCCCTGTCGCAAGCTTATGGCTTTGAAGGGCGGGACAAGATCCGCTGGGAAACCGCGAGCGCGCATGGCCCGCGTGTCCTCAAGGCCCTGCTGGACACGCCCTGGAGCCAGAACACGCTGCTCAATGTGAATTTCCCCGACCGGGCGCCCGATCAGGTGGCCGGCTCTGAAGTCACCGTTCAGGGCAAGCGAGACCAGGCCGTGCTGCGCGCCGATGAGCGCATGGATCTGCGCGGGCGGGCCTATTACTGGCTCGGCTTCAACGGCAAGCTGTCTGACCCGGCCGTGGGAACGGATTTGCGCGCGGTGTATGAGGGGCGGATCTCGATCACGCCGCTGCACCTGGACCTGACCAATTATGACGCCCGCACCCGCCTGAAAGACGCGCTCGGAGAGATGCTGAACCCATGACCGGCATGCCCGACACACGCATGATCCAGCTCGTGATGGCGCTGCGTCGGGCGGGCGTCTCCGACAAGCAGGTGCTGATGGCGATCGAGCGCACGCCGCGTGAGATCTTCGTGCCTGAGGGGTTCGCGGATCAGGCGTTCGAAAACCGGCCTTTGCCGATTGATTGCGGTCAGACCATCTCCCAACCCTTCGTGGTGGCGGCGATGACCGAAGCGCTCAAGCTGGACGATCGCTGCAAGGTGCTCGAGATCGGCACAGGCTCTGGCTATCAGGCTGCTGTGCTGGCGCGTCTGGCGCGCCGCGTCTACACGGTCGAGCGCTATCGCACCCTGGCCAAGGAAGCCGAAGCGCGATTCAACGCCTTGCGCCTCTCCAATATCGTGACACGCATCGGGGATGGCTCGCTGGGCTGGCCCGAACAGGCGCCGTTTGACCGCATCATCGTCACCGCCGCCGCGGCGGCCCGACCCGATACCTTGCTCGATCAGCTCAAGCCCGGCGGGATCTGCGTCGCGCCGGTGCAGAACGGAAGTGTTCAGACCCTCATGCGCTATGACAAGTCTGAAGACGGTGAAGTGACGGAAACCGCGTTGTTTGACGTGCGCTTCGTGCCGCTGGTGCCGGGCGAGGCCAGGGCGCTTTAAGAGTTTCCAGAGAACGAACTCCGATTTCTCCATTGCATGTGTTAAGATCGCCTCACTGGGGAAAGCTGTCGGGTTTATCCCGCGGTCACACAAGGAGCTCACTATGAAACTTTCCGCTGCATTGACGGCATTGAGCGCTTCGCTTGTCATGACTGGCGCCGCGCTGTCTCAATCTGACGCTATGGATGAAACGCCTTTCATGCCTGAGGGCTACGAGTTGACGGGCGAAAGCCGTTCCTGCCTTTCTCTGACGCGTATCGACACAATCGACACGGTCAATGAGAGCGCTTGGCTCGTGACCACGAAAAACCGCGACACCTATCTGACCCGTGTTGGCCGCGGCTGTCGTTCAGCGACGCGCCCGTTCACCTATATCAGCTATAGCGTGCCGGGCGCTCAGCTCTGCCAGGGCGAGATTGTGCGTGTGATGGACCAGGGTTCGAACACGGTCGTGGGCAGCTGCAGCATCGGTGAATTCGAGGAATTGGCTCAGCTGCCGGAAGACGCGAGCTAAAGTCAACACACGGTTAACGCTCATCCGCCATTCTGCCGGAACAGAGTTCATGGCAGGACGGGGTGAATGCGCCCTATGATGCGCACACGTGTATTGGGACTGGGCGTAGCGGTGATATTGTCCGCTTGCGCAGCGCCTTTGCGCGCGCCTGCTCCTATCGAACATGGGTCGGGCGCATCGGCGCGTGCGACGGCCAGCTGCGGCCGCAGCGTCACCGTGCGCCCCGGCGACACGCTGTTCGCCATTGCTCAACGGTGCGGCGCCTCTGTGGCGGACCTGGCGGCGGAGAACAATCTGCGCGAACCGTACCCTCTGCGCACCGGGCAGAGCCTGCGTTTGCCAGGACCGTCCGTCTATACCGTGCGTCGGGGGGACAATCTGTACCGGATTGCCCTGGCGCACGGCATGAGCACGGACGAGCTGGCGCAGATGAACGGTCTGCGCCGTCCCTATACGATCTATCCGGGGCAGGACCTCTCTGTCAGAGGGCCGGCTCGGTCTGTGGCGCAGGCCCGGCCGCCGGTCGCAAACAGCGGTTCCACTGCGCGGTCCGATCCGCCGCCGCGCCGAGCCAGTGCGCCGCCTCAGGCCTCCACCGCCAATGCGCCCAGCTTCCAATGGCCGCTGCAAGGCCAGATCATCACCCCTTATGGCGGCGCAGAGGGCAGCCGGATCGACGGCATTCGCATCGCGGCGCGCCTGGGTGACCCGGTTCGCGCCGCTGCGGACGGCGAGGTTGTTTACGCCGGCAATGAGCTGCAGGGCTATGGCGAGCTTGTGCTGGTCCGTCACGCCAACAACTGGGTGACGGCCTATGGCCTCAATTCGATTTTGCGTGTCAGCGTGGGCGATCGGGTCACGGCCGGTCAGCACATCGCTGATGCAGGGGCGTCGGGCTCTGAGACCCGCACGGCGCTTCATTTCGAGGTGCGGCGCGGCGTCAGTCCGGTCGATCCGATGCAGGTTTTGCCCGCAAGATAGCGCCTGACTGAGTAAATCAGGTGACGACATACCGCCGGGTCTTGTTGCATGCGGCGCGGACACCGATATATTCCGGCAACCTTAATCGCTCGTTTTTACCGGAGCCGCCATGTTTTCCGCGACTGACTCTGTCTTCCTCGCCACCGCCGCCGCTTCTGGCGCACAGGGCGGGCTCGTGCCCATGCTCATGCAGTTCGCCCCGTTCATCCTGATCTTCGTGGTCTTCTACTTCCTGCTGATCCGTCCGCAGCAGCAGAAAGCCAAAGCGCATCGTGAGATGGTCGAAGGCCTGCGCAAAGGCGATGAAGTCGTCACCTCCGGCGGCATGATCGGCAAAGTGACGCGTGTCGCTGACGCCGAAGCCACCGTCGAACTCGCCGAAGGCGTCCGGGTCAAAGTGCTCAAGCACACGATCATGGAAGTGCGCACGCGCACCGAGCCGGCCAATGACGCCGCCGACGCCAAGTCTTCCGACTAAGGCCTGACTGACATTCCGGCGTCGGGCTCTCGGCCCGGCGTCGCCGGACGCTTGAGAGCCCCATGCTGTATTTCGCTCCCTGGAAGACGACGGTCGTCACCCTCGTCATCCTGATCGGCCTTCTGTTCACCCTGCCCAATTTCGTGCCTGAGAGCGTCCGTCTGGACGCCAACGGCGAACCCAAGGGCGTCTTTACGGTTCTGCCGCACAAGACGATCAATCTGGGTCTCGATTTGCGCGGGGGCTCCCATCTGGTTTTCCAGGTGGATATGGAGGAAGTCCGGCAGGAGCGGCTGGAGAACCTGCAAGATGATGCCCGCAGCGCGCTGCGTGAAGATCCGCCCATCCTGATCGCCGGCTCGCCGGCGGTCGTGGAAGGCCAGGTCATCGTTCGCTTGTCACGTCCGGAAGACATGGACCGCGCTCTGGAGCGTCTGGAAGAGCTCAACGAGCCGATCACCACCGCCACGGGCGGGCAGGGCATGACCCAGACCCTGACCATCAACCAGGGCGATGACGACCGCACGATCCGTCTGGGCATCACCGAAGCCGCGCTGGACGCCGTGCGTCAGCGCACCGTCACCCAGTCCATCGAGGTCATCCGTCGCCGGGTGGACTCCACCGGCACCACCGAGCCCAATATCGCCCGTCAGGGCGAGGACCGGGTTCTCGTTCAGGTGCCGGGCGAAAGCGATCCGCAACGCATTATCGACCTGGTGGGCACCACGGCGCGTCTGACCTTCCACATGGTGGAGGAGGGGATCACCATCAATCCTGACGGAACGGGCCGCACGCCCCCCGGCGTCATGATCCTGCCGTCCGAACGTTCGGGCGAGCCCTATCTGGCCGTTCAGCGCCGCGCGCTGGTCACTGGCGAGCAGCTGGTGAACGCCGGTCAGGCGTTCGATCAGAACGGCCAGCCTGCCGTGAGCTTCCGCTTCAACACCTCCGGCGCCCGTTCTTTCGCGGAAGCGACGACCCAGAACCGGGGGCGTCGCTTCGCCATCGTGCTCGATGACACCATCATCTCCGCTCCGGTGATCCGCAGCGCCATCACCGGCGGCTCGGGCATCATCGAGGGCGGCTTTACGCTGCAATCGGCGACTGATTTGTCCAACATGCTCAACGCCGGCGCCCTGCCGGCGCGCCTGACCCCGGTGGAGCAACGCACCGTCACCGCGAGCCTGGGCGCTGACTCCGTCGCGCGCGGCGAGACGGCGGTACTGATCGGCTTCGGCCTGGTGATCGTGTTCATGGCGCTCGCCTACGGCTTCTTCGGCATTGTTTCGACCATGGCGCTGCTGGCGAACATCTTGTTGCTGCTGGGCGCGCTGTCCGGGCTTCAGGCGACGCTGACCTTGCCGGGCATCGCCGGGATCGTGCTGACCATCGGCATGGCGGTGGACGCCAATGTGCTGATCTTTGAACGGGTCAGGGAGGAGTACCGATTGGGACGAACAGTGACCACGGCCTTCGAAGCCGGGTATTCGCGCGCCCTGTCGGCCATTCTGGACGCAAACATCACCACCCTGATCGCAGCGTCGGTTCTGTACATGCTGGGTGCGGGTCCTGTGCGCGGCTTCGCCGTGACGCTGGGCATCGGCATCCTGACCTCGGTCTTCACCGCTTTTGTGTTCTCACGTCTTCTGATTTCGACCTGGCTGCGTATGGCCCGGCCGAAATCTCTGGCCATGTAAGGGGAGGCGATCATGTCGCTTGCACTCGTCCGCCTCATTCCCACAGACACCGCAGTGCCTTTCATCAAGGCGCGCCTGGTCGCGTTTTTTATCTCGGTGGCGCTGATCCTGGGGTCTATTACAGCTTTCGCGACGCTGGGACTCAATTTCGGCATTGATTTTCGAGGCGGCACCGCCATCGAAGTGAAAACCCAAGGCCCTGCCGACACTGGCGCGCTGCGCGAAGTCCTGTCGGGTCTGGATCTGGGTGATGTCCAGGTTCAGGGCTTTGGCGCTGAAGACGAGGCTCTGGTGCGCGTGGGGCTGGTTTCCTCCGAGCGTGTGAACGAGATCGAGGGCTATACCGTCGCCAATGACGCTGAAGCGCAACAGGCGGTTCGCCAGATGGTGTCCCTCGCGCTTGAAGAGGCGTTTCCGGGCATCGTCTTTCAGAAAACTGAATCCCTGAGCCCGCAAGTCTCGGGCGAACTGGTGGTCGCCGGCGCGACGTCTATCGGCGTCGCCCTGTTCTTGATGCTGATCTACATCTGGTTCCGGTTCGAATGGCAGTATTCGGTGGGCGCCGTGCTGGCGCTGATCCATGACGTGATCGCGACCATTGGTTTCTTCGCCATCACCCAGCTTGAATTCAACCTGTCCACCATCGCCGCGATCCTGACGATTGTGGGCTATTCGATGAACGACACCGTGATCGTCTATGACCGGATCCGCGAGGACTTCCGAAAGTTCAAGACGCGTCCCACCGTGGACGTGCTCAATGGCGCCATCAACTCCACCCTGTCGCGCACCATCCTGACCTCGGGCACCACCCTGATCGCCATCGTCGCCATGGCGGTGATTGGCGGCCCTGCACTCGAAGGCTTCGCGCTGGCGTTGATCTGGGGCGTGGGCGTGGGCACCTATTCGTCAATCTTCGTGGCGGCGCCGCTTCTGACCCTGACCGGGGTGAAGCGTGAGGCCAATGAAGACGGTAATGGGGGCGCCCTTGCCCCGTAACGCATCCGGGGCCGGCTTGCCGCCAATCGACGCGTTTGGGGATGGCGGTTTTCGCATTGCCGGGGTGCGCAAGGACGGCGCGACCTTGATCGTGGACGGCGCTGCGCGCGCCTGGTCAATGACCGGCGACACGCTGGAGCTTGCAGACCTGCAGATCTTTCTCAACGCTGCGACCCGTCCGGACATGCTGATCCTGGGCGTGGGGGAGCGCCTGGTGCATCCCCCCGCCAGCATTCGCAAAGCGTTTCGCGAGGCCGGTGTTGGGCTGGAAGTCATGGATACGGCGACCGCCTGCCGGACCTATAACCTTCTGGCGGGCGAAGGGCGCAATGTAGCGGCGGCCCTAATACCGGTTTAAGCAATCTTAAGCATGTGTGCTTTTTCATTGGTCATGCTTATGCCGCAGGCGAATGTCGCTTTTGAAGGCTTTAAGAAGACCGGTTGAAATGAAGCCAGCTGTTCCTGAATTCCAAATAATTGAAAAAACAATCAACAATAAAATCAGTTACACAGGGCTTGTAGGCGCGAGCCTGCAGCCTCTGCTCGGCAAGGCCATCGCTGACTACAAGCGCAAGATCAATCAACATTCCATTTTGATTGTCGATTACCGCAAGGGCGACCCGGTCGTAAAACCTCAAGATCTCAGTGATCTGCTTGATGAAGTCGGTGACGCCTGGTCAATCCCCGAACGCATTGTGTATCTGTACAATGAGAGCAATCGCATGCGGACGGCGCATTTCAGCAAGCTGGTCCTCAATCGCGGCGGCAATGTCGTTGCTGTTTCAAGCTGGCGGGAAGCGGCTGAGACTCTGGGCGTGGAGCTGGGCGATGACCCGCTCGATGCGCTCGACTTCGTCCCCGCCCCTCAGGATTCCGATGGCACGGCGCCATAAACCAGCTGATCGAAAACGGCGCGTGCGCCGATCGTATCAGGCGTGGTCGGGCCCGGTTGCTCCTGGCTCATAATAACGGCGACGACGCCGGTGCTTGGGCTGACGAAGAATTCCGTGTCGAAATAGCCTGACCAGCCAAAATCACCCTGCGCGCGCACCGGGTGCGCGCCGGGACCGTCATAGATGACGCCCACGCCATAGCCATATCCCAGATCCATGGAATCCATACGATCCGGCATGCGGTCCGCCTGGACGTGAGCGGTGCGCATGGCGGCGACGGTGTCCGCCGAAAGCAATCGGGCGCCTTCCAGCGCCCCGCCATTGGCCAGCATTTGTGCAAACCGGATATAATCATTTGCGGTGGAGAACAGCCCGGCGCCGCCCGCTTCAAAGGCCGCCACGCTGACCGCGTCATCCGCGCTTGCAACGCGTGTCAGCAGGCCGTCCTCGCCATGGGTGTACACCGCAGCCAGACGATCATGCTGATCCTCGCGCAGGAAAAACGTGGTGTCCTCCATACCCAGAGGCTGGAAGATGCGCGCTTGCGTGAAGTCTTCAAGGCTTTGCCCGGAGGCCACAGCCACGAGATGGCCCAGAACATCGCTGGCGTAAGAGTAGAACCAGGCGGAGCCGGGCTGGAAATAGAGCGGCAATCCCGCCAGCGTCTCCATCCGGCTGTCCATGTCGCCCTCGGCGGCGTAAATGTCGTTTCCGATGTAGAGCGCGCCCAGGTTGGACTGATAATCAAACAGATAGCCTAGCCCCGACGTGTGGGTGAGCAGGTCTTCAACGGTGATCGGGCGGTCGGCCTCAGTCGTGGGGATTTCGTAGCTCTCATCTCTTTGTACAGAGGTGGCGACGCGCACATTTGCAAAGGCGGGGATATAGTCGCTGACCGGATCGTCCAGCGCGATGACGCCGTCTTCAATGAGCATCAGGGCTGCGACGGCCGTCACCGGTTTGGTCATGGACGCGATGCGCACGAGCGTATCCGCCGTCATGGGGCGCTGGTCTTCCAGATCGGCGTATCCGGCGCTGGCGGTGTGCAAGATCTCGCCATTGCGAGCGAGCACCGCCACATAGCCGGCGCGCTGTCGGGCGCTGGCGAGCTCGGCCAGACGGCTGTCGAGCTGAGCGAGACCGGCCTGAGTAAAGCCGGGCGTCGGCAGCGGGGCCGGGGCCGTTTGTGACGGGGAGTCCGGTGCGGGGCCTGGGGTGGGCGAGCTGGCGGGGCCGTCACAGGCGCCAAGGGCGAGCAAGAGCGAGAGAGCGCCAAGCGATGCGCCTATCCGGCAATGTGACAGTCTGATCCGCATGAGAGGCCCCCTGAAATCCCAAAAAAAAACGGCTGCGGTGAAACTCACCGCAGCCGTCTTGTTCGTCAACGCATAATCAGATCAGGCGTTGGCCAGATTCTGGTTTGCGAAGTCCCAGTTCACCAGCTTGTCCAGGAAGTCGCCGATATAGTCCGGGCGGCGGTTCTGGTAGTCGAGATAATACGCGTGCTCCCACACATCCATGGTCAACAGCGGGGTGACGCCGTCGGTGATCGGGTTTTCAGCGTTCAGCGTCTTGCGCACTTCGAGCTTGTCGCCGTTCTTCACGAGCCAGGCCCAGCCCGAGCCGAACTGGCCGGCGCCGGCGGCTTTGAATTCCTCGACGAATTTGTCATAGGAGCCGAAAGAAGCGTCAATGGCGTCCGCGATGGCGCCCGTCGGCTTGCCGCCGCCATTGGGGGTCATGGAGTGCCAGTAAAAGGTGTGGTTCCAGATCTGGGCGGCGTTATTGAACACGCCCATATTCTTGTCAGCCCAGCTTTTCTTGATCAGCTCTTCCAGGCTCAGGCTTTCCAGATCGGTGCCTTTGACAGCGTCATTGGCCTTGTCGACATAGGCTTTATGGTGCTTGCCATGGTGGAAGCTCAGGGTTTCCGCAGAGATATGCGGCGCCAGAGCGTCTTGGGCATAGGGCAGGTCGGGAAGAGTGAACGCCATGTCGGCCTCCTTTGGGAGTTTGAGCGAGAGGGTGCTCATAGGGTGCGGCGGCCGGTTGGAAGACCGCCATACTCAGGTATTACGCACGAGCTAGATATGGGTTCCAACCTGTATGTGTCTACCGGCCAGAGAGAATAGCGTGACTGATTTCGACAGCTTGTTAGCCGCAAATGACCCTGAACGCCGTGCTGCGGCGCTATTTGCGCCCGCTGCGCTGCGCGCGCGCTTGTATGCGCTCTACGCATTTTATCATGAGATCGCACAGATTCCCGACAAGGTGTCTGAGCCGGTTATTGGCGAGATGCGTCTCGCCTGGGCGCGTGAGGCGGTCAGCGACCTGTTCTCTGATCCGCCGAAAGTGCGTCGCCACGATATCTATGAAGCGCTGTCTGAGCTGCGTGAGGCGCCGGGCGCCCCGGATCAGGCGGGCCTGGCCGGATTGGTGGAGGCGCGCGCCGCGGATCTGGGCGAGGGTCCTTTCCCCACGCGCGAAGATCGCCGTGATTATGTGGACCGCACCTCGGGCGCGTTGATGCAGATCGCAGCCCGCATGCTCAAACCCGATCTTGATCTGGGCGGAGAGCCGGGCGTCGCGATCACCGCAGCAGGACGGCTGTGGGGCTTTGTCGGTCTGTTGCGCGCCTTTGCGCCGCTGGTGCAGGCGGGGCGTCCCCCGTTCAGCGCCGACGAGCTGGCCGGCGCCGATCTGAGCGAAGCGGATCTGGCGGCCGGGCGCAAGCCGGATGCGGCGAAGGCCGCCTTGTCAGGCCTGCTGACAGAGGCGCGGGACGCCGCCGGCATGTTGACCCGCACCCGCAGCGCCTTGCCCGCTGACGTGTTCCCGGCGCTGGGCTATGTCAGCCTGGCGCGCGGCTATCTGAAAAGCGCTCAGGGGCTTGAAGACCCGTATCGAGAGCAAATCGAGCGCGCGCCCTTCGGGCAGAACGCGCGCCTGACCTGGGCGTCGCTTACGGGGCGGGTCTAGTCGCCAACCTGTTCATCCAGAAACGCTCCTATCGCAGAATAGGCTTCCAGCCGCGTTTCATATTCGAGCAGCCAATGGTCACCGCTCTCCAGAGGAATGAAGGTAACCGGAACGCCTGCGCGTTGCAGGGCGCGATGCATGGCGCGGCTCTGGCGAAAGGGGACGACACTGTCATCTTCGCCATGCAGCAGCAGGACCGGAATGCGGGCCTGGGCCGCGTAATTGACCGGTGAAATCGAACGCAAGAGATCGCCCGAGATGCGGTCCTGGACCTCGCCGCTGAAAGACCGGTTCCAATACCTCACGGTTTCTGAGTCGCGGCCATAGCGCTCTCCCGCATAGCGCAGGAAGTCTTCAGCGTCGGTGACAGGATTGAAGGCTATGGCGCAGTCAAAAACATCCGGCGTGAAGACGGTTGCGGCCAGAGCCGCGTACCCGCCATAGCTGCCGCCCGCGATGCAGATCTGCTCGGTCAGGCCAGCTTGCTGCAGATAGGCGGCGGCGTCTGTCACGTCCTGTTGCATGACGCCCGTTCCCCACTGCCCCCAGCCTTGCGCCTCCCATTGGGCGCCGTAACCGCCCGAGCCGCGAAATTGCGGCTGCAGGACGCCATAGCCTTGACTGGCCAACAGGTGAGCCAGGGTGTCAAAACCGCCATAATCACGGGAGGCCGGACCACCGTGCACCAGGACCACGAAGGGGTGCGGCCCGTCCGTGTTCGGCACGGTGAGGTAGGCCGGTATCGAAGCGCCGTCTCGCGCCGGATAGCGAATCGATTGCCGCCGCGGCAGTTCCGCTCGGAAAAGCTCAGGGTAGGTCAGACGCACCGGATCAGCCGACCGGGCCGCCAGGTCCACCAGAACATAGACCGGCGCCTGATCCTCGCTGCCGACCCAGACGATGAAACGGGTGCGATCGGGCGTCCAGTCGATAAGGGAGATGCTCTTTCCGGCGAATGAGGCTTCGAGGCTGGCCTGAATCTGAGCCAGTTCGGCGTCAAACCAGATGCGTTCGCGTTGCTCACGCTCGATGACGACTCCAGCGACATAGCCGCGATAGAGGTCTATTCGAACACTGTCAAAATCGTAGCGGGGATCAGAAAAGATGATCTCGCCCAAGGCGCCGTCGGATAACTCAACACGCTGAAGAATGTTGGCGTAGGGAGGTTCGTCTGCGGTGCGCGAAATGATGACCGCCTCGCCATCCTGAGAGAAACCGACAACACCGAGATCGATGATGTCCTGCCGCTCCTCGATCAGGGTGCGCCATTGATCGTTTTCTTCGATGGCGACACGCAAACGCTCCGTGTCTTCAGAATAGCTGACGCGGACATGGCGCTCTCCCCGGGCGTCAGAGACCCAATAGCGCGTATTCACAGCGCCACGGGCGACCACGCTGCGTCGATTGCCGTCTTCAGGGTCTACCGCATAGAGGTTTTTATGCTGGTTCCCGTCACGCAAGGGCAACAAGATGCGCGCTCGATCAGTTTGCCAGCCCGCGACTTGCGCCGTGTTCTGGTTGAAGCCGGTGTCGCGTCCCTCACGGATCAGCTGCTCGGCGTCCATGGTGTCGGTGTTGATGGTCAACAGCGCCTGAAAGTCGAGATCGCCGCTGATGTAGAACAGTTCGGCGGCGCGCCCGACCCGGGCCATCAGCGTGTCCTCGTCGGCCCAGAAGGTTTCAAAGGCGCGCATATTGCTGATGTTGATGGCGTTTTGTTCGCCCGTCTCCAGCGATTGAACGACCAGATAGCGGTCGCTGCCCGAGTGCGCGATATACGCAATCCTGTCTCCGTTCGGAGACAGGGACAGGCCCTGTCCGGCCGGCAGCCGGGCAAAGTGTTCAACCGGTATGACGTCAGACGTCTGAGCCAGCGATGACGCTGAAACACACGCCCAGGCGATGGCGGCGCCGAGCAAAGTTTTGAGCATAAAATCCCCCTGTGAGAGGGGAGTTTAGTTCGCAAAAAACGCCTTAAACAAGAGAAACTTCCGTAACGGCTTATTATTCAGCCGCTTGAGAAACCCCATTTAGCCAGGCGTCGCAGTCAGACAGGGCGCGCGCGCTCATGGCGCGTTTCTTGGCGACGGACTTGTCCTTGCCTTTCAGGCGCTTGCCTTCAGCATCCTTGGTGGGCGCCTCGATATCGGGGAAGAGGCCGAAATTGACGTTCATCGGCTGGAACGCGCCTTTCTTGCCCGGCACATGACCCGTGGTGATATGGGTCAGCAGCGCGCCCAGCGCCGTGGTGGGCGGCGGCGGGGTGACGGCCCGTCCAAGTTTCTCAGCCGCCGCGAAGCGGCCTGCCAGAAGTCCCATGGACGCGCTTTCCACATAGCCTTCAACGCCGGTGATCTGGCCGGCGAAGCGCAGGGCGGGACGCGCCTTCAGGCGCATCAGGCTATCGAGCAGCTTGGGCGAATGCAGGAAGGTGTTGCGGTGAATGCCGCCCAAGCGTGCGAAACTGGCGTTCTCCAGACCCGGGATCATCTTGAACACATCCGCCTGCGCGCCGTATTTCATCTTGGTCTGGAAGCCGACCATGTTGAACAGCGTGCCCAGCGTGTTGTCCTGACGCAGCTGCACGACCGCATAGGGCTTGGTCTCGGGATCATGAGCATTGGTCAGGCCGCGCGGCTTCATCGGGCCGTGGCGCAGGGTTTCACGCCCGCGTTCAGCCATCACTTCGATGGGCAGGCACGCGTCAAAATAGGGCGTGTCCTTCTCCCACTCCTTGAACTCGGTCTTTTCCGCCGCCAGCAGGGCGTCCACGAACGCTTCGTACTGGTCCTTGTCCATGGGACAGTTGATGTAAGCGGCCTTGTCTTCCTCGGTCTCGCCCTTGTCATAGCGCGACTGCTTCCACGCCACGTCCATATTGATGGAGTCCGCATAGAGGATTGGCGCGATGGCGTCGAAAAAGGCCAGCTCGCCCTCTTCGGTTGCGGCGTGAACAGCTTCCGCCAAAGCCTGGGAGGTGAGGGGGCCGGTGGCGACGATCACGCTGTCCCAGTCCTCGGGCGGCAGGCCGGTGATCTCTTCGCGCACGATCTCGATATTGGGATGGTTTTCCAGCGCCGCCGTAACCGCTTGGGAGAACGCTTCGCGGTCCACAGCCAGCGCGCCGCCGGCGGGCACCTGATGCGTGTCCCCCATCGCCATGATCAGCGATCCGGCGCGGCGCATCTCTTCATGCAGCAGGCCCACAGCGTTCGTTTCCGCATCGTCGGAGCGGAACGAGTTCGAGCACACGAGCTCGGCCAGGCCTTCAGTCTGGTGGGCGAAGGTGCCGCGCACCGGGCGCATTTCATGGAGCACGACGCGCACGCCGGCGTTCGCGGCCTGCCAGGCGGCTTCAGAACCGGCCATGCCGCCGCCAATGATGTGGATCGGGGTCATATCTGTCATGGCGCGTCATATAGTCGGGAAGGCGGCGCGGCTCAATTGCCTGCGCACAGGGTTTCGGCGCCCTGATCCTTGGCCTGACCGTCGTTTCGGGCTAACTGCACCCTCATGAGACTGATTGATCTTCGCGCCGTGGGCGCCGCTTACCGCTTCGTTCTGGAAAACCCTGCTCCCGTACTGGCGGCAGGCGCGCTTTATGGCGTCGTCTTCGCCGTGCAATCTCTGATGACGGCCTATGCCGGCGCTTATGCGCCGGGCGCGGCGCCAGCGGCGATCGCCTTCATGGCGGTCGCGTTTGGCGCCTTCGTCATTGGCTGGGCGAGCCTGGGGCGCTTGGCGCTTGGCATTCCGAAAAAGGGCTTTTACGGCCTGACGCTCGGTGGGGATGAAGGGCGGTTGATCTGGGCGCTGGCGCTGGTCGTGCTGTTGCTGGTGATCATCCTGATGACGGCGGGCGTCGCCATGGCCTTCATGATCGCCGGTCTCGCCTTCACCGAAATGGATCCCGGCGCGCCGCAACCTGACGGCTATGTCAATCTGTTTGAGATGATGGGACCGGTCGCGCTGGCGGTGTCTTTCGCCTTGATCGCCGTGTTCGTGGTGTTCAGCCTGTGGCTGGTCACACGGCTCGCGCTGACGGCGCCGGCGACTTTGGAAGCGGGCGCCATCCGGGTGCTGTCCATCTGGCCGGCGTCACGCGGGCGCAGTGTCGAGATCGCGCTGACAGGGATCGCGAGCCTTGCGCCCGGTCTTGTCGTTCTGGCGGTGCTGAATGCGATCTGTGTTGCAATTTTGGGCGCAGGCCCGGCGATTGCGCAATCGGCGTCTGGCGAGTCGGGGGCGTTGATCGTGAACCCTGTGCTGTTCCTGCTGGCGAGCGCGATTTATGGCGTCGCCAAGATTGCATTTCTGGCTGCGCCCTTGATCGCGGCCCTCTGCGCGCTTTATGGCGTTTACAAGGCTGAAGGCGACCTTTCCCCCGATTAAGGCGAGACCTTCCCGCGGGTCTGGGTTATCCTGCCACGCGATCTTGCTATGTTCGGACACGCGGGGGGGAACCATGTCCAAGCCCAGCTATAACTTTGTCGACGGCACCTTCTATTTCCTGAAGGTGTTTGGCCAACGTCCATTGAGCGTGGCGTGGATCGGCCTGTGGCAGGTCCTTCTTTATGCGGGCTTTGGCGCGCTGATGCTCTACGGTTTCTGGCCCTTGATCCAACTAGTGATCGAGTATGGCGGCAAAGGGGAGCCGACCGACGCGGAGATGGCGCAGGCCGCCTTGCAAGGCATGGGCTTTTACATGCTGGGCATTCTCGGCATCCTGATTTCCGCTCTCATGATCCAGGGCGCCTGGCTTCGCCTTCTGGCGCGGGATCAGGTGGTGGGCGGGCTACCGATCCGTCTGGGCGCGGACGAGCTGCGTCTGCTGGTCGTCAATATCGTGCTCTGGCTGTTGATCATGGCGGCCGGCGTGCTGACCATCGTGCTCTATGCCGTCGTCAACGCAGGCTTCGCCGTGGGCGGCGAGCCGGGCGGGGTCGCCGTTCAGGCCCTGGTGAACACGCTTCTGACCGTGATCGTCATCGTCGGCTGGATCATTTTCCTTCTGGGGCTGGCGCCTGCGACCGCGCTGACCGTGCGTCAGCGCGGCATCAAGATTTTTGACGGCTTCGCCGCCGCTCAGGGCGTGATGTTCTGGATGTTTCTGTCCTATGTGGTGCTCTTCTTCGCCATCATTATTGCTTACGTGGTGCTGAGCGTCATGCAGCAGGCGTTCATGATGATCGGGTCGTCAGAATTGGTGGGCGCGCTGATCAGCTTTGAACAGACGAGTGATCCGGACCTCATGATGGAGGCTCTTCTGGACGCTCTGGACTCGCCGCTGTTCTGGGCGATGGCCGCGATCGTCCTCATCTTGCAGCTGATCTTCGACATGTTCGTGCAGGGCAGCTGGCAAGGCGTCGGCGCCTATGTGGCGGTGCGCCATGATGGCGGTTTCGCACCCGATACCCCGCTCGAAGCGCCTGCGGCATCCGTGGGGCAGGCGCCCAGCGAGGGCTGATCCATGACGGACATGATGACGCCGCCCGCCCACCGTTTCACGGTGGGCGGGGCGCTGGGCTTCGGCTTGGAAGTTTTTCGCGCCCGGCCCGGAGCCGTGCTGACCTTGCTGATCGGGTACACCCTTATCTATGTCGTTATGGCGGTGGGGCAGTTCGTTCTGTTCGGAGAGCTGGCGCGTACGGGCGTGCAGGCCGCTGACATGGGCGATGCCGCCGAAGCCTATGCTCTGAGCCTTCAGTTTTCATCGGCCAGTTCGCTCATCTCTCTTCTCGGGCTTCCGCTCTGGATCTGGATGGAGGCGGTCTGGCTCACGCTGTTCATGAGGGGCCGGTTCACCCTCTGGCCCGGCTGGGCGGGTATCGGTCGCCTGACCCTGAGTGGTTTGATCCTCTTTGGCGTTTATCTGGCGGCCTTTCTGGTCCTGTTCTTCGTGATCATGATCGGTATCGTGTTTGCGATGCTGGCCGCAGAGAGCGGGACCGGCGACAGCGCAGTCGCCGCCGTCCTGGTTGTGATCGCGCTGTGCCTCATCGGCGGTCTGGGCCTGGTCGCGATCTTGTCAGTCTTCTCCGGTCTTCCGGCGCATGCCCTGTCCGGGCGGTTTGATATCGGGGGCGCGATCCGCGCCGGTCGGCGGCATGTGGTCGGCCTGACCGTCTCATGGGTCCTGTTCCTGATCCTCTACATGCTGGTGATGGTCGTCAGTTACGGCGCCATAGCCTTCAGCGTCGGGGACCAGGTTGCGAATACGTTTGAAATGGTGCTTCAGAACCCGGAAGACCCGATGAACACCATGCGCTTGTATGCGCTGTTGATGCCTGGCGTGGACCAGGCATGGATTACTGCGCTCGTACTGACGCCCGTAATGTTCAGCACGGGCCTCGTGATGATGATCGGACGCGGCATCAGCGCCAAACTGGCGCTCTCCATGCCCAATCCTTCTGAAAAAGCTCCGTAAGATGACCCAAGCGCTGTATGCACCCTGGCCGGATACCGCGCGTCGCACCTGGGGCTGGGGCGCGGTCGGTTTGATGGTGGCGGGCTATCTTGTCTCATCCATTCCCGTACTGGTCGGGACGATCATCTACACCATCGTCCTGACGGTCTCGTCGGGCGAGACCGACCCGCTGGCCGCTCAACGGGCGCTGAACGAGAACACGTTGACGGTGCTGCTGCCGCTGATGCTGTTGCAGTTCATCGCCTGGGCGATCATGACGCTGATGTGGGTGAAGCTGTTTGAACGTCGCCCGCTCTCGACGATCGGCCTTGAGGGACGGGGCTTTTTCGGGCGCTACATTCTGGGCTTGCCGCTGGGCGTGTTTCTTGTGGTCTTGGTCAGCGTTGTCGCGGCCCTGTTGGGCATGGGCGCCAGCACTGGCGCCGCCGATAATCTGGGGGCGATGGAGATCAGCCGCGCCGTCACCCAGACCGCCCTGATCGGCTATGCGGCGCTGTTCGTGGGCTTTCTCATCCAGGGCGGGGTGGAAGAGCTGGTCTTTCGCGGCTGGCTGATGAGCGCGCTGACCGCGCGCTGGGGCAAGCCTGTCGGCGTCTTTGTCGCCAGCTTCGCCTTCGCGCTGTTACACGCCCATGTCTTCATCTCGGGGCTGATGTTCGGCGTGCTGGCGCTGTCGGGAATCGGACTGACCGGCCTCGTCTTCTCGCTGACCGCACTGTGGCGGCGCTCCATCGTCGAGGCCGCCGCCGCCCATGGCGCGTTCAACGCCGTCGCCGTCATCGCGCCCACCTTCGCGCTTCTGGCGTCCGATCCCGATCAGACGATCAAGACCGCCGTCGCCCAGGTGTTCAGCTCCGCCACCGGCCTGGCGGGCGCGGACTCCGTCAGCCTCGGCCCGGAAACCTACGCCCAGCTCCTCGCCATGGGCGGGTTGAGCGCTCTGATGCTGGCGGGTTTGGTGCTGCGCGGGCGGAAGGGATAGGCGCTCAGAGAAAGCGCCCAGCTTTACCCCGCCAGCTTCTTCTGACGCGCCACATCCCGCTCCAGAAGCGGTTTGAGATAGCGGCCGGTCCAGCTGGCATCCACCTCGGCGACCTGTTCGGGTGTGCCGCACGCGACGATCTGGCCGCCGCCAGAGCCGCCTTCCGGGCCCAGATCCAAGAGCCAGTCGGCGGTCTTGATGACATCGAGATTGTGCTCGATGACGATCACCGTATTGCCCTGATCGACCAGCTCGTGAAGCACTTCGAGGAGCTTGCGCACGTCCTCGAAATGCAGGCCCGTGGTGGGCTCGTCGAGGATGTAGAGCGTCTTGCCGGTGGAACGCTTGGCGAGTTCCTTGGAGAGCTTCACCCGTTGGGCCTCACCGCCCGAGAGCTGGGTGGCGGGCTGGCCGACCTTGAGATAGCTCAGCCCCACCTGTTTGAGCGTCTCCATCTTGTCGCGCACGGACGGGACGGCCTTGAAGAAGTCGGCGGCCTCCTCGACGGTCATGTCGAGCACGTCGGCGATGGATTTGCCCTTGAAGGTCACTTCCAGCGTCTCGCGGTTGAACCGCGCGCCATGACACACATCGCACTCCACATAGACGTCGGGCAGGAAGTGCATCTCGATCTTCACCACGCCATCGCCCTGGCAGGCCTCGCAGCGCCCGCCTTTGACGTTGAAGGAGAAGCGGCCCGGCTTGTAGCCGCGCGTCTGGGATTCAGGCAGGGAGGCGAACCAGTCGCGGATCGGGGTGAAGGCGCCGGTATAGGTGGCGGGGTTGGACCGCGGAGTACGCCCGATCGGGCTCTGGTCGATGTCGATGATCTTGTCGACCTGGTCGAGCCCTTCCACCGTGTCATGGGGCAGGGGCACGGCGGAGGCCTTGTTCAGGCGCCGCGCCGCCGCCTTGTACAGCGTCTCGATGGTCAGGGTGGATTTGCCGCCGCCCGACACGCCGGTCACACACGTCATCACGCCCAGCGGATAGGCGGCGTCGATGTTCTGAAGATTGTTGCCGGTGGCGCCCTTCACGGTGACGGCGCGGTTCAGGTCCACCGGGCGGCGCTGTTCCGGCACCGGCACCATGCGCTGGCCGGACATGTACTGACCGGTCAGCGATTTGGGGTTCGCGGCGATCTCCGCCGGGGTGCCGGCCGCGATCACTTCGCCGCCATGAACGCCCGCGGCGGGGCCGAGGTCGACCACATAATCGGCCGTCTCGATGGCTTCCTCGTCATGCTCGACCACCAGCACGGTATTGCCCAGATCACGAAGGCCGCGCAGGGAATCCAGAAGCCGCGTATTGTCGCGCTGGTGCAGGCCGATGGACGGCTCATCCAGCACATAGAGCACACCCGTCAGACCAGAGCCGATCTGGCTGGCCAGACGAATACGCTGGCTCTCCCCGCCCGACAGCGTGCCAGAGGCGCGGCTGAGCGTGAGATAATCCAGGCCCACATCGACCAGGAATCTCAGGCGGTCCCGGATTTCCTTCAGGATGCGCCGGGCGATCTCCTGATCCTTGGCCGACAGCGTGTCTTCCACCGCTTCAAACCAGCGCAGCGCCGCCTTGATGGATTTCTCCCCGGCGATGGAGATGTCTGCGCCGTCGATCTTCACCGCCAGCGCTTCGGGCTTCAGACGTTTGCCGTCGCACACATCACAGGGCTGGGCGGACTGAAAGCGCGCCAGATCCTCGCGCACCCAGCTGGAGTCCGTTTCCCGCCAGCGCCGCTGCAGGTTCGGCATCACCCCTTCAAACGCCTTGGAGGTGGTGAACTGGCGCAGCCCGTCTTCGTAGGTGAACTTGATCTTGTCCTTGGTGCCGTGCAGCACGATCTTGCGAAAGCTCGCGTCCAGATCGCGCCAGGGCGTGTACATGCTGGCGCCGTAATGATCGGCGATGGCCTGCAGGGTCTGCTGGTAGAGCTTGGAGGTCGCCCGGCTCCAGGGCGCAATGGCGCCGTCATAAAGCGACTTGTCGCGGTCGGGGACCACCATGTCCTCGTCAAACTCCAGGCTCTGACCCAGCCCGTCACAGGCCGGGCAGGCGCCGAACGGATTGTTGAACGAGAACAGGCGCGGCTCGATCTCTTCAATCGTGAAGCCGCTGACCGGGCAGGCGAATTTTTGCGAGAAGATGATCCGCTCGCCGGTTTTATGCTCGCCATGATCTGACGCGAACTCGGCCATGGCGATGCCGTCGGCAAGACGCAGTGCGGTCTCCAGGCTGTCGGCGAGGCGTTGTTCGAGCCCCTCCTTGGTGACCACCCGGTCCACCACCACGTCGATATCGTGCTTGAATTTCTTGTCGAGCTCGGGCGCGTCTTCCAACGCATAGAACTCGCCATCCACCTTCACGCGCTGGAAGCCCTGTTTCAGAAGCTCGGCGAACTCCTTGCGGTATTCGCCTTTCCGGCCGCGCACGATGGGCGCCAGCAGATAAAGCCGCGCGCCGTCGTCGAGCGCGGTGATCTTGTCCACCATCTGAGAGACGGTCTGCGCCGAGATCGGCTCGCCGGTGGCGGGCGAATAGGGCACGCCCACCCGCGCCCAGAGAAGGCGCATATAGTCGTAAATCTCGGTCACCGTGCCCACGGTGGAGCGCGGGTTTTTCGAAGTGGTCTTCTGCTCAATCGAGATGGCGGGCGACAGGCCTTCGATGGAGTCCACATCCGGCTTGCTCATCAGCTCCAGGAACTGGCGCGCATAGGCGGACAGGCTCTCTACATAACGGCGTTGGCCCTCGGCGTAGATGGTGTCGAAGGCGAGCGAGGACTTGCCCGATCCCGACAGCCCCGTGAACACGATCAGCTCGTCACGCGGCAGGTCCACCGACACGCCCTTGAGATTGTGTTCGCGCGCGCCGCGCACGGAAATGGTTTTGAGCTTGTCAGTCATGAATGACGCAAAGTCCTTAGCTGGCGGCCGGGCCGGGCGGGCGTATCGGGCGTTACTTAGGGCTCCACAGCGCTCCTATCCACCGTGTAGGCGCCGACAGCGGCGCCCGGCGATGGACTCGGGCAGCGGGATAGGCTTCGTTAACACCCGACTCGCGCCTCAATTGACGCGCGGAACGGAATGTGAACAAATAAGACGCGAAAGACAAGCGGGAGACGCGGTATGGCTGGTTCTGTAAACAAGGTGATCCTGGTGGGCAATCTGGGCGCCGACCCTGAAGTGCGGCGCCTGAATTCCGGCGATCCGGTCGTGAACCTGCGCATCGCCACGTCCGAGAACTGGCGCGACAAGTCCACCGGCGAACGCCGCGAGAAGACCGAATGGCACAACGTCGTGATCTTCAACGACAACCTCGCCAAGGTCGCGGAAAATTACCTCAAGAAGGGCTCGAAGGTTTACATCGAGGGCCAGCTTCAGACCCGCAAATGGCAGGACCGCGACGGCAATGACAAATACACCACCGAAGTGGTGCTGCAGCGCTATCGCGGCGAGCTGACCATGCTGGACGGTCGCGGCGAAGGCGGCGGCGACCGCATGGGCGGCGGCTATAACAACAACCAGATGGACGATCGTTCCGGCGGCGGCCAGGGTGGTTACAATCAGGGCGGTGGGCAAGGCGGTGGTCAGCGCAGCAACGCCCCGCGCGAGGATTTCACCTCCGACACCCTGGACGACGACATCCCGTTCTAGGGGCTCTCATCTGGCCCAGACGAAAAAAGCCCGGCGCAGCGCGCCGGGCTTTTTGCTGTTCATTTGCGACTTCGGCTCAGGGCGTGAACCAGTTGAGCGTCGCGGTGGTCTGGCTGCCGCTGGGCTGGGCCGCGCCGCCGATGGTGGCGATCTGTGATCCCACCGTGACCGCGCCCAGGCCGTGCCGGGGCGTGGGCATGCGGCCCATCTCGGTCCAGGCGTCGGTTTGCGGGTCATAGCGCCAGACCTGGGCGTAGACGCCGCCGCCTGAATTATCAAACCACTCGCCGCCAAACACATAGAGCGCGCCATCGACGCTGGCGGCGGCGAGGCCGCCGGCGCCGCGCGGCCCGGCTTCAGGCTCGGGCAGGGGCGCGCGGGTCTCCCAGCTGTCGCTTTGCGGGTCATAGGCTTCGTGCACGGGCGTGTTGCCGCCGGTCACCGTACGTCCGCCCACCACATGCAGGCGCCCCTCCAGCTCTGCGCCCGCTGCGGAATTGCGCGCGGTGGGGGCGGGGGCTGCGACCGACCAGGTCTGGGCGGCGGGGTCCGTGACGATATGGGCGTTGGTGTCGGCGTGGTCTGACCAGGCCTTGTTGCTGAGGCCCGCCGGGCGTCGGCCGGTGACCACATGCAGGCGTCCGTTCAGCGCGACGCAGACCGTCTCGGCATAGGGTTCAGCCATGGCCGGGCCATTGCGCCATTGATTGCGACCGGGATCAAACACCCGAACGCCATTGCTCATCGCCCACATCCCGCCGGTCTGGGCGGTGAAGCCTCCGACGGCATACACTAGGCCCTCAAGGCCCACCAGATTGGGGTGGTGCAGCGGCACGGGCAGGCGCGCCTGTTCGCGCCAGCGATCTGCGCCGGGCGCTAATGAGAAAACGCGATCCGAGATGCCGATCCGGCCGCGCCCCACATCGGGGCTCAAACCGCCCGCCACGTAAAGCACGCCCTCAAGGACAGCCGGGTAAATCTCCTGAACCCGCAGGGGCAGGTCTGGCCCTGCGCGCCAGGGCGACGCATCAGCCGTCTGGCCCAGAGCGCGGCCGGGCAGGGTCAGGGACAGGCCGGCGGCGCCGAGCCCGGCCAAAGCAGTCCGCCGTGTCAGCATCAGTGCGCCGCCTCGATCACGCCGCAGACATGGCGTGCGCCGGCGCCGCCAATGGGCTGGGTCGTGTGATCATCTTCATTGTCGTGGATGACGAGGGCGGAGCCGTTATCATCCAGCAAGGCCGGGGCGTCATATTCGCCATTGAGGCTGACGCGGTCCGTGAAGACCTGGGCACGCAGCATGCCGTCCTCATGCACATAGATGTTGGGCAGATCGGCGTTGTCCGGGCCTTCGGGGTTCAGAAGGCCGTGGCTGCGCTCTGACGGGTTGATATGCCCGCCGGAGCTGGTGAAATCCGCGTTCGAGCAATCGCCGATCTGGTGCAGGTGCACGCCATGCCAGCCGACGGCGCTGTCGGGAAGGCCGTCCAGCTCAAGCGTGATCAGAACGCCTGTCGGGCCTTGCTGGAGACGGGCGTGACCAACTTCGTTGCGCTCGCGATCGATCAGCAAAGCATGGGCTTCGGCGGCGTCGGACATGGCCTCGGCATGGTGGTCGGCTGCGAGCGCGGGGGCGCCAAGACTGCAGGCGGCGAGCGCGGTTGTCAGAGCGAGAGTGTGAAGGGCGCGGGTCATGAGGCGTCTCCTTTGAAAGCTACGCTATCAACGTAGGCGGCGTCGCGCGCGATGCGACCCCAAGAGAGGAAGTCTGCGCTGATTTTCAACAAAAAACAGGCCGGGCCGCAAATCTGTCAGGAAACCGTGGAGACAGCCGCGCACCGTGTTTGCCGCCCGTCTCTGGCCTTGCTAGACATAACATCTAACCGTGCGCAGGTGATTCACGCCCATTCAGGTGAACTGCGCCCGACCGACGCCTCTTTACGCGCGCTGTCCCGCTTGGCGAAGACAGGCGCGCGCCAGCCAGGACGAAACGACTTTGAGCGATTTGCCCCCTGAAACGCCCATGGATGAAGACCTGCCCGCCGCGCCGAGCGGCCCGATGGTGTCCATCGAAGACGAGATGAAGCGCAGCTATCTCGATTACGCGATGAGCGTGATCGTCAGCCGCGCCATCCCAGATGCGCGTGACGGGCTCAAGCCCGTGCACCGCCGCATCCTGTGGGCCATGCATGAGGGCGGCTACACCAAGGACAAGGCCTACAAGAAATCCGCCAACGTGGTCGGCGACGTGATGGGCCGCTATCACCCGCACGGCGACAGCGCGATCTATGACGCTCTGGCGCGTATGGCGCAGCCCTTCTCCATGGGGCTGCCGCTCATGGACGGTCAGGGCAATTTCGGCTCCATGGACGGCGATCCGCCCGCCGCCATGCGTTACACCGAAATCCGCATGGACCATCCGGCCGAAGCGCTGCTGGCCGATATCGACAAGGATACGGTCGAGTTTCAGGACAACTATGACGGCTCCAAGCAGGAGCCGATTGTTCTGCCCGCGCGCTATCCGAACCTGCTGGTCAACGGCGCTGGCGGCATCGCTGTGGGCATGGCGACCAATATCCCGCCCCATAACCTCAACGAGGTGGTGGACGCGACCATCGCTCTGCTCGACACGCCGGACATCACCGATGTGGAATTGCTGGAATTCGTGCCGGCGCCGGACTTCCCCACGGGCGGCGAGATCATTGGCCGCTCCGGCGCCCGCAAGGCGCTGCTGGAGGGTCGCGGCTCCGTCATCCTGCGCGGCAAGACCTCGATCGAGGATATTCGCCAGGGCCGCGAAGCCATCATCATTCACGAGATTCCCTATCAGGTGAACAAGGCGTCGATGATCGAGAAGATCGCCGAGCTGGTACGGGAAAAGCGCGTGGAGGGCATTTCCGATCTGCGCGACGAGTCCGACCGTTCGGGCGTCCGCGTCGTCATCGAGCTGAAGAAAGACGCCAACGCCGAGGTGATCCTGAACCAGCTGTATCGCTGGAGCCCGCTGCAAACCTCGTTCGGGGTGAACATGCTGGCGCTGATCGGCGGCCGCCCGCAACAGGCGGGAATGCGCACCTTCCTTGAGACCTTCATCAGTCACCGCAAGGAAGTGGTGGTCCGCCGCACCAAGTTTGACCTCAAGAAAGCGCGCGACCGGGCGCACGTCTTGATCGGTCTGGGCGTGGCTGTCGCCAATATCGACGAGATCATCGCCATGATCCGCAAAGCGCCCGACCCGCAGACCGCGCGTCAGCAATTGCGTGACAAGGCCTGGCCGGCCAAGGACATCGCGCCGCTGGTGGAGCTGGTGGCTGATCCGCGCTCCCGCATCAAGGATGGCGAGATCCGCCTGACCGAAGAGCAGGCCAAGGCGATCCTGGATCTGCGCCTGCACCGCCTGACGGCGCTGGGCCGCGACGAGATCGGCGACGAGGCCAACAAGCTGGCCGAGACCATCGCCGAGCTGCTGGAAATCCTGCGCAGCCCGACCCTGATCCGCGACATCATCCGCAACGAATTGCTGGACGCCAAAGCCAAGTTCGGCGTGGAGCGCCGCTCGATCATTATCGAGGGCGATCTCGGGATCGAGGATGAAGACCTGATCCCGCGCGAGGACATGGTCGTCACCCTGACCCATGGCGGCTACGTCAAACGCACGCCGCTCTCCACCTATCGCGCCCAGAACCGCGGCGGCAAAGGCCGCGCGGGCATGGCGATGAAGGATGAGGATTTCGTGGCGACCCTGTTTGTCGCCTCAACCCATGCGCCGCTCTTGTTCTTCAGCTCGGACGGCATGGTCTACAAGACCAAGACCTGGCGCCTGCCGCTGGGCGCGCCCAATACCAAGGGCAAGTTCCTCACAAACCTGCTGCCCAGCCTCAACGAGGGCGCGTGGATCACGTCTGTGATGGCGCTGCCTGAGGATGAGGATCAGTGGAGCGAGTATGACGTGATGTTCGCCAGCACGGCGGGCACGGTGCGCCGCAACAAGCTGTCGGACTTCGTTCAGGTCAACCGCAATGGCAAGATCGCCATGAAGTTGGACGAAGACGGCTCCAAGATCCTGGATGTGCGCCTTTGCAACAAGGATCAGGACGTGCTGCTGGTGTCTGCGGCCGGCCGGGCGATCCGTTTCTCGGTGGAAGATGTGCGCGTGTTCGCGTCACGCAACTCCACCGGCGTGCGCGGCATTCGTCTCAAAGAGGGCGACCGCCTGATCTCCATGGCGATCCTGAATCATATCGACGTCACGACCGATGAGGCGCGCGCCTATATGAAGCACGCCAACGCCATGCGACGTGCGGCGGGGCTGGACGAGGACGACGCCGTCGTCAGCGCGCCGGAAGACGGCGAAGCGGCGGCGGAGGTGGCGCTGAGCCCCGAACGCATCGCCGAGCTGGGCGCTGCGGAAGAGTTCGTGCTGACCGTGGCCCAGGACGGCCTCGGAAAACGGTCCAGCGCTTATGACTACCGCGTCATGGGACGCGGCAATCAGGGCGTGGCCGCTCATGACATGAGCAAGGTCAAGGAACTGGCGGCCTGCTTCCCGGTCATTGACGGCGACACCGTGATGGCGGTCACCGATGGCGGTCAATTGATCCGTTTCCCGGTCGACACCGTGCGCATCGCCGCCCGCGCCACCAAGGGCGTGCGGCTGATCCGACTGGCGGAAGGCGAAAAAGTCGTGTCTGTTGTGCGCATCGCGGAAAGCGATGACGACACCGGCGTTGACGAAGGCGATGAGGGCGAAGCCCCGGCGCCGGATGCGCCGCAGGACGAGCACTAGACCGAGCCAAGACCGCACCGGGCTTTGGGGAGACCGCCATGAAACGCCGCGTCGCGCTGTATCCGGGGACTTTCGACCCGGTGACCAACGGCCATCTCGATATTATCGGCCGGGCTGTGAAGCTCTATGACAAGTTGGTCATCGGGGTTGCGCGCAATGACGCCAAGAACCCGCTCTTCAGCTTTGAAGAACGGGTCGAGATGGCCCGCGAGCTGGCGGAATCCGTGGCGGGCGACACCGAGATTGAAGTCTTGCCGTTTGAAGGCCTGTTGATGCATTTCGCCGAGAAAGTCGGCGCCAGCTCGATCATTCGCGGCCTGCGCGCGGTGTCGGACTTTGAATACGAGTTTCAGATGGTGGGGATGAACCAGCGCCTGAATGCGGATATCGAAACCGTATTCTTGATGGCTGACCCGCGCCATCAGGCGATCGCCTCTCGTCTGGTCAAGGAAATCGCCAAGCTGGACGGGGATATCACGCCTTTTGTTCCAGCCTTGGTCAAAGCGCGTTTGTTGGAGAAATTCGTCTAATGGCCCAGAGCGCTCTTCTGAAAGCCCGTGTGTTAGCCACCGCTTGCCTGTCAGCCATGATGCTGACGGCGTGCGCGGAGGCGGAAACCGAAAGCCGGACTCAGGACGCGGCGCCAGCAAGCGAGGCGGCTCAGCCTGCGGCGGAAGCCGTTGCGGCGCCGGGCGCGGACATTATTGCTGATGCGCCTGACAGCGCCTGGCGCACTGTTGATGCGGAAGACCTCATTCACATGGTGACCAGCAAGGGCGACGTCTGGATCGAGCTGCAGGACGAGTTCACACCGATCCATGCCGAACGCGTACGCATGCTGGCCGAGACGGATTGGCTGGACTGGAAGGTCTTTCACCGCGTGATCGACGGCTTCATGGCGCAAGGCGGCGGGGCTGTGGACAATCCCAGTATCCAGGCGCCGTTTGATCCGATCCAGGCGGAATTCGGCATTCGCCGCGATCCCAACGCCATCATCGTCGATGAGCTTCAGGAGCGCCGCGCCACACGGGGCGGCCCCATGGCTCAGGCTGGATTCTGGAACGGCTTTCCGGTCGGCACACAGCCCGCAGCGCTTGCGGGAATCGTCGCAGATGGACGGGTGGATAGCTGGTTGATGCATTGTGACGGCGCCGTCGCCATGGCGCGCACCAGTGATCCCAATTCTGGCAATGCGCAGTTCTATATCGTGCGCGGCGAGGCTGAACATCTGAACACCCAGTATACTGTCTGGGGCAAGGTGCGTGTCGGGCAAGACGTGGTGGAAAGCCTGAATGTCGGCACTCAGGGCCAGACCCTGGGCTTCCGCCCCGACATCATTGAAGAGTTTGAGCTGGCTCGCGACATGACCGATGCGCCGACGGTGCAGGTCATGGATACGCACTCCCCCAGTTTCACAGCCTATCTTGAAGCGTTGGCGGCGAGCCGTGAGAACGGTCGCCTGCCTGATCTTTGCGCCATCGACGTGCCTGTGCGCGTCCTCGATTAAGAACCCATCCTCCAAAGGAGACCGTCGTGTCCGACGCCAAGCAAGAACTCGTGTTCACCCTGGAAGGCGGCGATGTCGTCATTCGCCTGCGCCCCGACCTGGCGCCCAAGCATGTCGCCCGTATCTCCGAGCTGGCCTCTGAAGGCTTTTATGACGGTCTGACCTTTCACCGTGTGATCGACGGCTTTGTCGCGCAGGGCGGTTGCCCGAACGGCAATGGCATGGGCGGCTCGGGCCAGAACATTGAGGCCGAGTTTACCGCCGAGCCGCATGTGCGCGGCACCATGTCCATGGCGCGCGCCATGGATCCCAATTCTGCGGACAGCCAGTTCTTCATCTGCCTGGACGCTGTGCCGTATCTCGACAACCAGTACACCGTCTGGGGTGAAGTGATTTCCGGCATGGAGCATGTGGACGCACTGCCCAAGGGCGAGCCGCCCGCCGAACCGGGCAAGATCGTCAAGGCGTCCGTGCGCTAGATCTTGTTTCTGCAATGATGTCTGAAACGGGCGGCTCATCGAGCCGCCCGATTTCGTTGTGGCGATCAGTCAGGTCTCGCACCGCTCCACCAGCGTGAAGACGGGGCGGTGATCAGAACCCGCATCCGGCGCAGCACCCGTCTGTGACGCGCACAGCCCGTTGCTGATCCAGATATGATCGATCCCCAGCGCCGGAAAGGGTAAAGCGCGTTCAGACGGCCAGGTGCGCAGGCCGTGGGTTACGCGTTTGAGCGGATAGAGAGCGTCTCTCAAAGCCCGCATTGAAAAGCCTTTTTCGGCGGTGTTGAAATCCCCGGCCAGAATCTGGGCGTGCTCGGTCTGCGCCGCGATCAACGCTGACAGACGTTCACGGTGATACTGGTACAGGTCCGGGCGTGTGGGACGTGCGAAATGGGTGCTGGTCAGCCGAAGCGGCGCGCCCTGGTACTCGATCTGCATATAGGCGGCCGGCACGGTGCGATATTCATCACAGCCCTGTTCGAGCACGGGCCTTCGCGAGATGAGCGCCGTGCCCCAGGCGCAATAGACCTGATAGGGATAGTCCTCTTGCAGACTGAGCGGCGTCTGTCGGGAGGCGCCGCCGACTTCCTGCAGGAAGACCAGGTCGAAATCGCCTTCGCGCAGGAAGGCGATCGCGGCGTCCGGGTCCCGGTTCAGGTGCCAGTGATTGAAACTGGCCAGACGCAGGGCCTCCCCGGTTTCGCTGCGGGGCGGCAGGCTATCCGGATGCGGTTGAAGCTGGGCGTAGGGCAGCGCCTGCAAGACCAGAACGGCGCTCGCAGCCAGACCGACGCGCCGGAGCGTCGTCAGCCCCTCTGGGCGCAAGACATAAAGCGCTGTCCCGGCCAGAACGCCGGCCATCACAGGGATCGGCCAGATCATGTTGAAGACATCAGCCTTGGGCCGAAACGCGCCGGACAGCAGCACGCCATAGGTAAGCCCCAGACACACGCATGCCCCGATGCAGATCAGATAGGCGGCCATGCGAAAGGCCTTCGTCAACAAGGGGCGGGGAGGAAGCATGCGAGATTTCTGTCCGGATGTCTGGCGTGCGAGCGAGGCTGTGCGTATATCACCGCCAGCTTGAAGGAATGTTATGACTCAATTGCGACTGACCGATTTTGATTTTCACCTGCCTGAAGACCGGATTGCGCTGCGCCCGGCGCGTCCACGCGACAGTGCGCGTCTGTTGCAGGTGAAGGATGGCGGTTTGTCGGATTTGGGCGTTCTTGACCTTCCAGACCTGCTCGAACCCGGTGATCTTCTGGTGTTCAATGACACCCGCGTCATTCCGGCGGCGCTGACGGGCGTGCGCCCGGCCCGCGCTCATGGCGGCGGCGGTGATGTGGAGATCGAGATCAATCTGCACAAGCGTGACGACGAAGCCGTCTGGCGCGCCTTTGTCCGCCCGGCCAAGCGTCTGAAAGAAGACGATACGCTGCAGTTCAAGGGCGGGCTGACCGCCCAGGTGACCGAAAAGCGCGAGGGCGGGGAGGTCGTGCTGACGTTTGACCGCGCAGGCGTTGAGCTCGACAAGGCGATTGTGGAAGCGGGCGCGCCGCCGCTGCCGCCTTACATCGCCTCAAAGCGGGCCGCCGACGCCGCCGATCTTGAGGACTATCAGACGGTCTACGCCGCGCCGGACAAGGCGGGGTCCGTGGCGGCGCCGACGGCGGGACTGCACTTCACAGACCGTTTGTTTGCGGCGCTCGATGCGCGCGGGATCAAGCGCACTCATGTGACGCTGCATGTGGGGGCGGGGACGTTCCTGCCGGTGAAAACTGATGATCTGTCCGAGCACCAGATGCACGCGGAATATTACGAGATCAGCGAACAGACGGCGGAGTTGATCAACCAGACCCGCCAGGCGGGCGGCCGCATCATCGCCGTGGGCACCACCTCGATCCGGACGCTGGAAAGCGCCTCGGAGGACGACGGCACGGTGCGCGCCGAAGCGCGCGACACCGCGATCTTCATCACGCCGGGCTATCGGTTCAAGGTGATCGACGCGCTGATGACCAATTTCCACCTGCCCAAATCCACGCTCTTCATGCTGGTCAGCGCGCTGGCGGGGTTTGAGGAGATGCATGCGGCCTACGATCACGCCATCCGTGAGCACTACCGCTTTTTCTCCTACGGGGATTCCAGCCTGCTCTGGCGCAAGGGCTAGTCGGTGGTCCCGCAGACTGTTCCGTCATCCACCTGGTCATAACCCTGCCGCGTCAGATACATGGCGCAGCCGCAGGCGAGATCAGGGTCGGCTTTCACGGTGTCTTCGTTATCCAGCACCATCAGGCACAGATATTCGTATTCGTCTTTCATCATGGCGGGCTCCTTTGTGTTGAGCCCATCCTGCGCCGGCCCTTCGATCACGGTCCAATCGATAGTTTGTGTACTTGCGAGTGATTGGCTCTATGGCCGGTAACGCGTCCCCGGCGTGTCGCGGGTGCGCAGCTTGGCGGTGAGGTTCGCGAACTCCGTCAGCAAGGGCCGGGTGTCCGCCGGATCGATGATCTCCTCGATCCAGAACCGCTCGGCGGTCTTGAACGGGTCGGAGAGATCGCGCATCCGGGCGCGCAGCTCTTCCTTGAGCGCTTCGGGGTCTTCAGCTTTTTCCAGCACGGATTTGAACGCGGCTTCCACCCCGCCTTCCAGCGGCAGCGAGCCCCAATCGCCCGACGGCCAGGCATAACGATAGCGAAAGCGGGTATGGTCCATCATCGCAGCCCCCGCCACGCCATAGGCCTTGCGGATCAGCATGGTGCACCAGGGCACGCTGGCTTGATAAATGGCTGACAAGGCGCGCGCGCCATGACGGATCGTGCCGGCGCGCTCGGCGCGGGTGCCGATGACAAAGCCCGGCACGTCCACGAAATGCACCACTGGCAGGCGGAAGGTTTCCGCCAGATCCACAAAGCGAATGATCTTTTGCGCCGCTTCCGCCGTCCAGCCGCCGCCATAGACATTGGGATTGCTGGCCAGCACCGCGATGGGCCAGCCGTCGAGGCGGGCGAGGGCGGTGATGACCGAGCTGCCAAAATGACGGCCCATCTCGAACACGCTGCCCTGATCGAGCGTCGTATTGAGGATGGCGCGCATGTCATAGCCGAAGCGCTTGTCGCGCGGCACGATCTCGCGAAGGCTTTCGTCAATCCGTGCGGGATCATCACTCGGCGTTATGCGGTCCGCCGCATCGCCCGCCATGTCGGGCAGATAGGAGAGAAACCAGCGCGCCGCCTCCATGGCGTCCGCTTCGCTGGCGTAGGCGTCGTCTGCGGCGCCCGCGGCGAGCTGCAGATCGGACCCGCCCAGCTCCTCCTTGGTGACATGCTCGCCCACGCCCGCCACCACGGGCGGCCCCGCGATGAACATTTGCGACTGGCCTTTGACCATCACGCAATAGTGTGACGACACGGCCCGCGCCGCGCCCAGGCCCGCTACAGGGCCCAAGGCCAGCGACACCACAGGCACCCGTTCAAGATTGGCGACCACCTGATCCCAGGCTGGATTAAACGGCACATAGCTGGCGCCCATGTCGAGAATGGATTTGACCGAGCCGCCGCCGCCCGTGCCCTCGATCAGTCTGATCAAGGGCAGGCCCAGCTCGCCCGCCATCTTTTCCGCTTCGACCTGTTTCTCGACGATGGCGGCGTCCGCCGCGCCGCCGCGCACGGTGAAATCATCCGCCACGACGGCCACCGGGCGCCCGCGAACCGTGCCGCGCCCGAAGATGCAATTGGCCGGAGAGAAGCCCTCAAAGCCGCCCTCTGCATTTGTACGCGCTTTGCCGGTGAGCGAGCCGATTTCCCGGAAGCTGCCCGGATCAAGCAAAAGGTCCAGTCTTTCCCGAACGTTGAGCCGCCCTGCAGCCTTTTGACGGGCGAGCTTTTCAGCTCCGCCCATGTTATGAGCCAGCGCCTGACGCTTGCGCAAATGGGCGATTTCGTCTTTCCAACTCACTCAACTCTCTCCCGCAGTATCGCCAGGTTCTGATGCCCAGCTTTGATTTTGATCTTCACGCCACCGACGGCGCCGCCCGAACCGGCGTGCTCAAGACCCCGCGCGGGGATATTCGCACGCCCGCCTTCATGCCGGTCGGCACGGCGGCGACGGTGAAGGCGCTGTATCCTGAACAGGTCAAAGCCGCCGGCGCTGACATCATTCTGGGCAACACGTACCACCTTATGCTGCGGCCTGGGGCGGAGCGGGTCAAACGTTTGGGCGGCCTGCATCATTTTATGCGCTGGGATGGGCCGATCCTGACCGATTCCGGCGGCTTTCAGGTCTGGTCGCTGTCTGATCTGCGCGACATGACCGAAGAGGGCGTGGCGTTCAAAAGCCATCTCGACGGCTCAAAGCATATGCTGACGCCCGAGCGCTCCATCGAGATCCAGGCGGACCTTCTGGGCGCGGACATCTCCATGCAGCTTGATGAGTGCACGCCCTATCCGTGCGAGCGCGACGCCGCCGCCAGCTCCATGCAGCTGTCCCGCCGCTGGGGGAAGCGCTCCAAAGAGGCGTTCGGTGAGCGCTCAGGCCAGGCGCTGTTTGGCATCGTCCAGGGCAGCACCTATGAGGATTTGCGCCGCGAAAGCGCTGAAGGACTGATCGAGATCGGCTTTGACGGATACGCCATTGGCGGCCTCGCGGTGGGCGAGGGGTTCGAGATGATGTGTCAGGTGCTCGATGTCACCACGCCGCATCTGCCCCATGAACGCCCGCGTTATCTGATGGGCGTGGGCAAGCCGATTGATCTGGTGGAAGCGGTCGCGCGCGGCGTGGACATGTTTGACTGCGTGCTGCCCACCCGTTCTGGCCGCCACGGTCAGGCGTGGACGGATTGGGGGCCGGTGAACGTGAAGAACGCCCGCTTCGCCGAAGACACGCGGCCGATGGACGAGACGCTCGATTGCCCGGCCAGCCGGGATTATTCACGCGCCTATCTGCACCATCTGATCCGGGCGGGCGAGTATCTGGGCTCGATGCTCTTGTCTTGGCACAATATCGCCTATTTCGAGACCCTGACTGCGCGCATGCGCGCCGCCATCGCCGCGGGGGAGTTCGAGGCGTTTCGCGCCCAGTTCCATGCCCGCATGGATGAAGGCCCGGACGCGATCTAGTCCTCGGATTCCGCCTCTGCATCATTGAGCAGACCATAGGCGTCCATGGCTTCGATCAGGGTCGCCCGCTCACAGTTCAGCGCATCAAAACCGCCGCGCAGCCAGGCGCGGCGTTTGAGCGCCAGCTCGCGCTCTTGCGCGGCGGCGGCTTCAATCTCGCTCGCCCGGCCCAGGAAGCGCACCACGGGACGTGTCGGATTCAGCCCCACAATCGTGTCTCGCGCCGTATCGGCGGCGAGATCCGGCGCATCTTCAGCGATGGAGGAGGCGAAATCGCGCGAGCGGTCCAGCATGCCCTCTGAGTCTTCGTCCGTTGCGGTCTGCACCTCAGGCCGGGGCGCCTCGATATCAGGCCCCAGCAAGGTCGTGAGGCGGGCGATATCGCGGGCAATCGCCGGGCAGCTGATCGCTGCGCCAGAACCGCCATAAGGTGTGGGCACGGTTTCATCGCCATTATCGATCACGATCTGGCCGGGCCGCGCCCGCGGCAGGCCCACCGTGTCAGACGCGACTGATTCGGTGCGCCCCAAGGGCGTCTCCGGCAGGTCGGGCAGGCTGGAGCACGCGGTCAGGATGAGCGCGAACGCGCCGGAGATCAGCAAATTGGACAGGGTGTTCTTCATGCTTATGTCCTATCATGATCGTGCAACTGTAAAAGAGGGGGTTTCCCGCATATAGCCGGGTTGACCGTATGGGGCGCCGGTTATAGGTTCCGCGCCTCTCGAGACGGAGAGCCGATAGCTCAGCTGGTAGAGCAACTGACTTTTAATCAGTAGGTCCAGGGTTCGAATCCCTGTCGGCTCACCACTTCTCCCTGAAAACATGGCGTTTTGTGGGTGGTGGTGATTATCTGTCTGCGCGATTGCGCTCCCACATCCCTTACATCGGTATCTGATCAGGCGTTGACGGTGTCGTCAGGCGCGCTTCACTCTGTCTGCTGTTAGATGGAAAATGGGGTCCCCGATGATGATTGTCAGCGCACTCGCCGCCGCTTTTCTCGTTCAGGCTCAGACGGACGCGCCTTCCTGCAGCGGAACGGGCGCTGAGGTTCAGTCGATCTGTGAGGTGCTGACCGCCCAGCAGGACGCCTGGAACGCCGGCGATATTCCCGGCTTCATGGACGGATATCTTCAAAGCGAGGATTTGCGGTTCGCCTCGGGTGGATCGGTGACCACGGGCTGGGCGGCGACTTTGGCGCGCTATCAGGCGCGCTATGACACGCCGGACGCCATGGGCTGGCTGGCGTTCACCGATCTCGACGTCACCCAGCTGTCAGAGGACGCCGCCTATGTGTTCGGGCGCTGGACGCTGTACCGCGAGGCGGATGAACCCACCGGACTGTTCACGCTGATCGTCCGAAAAGGCGAGGAGGGCTGGCGCGTGGTCCACGATCACACGTCGTCGGCTGAATAAGACCTAGAGCCCGCCCCACCAGCTGATCACATGTAGCGTCAGGGCGCCGGCGCCCAGCAGGACGCCGAGCCAGGCGATATCCGCCAGCCCGCCCTTTGGCCTGTAATCAGGCCCGGAGGTCAGCGGTCCTGATATGTGTGGCGAGGCGCTTGTCTGCGAGGCTGAGAAGCCCGGTGAAGCCTGTCTCTGGCGCAGTTCCCTCAGAGCGAGCCGTCTGGAGCGCACATTATATTTCTGGTGCGCCACAAACAGACGCAGATTCGTTTCAGAGAGGCTTTTCAACTGATCATCAGACGGGGTGCGGAACAGGGGACGCATGGCGACGCCTTTGGCGGCTGGCGGTCAACAGACAAGCGGTCTGAAACGGAGTCCCCGTTTCAGACCGCCGATGGAACAGGCTTCTTGTCTAGAAGGCTTTGGAGATGGTGAAGACGGCGGTTTCATCCGACCCGTCCGTGTCTTCGCTGGTGTCGATATACGCCAGCGTCCAATCCACGCCATACGCCGAGCCGCCGACGCCGATCGTCCAGTCGACCTTGTCGTCGCCATCGCCATCAAGATCGCCGAAGGCGCCGGTTTCATAACCGATGCCCGCCATCAGGCTAAGACCGGACTCACCCAAGGGCGCTGAGCCTGAGAGATTCAGATAGAGATTGTCGTCATCGCCCAGATTGTCCTGTTCGGGGGCGTAGGCGATCGTGCCGGTGGTCTCCACCAGACCGATCGTGCCGGTCAGGCTGCCATAGACTTCGGCATAGGCGACATCTTCAGCGCCGGGATAGAAATATCCGATCACGCCCACATCATAGCTGAGCGCGCCGACCGTGCCGCCATATCCGGCGTACAGGTCCAGCTCAATTTCCGAATTGCCCACGGGCTCGATGCTTGATCCCCAGGTTCCGGCGTAAAAGCCGGAGTCAAAGGCAACGTCAAAGCCGCCCTGGATGGCGATGGCCTCATCGCTGAGCGAGGCGCCGCGGAAGCGATAATCTGTGGTCATCGCCACATTCGCCGAGACTTCCTGGGCCTGTGCGGCGCCGGTGGAAAGGCTCGCCGTAGCCGCCAGGGCCAGAGGGAGCACGCTTGCTGCGAGTAAGTTTGCGGATTTCATGGTTGTTCTCCATTTAAAATTGTATCGGTGGTCATATGGCTCACCGGGGGGCAGGCGAGGCGGCGCATCAGCCGCCTCGCTGATCCGGTTATTCAGCTGGTTTGTGCGCGGTCTTTGATGTGAACTCGGGATAGGCGCTGTGACCCAGTTCAGAGAGGTCGCCACCGACCTCTTCCTCATCGGGGTTCAAGCGGATGCCGAGCGTGACTTTCAAAGCCAGCCAGAGAACGAAGCTGGTGATGAAGACGAAGGCCCCAATCGCGCCGACGCCGACAGCCTGTCCAAGAAAGCTTGCATCAGAGTTGGTCAAAGGTACGGCCATGGTGCCCCAGATGCCGGCCATGAGGTGGACCGGGATCGCGCCAACCACGTCATCCAGGCGGATGGCTTCCAGCAGCACCGCGCCGAAGGTGGCGATCACCGCGCCGACGCCGCCGATCAGGATGGCTTCCAGAATGGTCGGGGTCAGAGGTTCCGCTGTAATGGCGACAAGGCCGGCGAGGGCGCCGTTCAGAACCGAGCCCAGATTGGCTTTGCCCTTACCCAGAAGCATGGAGACGATATAGGCGACCACGACGCCGGAGGCGGCGGCCATGTTGGTGTTGGCGAAGATCTGCGACACGGCGGTGGCGTCGGCTGCGCTGCCCAGGGCGAGTTGCGAAGCGCCGTTAAAGCCGAACCAGCCGAACCACAGGATGAAGGTGCCCAGCGTCGCCAGCGGCAGGGATGAGCCGTGCATGGTCACCGGCTTGCCGTCGACAAAGCGTCCGCGGCGTGCGCCCAGCAAGATGACTCCGGCCAGCGCCGCCCAGCCGCCGGTGGAGTGCACCAGGGTGGAGCCTGCAAAATCGGAGAAGCCGAACTGCGAATCCAGCCAGCCAGCGCCCCATTCCCAGGATCCCTGGATGGGGTAGATCACCCCGGCGAGCACCGCCGTGAAGATGAAGAAGGATCCGATACGCACGCGTTCCGCGACAGCGCCTGAGACAATCGAGGCAGTGGTGGCCACGAACACCATCTGGAAGAACCAGTCGGACGCGCTTGAATAGCCCGCGGCCGTGACGTCGATCGCGTCATCCGCGGCGGTTTCAGAAGGCGACCACATGGAAGGCGTGCCGATCAGGCCGCCATGGTCCCCCACGCCGGAGTACATCAGATTGTAGCCGATGACGAAGAACATCAGGCCGGCGACAGAATAAAGCCCGATATTTTTCAGGCAGATGACGGCTGCGTGCTTGGTGCGCACAAAGCCCGCTTCCAGCATGGCGAAGCCGGCCGCCATCCACATCACCAGGAAGCCGCCAATCAGGAAGAGCAGCGTGTTGAAAATATAAGCTGTTTCATCGCTTACCTGGGCGAAGGCGGATTCTGACGCCAGGGCCGTGAAACTCAAAGCGGCCAGCGCCAGAGCCCCCAGGCGCGTGGCGCGTGCGCGCAGGCTAGTCTGCGCGCCGTTAAAATCGGTCATGATGGTGTCCTCGGTCGCACTCTGACGGGACGGAGCAAGGCCGGCCTCGTCCAGTCGGGTCGAATGAATACGACGAAGGATGCGGCGCGCTTGCGTGCCGAAGAGCCGGGCGGCGCCGGTCTGGTCCTGTCTCATATGTGCCTCCGTCGCGGTTTGCGGCGGCCGGCGGTGCGTCTCTAAATACGCGCGCAGCTTGAGCTGCGTCTGTCGTTAACAAAACCTTTGCAGAGCGCTTGCTGCGTCGCAACAAAAAAGTGAAAACTTTTTGATGCGCATCAGAGTTCTATGGCGAAGAAGCCACAGTCGCCCTGATTACAAATCTGGATTTGAAAGCAGAAAAAAAGGCGGGACCAGCCCGCCTTCTAGTTTTAGAGACGACCCCGAGGCCGCATGTGCACGGTTCCAGACGGCTAGGACTTTGGTCAAAGAGAATAAAAAATATGCGGACAAGCAGATCGCTGTTGCTCGTCTATCGTGCACCAATTCCTGACTATCGAGCACATGAGTGCCCGCAATCCGCTATTTTCTCGCCAAAAGAGTGTCTAGAGCTCGTTTTCAATCACGGCAAGAAACTCGGCGCCATAGCGCTCGAGCTTGCGGGCGCCGACACCAAAGACATGTGACATGTCTTCCGCGGTTCGCGGTTTGCTGGCCGCCATTTCGATCAGGGTCCGGTCAGCGAAGATGGTGTAGGCGGGTTTGCCGGAGTCCTTGGCGAGCTCCAGACGTTTTTTGCGCAGTGCAGTATAAAGGGCGCGATCAGCCTCGGATAATAATTGGTCGGCGGCGTCGCTGGGGCGGGCCCGGGACGAACGGACGCCGCGTTGTTCCTCCGGCGGACGCAACTTGATCGGAAGCTTGCCGAACAGGATCTGCTTGCCCTTGGGGGTGATGATCCATTCGCCATGACCATCGATCGGCTGATCGATGGCGCCGGAGGCGAAGAGCTGACGAAAGACGCTCATCCATTGGTCCTTGGACAGGTCTTCGCCGACGCCGAAGGTGGGCAGGGCGTCATGGCCCCGCGCCATCACCTTGTCGGTTTTCAGGCCGCGCAGAACGCTGATCAGATGCTCCAGGCCGAAACGCTGGCCCGTCCGGGCGATCGCCGACATGGCTTTTTGCGCCAGGACCTGCCCGTCAATCAGCTTGGGCGGATCATCACACAGATCGCAATGCCCGCAGGGCTCAATCTCGTCGCCAAAATAACCCAGCAGGGTCTGACGCCGACATTGGGGGGCTTCGCAATAGGCGATCAGCGCGGACAGGCGCCGCAGCTCCATGCGCTTTCGCTCTTCGTCCGAGTCGCCTTCATTGATCTGGCGACGGCGCAAGGCGGCGTCAGACAGTGACCAGAGCATGAGCGTGTCCGCCGGGTCGCCATCGCGTCCGGCGCGCCCGATCTCCTGGTAATAGGCTTCCATGGAGCTGGGCAGGGCGGCGTGAAGGACATAGCGCACGTCAGGTTTGTCCACGCCCATGCCGAAGGCGATGGTGGCGCACATCACCACGCCGTCGCCCTTGACGAATTCGTCCTGTCGGAAGCTGCGCGTCTGGGCGTCAAGGCCTGCATGATAGGACAGGGCGTAGATGTTCTCGGCTTGCAGCTTGGCGGCGATGTCGTCACACGCCTTCCGGCTGGAGCAATAGATGATGCCCGCCCGTTCCGGCCGCGCCTTGACGAAGTCGATGATCTGGGCGGCGCCTTGCCGTCGGGCGCCCACCGCCAGGTGCAGGTTGGGGCGATCAAAGCCGGAAACGAATTCGTCCGGGGCCTGCTCGAACAACCGACCGGCGATGTCGCGCCGCGCTGCAGCGTCAGCGGTGGCGGTGAAGGCGGCGATTTGTGGTCGGCCCGCAGCCTGGGCGAACTCTGAGATCCTGAGATAATCGGGACGGAAATCATGGCCCCATTGCGAGACGCAATGGGCTTCATCCACAGCGATCATCGACAGGCCCGCCCGGCCCAGCCGTTCCGCAAGGCCAGGAACCGCCATGCGTTCGGGCGCCATGTATAACAGCCGCAAGCTGCCGTCATCGAGTGCGCGCCAGGCTGCTTCGCGGTCCTGCGCTTCATCGGTGGACGTCAGGGCGGCGGCGTTCACGCCCACGGCCTGCAATGCGCTGACCTGGTCGCGCATGAGGGCGATCAGGGGAGATATCACGACCGTCAGCCCGCCTCTGAGCAGAGCGGGTAATTGAAAGCACATGGATTTGCCGCGGCCCGTAGGCATCACCGCCAGCACGTCGCGGCCTTTGAGGACGCTGTCGATGATCTCGGCCTGTCCGGGCCGGAAGTCGTGATAGCCGAACACCTCCGCCATGGTTTGACGGGCCTGATCGAGCTGCGGGGAAAGGGTCGAATCGCTGTGCGCCATGACGGGCAGGCTAGGCGGCGGGAGAGCGGGAGCAATACGCAAGGGCTGCTTGCGCTGGCGCAGGCGCGGGGGTAGCCCAGACCTCAGCTGTTTTTTCCGCCCACAAGGATCTGTCCATGAGCCCTGCGCCATTATCTCATATTCGCGTTCTGGATCTTTCGCGTGTGCTGGCGGGCCCATGGTGCGCTCAAATTCTGGGTGATCTGGGCGCGGATGTGATCAAGGTCGAAAATCCCAAATCAGGCGATGATACGCGGCGCTGGGGCCCGCCGTTTCTCAAAGATGAGGGCGGACAGGACGCCGACGCGGCGTATTATCTCTGTGCGAACCGCAACAAGCGCTCGATCGCCGTGAACATCGCTGAGCCCGAAGGCCAGGCGATGTTGAAAAAGCTGGCCGCAGACAGCGATGTGGTGATCGAAAACTATAAAACCGGCGGCTTGAAGAAATACGGCCTGGACTATGACAGCCTGAAAGCGGTCAATCCCGATCTCGTCTATTGCTCGGTTACGGGCTTTGGCCAGACCGGGCCCTGGAAAGACCAGCCCGGCTACGATTTTCTCATCCAGGCCATGGGCGGACTGATGAGTGTCACGGGCGAGGACGCGCCCATGAAGGTGGGGGTGCCGGCGGTGGACCTGTTCACCGGCGTATATGCGGCCGGCGCCGTGATGGCGGGGCTCCTGGCCCGAACGAAAGGGCAGGGCGGTCAGCATATCGACATGGCGTTGTTTGATGTGCAGGCGGCGATGCTGGCCAATCAGGCGGCGAATTTCTTCGTCTCGGGAAAAACACCCGGCCGCCAGGGGAACGCGCATCCCAATATTGTTCCCTATCAGGACTTTCCGACCTCTGACGGCCGCATAGCTGTGGCTGTAGGCAATGACGGCCAGTTTCAGGCTTTCGCACAGGCGTTGGGACGGCCTGACTGGGCGACTGATTCGCGTTTCATGCGTAACGCGGACCGGGTGGCCAATCGGGAGGTTCTGGTTGCGGACATCACGCTCACCCTGAATGCGGCGACGTCAGCTCACTGGATGGAGCGTCTGCATGACGCCGGGGTCCCGTGCGGACCGATTCTGGCGCTTGACCAAGTGTTTGGCCATGAGCAAGCGCAAGCTCGAAACTTGGCTTTCACCTTGCCGATGACCGGGGTCGGTGATGCGCCGATGATCGCGAATCCCATGCGGCTTTCAGAGACCGGGCCGCAATACCGAAAAGCGCCGCCTCGTTTCGCGGAACACACGTCTGAGGTGTTGCAAGAACGCCTCGGGTTGACTGAAAATGAAATACAGAGCCTCCGGGACCGCTCAATCGTGCGCTGAGAGGCCTGATTTCACTACAATGCCAGTGGTGTTGTGAAACTAAATCAGGTATCGATGAGCGTGACATGGAACTGGAGCGCATCTTGATGCGTTGGGGCCTGTGTTAAACTTAATGCTCACACGAAGGGCGTTCTCCGCCCGGAGGGGGATAGGATGAAAACAAAGCTTCTTTCGGCAGTCGCCGTCGGGGCCATCCTCGCCGCGCCGTCCATGGCGGTCGCGGATGAAGGTTGGTACGTCAGTGGCGCGCTGGGTTATGGCGCGCCGGGCGACGTAGACGTCTCTGGCAGCCTGAATGGTGAAATTCAAGGCGCTGGCGATATCCGCGAAAAGTTGGCCCTGGGTTACCAGTGGAACAACAACTGGCGTCTGGAAGGTGAGCTCGCTCACCGTTTCAACGACACTGGCGCCGTCGGCAATTTTGAGAACAGCAGCTCGGACTTCCAAGTCTGGTCCGGCATGCTGAACCTCATCTATGATTTCGACACCGGATCCTTCTGGACCCCCTACATCGGTGGTGGTCTGGGCTGGGTTCAGTCCGAGATCTCCGCAGCTGGCTGGGACACCGGTACGTACAACGCGTCTTCCAACTTCGTCACCGTTGACGATTCTGACGCGGCGCTCGGCTATCAGCTGATCGCTGGTATCGGTTGGGAACTGGCTCGTAACCTGACCCTGGACACCGAGTATCGCTACTTCGGTTACGGCGACACCGATTACGCTCCGAATCTGGAGCTGGATCGCGTTGGTGGTCACGAGGCCTGGATCGGCCTGCGCTATCTGTTCTCCGCTCCGGAGCCTGCAGCGCCGCCGCCCCCGCCGCCTCCTCCGCCGCCCCCGCCGCCTCCGCCGCCGCCTCCGCCGCCTCCGGCGCCGGTGTGTGACGACGCTGGCTTCGTGGTCTACTTCGCTTGGGATCGCTCCGAGATCTCCAGCCAGGCTGCTGCGGTGATCAACCAAGCTGTCAACCAGGCTCGCGAATGTGGTGTGGCGTCTGTGAACATCGACGGTCACGCTGACCGCTCGGGCGCAGCCTCCTACAATGTCGGCCTGTCCGAACGCCGCGCTCGTGCGGTTCGCGACGAAATGGTGCGCCTTGGCGTTCCGTCGTCCGCCATCTCTCTCGACGCCTTCGGCGAAAGCCGCCCGGCCGTTGAGACCCCGGATGGCGTGCGTGAGCCGCTGAACCGTCGCGCTGAAGTGATGATCGACCTCAACTAGGTCTATCGCACTGGCGAAAGATTGCGGCCCGGCGCTTCATGCGCCGGGCCGTTTTCTTTTGAGCAAAGGGTCAGGGCGGCAAGGACATCCCACACGGGGCTATCTTCATTGCGCTGCAGCATCTCGCGTCTGTGAGCGTCCGGGCTGGGGCTGGTCGCCCTCGGCGGGTTGACCGCGCGGAACACGCGTCGCAAGAACCTGCCATCACATTTTTCGATTTGAACGCCCGTGCCTTCGCGTCCGGGCGTCTTGCAGAAGGACTGGCCCATGAGCAAGCCGGACACCCCTTATCGCAAACGTGCGCTGGGCGACCGCGCGCTGAGCCCTGAAACCCTGATGATGAGCTATGGCTTTGACGCGAAAATGTCAGAGGGCTCCATCAAGCCGCCGGTGTTTCTGACGTCCACCTTCGCCTTTGCGACGGCGGAAGAGGGCGCGGCTTACTTCCGCATCATGGGCGGCAAGAAAGAAGCGGGCGATCCGGAAACCGCCGGCCTTCTGTATTCGCGGTTCAACAATCCCAATATGGAAGTGCTGGAAGACCGCCTGGCGGTGTTTGAGGGCGCCGAGGACGCGCTGGTGTTCTCGTCGGGCATGGGCGCCATTTCCACGGTGTTGATGGCGCATTCGAAAGCCGGCGACGTGGTCTTGCAGTCCACGCCGCTTTATGGCGGGACGGAGACCCTGATCCGTTCGATCCTGCCGCAATATGGCATTTCCAGCGCTGACTTCTTCGCGGGCGCGTCTGAAGACGAAATCCGCAAGGTCGTGGACGCCGCCATGAAACAGGGCCGCATTTCGGTCCTGTATTGTGAGACGCCGACCAACCCGACCAATGAAGTGGTTGATCTTCAGCTCATGGCGAAACTCGCCGATGAGATTGGCGAGCGTCAGGGACATCGCCCGCCCGTGGTGGTGGACAACACCATTCTGGGACCGATCGGCCACAAGCCGCTGGAGCTGGGCGGCGATATCGTCGTCTATTCCCTGACCAAATATATCGGCGGCCATTCTGACCTGATCGGGGGCGCTGCGCTGGGCGCCTCTGATCTGATGCTGCCCGTTCGCAAGCTGCGCTCGGGCATCGGCACCAATCTCGATCCGCACACGTGCTGGATGCTGGCCCGTTCGCTGGAAACGGTCACTTTGCGGATGCGCGCCGCCTTTGAGGGCGCTCGCAAGGTGGCGGAGTATCTGCGCGATCATCCCAAGGTGAAGCGCGTACGTTATCTGGGGTTCCTTGAAGAAGGATCGCGCGATTACGACGTGCACAAGCGCCAGTCAGGCGACATGCATGGCTCGACCTTCGCCTTTGACGTCGAAGGCGGCCAGGCGGCATCCTTCCGCATGCTCAACGCGCTGAAAGTCGCCAAGCTCGCCGTGTCGCTCGGCGGCACTGAAACCCTGATCTGTCATCCGGGCAGCACCACGCACGCCGCCGTGGCGCCGGATCTCCAGGAACGGTTGGGCTTTGATCCGGGCATGGTGCGGGTCTCGATCGGCGTGGAGAACCCTGACGATCTGATCGCTGATTTCGAACAGGCCCTCGCAGAGGTCTAAACCAGAAGGACGGCCATGACTGACATCTCCCTCGACCAGGACGAACGCAAGGTTCTCGACTGGGTTGAAAGCCGGGGCGATCACATGATCGACACGGTCAAAGCCTGGTCGCGGATCAATTCAGGCAGCCGCAATCTCGACGGGCTCGAGACCATGCGGTCTGTTTTGTCCGACGCGTTTTCCGAGCTTGAGGGCGATGTCAGCGCGGTCGAGCTGAAGCCGTCCACGACGGTGGAGCTCGATGGCGACATCAAGGAGGTGCCGTATACGCCCTCCATGAAGGTTTCCAAACGTCCCGAAGCGCCAGTTCGGATTGTCCTGACGGGCCATCATGACACGGTCTTCCCGAAAGGCTGCGGGTTTGAAGACTGGCGCCTTCTCGATGACGACACCCTCAACGGGCCAGGCGTGGCGGACATGAAGGGCGGCCTTCTGGTCATGCTTCACGCGCTTCTGGCGCTGGAGCGCAGCCCCTGGGCGAGCCAGATCGGTTATGACGTTCTGGTCAGCCCGGACGAAGAGATTGGCTCTCTGGGTTCGGGGCCGGTGCTGATGGATCTCGGCGCCAAGGCTCATGTGGGCATGACCTATGAACCCGCGCTGGCGGATGGCTCGCTCGCCGGCGCCCGCAAGGGCTCGGGCAATTTCTCGCTCCGGTGCCGCGGCCGCGCCGCCCATGCGGGCCGTGAACACCATCTGGGACGCAACGCCATTGTCGCAGCGGCGGAATTCGCCCGTGGTCTGGACCTTCTCAATGGCCAGCGCCCCGACATCACCTTCAATGTCTCCCGCATTGACGGGGGCGGAGCGCCGAACGTCGTTCCGGATCTGGGCATTTGTCGCTTCAATGTGCGGGTGAAGACGGAAGAGGACGCCCTCTGGGCCAAGACCGAGATCGAGACACTGGTGCGCGCCGCCGATGCGCGCGACGGGATCACGGCGGATTTGCATGGCGGGTTCACGCGTCCGCCCAAGCCGATGAGTCCGGCCAATCAGCGCATGTTCGACTGGACGCGCACTGCGGGACAGGCCATAGGTCTAGACATAAAATGGGCCGATACGGGCGGTGTTTGCGAAGGCAATAATCTGTGGGCGTCTGGCTGTCCGAATGTGGATACGCTGGGGGTTCGCGGCGCCGACATTCACTCTGACCGCGAGATCGCCAAGCTTTCGAGCTTTGTGGAGCGCGCGCAATTGTCAGCGGTGATGTTGATGCAGTTCGCCCGGGGACGGTTCAACGCATCAGATGCCCGCGCGCTCAGCCCGGCGGGATAATTAAAGTAAAAAGGGGGACGCGCCATGCTCGTGGTGCGCGCCGCACGGTCTGACGACCATGCCGCATTTGTCGATCTGGCGAGGGCTGCTGGCCCTGGCTTCACCAGCCTGTCGCTTGATGACGAAGCGCTGCACGCCAAGCTGTTGAAGTCTGAACAGGCGTTTGAAGGCAAGCTGCCGGACAGGTCAGACTGCGTCTACCAGCTGATGCTGGAAGATGACGTGACGGGTCAGGTTTACGGCACCGCCGCAGTGAAGGCGGAAGTGGGGGTGAAGAAGCCCTATTTCGACTTCAAGATTTTCACTATCGCCCAGTCGTCCAAGGAAGCGGAGCGCCGCTTTGATATGGACGCCATGTTGCTGGTGAATGATTTCGCCGGCTGCACCGAAGTGGGGTCGCTGTTCGTCAGCGACGCCCTGCGCGGTTCGGGGGCCGGGCGCCTCACCTCGCAATGCCGGTACATGCTGGTCGCCGCCGACCGGTCTCGTTTTGGCGCGCGCATCCTGTCGGAATTGCGCGGCGTGGTGGACGAGGCGGGAGAGTCTGTTTTCTACGAGCATGTCACGCGGCCGTTTTTTCGCATGACGTTCGAAGAGGCGGATTCCCTGTCGGCTTCGACGGACAACCAGTTCATCCTCGACCTGATGCCGCGCAGCGCGATCTTTCTCGATCTGCTGCCCAGCGAGGTCCAGGCGGTGATCGGCAAGACCCATCCCCATGGCGCCAACGCCTTGCGCCTTCTGGAGGATGAGGGCTTCCGCTATGATCGCTATGTGGACATTTTTGATGGCGGGCCGCTGGTCAGTTGCGAGACTGACGACGTGCGCACCATCAAGGATAGCCGTCTGATGACGGTGGCGGACGGAGCGCTGGGTTCAGAACGGATTCGGGCGCTGGTCTCCAACAATCAAATGCCTGATTTTCGATGCGTGCATGCAGAAGTCAGCGTCACAGGCGACGCTGTGTCTCTGGATGCCGACGCAGCCCGGGCGCTGAAGGCCAGCGCTGGGGACACCGTACGTCTATGGACGAAGGAGCTTAGCTGATGGCGCATTCCGCATTTATCTCGGGGCAGTGGGTGTCTGGCGGCGGCGCTGACATCGTTTCCATCAATCCTGCGGACGGCGAGACGGTCTGGACCGGCTCCGGCGCCACGCCCGACAGCGTCCGGCAAGCTTTTGCAGCCGCACGCACCGCTTTTGAAGACTGGGCGCTGACCTCTTATGACGAGCGCCGCGCCGTGGTTCAGGCCTATGGCGATATCGTCAAGGCGGAAGCCGACCATATCGCCCAGCTGATCAGCCGCGAGACCGGCAAGCCGCTCTGGGAGACCAAGGGCGAGGCTGGCGCCATGGCGGCGAAGGTCGGCGTCTCGATCCAGGCGCATGACGAGCGCGCAGGCCGCAAGGTCACCGAAACCGAGTTCGGCGAAGCCGTGCTTGATCACAAGCCGCTGGGTGTGATGTTCGTGCTGGGGCCGTATAATTTCCCCGGTCATTTGCCCAATGGGCATATCATTCCGGCGCTTCTGGCGGGCAACACCATTGTGTTCAAACCGTCTGAACTGACCCCGGCTGTGGGCGAGTTCATGGTCCAATGCTGGGAGAAGGCGGGCTTGCCCGCCGGCGTGCTCAATCTGGTGCAGGGCGCGCGCGAAACCGGCGCGGCGGCGTTGGACGATCCTGATCTTGACGGCGTGCTGTTCACCGGCAGCTGGAATACGGGCGCCTTCATTCACAAGAAATTCGCCGGTCGCACCGGCATCCAGCTGGCGCTGGAGATGGGCGGCAATAACCCGCTTGTGGTGTGGGACGCTGCGGACGCGGAAGCCGCGGCGCGGATCGCCGTCTTGTCGAGCTATATCACCGCCGGTCAGCGCTGCTCGTGCGCGCGTCGACTGATTCTGCCGCAAGGCCAGGCCGGCGATCAGGTGGTCGACCATCTGGTGGAGATGATCAAAAAGCTCAGCGTCAATGTCTGGAACGCCGATCCCGAGCCCTTCATGGGACCGCTGGTGTCCGCGCAAGCGGCGAGCCATGTGCTCAAGGCGCAGGACGACCTGATCGCGCTGGGCGCGAAGCCCATCGTCAAATCCGAACGCATGGCGCTGGGCGACGCCTTTGTCAGCCCGGGCCTTCTGGATGTGGACGGCGTGACCACGCCGGACGAGGAAGTCTTCGGTCCGCTTCTGCAGGTGCGCCGGGCGGACAGCTTTGAAGCGGCCCTCGCAGAAGCCAACAACACCGCCTATGGCCTCTCGGCGGGGCTGGTGTCAGACTCAGAAACGCTGTGGAAGCGGTTCTGGGCGGGCAGCCGCGCCGGCATCGTCAATCGCAACCGCCCCACGCCGGGCGCCGCGTCCTCCATGCCGTTCGGCGGGCCGGGGCAGTCGGGCAATCTGCGTCCGAGCGCGTATTATGCGGCGGATTATGTCGCCTATCCGGTCGCGACCCAGGCGGCTTCGACAGTGGAGAAAATGCCGGTGAAAGGGCTGTAAGTCATGACGGCGGTGGAAGCCAATTTCGATGGTCTGGTCGGTCCGACCCATAATTATGGCGGGCTTGCGCCGGGCAATCTGGCCAGCGCGAAAAATTCAGGCTCCATCGCGGCGCCGCGCGCCGGCGTTCTGGAAGGGCTTGCGAAAGCGAAATCATTGGCTGATGCGGGCCTGGTCCAGGGCGTTCTGCCGCCGCAGGAGCGTCCATACATTCCCCAGCTGAAAGCTTTGGGGTTTTCTGGCGCCAACGATGGCGCGATCTGGGAAGCCGCCTACAAGGCGCAACCCGCTCTGGCGCTGAACATGTTGTCGGCCAGCTCCATGTGGGCGGCGAACGCCGCGACGGTCAGTCCAAGCGCCGACACATCAGACGGACGTGTGCATTTCACGCCGGCGAACCTTCTGACGGCGCTGCATCGATCCATCGAGGGCGAGCAGACCCGGCGGGCGCTGTCCGCGATCTTTCCCGACCCAAGCCGGTTTGCTGTCCATGACACGCTGCCCTATCAGTCCGCCTTCGCCGATGAGGGGGCGGCCAATCATGTGCGCCTGTGCGCCGAGCATGGCGGTCAGGGCGTCGAGATTTTCGTTCATGGCCGCGACGCCTTTGAAGCCTGGGCTGGCAAATACCCGGCGCGGCAAACCCTGCAAGCGTGCGAAGCCGTTGAGCGCCGTCATGGTCTGAAGCCTGACCGCACGGTTCATATTCGCCAGTCGCGCAAGGCCATCGACGCCGGCGCCTTTCATAATGACGTGGTGTGCGTCGGCACAGGCCCGGTGCTGTTCTTTCACGAGCACGCCTTTGAAGACAAAGCCGCGGCGCTCGACGCCATCCGCAAAGCTGCGGACGGTCTGTTCGACCCGATCTTTGTGGAAGTGCCCGACGCCGAGGTGCCGCTCGGGGATGCGATCACCTCATACCTCTTCAACTCCCAGCTTCTGATCATGCCGGGTGTGGATCGTCAGGTTTTGTTGGCGCCAAGCGAAACCGAGGAAACGGATTCCACCAATCTGTATTGCGCCAATATGGTGGCGGGCAACGGCCCGATCGGCGCCGTGAAGTTCGCGCATGTTCGCCAGTCCATGCGTAATGGCGGCGGCCCGGCTTGCTTGCGCTTGCGCGTGGTGTTGACGCAAGACGAGCGTGCCGCGGTCAATCCCAAGGTGATGATGAATGACGCGCTCTACGCAGCGCTGACCGCGTGGGCTGAAACGCATTATCGCGAGGCGCTGGCCCCGGGCGATCTGGGCGATCCGGCGCTGGTGACCGAAAGCCGAACGGCGCTGGATGCGCTGACCGGCATTCTGGGGCTGGGTTCGGATTTTTATCCGTTCCAGCGCGCGGGCGCCTGACGTTTTTGACCTGATATCGGACATAAAAAACCCCGGCGCTGAGCGCCGGGGTTTGTCTTGATAGACCGGTGTATCTCTAGCGAACGCAGAGCACGTCAGCCAGCGCTTCACGGCCCTGAGTCGTGCGGCGTTCATCCAGTGACCAGACCGACCCCCGGGCGCGCACCGTGCCGTAATAGACAGCGCGGTTCATCCCGCTGGCCCGACACAGATCATCGGCGGCGGTTTGTCCGCAGCGGCCATAGCCGCCGCGTTCACACGCGGAAACCGCATAGCCGTTGATCATGGGTTCAGCAAAGAAGAGAGTCTCAACACCGCGTACGCCGCCATCCACACGGTTGGAACCATAGCCGGGGCGCCCGCCATAATTGTCGTCATCACGCGGAATGCGCCGGTTTGTGGCTGAGGTGATCTCGCGGTTCAAATTGAGAACGCCCAGATTGCGCACATCGCGGTCAATCTCCACACAGCGTCCGCCAAAATCATCATGCTGGCAGAAGGTCCAGTCGCCCGAATGCACCTCGATGGACTGGGCGGCGTCGTTGAAGCCCAGCCGGCTCAGATTTCCAACCGGCTCGATCAGCGTGACGCTGCGGCCAGTGAAATTCGTGCCGGACCACAGGGTGACGCCATTGTCGCGCGTGCGGCCGCGACGGCCCTGATCATGAACCGGGCGGATCGAGCTGATGCGGTCGTTGAACGCCCATTGGGTCATGTTCGGCAGATCGGAATCGATCACCTGGCAGGACCCGCGATAGCTGGCGTCGACACAGACTTCCCATTGACCGCCGCTGACGCGGATCGAGCTGGCCATGTCGTTGAAGTTCACCCAATCGAGGTTCTCCGCGTCAGAATCGATCACCACGGACCGGCCCTGATAATTCGGCGCGTCATAAAGGGTGATGCTGGCGCCCCGCTGACGATCGCCGCGATCGCCGCGGCCGTTGCGCTGGGCTTCCGCCAGATCCGCCGTCACGACCAGTCCGGCCAAGGCGGCGAGCATTACAGGGGCGAAACGCATTTCAGTCTCCTAACAACCAGATCAGAGTATGCCTCAGTCTATGAAGCCTCCAACCTGAACCGGGACTGAAAGCGTTTTCGCCCCGCCATTCATCTACGCCCAAGGGCTTAATACCCTTGAGCGTTTCCGTCCTTGCGCATCTCGCTGGCGCCATAGAGGACGCCGGTCTCGCGATCGCGCCATATGGCCTGATAGCCGCCGAATCCGCCATCGCTATCGCCGATGACATGGCCGCGCGCTTCCAGCGCGGCGCGGACTTCTGAAGGCACGCCGCTTTCCAGATGCACGACGCCGACGCCTGCAGTTTCGCCAGCATCATCGGTTTCAGAGGTCGAGCCTTCATGGCGCCAGCGGGCGGCGTCGCCTGCTTCCTGAACATTGAGCCCAAAGTCGATGATGTTGGAGACGATCTGCACATGGCCCTG
>NZ_DEMB01000016.1:5165-40844 GCF_002354675.1 Oceanicaulis sp. UBA2681 | reverse complement strand
GGCTGCATGCCGCCGCCCATCAGGCCGAAACTCATCACGCCATCGCCGTCCTGGGTGATCATGGCGGGGATGATGGTGTGGAAGGGGCGTTTGCCCGGCGCGTAGACATTGGGGTGATTGGGATCAAGGCTGAACAGCTCGCCGCGGTCCTGGAACATGAAGCCCAGACCATCGGGCACCAGGCCTGACCCCATGCCACGGAAATTGGACTGGATCAGCGACACCATCATGCCGTTCCCATCCGCCACCGTCAGATAGGTGGTGTCGCCGTCTTCGAGAATGGCCGGATCGCCATGGGTGACGCTCTGCATCGCCTGCTCCATGGAGATCAGCGCGCGGCGCTGGTCGGCATACTCTTCGCTCAGCAGCGCCTCGACCGGGGCCGGGGCGAAGTCGGGATCCGCGTAAAAGCGCGCCCGGTCTTCAAAGGCGAGACGCTTGGCTTCGATCTGCACATGCAGCGCGTCCGCGCTCATATAGCCCATGCTGGCGAGATCATAGTCTTCCAGGATCTGAAGCATTTGCAGGGCGGCGATGCCCTGGCCCTGGGGCGGCAATTCCCAGACGTCATAGCCGCGATAATTGACGCTGACCGGCTCGACCCATTCCGAGCGGTGATTGGCGAGATCCTCATAGCGGATCCAGCCGCCGATGCGTTGCATATAGGCGTCGATGGTGCGCGCGATCTCACCTTCGTAAAACGCGTCGCGCCCGCCCTCGGCGATCTGTTGCAAGGTGTTCGCCAGATCGGGATTGCGGAAAATCTCGCCCTCAAGCGGCGCGTCGCCGTCTTCGGTCAGATAGGTGGCGCGGGCGTTGTCGAACTCCTCGAACTGGTCCTGCGCGAACCGGTTCTCGAGGATGGTCATGTTGCGGTCCCAGTAATAGGCGATGGTCTGGGTGAGGGGGAAACCCTCCTGCGCGTAATGAATGGTGGGGGCAAGGACGTCGGCCATCGGCATTTCGCCAAAACGCTCGTGCAGGGCGAACCAGCCATCCACCGTGCCCGGCACGGAGACAGGCATGGCGCCGAGCGGCGGAATGGCGCCGTCTTCGCCGACAATCTCCACGACCTCGTCATAGCTCAGCCCCATCGGCGAGCGGCCGGCGCCGTTCAGGCCATAGACCTGGCGCGTCTCGGGGTCATAGACGATGACGAAGATGTCCCCGCCTATGCCGTTGCCCGTGGGCTCCATCAGTCCCAGAGCCGCGTTGGCGGCGATGGCGGCGTCCACCGCATTGCCGCCAGCTTTGAGCACGTCCAGCGCGATCTGTGTGGCCAGCGGGTGCGCGGTGGCGGCCATGCCGTTCGTCGCGGTGACGGGAGAACGGGTGGCGAAATGATCGCCGCTGACCCGGTCGCCGGGATGGAAGTCCTGCGCGCCTGCTGACGCTCCGAATTCACTAAAAGCCATGGCGGCGACCACGCCGGCTGCGGCGATCTTTTTCATCTGCTTGCTCCCCGTATGTGCGGCAGACTTCTGGCCTGCGCGTTGAGGGCAAGTAGATAAGCCCGCGCCCTAAGGATCAAGACCTAGTTCGGCGCCTCACCTTGTTCATCGTCTCCGTCTGTCGGCTCGTCTGCGGCGTCGTCATCATCATTGCGCGCATTGTTCAGAAGCTGGCCAAACAGGCCGCGCACCACGTCTTCGGGCGATGCGGGTTCTTCACCGTCGCCGCTCTCACCGGTCTGACCGCCGATCAGCCGTCCGGCTTGCTGGCGCAGCAGGTTGCGCGCGACGGCTTCAAAGTCGATCCCGGCGGAGACCGAGTTGAAACCGCCCCGCAGACGCACCGGCACTTCCAGCCCCTGAAGGTTGAGCTCGCCGCCCTGACCGGCCAGGGACTGCACCGCACGTGCGGTGAGGCGGTAATCAATGTTTTGACCGCCCAGATCGATTTCGCCATTGCCCAGCACGCGCAAAAGCGGGCTCAGCATGGTCGTGTCATCATTGCGCACCACGCCGTTGGTGACCGTAAAGCTGCCGCCAAGGCTGGAGAAATCCGTTTGCTCGGTGTCGGCGAAGGCCGTGGGCAGGGCGCGGTTTTGCAGCGCTGTCTGAATCGTGCGGATCATCTGGGCCAGGTTTACGCCGCGCAGCGCGCCATCGGTGAAATCATACCGCCCCGTACCTGAGAGCGAGTTCATGATCGCCGCCGGGCTGGCGCCGCTGGCGGTGAGGTCCATGGTCATGCCGCCATCGCCGATCAGGCGGTCAAAGTGCGCCGCCGCCTGCAAGAAGGGCTGCGCCTCCAGCCCGTCCAGACTGGCGTTGAAGGAATAGCTGGGCGTGTTCGACCGCGCATTGATCACGGCGACCGCCTCACCCGAACCGCCATAAAGCTGGAACCTGTTCAGACGCGCCGTCATCCGGCCCCGATCCACACTGATCAGAGCGGTCACGTCGCTGATCTCGATATCGCGCGCTTTCAGCTCATCGGCGCGAATGGTCAGCTCTGAATCCATGGTGCGCAGGGGCGCCAGATCAATCGGTTCATCGCTCCATTGCGACACGCCTGCATTGGCGTTTCGATTGCCTTGAGGCGCGCTGTCGGCGGGGATGTAGGGGGTGAGGTCGAGCATGGCCGTGCTCAGATCACCCGTGATGCGCGGCCGTGCGCCGGAAGAGTTCAGCGTCAAGTCGCCATTGGCCGCGATATCATCAAAGCGGATGGCGGCATTGCGCAGCCGCACGATTCCCGGCTCCCCCGACAGGTCCGAGCGGGCGCTGAATTGGCGGAAAATGTCGCCATCGGGCAGGTCGGCGCCCAGATAGCGCGCCAGCGCCCGCAGCGGCAAAGTCACATCCACATCGCCGTCAAAGGCCAGCTCTTGGCTTTCCAGAAAGCGGCCTTCCAGCGTCAGGTCCGCCAAGGGACCGTTCAGCGTGGTTGAGAAGGGCGTTTCCTGTCCTTCAAAGAAGCCGCGCAGGGAGCCAAGCCCGATGGAGAACGTCATCGGCCGGCCATCCGCTTCAAACGAACCGCGCAAGCGCACGGGGTCATCCACCGACGGCAGCTCCACGCTCAGATCCAGCGCTTCGATCCGGCGGCTTTGGGAGCCGTCTTCAAAATAGACGGCGCCGTTTTCAATGCGCACATCGCCAAAACTGGCTTCAAAGGGCAGGGCGCCGGGCCGGCGCTGGAAGCCGTCGCTGGAGGACGCCTGCGCTGTCTGATCAGCGGAGTCGCCGAAGGTCCAGTTATTGCCGCGGGCGTTCGACTGAAGCCGGATCACCGGCTCGACCAGTACGAACTCCTCAATCTCCACCTGGCGCGACAACAGCGGGATCAGCGCCACCGACACCCGCATTTCCTGCATCTCGGCGAACGGCGCCTCGCCAAAACCCGGCGCATTGGCGATCTCCGCGTTCTGGGCGCGCACCTGAAGCTGAGGCAGGATTTGCAGGCGAATATCGCCGGTCAGCCGCACCTCGCGCCCCAGGGTCTGACTGGCTGCGGTCTGGGTGCGTTCACGAATGAGGTCTGCGGGGATGAGCGCGGGCGCCAGAACAGCCACGCCGATCACCAGAATGAACAGAACGAGCAGGGCGATAATCAGACGGCGCATGGGCTCAGCTCCAAAAACAGCGCGTTCAGGGGCGGGCGCGTCCCGTCCCCGGCTTGCGGATTTCCCGCGATGAGCGACAATGATTCACCATATCGCTCAGTCTGGCCACAGCAGGTAAGGGCTGGAAGCGGCGATTTAATGGCGAACAGGCCGGAAGATCATACAGGGGGAGACCATTATGACCGAAGACGAACTGAACGCGTTGCCGCGCGTCACCATGGGGCGCCGTGAATTGCTGGTCGGACTGGCGGCGGGCACGGTGTTTCCGCTGGCCGGGTGCGCCACCGATGGCGGTTTCGGCGCGGCTCTGGTGTCTGACGCCCAGATCATGCAGGCCTCGCAGGCCGCTTGGGAACAGGCGCGCCAGCAAGAACGCATCAGCCAGGACCGCAATCTGAACAACAAGGTCCGCCGCGTGGGCCAGCGCATCGTGCCGGCGTCGGGGCTGACCCAATACCAATGGGAATTCGTGGTCTTTGACTCAGACCAGCAAAACGCCTGGGTGCTGCCCGGCGGCAAGGTCGCCTTTTATCGCGGCATTCTCGAGACCATGAGCAATGACGACCAGGTGGCCACGGTCATGGGCCATGAAGTGGCCCATCTCAGCCGCAATCACGCCGCCCAACGCGCGCGTCAACAGGCCGCGGCGGGGCTGGGGCTCGCAGTGGTGAACGCCGGTCTCGGCGCCGCCAATGTGGAGAACAGCGACACCTGGGCCGGCATTCTGGGCACGGGCGTGACCTATGGCGTGCTCTTGCCCTATTCGCGTCAGCACGAGCTGGAAGCGGACATTCTGGGCGTCGATTACATGGCGCGATCAGGCTACCGTCCGTCAGAAGCGCTGGCGTTCTGGCGCGCCAAGGCCGCGCAAAACGCCCGCCGGCCGATTGAGCTGATGTCCACTCACCCCTCGGACGCCACGCGTATCGAAAACCTCGAGCGTCATATCGCCGAGCAGGGCTATGCCTGAGCACTGAAACGGGTGTGCGCAAAGCGCAGACACGGGTCTTGCGCGCCGCCGCGCGCGGCGCTAGTTTCCGCGCCCTGCCGACCGGGCTTCCAGGCCCCGGCAGGGCGCATAGCGTGCCGCCTTAGCTCAGTTGGTTAGAGCGCTAGATTGTGGATCTAGAGGTCCCCTGTTCAATCCAGGGAGGCGGTACCATTTTCTCCAAAATTTGATGACCAGAAGCAGAGCCTTGATCTTTGCTAGCTCAGCGCATGTTTGAGCGCTGTGACCGCCTCATCCCTCGATCCGGACACGTCGACGCGGGTCCAGCCTTGGGGCTCGTCTTCGAGCAATTGTTTTTCGAGCACGTCCATGCCGGCGTCGGACGCATCCCCGCGGCGCTCCGCGACGCGGGCGCGCAGCACGTCTGTCGGCGCCTCCAGCCAGAGCGTTTTCACCTCGCCGTCGAAATCCTGGGTGATGTCCGCCAGGTTCGCCTCGGATTTTTTGGACAGGAAGGTGGCGTCGAGGATGCAGGCATAGCCTGCAGCGAGGCAGGATTTCGCTTGCCTCACCAGTTCGGCATAAACGCGGGCCGAGGTTTCGGGGGTGTAGGCGCTGGGCGGCAAGGGGGCTTCCGGCGCCTGTCCGGCCATCACCTTGCGGATGACGTCGCTGCGCAAAATGATCGCGCCGGGGCGCTTGCCCAGCGTCGGCGCGATGGCGCTGGCGAGGGTGGATTTACCGGTCCCTGAACGGCCGCCCAGAGCGATCAGTTGAGGTGCGGGCGCGGGGGCGAGACTCTCAAGCGCCAGATCAAGATAGGCGTCGGCCTCGGCCTGTTGATCGGCCAGACCGCTGGCCATGGCGCGCACGGCGGCGCGCAGTGACAGATACAGATCAAACAGGGGCAGGCCGTCATACTCTCGGGTCCGGGCGAGATAGCGAGTGAGCAAAGCGCTCGCCGCCCAGCCCGCCTTGTAGTGCAGGAAATCCATGACCGGGAAGGCGGCGTCGTAGAGCACGTCGATGGTGCTCAGCGCATCGTCAAATTCCAGCGCGTCATAACCGACGAGCCGGTCCCGCCAGACACAGACATTCTTCAGGTGCAGGTCGGCGTGAACCTGGCGGACCTTGCCGGTCTGGCCGCGCGCGTCAATCAGGCCCCTGTGTGTTCTCGGCGCGGATCTCGCCCGTTCATGCCAGCGCTCGCTGGCTTCGCGAAAGAGTGGGGTTGCGCCAGCCGCCGCCATATCGCCGGCGACCTGATCAATTAGCCCTGAAACGTTCTGAGACAGGGTGGGTGTGTCCGAGATCGGCGCGCGCTCATGATTTGCAGCCAGATCATCAGCGAAGCGCTCGACCTGCGCCAGGGTTAGCCTGCCGGCCGCCAGTCGCTTGTCGAGCCGGTCTTCGTCCGCGAACCGATGCATGCGCACCAGCCAGTCAACCGGGGCGTCGCCGGGGCTGTCGCCGCCAATCTGGAACCCTTCGGGCGTTTTCCAGACCGGCGCCACGTCCAGATACAGCGATCGCGCCCATTGTGTATTGGCGGCCAGCTCCCGCTCGCAATACGCCCGGCGCTGGTCAGGCGTGGAATAATCCACAAAGTCGAGCGTGAGGGCGCGTTTGAGCTTCAGGACGGTCTGCGGACCCAGAAAGACATGCGACAAGTGCGTGTCGATGCGCTGGGGCGTTGCGCCGCCATGCGCCTCCGGCGTGCCCAAAAAGGCGACGAGTTCAGCCTGTTCCGGGGCGATGGGGTGGGGCGCTGCGGGCTCCGGCATGAGAGGCGACTCCGGCCTGTCTGGTCGCGGGGAACGTGACGATAGGCTGGCCTGCGGTCCGCTGTCATCCATCCGCCGCCCGCTTAAGGCTCGCCATCAGAGCGCATCATGCGCGGCGACACGGAGAACTTTCTCCAAATGCGGGAAAATATGATTTCCAAGCTTCTGTGAAATATAACAAAAGAGAAGTCTTCCACAGCTTCCGCCCAAATCGTTAACGCGGGGTCTTGCGACTCTGGCGAATTGCGACACCATTATTTCTTCACGCGAATCCCTAAGCTCGAAGAGGCGGATATGGGACGGTTGAGTTCAGGCGGGACGACACAGTTTGTCATTATCGAGAGCGATCCGATTTATTCGGACTCCGAACTCGACCGGATTTGCGCGCGTCACGACATTGCGTCCACGCACCGCAGCGCCCTGAAGCGGGTGCTGGAGGAGGCGGGTCAGATCTATCTCGATCAGATGCAGCTCAATGGCCGACCGACCCAGACCATCCGCCTGCGACAGGATCTGCGCAAAGGCCTGTGCCTGCTGACCGAGTTGATCGAGCTTGTGCCCGATCTCCGGGAGCCGGGGCAGTCCGGGGCTGATTCCGCGCATGCCGCGGCCTTGCGCGAGGGCGACCGGCAGGTCAAGGCCGCAGCGACCAGCAGCCTGGCTTTGCTGGCGGATGCGCCTTCGACCTTGTCTTATCTGCGCGATGTCTACGAACTGGCGCTGGAAAGCGCGGCCCGCGGCGCCCGCGGCGCGCCTGAGCGCGCCCGGACTGTGGATCGCTGGCGTAGTCCGATCATCGAGTTTTACACCCTGACGCTGGGGCGGACCTGGATGGATACGGGCACCGAGCATGACGGCGAGCGCTTCGTGCGTGATTGCCTGTCCGTGCTTGAAGAAGGCGCTGAGAGCGAAGAGGCTGTGATCGCGACTGCGGAAGCGGCCAGCTGACTGAGATCACCCCCTGAGCGGCCGCCGCTCTACCGGCTCTCACCTTCTGACGGCTCCGCGCGTGCGTCGATCAGGCGCCGGGCGGCCTGCGCATCGTCCACCGCTTCGATGGACTGGATGCGGCAACGCCCCCCTTCAGGAACCACCAGATATTCAAGCGACGCATTGCAGATGCGGGCGGTGTCGGGAAAGCTGAGACCGACCTGCATCCCATGCTCCAGCCCGTAACAGGATCGCTGCGTCGTCACCAGATAATGGCGGCTCGCACCTCCAGACAATAAAAGATGCCGATCATCCAGCGTGGTGTAGCCATTGATATTGATCAGGCGCACGCAGGTTCGTTCGACCGGGTCTTCAGAGGTCGAGGGAGAGTGCGCCATCGCCGCTCCGGACAACACACTGGCTGTAAGCAGGGCGGCGCCCAGCACGGTTGCAGCTTGTCCCATGGCTATGCCTTTCATCTCAGATTACATCACAGAGGTCGATAATGACTTCGCCCCGTGGATGCGCCCGCCCCATGCCTGCTCGCAGTTTAACTGAAAACCTGCCCGAACGCATCGTGATCGTCGGCGGTGGCGCGATGGGTCTGGCGAGCGCCTGGGCGCTTTGCGAAAAGGGCGTGCGAGTCACGGTTCTGGAAGCCGGCAAGGCGGGGCAGGGCGCGCTCTGGGCGTCTGGAGGCATGCTGGCGGCGGGATTTGAGACCTGTTTCGAGCTGGATTCCGACCATCCGCTCACTGATCCTTACGCCGACCTTCTCAGCCAGTCGCTACAGCTTTGGCGGGATTGGGCGCCCAGGCTGCAAGCTGCAAGCGCAGTCGCGCTGGGCTATGATCCGCAAGGCGCCGTGACGCCGGCGTTCAGCCAGGCTGATGAGGCGCGCCTCGATCAAGCCGAGGCTTTGGCCGAGCGCTTCGGTGTGACGGCGGAGCGGATCAGCGGCGAGGCGCTCACCGGGCTTGAACCGACCCTGGCGCGGGCGCGCGGCGCTCTGCTTTTTCCCAGCGACGCGCAACTCGACAACCGGGCGCTCGGCAGCGTCTTGTCAGACGCCATTCGCGCCAGGGGCGGCGACATTGCGGAGGGGCGCCGCGTGACGGGTCTGGACATGACCGCCGGCCGGGTCAACGGCGTCGTCCTGGAGGAGGGTGAGCGCCTTGCTGCAGACGCCGTGGTTCTGGCGACTGGGGCGGAGCGCTTTGCTGATATGCCGAGCTTTGCGCAGATCACGCCTGTGAAAGGTCAGATGATCCGCTTTGACGCCACGGATCTGCAGGTTCCCCAGCGTGTGGTGCGCGGTTTGTCGATCTATCTGGCCGCCAAATCCGGCGGGCGCCTGATCGCCGGCGCCAGCTCTGAACCGGGTCAGGCGGGGCTCGACACGGACCCTGACACGCTGGAGCGCCTGACAAAGGCGGCGCAGGCGGCGTTGCCGGCGCTGCAAGGCCGCGCTGTGGTGGAAAGCTGGGCCGGGTTGCGCCCCTGCTCGTCTGACGCCATGCCCATCGTGGGTGAGGCCAGTCCAGGGCTTTACCTGGCTCTGGGCGCATACCGGAACGGGGTTCTGACGGCGCCCGGCATGGCGGAGCTGGTGGTGCAGGCGTTAGGCGCGTCCCCGCGAAGCGCCTGTGCAGATTTTTTCTCAGCCAGGCGGTCGGGGCTGAAGGCTTAACGAATGTTTACCACATCGCAGGCACTCTGGATGAGTAACGATTCGCGGTGTCAGCCATGTCCGATCCAATCAGCAATTCCGGCGCAAATGCGCTGTCGCCCTCGAGCCTGATCGCGCGAGCGGCGCAGAGCACGGGCGCAGACTTTGACTTTCTGATGCGCACTGCGGCGCGCGAGAGCAACTTTGACGCCAATGCGCGCGCGACCACCTCCAGCGCGGCGGGCATGTTCCAGTTTATCGAACAGACCTGGTTCGCGATGGTGTCGCGCTATGGCGCCGAGCATGGCCTTGGGGATGCGGCGGCGTCGATCGAGCAGAATACGGACGGGCGGTTTCGCGTGTCTGACCCGGCCCAGCGGGAGGCGGTGCTTAATTTGCGCCTTGATCCGCAAGCTGCGTCCGTCATGGCGGGCGAGCTGGCGGCGGAGAATGCGAACCGGATCGAGACCGCCATCGGGCGCAAACCCACCAGCGGTGAGCTTTATGCGGCTCATTTTCTGGGCGCAGGGGGGGCGGTGCGGCTGATCGAGGGGGTTGAAGCCAATCCCAACCAGCGCGCGGATCAGTTGTTTCCCAACGCCGCCGCGGCCAACCGGCCAGTCTTTTATGACAACGGGCGCCCGCTCAAAGCCAGTGAGCTGATGGAGAAGCTGACTGGCGAGGCGGTCACGCTGACCCGTGAAGTGGCCTCTGTCACGGATGCCTCATCGCCTGTGACCGCAATGGCGGCGTCCTGGGCGCGCTATGCGCAGGGCGCTTACGGCTCGGCCCGTGTGGGCGACGGTGTGTTGACCCCGGCAGTGGTTGAACTGCTCGCATCTCTGCGCGCTCCGGAGCGCTCGTCTTCCGAAAGATAAATCGGCGATAATTCGCGCAACAGGTCATTAACTTTTTGTTGAGACCCTAGAGGCGCGAACAGACCAAGTATGAGGCTCGTATTGCCATGACTGTTCAGACCCTTCGCGCCCGCCTGACCCGCGACGATATTCAGCGCTTGTCAGACGCCACTGATGCAGAAGGCCGCGCGCTGGCTGCCCGCAAATTCTGCGCCCGCTTCGCGTCTGTGGACCTTAGCGATGACGAACGAAAGATCGGCTCGGAAGTCGTCCGGCTTCTCGCTGATGACGCCGCCGAGCTGGTGCGCCGTTCGCTTTCGGTCACCTTGCAGCGCTCTTCGCACCTGCCGCCTGATGTGGCGCGCAAACTGGCTCAGGACATCGACTCTATCGCCATGCCGGTGATCGCAGGATCGCCCGTGCTCAGCGATGAAGATCTGGTGGAGATCGTGCGGACGTCGCCCTCGCGGCGGCAAGCGGCGGTTGCGGCCCGGTCTGAAGTCTCTGAAATCGTCGTGCATGAGATCGTCGAAGTCGGTGACCGCGAAGCGGTGAAAATTCTGGCCTCCAATAACGGCGCCCGGTTTGATGATCGCGGCTATGCGTCCGCGCTCAACCGGTTTGACGGTGATGCGGATGTGCTGGACCAGTTCGTCCTGCGTGACAGCCTGCCGATCACCATCACCGAGAAGCTGATCGCGCATATTTCTGACAGCGCCATGCAGACTCTCGTAAACCGGCATGCGCTTCCCGCCCAGCTGGCTGTTGAGCTGGCCGAAGGCGCGCGTGAGCGCGCGACGGTCGATCTGGTGGAGCAGGCGGGGCTGTCTGATGAGCCGCGCCGCTTCGTGCAGCAATTGCAACTGAACGGACGTCTGACGCCGTCCTTGATCCTGCGCTCGCTTTTCCGCGGCCATATGAGCTTTTTTGAGCATTGCATGGCCGAGATGGCCGGTGTGACTCATGAAAAAGCCTGGCTGCTGGTCCATGACGCGGGTTCTTTGGGGCTTGAGACTCTGTTTAAACGCGCCGGCATGCCCGAGCGTATTTTGCCAGTGGCGCGTTCTGCGGTTTCAGCCTGGCATTCGCTGGAGATTGGCCCGAACGGAACACCGGACATTGTCCGCTTCCGTCGTCTTCTGGCCGAACGCATTCTGACCCAGTTCCAGGGCGTGCCGCAGGCTGAACTGGATTACATCCTGGACCGTCTCGACGCTGATGAAGCGGAGCTGGGCCAGATGCGCTTGTCCGCCGCCAGCTAGGTGCGGGCGGGCAAAGCGTCTTGTTGAATTGAAAAATCGCGAGGTCGGCGGGGATCAGTCCGCGCCGACCAGTGCGATGACCTGGGTTTCCAGCTCTTCGGCAAGCTGACGGCCAACCGGATCGTCTTCCGTGCGGATATTCTGGATCAGCGCGGCGCGGATCGAACTGGCGTGCGCTCGAACCAATGCCAGCGGCGCGATCGAGCGACGTTCCTTGGTCTCGATCAGTTTCGCGAGCGATCCTGAAATGCGCGAGATGATCGGAAACTCGTAAGTGGAGCCAAGCCCGCGCAAATCATGGGCGGACGTGAACAGCATTTCACCGCTTTCACCCAGCAGGCCATCCTGACTGACAGACTCGATCAGGGCTTCCATCTTGGTGACTTCTTCAGCCAGCCAGTCCTGGAACTGGTGTTTGATCTGTCCCAGAGCCATCTCAGCGCGCTCAATCGCAGCCTGGTCTGCAGGAGGAAGTTTTCCGCCGACCTTGGCCTTGAGCATGTTCGGCGGATTGATGATCTCAACCGACTTATCAGGTTTTGCCATGCTTAGAAGGCTCCGCTTCCCATGTCTTCGTCGTGACCCTACGCACCGCGACGTTCAGCATCGATGTGCGAGTCTATCTTACGGCGCCTGTCGGGTCCAAAAAAGCTGTCAGAGTCGACAAACCGCCGCGGTTTTCTGAATATCGCCGAAATGTGTTGGTAAATGCTTTCCGGGCTGAACGGTTTCACCATGAATTCAGTGACGCCGGCGTCGCGGGCGACTTTGACGCGCTCGGCTTCCGCATAACAGGTGAGCATCATGATCGGCAGCGTGGGGCAGGGGCTCTTGCGCGGATCGCGCACCCAGCGCACCAGTGCGATGCCGTCCACGGGTTTCATTTTCCAATCGCAAATCAGCAAATCCACATGCTCGTGCTGCAGTATGTCCATGGCTGCCCGCACATCGCCCGCTTCATAAATTCTCGGCGCGCCCATGGCGTTCAGAATGGTGCGCAGAATCCCGCGCATGGCGGCGTTGTCATCGACAATCGCCACGGTCATGCGGTCCAGTGCGAGATAGGCGTCCTTCGGTTTCAAACCGGGCTCCCTGCCAGCGTATCCCTTTTGCTACCAGTCAGACTTTAATGCCGGGTAAGCCAAAAGGTTAGGTGGCGAATTGCTCCAGCAGGATGCGCTCATCCAGCGCCCGACCCTTGTCAAACAGCATGGTCAGGGTGTGTCCGGGCGCCTGGCAGATGGTGACAGTCTCGGCGTCACGAAATTCCTTGTTGTCTGCGACCACGGCCACCGGGCGCTTGCGTGGCTCCAGGACGTCAAAGCGAACCATTGAAGACTGCCGTAACAATGCGCCACGCCAGCGCCGGGGCCGGAAAGCGCTGATCGGCGTCAGCGCCAGCAAGGTCGCATCCAGCGGCAGGATCGGCCCGTGAGCGGAGAAGTTATACGCTGTGGATCCTGCGGGGGTGGCCACCAGAACGCCGTCCGCCGCCAGTTCTTCAAGCCGCGTTTTGCCGTCAATGCTGACGCGGATCTTGGCGGTCTGCCGGGTCTCGCGCAACAAGGAGACCTCGTTGATCGCCAAGGCTTCGAAGGTCTGGCCCTGGGTGTCACGGACAATGGCCCGCAGGGGATGAATCTCTGCGCGTTCGGCCTGCTCAAGGCGTGCGATCAGGTCCTCAACGCATGGCTCGTTCATCAGAAAGCCGACCGACCCGAAATTCATGCCGAACACCGGGATCTTGCGTCCCATGACGGAATGCAGCGCATCCAGCATGACGCCGTCGCCGCCCAGGGCGATCAAAACGTCTGCGTCCAGAAGCTCGCTTTCGCCATAGCGGTTGATCAGTTCGGCCTTGGCCGCTTGGGCGTCGTCACGATCAGAGGCGTGGTAGGCCAGGCGCATAACGGCTCCTGTCAGCTCGCCGTAAAGGCGCTTCGGGAAAAGAGGGGCTTAGTGGATTGAACCGTCTGCGCTCATCCGGTGCAAGGCCTGACGTGCGGCGTCTCTGGAGTATTGCTGGTACAATTCTCCCACAGCCCTCTTGGCGGCGTCCAGAGGTAAAGGGTGCGCGCGGCCCTGCTCGCACAGAGCTTCAAAGAACAGATGAGCGTGATCAATATTCATCGCCATGGCGCGCGCCGCGAGAATTGATACGCGAACCGGAGAGCGCCGCAGCGCTTGCCGCCAGTCCGCAGGCTCCAGGCCGGTCAGGCGCGCAACGGCGTGGTCGGAAATATCTGCGCGACCGTTCTGTGTAGCGCGCAGGACATCTGCGGCGTTCAGCGCGTCAATTTTGCGCAGTTCGTCAGTCAGGCTGGCGCCGAGATCGTCAAGTTTGTCCTCATCATCCGCCGTGCCGTATTCGCCCAGATGGTCCAGGGCTTCAGGACAAACCTCTTTCAATAGACCGCTGACGGCTTCGCCCGCTGCTTCATACAGCGCTTGCGCGAAATCAAGCTCGAGCGAACCCCGTCTCGACAAAGCGCTCTGCAACATGGCGTCCGCCTTGATGATGTCAGCAGTCTGTTCCGCGCAGGTTGCGGTCAGCTGAGCGCCAAGGTTTGCGAAAAGCAGAGCCAGACAGCCGCGTTCGCGATACTGGCTGATACGTTCCGCCAGCTTGTCACTGATCACACGTCGTTTTGCGAGGGCGCTCCTTTGCTCGGCCCCCAATCCCGCCAGCGCCAGAAGGTCCTGCTCTTTAAGGCATTCCGAGTGCAGCAGTACGGGCGCAGAAACAGCATAGGCGTCAAACGCCAGAACGCGGATGGTTTCCAGCGGCGCCCAGTCGCACTGAGAGAGTTTCAGCGCCGCCTGTGCGCGCACCCGGGCTTCGGCCGCTTGTAAAAAGCTCGTGAGGTGACGGTCGATCTCTTCAAGGACCGGTTCAGGCAAAGGCCGAAGCATGCAAAGATCGGTCAAAGCAAGCGCTTTACGGCCCGCCCTGTCAGGCGGGTTTGCAGACGCGATCACGGGGTCTGAGGTCGAACGCAGCATTTGCCCCTCATGCTAAATCGGCCTGACCGAACGAATCATAAGCATCAAATTGACTGAATCTTGGTTAGTGAATCATTATCAACGGCGGAGATTAAGATGGCTAAAGACATGAATGCAGTCGCCTTTAGTGCTCTGAGAGACCGCTATAACGCTGTTCGCTCTCAGACCGAGGCCCTCTCTGCGGCTTTTTCTGCGGAAGATCTGTGTGTCCAGACCATGCCGGACGTTTCGCCCGGCAAATGGCACCTCGCTCATGTGACCTGGTTCTGGGAGACGTTTCTGCTGTCAGAGGCGCTACCGGGCTATCAGCCTTTTGATCGGCGATTCAACTATCTGTTCAATTCTTATTATGAAGCGATTGGCGAACGCCATGCGCGCCCGGAGCGGGGCTTTCTGACCCGGCCAGGTCTTGAAGAGGTTCTGGCCTATCGCACCCATGTGGACCGCGCCGTGAATGGCTGGTTTGACCAGGCGAGCGCTGAAGCGATTGAAACCTATCGCACCGTGATTGAGACCGGCTTCGCGCATGAAGAACAGCATCAGGAACTCTTCCTCACAGACATCAAGCATGTGCTGTCACGCAACAGCTTTCCCGAGGCCGCCTATGCCCGGACGCTGGACACTGCGCCGGATCTGATCGCCACGCGCCCGGACCCGGTCTGGCTGACCTTTGAGGGCGGGCTCGCGGAGTTCGGGCATGAAGGCGAGGCCTTCGCTTTTGACAATGAAGGCCCGCGGCACAAGGCGTGGCTGGATCCCTTCGCCTTGGCGAGCCGTCCGGTCAGCAATGCCGAGTATCTCGCCTTCATAGAGGATGAGGGCTATGGGAGGCCGGAATTCTGGCTCTCGGAGGGCTGGGCGCGGATGCAGGATGAAGGGCGCACTCAGCCCTTTTACTGGCGCCGTCGGGACGGTCGATGGGCCGAATTCACCCTGCACGGCGAGCAGGCCTTGCACCCTGACGCGCCCGTCAGCCATCTCGACTATTTCGAGGCGAGCGCTTTCGCCAGCTGGGCCGGCGCCCGTCTGCCTGAAGAGCGCGAATGGGAACAGGCTGCGCAAGGGCTTGCCGTTCAGACAGTGCGGTGGGCGAGCGCTGACGGCTTGCTTCACCCCCAGCCGCAGACATCCGCCACAGATTTGCAAGCCCTGTTCGGCGAAGTCTGGGAATGGACCCGGTCCGCCTATAGCGCCTATCCCGGTTTTGCGCCCGCAGCAGGCGCCATCGGCGAGTACAATGGCAAATTCATGTGCGGCCAGTTCGTCTTGCGAGGCGGTTCATGCCTGACGGCGCCCGACCATGCGCGGACCACCTATCGCAATTTCTTCCCGCCTGACGCCCAGTGGCAAATGACCGGGTTGCGCCTTGCGAAAGACCTTTAGTCGCGCCTGACCTTGTCCGCCGGGCATGGGCAGAGCCGGAAAAATGCGGTAAACAGTGTTCACACAACCGCCAAAGAGCGGGTGAGCGCACAATCGCCTGTCAGAGGGAGGAGAGCCTTATGGACGACGCCAGCCAAATCTCGGTGAAAGACCAGGTCAGCGAAGACGAGTGGAAAGCGCGGTGCGATCTCGCGGCGCTCTACCGTCTGGCGCGGATGCACAAATGGGATGACTTGTTTTTCACCCATATCTCCATGCGCGTGCCAGGCCCGGACGAGCATTTCCTGATCAACCCCTTCGGTCTTCTGTTTGAAGACGTCACCGCGTCCAACCTGGTCAAGGTTGATATAGACGGCAATGTGCTGCCGCCATCGCGCTATGGCATCAATCCGGCGGGCTTCACGATCCATTCCGCAATCCACCATGCGCGCCCGGATGTGAAAGTGGCCATGCACCTTCATACCGATCAGGGCGTCGCCGTGGCGGCGCAGAAACGCGGCCTGTTGCCGATCTCGCAACTGGCGATGAATGTCATGAAGGACGTGACCTATCATGACTATGAAGGCATTGCGCTGGATGCGGACGAAAAAGAACGCCTGGTCGCTGATCTGGGCTCCAACAACCTGATGATCTTGCGCAATCATGGCACGCTGACGGTCGGGGACCACCCGTTCAATTGCTATCTGCGCATGTATCTTCTGGAGCGCGCCTGTTCGATCCAGACCCTCGCTCAGGGCGCAGGCGCAGAGCTGATCGAGTGGGATGACGCCATGCAGACCCGGGTCTTCAAGCAAGGCGAGGAAGGGGTCACCAATGAGCTCTTCCTGGAGATCGCCTGGCACGCCCTTCGTGGCCGCGTGGACCGGGAATGCCCGGGATATGATGTGTAGATTTCCCGTTTGAGGGGAATTTTCTGGACAAGTCGCCGCGCCTGAGTTTGGCTCCCTTCAAGGGGGCTAGGCGATGGGCGGCGATGTCCGGGCGAAGCGATCAAGACCAGAGGCCGCTCTGTGGTTGTGCGGGTGCGCGATCGGTTTATGGGGGCTGGCCGTCGCGCCCGCTTCAGCGGGTGCCTGGACACGCCCTGCGGGCAGCGGGCTGACGATCACCTCCGCCAGTCATCACGCCTTCGACTTGAGCAATTCCGATGCGGCGTTCTCAAAGATTGAAACGTCGATTTTCACAGAATACGGGCTGACTGACCGCCTGACTCTGGTGGGTCGGGTGGCGCGGGAAACGCGCTTTCGTCGTTCTGTGAGCCAGGTCAGCAAGGCGGGCGCCACCTACAGCCTATCTTTCAACACCGTCAGTCAGGGCTGGGGCGAGCTCGAGGCCGGCATGCGGCTGAACGCGCTTGAGTATGGGGATTGGGTGCTGAGCAGCCAGATCAGCGCCGTGCGGTTTCCAGGCGACCCAGACGACGCCCTTAACGCCGTTCCGGTCTGGGGCGCGGATGCGCGGCTTCTGCTCGGGCGCAGCCTGGGGGCGCGCATGTTCGCAGAGGCGCAACTGGCTCACCGCAGCCGCTTTGATAATGCAGGCGGCGAGCACCGCATGGACCTGACGTTTGGCCTCCGTCCATCTGAGCGCTGGCTGGTTATGGCGCAGACTTACTCGGCTTGGGGTGAGCGCTACGCCCAGCCGTATGAAAGTCATCGGCTTCACATATCTGTGACTGCGCCAGTTGCAGACCGGCTTTCTTTACAGCTAGGCGCCACTAATTCTTTTTATAACGACGGATTATCACCTGAGCGCGCATATGTAATAGCGCTATGGCGTGAGTTTTAACTGCATTTCAGCGTGCGAATTTTGATTTTCGCATTAAACGGCGCATATCGAGCGCACAAACAGGTTCAGGAGACGGGCAGATGCAGCGTTGGCTCTTTTTGGCGGCGACGGCAGTGATTTTTGCAGTCATGGCCCTGGCTGTGATCATCCGCGCCATATCCGGCGGCGAAGAGCAGGGCGGAGGATGGGGCGGCGGTCGAACGCTGGTTTCAGTCTACACCGTTCAGCCTGACACTTTCGCTGATGTGGTTGAAGCGCTGGGCAATGCGGGCGCCAATGAATCTGTCAGCCTGACCGCGAAGGTCTCCGACATCATTGCGCGACTTGATTTTGACTCAGGCGCGCGTGTCGAACAGGGCGAAATCCTTGTGGAGCTCGCGGACGCAGAAGAAGCCGCTGGATTGAGTGAGGCGCGCGCCACCCTGCGCGAGACGCAGCGCGATATCGCCCGCATTCAGGACCTGACAGATCGCGGCGTCGCTTCACGCACCCGTCTGGACGAGGCGCAGGCGGCGCTGGATCGCGCCCGGGCGCGGGTCGAGGCGATTGAAGCGCGTATGGCGGATCGCATCATCCGGGCGCCGTTTTCCGGCGTGATCGGCCTGCGGACCGTCAGTGTTGGCGAATTGGTGGGGCCGGGCGATGTGATCGCCCGCCTCGACGACACGTCCGTGATCAAGCTCGACTTCACCGTTCCAGAGCGGTTCTTGTCCGTGATCGACGCCGGCCAGGTCGTCCGCGCGCGCAGCGCGGCCTTTCCTGAAGAGGTGTTTCAAGGCGAGGTCAGCCAGGTTGATAGCCGGATTGATCCCGCCACGCGCACGGTCACGGTGCGCGCGCTGATCGACAATGCCGATGGACGCTTGCGCCCGGGCATGCTGATGACGGTCGAGCTGCGTCGCGACGAGCGTGAAAGTCCCGCCGTTCCGGGGTCTTCTATCGTCCGTTTTGGTGAGCAGACTTTTGTTTACGTGATCACCGAAGGCCAGGCAGGCCCGATGGCGGTGCGTCGTGACATCGAGCTGGGCCTGCGCAATGCGGGCATGGTCGAAGTCGTGAACGGCCTGAGCCTGGGAGAGCGCATCGTGTCTGAAGGCGTACACCGCGTGCGTGAGGGCGCCCCGCTAGAGCTGGCGAACGCACCGGCGCAAGGCGGTGGTCAGGGCCTTGAAATTCAGACCGGGGAGGCTGCCCGATGACCCTGACGGATATTGCAGTTCGCCGTCCCGTGCTCGCTTTCGTGGCGAGCGCCCTGATCATCGTTTTCGGCTTCATGGGCTTGCAAGAGCTGCCCTTGCGAGAAATGCCCGATGTGGACCGTCCCATCGTCTCTGTCAGCGCAGACTATCCCGGCGCCAACGCCGAGGTGATGGAAAACCGTGTCACCCAGGTGATCGAAGACAGCCTGTCCGGCATTGAAGGCGTGGATACGATCAGCTCGTCCTCTCGCGACGGGTCGTCCCGCGTCACCATCACCTTCACCCTGGAGCGCGATATTGAAGCGGCGGCCAACGATGTGCGTGACGCCGTCTCCCGCATTCGCGACCGCATGCCAGAAGACGTGCAGGGCCTTGAAGTGTCCAAGCAGGACAGCGATGCGCGGCCCTTCCTGTGGTACATGCTCAGCTCGGACCGGATGACGCGCGAAGAGCTGACCGATTACGCGGACCGCAACATCGTCGACCGGTTCACCGTGCTCGACGGCGTGGCCAATGTGCGTATTGGCGGACAACGCCGTTACGCCATGCGCATCTGGCTTGATCCATATGAGATGGCGGCGCGTTCCGTCACGGTGTCAGACATCGAAGCGGCGCTGCGCTCTGAAAATGTCGAGGCGCCGGGCGGCGCCGTTGAAACCTCCGACACGCAATTATTTGTCCGGGTCGAGCGCCTGTTCGCCGATGAAGACGCCTTCGCGCGCATGCCGATCCGGGTGTCAGAAGATGGCCATGTGATCCGTCTGGGCGAGGTCGCGGATGTCGAGCTGGCCGCTGAAGAGCATCGATCCCTGTTCCGCGGAAATGGCGAGAACATGGTGGGCCTAGGTTTTGTGCGTCAAAGCAAGGCCAATTCGGTCGCCGTGGCCGAAGAGATCAACGCCGCTATTGATCGCCTGCGTCCGCAATTGCCTGAGGGCATGCAAATTGTCGCCGGGTCTGACGATACGATCTTCATCAAGGAATCCATCAAGGAAGTCTGGCGCACCTTCGCCGTGGCCGCCACATTGGTGGTGCTGGTGATTTACCTCTTTCTGGGCAGCTTTCGGGCCGCCATCGTGCCGGCGGCCGTGGTGCCCGTCTGCATGATCGGCACGTTCGCCATCCTCGCGGCTGGCGGTTTCTCCATCAATATCCTGACACTTCTCGCGCTTGTGTTGGCGATTGGTCTGGTGGTGGACGATTCCATCGTGGTTCTGGAAAACATCCAGCGCCGGGTCGATCTGGGCGAACCGCCCATGCTGGCCAGTGAACGCGGCGGTCGTCAGGTGTTTTTCGCCGTGATCGCGACCACGGCGACTTTGGTGGCGGTGTTCATGCCGCTGATTTTCCTTCCGGGCCTGATTGGACGGATCTTCGCTGAGCTGGCGGTGACCATCACCGGCGCCGTGGTGTTGTCGAGCTTTGTCGCGCTCACCCTGTCTCCGATGATGACGTCTAAACTGCTCAAGCCCAGCACCGAGCTGCGTGGTCCCGCCCGATGGGTGAACAGAGGCCTCGATCAGGTTCAGGTGAGCTATCGCCACAGCCTGAAGCTCATTCTCAGCATGCCCTGGATCGTCGCGCCGCTGATCATCGTCGCGGTGGCGGGTTCGGCCTTCATGTTCTCGCGCCTGCCTGGCGAGCTGACCCCGCCGTCTGATCGCGGCAGTTTCTTTGGGTTTGTCGGCGCTCATGAAGGCGCAAGCTTTGACTATATGAGCGGCCAGATGATGCAGGCCGAAGAGATCGTGAACAGCTATCTGGACAATGGCGAACTGCGCCGGGTCCTGGTGGTGTCGCCGGGCTGGGGCGGGTCGGGGTACAATTCCGGCATTGTCATCGGCAGCATGACCGATTGGGGCGAGCGTCGTCCGGGTGATGAGATCGTCAATGAAATCAACGCCCGTTTGGGCCAGTTGCCAGGCGTTCGCGCCTTTGTCTCCATGCGCTCGCCCTTGGGCGGCGGGGGTGGCGGCGACGACATCCAGTTCGTGTTGCAAGGTCCGGAATATGAGCTTCTGGACCGTGAAGCGGACCGGCTGATCGCGGACATGGCCGAGCGCAACCCCAATCTCATCCGCGCCCGCAAGGATTACCAACCCACCGCGCCGCGTCTTCTGGTCGATATTGACCGCGAACGCGCTGCAGCCCTTGGCGTGTCGGTGTCTGACATCAGCGGCGCCTTGCAAACCCATCTGGGATCACGCCGGGTCGGACAATTCATTGATCGCGGCGAGGCCTATAACGTGATCATGGAGAACCGGCAGGCGGACCGGTCCAGCCAGAACGACCTGGAGGCCTTGTTCGTCAGGGCGCAATCTGGCGATCTCATCCCGCTTTCGAGCCTTGTGAACCTGCGTGAGGTGGGCGAAGCGCCCAGCCGCTCGCGGATTGACCGCCAGCGCGCGGTCACCGTCTCGGCCACCATCCAGGGCGATTACACTATCGGTCAGGCTGTGGAATGGCTCGACGCCTGGGCGGCGAATACGCTGCCGCCGGAAGTGGGCACGACCTATGTGGGCGAAGTGCGCGAATTCCTGCGCTCCAACAACGCGATCTATTTCGCGTTTGGCCTGGCGCTTCTGATCGTTTTCCTGGTGCTGGCGGCGCAGTTTGAAAGCTTCATCCAGCCCGCCGTGATCATGCTCACCGTGCCGCTCGCCGTCGCGGGCGGCCTGTTCGGGCTTTATATGGGCGGGTCGAGCCTGAACATCTTCTCCCAGATCGGATTGATCATCCTGATCGGGCTGGCGGCGAAGAACGGCATTCTGATCGTGGAGTTCGCCAACCAGCTGCGAGAAGAGGGGATGACCCTCGCCGAGGCGACGCTGGAGGCGTCTGTCACCCGTCTGCGTCCGATCCTGATGACCGGCGTTTCGACCGCTATCGGCGCCTTCCCGCTGGTGATCGCCAGCGGTCCGGGCTCTGAAACACGCGTGACCATCGGTCTGGTGATCTTCACCGGCGTGATGGTGGCCACGCTGTTCACCCTGTTCGTGGTGCCGGCCGTGTACGGTGTTCTGGGCCGATACACCAAGACGCCGAACTGGGTGACGCGCCAGCTTGAAAAGGAAGCGCGCGAAGTGCGCGGCGCCGACCCGATCGATCCGCCCGCGGCGCCCGCGGAATAGCAAAGAAAATCCCCGGAGCGCCGCTCCGGGGTTTTTTGTTCAGGGCTCTTGCGGACAACGCTTAGTGCGTGTTCACCGCCAGCCAGGCGATCAGGTCGTTGCGATCTTCTTCGTCACGCAGACCGGCGAAGCTCATGCGGTTGCGCGGGATGTATTCACGCGGATTGGTCAGATAGGCGTCCAGCGTTTCAGCGGACCAGACGATCCCGGATTCTGACATGGCCGGTGAATAGCGGAAGTCTTCCTTATGGCCGGCTTCCGCGCCGAACACGCCGTGAAGATTGGGGCCGACCATGTTGCGGCCGCCTTCATCCACAGTGTGGCAGGATTGGCAGCGGCGGAAGATGCGGGCGCCGTTTTCGATGCTGGCGCTCACATAGGGCTCGCCCAGCTCTGTCAGGATGCTGGCTTCGGCGTCGTCTTGCGCCTGCGCCGCGCTGGTCAGGGCGAGGGCGGCGAAACCGGCGAAAATCATACGCATTGGGAACTTACTCCTGTTGCACTCGGGTCTGGGTGAGCATCTAGCGCGTCGCATGGGGCCCGGCAAATGCGCCAAGCGTCGCAGGATGCGCCAATCTCCACTCTAAAATCATGAGCTTGCGGCCTGATTAAGGCAGTGCGTGAGCAGGTGCGGCAAGATGAAACAGCCTCGCGCATCTGTGCCGGCTGACCATTGGGCCCCGATCTCGCTAAGATAGTTCTCGATCAAGCGGGGATGAGGCCAGATGGCGAGCACATCGCCCATAGCGTGTTTTGAAACGCGCGATCTGTGCAAGGTTTACGGGGAAGGCGCAGGCGCCGTTCACGCCTTGCGCGGCGTCAACCTGCTGGCTCCGGAAGGCGAGCTTGTCGTGTTGCTCGGGCCGTCAGGGTCCGGCAAGTCCACCTTGCTCAACATTCTGGGCGGCTTGGATCGCGGCTCCAGCGGCGAAGTGTTCTTTCGCGGCCGGCCGCTGCATGAAGCCAGCGAGCGTCAGCTGACGCGTTACCGACGCAATCATGTGGGATTTGTCTTTCAGTTCTATAATCTGATGCCGAGCCTGACGGCGCTGGAAAACGTGGCGCTCGTCACCGAGGTGGCGCGCGATCCGCTGCCGCCGGAAGAGGCGCTGGCCCTGGTGGGCCTGCATGAGCGCATCCATCATTTCCCGGCCGAGTTGTCGGGGGGCGAGCAGCAACGCGTCGCCATTGCGCGCGCCATCGCGAAACGGCCTGAAGTCCTGTTATGCGACGAACCCACGGGCGCGCTGGATTCCGCGACGGGCGTCAAGGTTCTGCAGGCGCTGCGCGAGGTCAATGAAACCCTGGGCGCGACGACGTTCATCATCACGCATAACGCGTCTGTGGCGGACATGGCTGATCGGGTCATCGTCTTCGGCGATGGTCAGATCCGGGAGAACCGGGAGAACGCCACCAAGCTGGATCCCAAGGAGATCGCCTGGTGACCGGACGCTGGCTCTCTGTGCTGGACCTCAAGCTCTGGCGCGATGTCTGGTCCATGCGCGGCCAGGCGCTGGCGATTGCGCTGGTCATTGCAGGCGGCGTGTCGGTGCATCTGGTGATGGCGGGCATGCTGGGTTCGCTCGATGAGACCCGCTCCGCCTATTACGAGCGCTATCGGTTCGCTGATATCTGGGCGCCGGCGGTGCGGGCGCCCAATGCGGTGCTGGACGATATTCGCCGGATCGACGGGGTGGCGGCCGCCCAGTCGCGCATCCTGTCCCCGGTCCTGTTCGACATTCCAGACATGGCCGAACCGCCCAGCGGCGTAATCTATTCCCTGCCACATGCAGGACGCCCCCTGGTCAACGACATTCATCTGGTCGCGGGCTCCATGCCCGATCCGGCGCGCCGCGATCAGGTCGTGGTGCTGGAGGGGTTCGCGACGGCGCACGGGCTGACGGTTGGCGACACGGTCACGGTCACCATTCGGGGCGGGCGAGAACGGCTTTCGATCTCTGGAATCGCCCTCTCGCCTGAATACGTCTACGCCATCGCCCCCGGCCAGATCGTGCCTGATCCGTCATTGTTTGGCGTTTTATGGATGGACCGCGAGGCGCTGGAGACCGCCGCTGATCAGCAAGGCGCCTTTAATGAGGTGGTGGTGCGTTTGTCACGCGGGGCGGATCCAGCGCCCGTACGCGCCGCGATTGACCGCATTCTCGAGCCTTATGGCGGGGCGGGGGCGTATACGCGCCGCGAGCATGTCTCCGCCGCCTTCTTGCAAAGCGAGCTCGATCAGCTGCAGACCATGGGCGCTATCTTGCCGCCAATCTTTCTGGCGGTCGCAGCGTTCCTGGTGAACATCGTGATCTCGCGGCTGATCGCGGTGGAACGTGAGCAGATCGGGCTGTTGAAGGCTTTTGGGTATTCGTCAGAGGCTGTGTCCCTTCACTATCTCAAGCTGGTCGGCGTTATCGCCGCGCTGGGGCTGGTGATCGGTTTCGCTTTGGGGACCTGGCTCGGTCACGCCATGGCGATGATGTATGTGCAATACTACAGCTTCCCCTTTCTCATTTTTTCGGCCAGCCCGTCTGTTTACGCTATCGGCGTTCTGGTCACTGTTGTTGCAGTTGGCGGCGGCGCGGTCTGGTCCGTGCTCAAAGCGGCCCGGCTGGAGCCGGCGGTGGCGATGCGCCCGCCGCCGCCGCCTGATTATTCGCGCGGCGCGGGGGTGATGTTGACCCAGCTGAGCTTGCTCGACCATCAAAGCCGGATGGTGTTGCGCCAGATCTTTCGCTGGCCTGTGCGGGCGGGACTGACCGTGACCGGCATCGCCGCATCCGGCGCCCTTCTTGTCATGACGCTCTACTTTCTCGACGCCATGGAGGTGATGATCGAAAATTATTTCGACCTCTCCAATCGGCATGACATGGCGGTGAGCTTTACCGAGCCGCGCACCATGGCGGCCTTTCATGACCTTGCCGGACGTGAGGGCGTTGTGGAGGCGGAACCCTTCCGGATAGCAAGCGCGCGCCTTCGCTATGACAATCGCGAGGTTCTGATGGGGATAACGGGCGTCATCGACGACCCGGCCCTGTCGCGCATGATGGACAGCCAGGGGCGCACGGTGTCGCCGCCGCCTGGCGGTCTGATCCTGTCTCAGGATCTGGCGAACAGGCTTCATGTGCGCTCAGGAGAGCTTTTGACCGCTCAGGTTACCGAAGGCTCCAGGCCGCGGCTTGAGCGTCTGGTGGTCCAGACGCCTGACGTGCTGATCGGCTCGGGCGCGCAGATGCGACTTGAAGACCTGAATGCGGCGCTGGGTGAGGGGCGGGTGATCTCAGGCGTGTATTTGCGCGTGGACCCGGCGTTTGCGGACGCGCTCTATCTGGAGCTGAAAGATGCGCCGCTGGTGGCGGGCGTCCAGCTTCACACGATCGCCAGAGAGAACTTCACCGAGCTGATGGACCGGTCCATCGGTCGCTCGATCTTCATCTACACCTTGTTCGCCGGCATGATCGCGCTGGGCGTCATCTATAATTCGGTGCGCGTCTCACTGGCGGAACGCGAACGCGAGCTGGCCTCATTACGGGTTCTGGGCTTCACCAAGGGCGCGGTCAGCTACATCTTGCTCGCCGAAAGCGCCATCCTCACCCTTGTGGCCCTGCCGATTTCTCTGGTCGCTGGCGCGGCTTTGGCCTGGGGTATGGCCAAGGCGATGAGCTCGGACTTTTTCCGCCTGCCGTTCGTGATCGAGCCGTCCACCTATGGCTATACGACGTGTGTGCTGATCGTGATCGCCCTGATCAGCGGGTTGATCGTGCGCCAGCGCATTAACCGGCTTGATCTGATCGCCGTGCTGAAAACCCGCGAATAGCCCAGGAGGCGCTTGATGACATTGAACTTTCGAACGGTGTTCTGGTCTGCAGCCGGGCTGATCGCCCTGGCGTTGATCATTTACGCCTTCCTGCCGCGCCCCGTGCCGGCGGATTTCGCAACTGTCGATCGCGGCGTCCTGACCGTGACCGTTCAGGATGAGGGCTATACGCGGGTGCGTGAGGTTTACACGGTCTCTGCGCCTGTAGGCGGACGGCTGCTGCGGGTGGAGCCTGAAGCAGGGGATACCGTGAGTGTGGGACAGGTGCTGGCCAATATCCTGCCCTCTGACCCGGCCTTTCTGGACGCGCGCAGCCAGGGTGAAGCCGAGGCGGCTTTGCGCTCGGCTGAGGCCTTGTTGGGCTTTGCGCAAGCCGATGTGGAGCGGGCGCGCGCTGAAGCTGATTTCGCGCAGGCCGAGATGGACCGGATCAATACGCTTTACGAGCGCGGCACCGTCAGCGAAGGCGCGCTGGACCGGGCGCGTCTGGCGCTCAGAAGCGCTGATGCCGCTTTGAACACAGCCCGCGCCAATGTGCGCGCCCGTCAGGCGGAGCGCGACGCGGCGGCGGCGCGACTGATGGAGCCGGGCGATAATGGCGATGCGCGCGGCCTGGTGGAAGTGACGAGCCCGGTGAGCGGCCGCGTGCTCCGGCTGGTGCAGGAAAGCGAGACGGTTGTCGCGCCCGGCGCGCCCTTGCTGGAGCTGGGCGACCCTGAAGATCTGGAAATCGTGGTCGAGCTGTTATCCACCGACGCTGTGCGCATCACCGAGGGAGCTGCGGCGACGCTGGAAGACTGGGGCGGCTCACCGCCCTTGCGCGCCCGGGTCAGCCGGGTGGAGCCGTTCGGATTTCTGAAAATCTCCGCGCTGGGTGTTGAGGAGCAACGGGTCCGGGTCCGTCTGGACCTGCTGGACCCGCCGCAGATGTGGGAGAGCCTGGGCCATGGCTTCCGGGTGGAGCCGGCGATTGAGGTCTGGCGCGGCGAGGACGTGCTGATCGCGCCGGTGGCGGCGCTGTTCCGACGTGAAGGCGGATGGGCCTGTTATGTGGTGGAGAATGGACGCGCGCGCCTGCGCCAGGTCGAGATCGGACAGGCCAATGGCGTTGACGCTGAAATTCTGGACGGGCTCGAAAGCGGTGAAACCCTGGTGCTCTACCCCTCAGACCGGATCGAGGATGGCGTGCAAGTAACCGAGCGCGGGGAATAAAGCTCGCCCCACCGAACCCGCAGGGTTCGCAAGCGCGACCGTGCGCCCGCAGCGTCAGCGAGGAACTTCAAGAAAACAGAGAAAATGGCGCCGGCTGAGGGAATCGAACCCCCGACCTTCGGTTTACAAAACCGCTGCTCTACCAGCTGAGCTAAGCCGGCGCGTCTGGGCTTTCTACGCGGGAGCCGGTCTGTTGGGCAAGCGCCCGGATGCAGACAATGCAGGTTATGGGGGCGGGCCGCTGAACCGGGCTGGTTTCCCTTTGCCGTGAGCTTGGGTAAGAGTGCGCGTCTCATCCCGTGACAGACCGGATCTATTTCCCATGGCCCGCATACTCATCACCAGCGCTCTACCGTATATCAACGGCGTCAAGCATCTCGGCAATCTGGCCGGCTCCATGCTGCCCGCCGACGTGTATGCGCGTTTCATGCGGTTGAGCGGCCATGACGTGCTGGCGATCTGCGCGACGGACGAACATGGCACCCCCGCCGAGCTGGCCGCGGCGGCCGCCGGGCAGGACGTGCGGACCTATTGCGACGAGCAGCACGAGATCCAGAAATCCATCGGCGAGCAGTTTGCGCTGAGCTGGGATTATTTCGGCCGCACCTCCTCAAAGCAGAACGCTGAACTGACCCAGCACTTTGCGGAGACGTTGGAAGCAAACGGGCTGATCGCCGAAGTCGTCGAGCAGCAGGTCTATTCCATTGATGACGAGCGCTTTTTGCCGGACCGCTATGTGGAGGGAACCTGCCCCAATTGCGGGTTTGAGAAAGCCCGCGGCGATCAGTGCGACAATTGCGGCAAGCTGCTGGATCCGATCGAACTGATCGAGCCGTATTCAGCGGTGTCGGGATCGAAGAATCTCGAAGTGCGCGACACGCGCCATCTGCAGCTCAAGCAAACGGCCATGGAGGAGCGCATTCGCGCCTGGGTGGACGCGGCCGACGGCTGGCCGCAATTCGCTAAATCCATCGCCTATAAATGGCTCGATGAAGGCCTGCGCGACCGCACCATCACGCGCGACCTCAAATGGGGCGTGCCGGTCACCAAGAAGGGCCAGCCGCGCGAGGGCTTTGAAGACAAGGTCTTCTATGTCTGGTTTGACGCGCCCATCGGCTACATCTCCGCGACGCGCGAATGGGCGGAGAAAAGCGGCGGCGACTGGGAAAGCTGGTGGCGCACTGACAAAGGCGCCGACGATGTCCGTTATGTGCAGTTCATGGGCAAGGACAATGTGGCCTTCCACACCGTCAGCTTCCCGGCCACGCTTCTGGGCTCAGAGGAGCCGTGGAAGACGGTGGACGCGCTCAAGGCGTTTAACTGGCTGACCTGGTATGGCGGCAAGTTCTCCACTTCGAACAAGCGCGGCGTCTTCATGGATCAGGCGCTGGAGCTTTTGCCGTCCGACTATTGGCGCTGGTATCTGACCGCCTACGGGCCCGAAGGCTCTGACGCTCAATTCACCTGGGATCATTTCCAGGCCAGCGTGAACACGGACCTCGCCAATGTGCTGGGCAATATGGTCAATCGCGTTCTGAAGTTCGCCACCTCCCGTTTTGACGGCGTTGTGCCGGATGGGGGAGAAACGGGCGAGCATGAGGCTTGGCTGGCCAGCGAGGTCGAGACGCGCCTCAAGGCGATCGCCAGTCATTATGAAGCCATGGAGTTCCGCAAGGCGGCTGCGGAAACCCGCGCGCTGTGGGCGGCGGGCAATGAATATCTGACCCGGGCCGAACCTTGGGCGCATTTCAAAACGGACAAGGACAAGGCCGCCATGGGCGTCCGCACCGGGATCAACCTGATCGCCCTGGCCGCAATTGTTGCGCAACCCGTCATTCCAGCGGCCGCGAAAACCGTGCTGGACGCGATTGGCGTTCCCGAAGACCGGCGGACCTGGCCCACGGGGTCAGGGGCTGCGCTATTGGACGCCCTGCCGCGCGGTTTGCAGTTCTCCGTGCCGGATGTCCTGTTCGCCAAGATCGAGGATGATCAGGTCGCAGAGTGGGTGGAGCGCTTCGGCGGCGCCGAATAAGGCGAGTTCGCGCGCTGAATACGCCCATGACGGTTAGTCTTTCGTTTAGGCTGACTTGGCATTGTCTGCGCTGGACCAGACGACGGGGCTGATCATGAGCGAAGCGGCGACCTTGGGTGAGGGCGCGCTGTCAGCGGAGGCGTTGACGGCGGCGAACGTGCATCCAGACACCGGCCTAGCGACTGACTATCTCAATCATTTCAATGAAGTGGTCATGCTTCTTGAGATGTTGCCCGATATGCCCGACTTCGCCGAGGAAGTCCTGGCGTGGGAGCCTGTTCCCTATGAAGAGCATTTCGAGCGCACCAATTATGTGGGCAAGGAAACTGTAATCGCCGCATACGCCGCGGTGGACCACACCTTGAAAGCGCATCTTGAGACCATCGTCGCCGCCGTGAACGATGAAATGCGCGAAGCCCAATCCAAAGTCGAGGCCGGCGATTTCGCGGGCGCTTCGGCCATGGCGGGCAGCGAAATTGAATCGCTTCTGGCCGCGGCCCGCGCCGCCGTACAGGGGCGAATCGAAGGCGAAGGCATTGATGACAGCGCCGCCGCCCAGGCCGCAGCCGACGCCCTGTTTGATTGACCCCGAATTTCTTTCTTCGTTGACCTCTCCTCTCTAGCGGTCTGCAATGCCGCCAAGAAAAAAGGGGAGTCGCACTTATGCGTCATTTGTTCATGGCCGCCGCCGCAGGGCTGGCGCTGACCGCGCCGTCTTTGGCTCAAGACGATCTACGCACCGCCATCGCCACCGATTGGGACAACCATCTGCAAGCGCTCTACGAGCACTTCCATGAAAATCCCGAACTGTCCTTCATGGAGACCGAAACCGCCGCGCGACTGGCTGAAGAGCTGCGCAGCGCCGGCTTCGAAGTGACCGAAGGCGTTGGCCGCACCGGCGTTGTCGCGGTGATGGAGAACGGCGAGGGGCCGACCATAATGCTGCGCGCCGACATGGACGGGCTGCCGGTCCGTGAAGACACGCCGGTGGACTATATTTCTGAAGTCATGGGCGAGGACCGGATGGGGAACACCTTCCCGGTCATGCATGCCTGCGCGCATGACACGCACATGACCTCGCTGGTCGCCTCGGCCCGCTATATGAGCCAGAACCGCGAGGCTTGGTCGGGGACGCTGGTGCTGATCGGCCAACCCGCCGAAGAGGTGGGTCTGGGCGCGCTCGCCATGCTGTCAGACGGCCTGTATGAGCGCTTCCCGGCGCCGGATGCGGTCGTGTCCTATCACACCTGGGGCTATATGCCGGCGGGCGTGATCCGCTATGCGCCGGGTTGGGCGATGGCGAATGTGGATTCGGTTGATCTGTATGTCCGCGGCGTCGGCGCTCATGGCGCCTCGCCGCATCTGGGCAAGGACCCGGTGGTGCTCGCCAGCCAGATCGTCACCAATCTGCAGACGCTGGTCAGCCGCGAGCTGTCGCCGCTTGAAACCGGCGTGGTCACCGTCGGCGCCTTCAACGCCGGGACCAAACACAACATTATCTCCGACGAGGCGCATCTTCAGATTACCGTGCGGTCCTATTCTGACGAGGTGCGCGAACGCCTGATCAGCGGGATCGAACGGATCGCGCGGGGTCAGGCCATGGCGGCGGGCCTGCCTGATGAACTGATGCCGGTGATGGAAGTCGAAGAGATCTACACGCCTGCGCTCTATAACGATCCGGCGCTGTCTGATCAGGCGGGCGCCGTGCTGTCTGCCCGGTTTGGCGAGAACGCCGTGGGGACCGCGGACCCTGTGACCGGCGGCGAAGACTTCTCCCGCTATGGCCGCACCGAGGAAGACGTGCCGATCTTCATGTTCTGGGTGGGCGGCGCCCCGCAGAGCGTGTGGGAGGAGTATCAGGCGCGCGGTGAAACTCCGCCCGCCAATCACTCGCCCTTCTTCTATCCCGATGGCGAGGGCGCCGTGACCGTCTCTTCTGAAGGCATGGTCGCGATTGCGCTCGACCTGTTCGCCAACGGCGTGCCTGAAGGCGAGTAGACCATGACCCAGCCCCGTCACGACATACAGCGCGTCACCTCCGGCGCGCCATGGGAAGAGCTGGTCGCCTATCGCCGCGCCGTGCGCGTCGGCGATCAGGTGTTCGTGGCGGGGACCGTCTCGGTCGATGCAAAGGGACAGCCGTTCGCGCCCGGCGACCCCGGCGCCCAGACCTCACAATGTCTTGAAATCATCGCGCAAGCGCTGGACAAGGCGGGCTCCCATATCAGTCATGTCGTGCGGACCCGGCTTTACGTGACCGATATGAGCCCTGAAACACAACGCGCAGTGGGGCAGGCGCATCGCAAGGTGTTCGCAGAGTTTCCGCCCGCCAGCGCGATGATCGGCGTGGCGGCGCTCGCCGGGCCCGAGTTTATAGTTGAGATTGAAGCTGATGCGGTCATCCCGCCCGGCGACTGATTTTTCAGGATGTTTTGATGGATGCTTCCTTGATCCCCGCCGACCAGAACCTCGCGGTGATGGCCGGGCTGACCGTGATCGCCGCTGCAGGCTTTTTGCTCGAAAAGACCAAGTTCGGCGCTCTGCTGACGGGTACCGTGTGGACGATCCTTCTGGCGATCCTGGCGTCCAATCTGCGCATCCTGCCGTTTGACGCGCCCGCCTACGGGTTCGTGTTCTCCTACGCTGTGCCGGTGCTCATTCCGCTCTTTCTGATGAAGGCGGACCTCAAGCGCATCTTCTTTGAGACAACCCGCATGACCGGGGCGTTCCTGATCGCGTCCCTTGCGACGGTGATCGGCGTCTTTACCGCTGTGCTGGTGGTCCGATTGGGTGATTGGGAAGCGGCGGTCGCTGCGTCCCTGACGGGCTCGTATGTGGGGGGATCGGTGAATTTCGGGCCGCTGACCGAGATGACCGGTCTGGCGGAGGGCGCGCCTAGCCTCGTCTCCGCCATTGTCGCCGCCGATCATCTGGCGAGCGCGGCCTATCTGGGCGTTCTGGCCGTGCTGCCCGGCGTCGCCTGGATCGCCAAGCGCTTCGTGTCGCGTGATCACACTCAAGACCACACCGAAACCCTGGAAGAGGGCAGTGAGGGCGCCACCACACCCTTGTCGCTTGCGCTGACGCTGGCTTATGCGCTGACGGTCGTCGCTATCGGGACCTGGCTGTCCAGCGTGGGCGACGGCCTCGTGTCGCCTGATGCGATGCGCGAGGCCATCGGCGTATCCTTCGGCGATCTCAAATACGTCTTCATCACGCTATTGGCGCTGATCCTGCCCACGGCCATTCCGACGCAAATGGCCAAGCTGAATGGTGGGTTCGAGCTCGGCGTGGTGTTCGCCTTCCTGTTTTTCGGCGCCATCGCCGCCGGCGCCAATGTGGCGCAATTGCTGGCCGATGCGCCGCTGATCATGCTCTTCATCGCCATTCTGGTGAGCGTTCATGGCGTGGTGGCGTTCGTGCTCGCCAAGTTCTGCAAGCTGTCCCTGCCTGAAATCATCATCGCGTCCAACGCCGCCATTCTGGGCGCGACCACCGCTCCGGCGCTGGCGGCCGCCAAGGGGTGGCGCGACCTTGTGACGCCGGGCGTGCTCGTGGGCGTTCTGGGCTATGCGCTGGGCACCGTGCTGGGCACGGTCGTCTATGGCCTTTTGGGCTGACGTGTGCAGCCGATGCCACGCGATCACGGACGGGTGGAACATTGTCCGCCCGTTTCCTCTCGCTGTTCATGGATGACGCTTCGCGGCCATAATCGCCACTCTCGGATAGGCGGCGTCCATCCGCCATGTGTTTTGCCTCGGTAAGACTTGTTGGGGTTGCGAGCGCTCACAGGGTGTCGATAATTCGCCTGTCAGGGAGGTGTCATGGCGGATGTACCTATGCAGGAACCAAACGGCGCGGGGGGCGGCTTCGGCGGTTTTCGCGGCGATTTCGGCGATGATGGTGACGGTGAGTTTCATGTCAGCCTGGAGATTGAGGTCAGGCTCGACCTTGAGACAAGCGAGTTGGGCTCTGTCGCTGCGCAGTTCGCTGACGGTCTCAGGGATCGACTGAACGCCTGGTATCAGCAAGAGGTCGCTCCGGCGGACGGTTTCCCGCCAACGCATGACCAGCTCAGTGTGGAGCTGATCGAGGTTCGCCCCGGCAGCGTCATCGCGCGGCTTCGTGTGAGCCTGAGCGTCTGGGGAGGCCGTGCCTGGAAAGCAATGCAGGCTCTGGCTGTTTTGATCACGCTGACAGGCGCCGTACCCGACAGCGATCCACCGTCCAAGACAGAGGCGGCTGCAGGCTTTGAGGTGCTCGTGATCAAGCAATGCGAGATCACGGGTGAACAGATGACGGGCAAGAAACCCGTGGTTACGCCCATCGGACCTTCGGACACCAAGCCGGTCATGAAATCCTGATCAGCCCGCCAATCGCGCCCGCCCGATCAGCCAGTCATGATCGATGGCGGCTTCGCCGGCGCCCAGAGATGTCGGGTTTTCGGCGATACGGCGCCCGATATAGGCGTCCGCCGCCGGCTCCAGCCCGGCGCGGATCAGGGCGCTGGCGGTCAAAGCCGTGGCTGACCACTCCGCAAATCGCCGCGCATCCGCTTCGCCAATGCCGCCTGAGGCCATCTGGGTCAGCGCGTTCAGACGCGCGTCCAGAGCGGGGTGTCGGCCGAAGGCGGGCGCCAGCTCGGCCGCGAGGGCGTCCCGCGCCGCCGTATCACGCGACAGGGCGCGCAGTACGTCCAGGGCGATGACATTGCCCGAGCCTTCCCAGATGGCGTTGAGCGGGCTCTGGCGGAACATGCGCGGCAGAGGATGCTCTTCCACATAACCGGCGCCGCCATGGGCCTCCATCGCTTCATAGGTCAGGTATGGCGCGCGCTTGCAGATCCAGTATTTCGCAATCGGGGTCAGAAGGCGCGCCAGCGCCGCTTCGTGCGGATCGGTCTCGGCCTTGTCAAAGCTTTCCGCGACCCGGAAGGCGAGGGCGAGGGCGGCTTCCGCCTCCATCGCCAGTTCGCCCAGCACTTCGCGCATCAGCGGCTGATCAATCAGGCGACGCTGAAAGGCGCTGCGTCGGTCGGCATGCCAGACCGCATAGGCGGCGCCGTTGCGAATGAGGCCCGCTGACCCCGCCAGGCAATCAAGACGGGTGTGATTGACCATTTCGATGATGGTGCGCACGCCGCGGCCCGGATCGCCGACGCGGCGGGCCCAGGCGTCCTTGTATTCGATCTCGGAGCTGGCGTTGGACCGGTCCCCCAGCTTGTCCTTCAGACGCTGGATCTCGATGGTGTTGCGCTCCCCGTCCGGGGTCCAGCGCGGCACGAGAAAGCAGCTCAGCTGCGCATCATCGCCTGAGCCTTCATAGGCGAGGGTCAGAAAGCCGTCGCTCATGGGCGCCGAGCAGAACCATTTATGACCGGTCAGCGTCACCACATCGCCGTCCTGGCTTTCTGCGGTGGTGGCGTTGGCGCGCACATCAGACCCGCCTTGTTTCTCGGTCATCGCCATGCCCAGCGTCAGCCCGACCTTGTCTTCAGGCGGCAGAAAGCGGGGGTCGTAGCGCCCCGACGTGACGCCCTGAATCCAGGGGCCGGTCCAGTTTGATTTCTTCAGCGCCGGCACGCTGGCATAGGTCATCGATTGCGGACAGCAGACACCGGCGTCCGCGGTCCCCATCAGCATCAGAAGCGCGGCGTGCAGCGAGTGCGGCGCTTGCTGTTCCGTCCAGGCCGCGGACGACACGCCATGGCTCAGCCCCAGCTCCATCAGCGCATGATAGGCGGGGTGGAACTCGACCTCGTCTATGCGATGACCAAACCTGTCGAAGGGTTTGAATTGAGGCGGGTTTTCGTTCGCCATCCGGGCCAGGTCCTGAACGCTGTCAGAGCCGATTTCGGCGCCCATGGAAGACAGGCGATCGGCATGCACATCCGCGCCATTTCGCGCGAGCGCGCCCTTGAGCATGGCGTCGTCAGAATACCAATTCACGCCGACAAGCGGTTCGGACTGGTTTTCTACATTGTGGGTGGCGAGGTCGGTGCGGGGGGCGTGATGTCTCATGCCTGGTATCAAAGCGCTTTGAGCGGCGGCTGTCGACCGGCGCGACATGGAGAAAAGTTTAGCTTGTCGCAATGTTGCGGTGGGGTCTGATCAGCCAGCATGCTGATGCGACGGCGTCGGGGGGGAACAACCCGCGCTGAACGATAACAACACTCAAAGAGATGAGGGTCGATATGACGGTCATGGTTCTGGCGCTGGCGACAGCGATGCAAGCGGGCGGCGCGCCTGTTATTGAGATTGAAAATTTCATCGGCACGGTGCGTGTGGAACAAGGCGCTGCGCTTGAAGCCCGATACGAACGCGGCGGCTCGAGCGCTGATATCCGCAATGCCAACGGCGCGCTGTATGTGGACGGCGGTGAAACCATGCGGCGCATGCGATGCTTTGGCGGCTGGCGGGACCAGCGTGTCGGGCGCAATCGGCGCGAAGCGCTGTCTTTTGACGAGCTGCCGATTCTGATCATCACGACGCCGAACCCTGCCAGCGTGGAGCTCGATGACTCCATTGTCCGCGCCGAACTGGGCGAGACCCAATCGCTTGATTTGGTGATGTCGCATTGCTCAACGCTTGAAGCAGGTGAGGTCAGCGCTGACGCAAGCTTGGCTATTCGTGGTTCAGGCCATGCAAGCGTGGGCGAAATCGGCGGCGCCTTGAATGCGGCCCTGTCTGGCTCGGGGCATCTGAGCGCCGAGGATATCGGCGAGTCAGTTGATCTGGCCGTGTCCGGTTCCGGCGACGTTGAGCTCGGCGATGTGGGCGGCGACTTGGAGGTCGGTATTTCCGGCTCCGGTGAAGTCGAGGCCGGTCATGTGGCGAGCCTTGAGGCGAGCGTGTCCGGCTCTGGCAATGTCGAAATCGGCAATGCGCCGGGCGGCGTTCAATACGCAGCATCAGGCAGCGGGGATCTGTCGGTTGGCGCCACGACGAACGTGTCTGTCAGCATTTCAGGCTCTTCCAACATGGAGGTCGCCAGCATGGACGGCGTTCTGGAGATGAGCAGCAGCGGCTCGGGCGATGTGCGCATCGAGCAGGGCCGCGCCAGCTCGGTGGAGGCGCGTCTTGGCGGCTT
>NZ_DEMB01000016.1:0-5042 GCF_002354675.1 Oceanicaulis sp. UBA2681 | reverse complement strand
CTGTGGTTCGGCGGGATCGCCGAGGATGTGGACATCCATGTGAGCGGCGGGTCTGACGCCTACATCCGCACAGTCACCGGCCAGCGCAATATCCGCACCTCCGGCGGCGGCGACTTCACCACCGGCGGCTAGACCGACCGAGAATCGGATCAGTCCGCTTTGGGATTGATTCGGGGATCAAAGCGGGAGGCTTCATAAAGCGCGATCGCCGCGGCGTTCGACACATTGAGGCTTTCCGCTTTCGGTCCCATCGGAATGCGCGCCAGCGCCGAGCAATGCTCGGCCACGCGCGGGCGCAGGCCATCGCCTTCCGCGCCCAGCACCAGCACCAGGCCCGGCCCGGCGTTCGCGGCGACTTCGTCTGACAGGCTGGCTTCCGCTTCGCCCGCCAGTCCGATCACATAGCGGCCGGCCTCCTGGAGCGCGATCAGCGTATCGGCGATGTTGGTGACCTTCACATGGGGAATGGTCTCCGCGCAGCCGACCGCGGTCTTGCACAGGGCGCCAAAAAACGGCGGCGATTTTCGGTCCTGAACAATGACAGCCCGAACGCCGAACGCGGCGCACGAACGCAGGATGGCGCCGACATTATGCGGGTCGGTGATTTGGTCGAGGACGACCAGCAGCCCATGGGTGGGCTCCATTACGGCGTTCAGCGATTCCGCAGGCGGCGCGCCGGTTTTCAGCGCGAAGCCCTGATGCACCGCGCCTTCGGGCAAGCGGGCTGTGATCTGGCCGGGCAATTCGATGTCGGCGAGCTTCTGAAAGGTGTCGTCCAGCTCGGTCGCGGCATTGCGCGTCACATGCAAAGAGATGTGTTTTCGCTTGGAGTTGGCCAAGGCCGCCAGGACCGCATGGCGACCCCAGATCCACCCCTGATCGGGGCCGTCACGTCGGGCTGCATTTCGCGCTGCAGAACCCTTTTTATCGGTGTTGCGCCGTTGAAAAGCCATGACTATAGTCCGCGCTCCAAATCAGGGAGCGGCCTCGTTAAAGCCCTTAGCGCTCTTGCGCAATCGGTTGATGCGGTGGAACCCTGAATTGGCCCGGCGACTGAGCTCCCAATCAGTCGTTCTCGCGGTGACGCGAACCCTGTGGAGGGGTGGGAGAGTGGTTAAATCCAGCAGACTGTAAATCTGCCCGTTTCGGCGTACGCTGGTTCGAATCCAGCCCCCTCCACCACTTCTTTTCAAATGAGCTGAAACGTTACCCGTCTTGCCGTCAGGCATGGGCGGAAAAGTGTTCGTGCGCATCCCGGCATCTGCATTCTGACCGCTTCTGCCATCTCGACAAGCGGGTCAGGGACACGCTATCTAATTCGTCCGGCGCGGGTATAGCACAATGGTAGTGCAGCAGCCTTCCAAGCTGAGGATGCCGGTTCGATCCCGGCTACCCGCTCTATTTCCCTGCATTTCCTGAAATCGAACGCGTGCAGGCCGTGACGGCGATTGCGCCGCGAGGGCGAACCACGTCACACTTTGAGCAAGACTTGCTGGCGAGGCGGGTCATGGTGACAGGGTGGAGGAAGCATGGCGCGCGTACTGGTTTACTTCGCTCATCCCGGTCGACGCTATTCACGTGCGAATCTGAGCATGGCGGAAGCCGTCAATCATCTGGCCGGCGTCACCTTCGTTGATCTGTACGAGCTGTATCCGCGCCACGATATCGAAATCGAGGACGAGCAGGCGCGTCTGGTCGAGCACGATGTCATCATCTTCCAGTTTCCGCTGTTCTGGTATTCCACGCCCTCGCTTCTGAAAGAGTGGATGGATCTGGTTCTGGAGCATGGATTCGCCTATGGCTCCGGCGGAGAGGCGCTGAAGGACAAGATCTTCATGTGCGCCGTCACCGCGTCGTCTCCGGAAGACGCGTACAGCCCTGACGGCTTTCAAAATCACTCTTTGCGCACCTTCCTGACTCCGCTGGAGCAGACCGCGCGACTCTGTCAGATGCGGCACTTGCCTCCCTACGTTCTGTTTGAATCGCTCGTCGCGTCGGAGGATGACCGCCTGCCCGATCATGTGAAAGGCTACAAGGCGCTGATCATGGCGTTGCGCGAGGAGCGCTATGATTGCGACCGCGCTGGCGAGCTCGACCTGGTTCAGGCCCGAGACCTTGAGGCTCTGGTGCGCGATGGGGAGACGGCCTGATGGGTGATTTTCTGCTTCTGGCGACCGTGTTTCTCACCGCGGGGGTCATCGCTGTTCCGCTGGCGTCTCGTCTGGGGCTGGGATCGGTGCTGGGCTATCTGCTCGCAGGGATCGTGCTGAGCCCGATCCTGGGTCTGCTTGATGTGGATGTGATCGCCATCCAGCACTTCGCCGAGTTCGGCGTCGTGATGATGCTGTTCATCGTCGGGCTGGAGCTTGAGCCGCGTCGCCTGTGGGATATGCGCGCCCGGTTGATGGGGCTGGGCGGGCTGCAGGTTGGGGTGACCGCAGCGGTCGTCATCGCCGTCTGCCTGATGCTGGACATGCCCTGGCGGCAAGGTGTGGCCATAGGTTTCATTCTGGCGCTCTCCTCCACCGCCATCGTCATCCAGACGCTCAATGAGCGGGGACTGATGAATTCGGATGGCGGTCGCAGCAGTTTTTCGGTGCTGTTGTTTCAGGACATAGCGGTCATCTTCATGCTGGCCTTGTTCCCGTTGCTCTCTTCACCAGAGATCGCGGCGGACGCAGCCGCCCATGTCGGGGCGTCCGCCTCTGATCATGGCGGCGAAAGCGCAGATCTGGCGTTGTTTGCAGGCGTGCCCGGATGGGGGCGAGGGCTGATCAGTCTCGCCGCGATTGCGCTGGTCGTGGGAATTGGCAGCTATCTGACCCGTCCATTGTTCCGGTTCATCGCCATGGCGCGGCTCCGCGAGCTGTTCACTGCGGCGGCGCTCATGCTGGTGGTCGGGATCGCTTTGCTGATGACGCTGGCGGGATTGTCGCCGGCTCTGGGGGCGTTCCTGGCGGGCGTGGTTCTGGCCAATTCCGAATACCGGCACGAGCTGGAAAGCCATATCGATCCGTTTCGCGGGCTTTTGCTGGGACTGTTTTTCATCACGGTCGGGGCGGCTGTCGACTTCACGCTGCTGGCGGACCAGCTCTGGGTGACGTTGGGTCTCACGCTCGGACTGATCGTGATCAAGGCTCTGATACTGTGGGGGCTCAGTCTGATCTTCCGGATCGGCGGGGCGGATCGCTGGCTGTTCACATTGGGACTGGCCCAGGCGGGCGAGTTCGGTTTCGTGCTTTTGACGCTGACCGTCTCTGAATCGATCTTGCCGCCCGCCACTGCAAGCCTGCTTTTGCTGGTGGTTGCCTTGTCCATGCTGATCACGCCGGGCCTGTTCGTGCTCAATGACAAGATCAGCGCGATGATGGCCAGATCGCGAACGCCCCGGGACGCCGACGAGATCGATTCCAAGGCCAAGATCATCATCGCCGGACATGGACGCGTCGGGGGCATCGTCAACCGCATGCTCCGCGCCTACGGGCATGACACGACCGTTCTGGACTATTCCTCAAGCCAGCTCGAAGTGCTTCGCGCCTTCGGCATCAAGGTCTTCTTCGGAGATGCGACTCGGCCCGACCTGCTGCACGCCGCCGGGATCGAGCAGGCGGAGCTGCTGGTGGTCGCCATCGACAACCGAGATCAGATCACCGAACTGGTCCGCCATGTGCGTCGCAATCATCCGCATGTGCATGTGATCGCCCGGGCGGTCTCGCGCGAGCATGTCTATGATCTGTATGCCGTAGGGTGCCGGGACATGATCCGGGAGACGTTTGATTCCAGCGTGCGGATCGGGCGTAGCGCGTTTGAGGCGCTGGGGGCGCATCCGTTCGACGCTGAACAGATGTGCCGCGCCTACGTTCAGGAGGATCGCAAGATCCTGCGTGAGATGGCGGAGGTTTATGACCCGGAAATCCCAAATCACAAGAACCCGCCCTTCGTCGCCAGAGCCCGCGAAGCGCGTGAACGTCAGCAGAACGAGCTGAGTGGCGGCGGGCGCGTTCTGGGCGCGATGAATGATCGGCGCTGGTCGCCGCCGACGCCGAAAGACGTCCGAGTCGAACGCGATCAGGCGCGTTCGGACCCGGACACTCCAGATTAGGCGGCGCGGTTGATGAGGCCCATGGCCTCGCCGATGCTGAGGGGGCCTTCTGACAGCTCAAATACGGCGCCAGAGGCTTCGGGGACGCTGACGCATCGTTCCAGCACTTCCGCCACATCTTCACGGGAAATACTCTCTCCGCTCACATGACCGGCGGAGACCTCGACCTGTCCTGCGCCGCTCTCATGAGTGAGCGCGACTGGGCGCACGATGGTGAAGTCAATGCCAGCGGTTTCAAGGTAGGCGTCGGCGTCGCCCTTGGCCTTGAGATAATGGCGCAGCGCTTCTGGTCCGCGCTCAGGCTGGTCTGCGCCGACAGTGCTGAGCATGACGAAGCGTTGAACCCCGGCCTGCTTGGCTTTCTCGATGAGCGAGATGGCGCCGTCCCGGTCGATGGCGTCGGTCAGGGCGTCCGGCGTGTCGCCGCCCGAGCCGGCGGCGAAGATGACCGCATCCATCGAGTCGGCCACGTCGTCGGGCAGCGCGGTCAGATCTCCCGTCCGCGTCTCGACGCCCTCAGGCAGAACGGATACGTCAGAACTCTCCCGCACAAGCGCGACCGGCGTGCCTCCCGATTGCTGGATCTTGCGGGTGAGGGCGCGGCCGGTGTGACCCGTGGCGCCTGCAATGAGAATACGCATCGTCTTCTCCTGTTCTGCTGGACGGCTGACGGTCGCCAGCCTGGTAAAACAACGAAGGGGCAGGGCTTTTGTTCCGTTCCAGGAACATGAAGGGGTGGCGGAGGAGGGGGCGGAACGAGGCTTCATCTGCAGAAGCCTGCGTCCGGGGCGCTTTCTCCCTTGCCTTGCGGGCGAGCGGGCGCTATGCCCCGCGCCATCGCCAAGGCGCATCGTTCAGCAGTCGGACCGTCGGCTGATGCAAGCGCCGCAAATCCATGTTCCAGCTTGAGGGTCCACGACAATGGCCAAGGAAAAGTTTG
>NZ_DEMB01000001.1:87631-119220 GCF_002354675.1 Oceanicaulis sp. UBA2681 | reverse complement strand
CCGCACATGCCCGCATCGGTCTGATAGGCCGTGCCCTTGGGCAGGATCCTGTGATCGGCGGTGGGCACATGGGTGTGGGTGCCGACGACCAGGCTGGCGCGTCCGTCACAATAATTGCCCAACGCCACTTTCTCGCTCGTCGCCTCGCCATGCATGTCGACGATGATGGCGTCCGCCACCGCGCCCAGCGGGCACGAATCAATCTCGTGGCTGACCGAGGCGAACGGATCTTCCAGCGGCTGCATGAACAGGCGCAGCATCACATTCATCACCAGAACCCGGCGGCCATCCGGCAGGTCATAAAGCCCCGCTCCGCGCCCTGGTGCGGTGCCCTCGCGGTAATTGACCGGGCGCAGCAGCCGCGGCTCACGCTCAATGTGCGACAGGGTTTCGGACTGGTCCCAGGCGTGATTGCCGAGCGTCAGAACATCCGCGCCCGCGTCGTACATCTCGTTGGCGGTCTTTTCGGTGATGCCGAAACCGCCCGCTGCGTTCTCGGCGTTGACCACGACGAAATCGAGCTGGAGCTGTTTGCGCAGATCAGGCAGCGCGTCGCACAACCCGTCCCGCCCTGACTTGCCGACCACATCACCAAAAAACGCAATACGCATGAAACCGCCTATCCTTGCTCAGGCGTGCGGATATAGGCGAAGCGGGCGTGTTAGGCCAGCGAGACTAGCTCTTGTCAGTATGAAAATTCAGAGCTGTGCTTGTGAAAAGCCTCATTTACTGGAATCTTACACGTCTATGAAATCACAACAACATTTAGAAAATTTACCAACCGCTGCAATAACACCGGTAAATCACTAAGCATTGTGCATCTACTATTTTTACCTACTTGCGCCGCGCCTCATACTCAGCTTGTGTTGGCAATACATCAAAGGGCGGCTCATAACCGCGCGCGCGATACAGGCTTTCGTCAAGTGGCATTTCATTTCCGCCATTAACATCAGCTACTTGCGCATACGCCTCTAAGCCACCGATGCTGTCCGCTTTCCAGATGCCACGCCTCTGTTTCGATCTATCATTCGACATATGCTTCTCCCTACTTACAGCTAATAATGTAGGGGGGTAAGCGCAGGAACGATAGCTTGGATTTAGTCGTGAGTTGCAATCCAAGACGCTACCTAGGGTCCAGTCTCAACCCACAAACGATTTTTCGACCACATATTGGGCCGGACGTGCGTTGGAGCCTTCTTTCAAGCCCGCACGGTCACACCGCTCCTTGCACGAATTGAGCATTTCCATGGAGCCGCAGATCATCACCCGGTCCGTTTCCGGGTTGAGCGGCGGAACGCCCAGCTCGTCATAAATGACACCGTCATCCATCAGCTGGGTGATCCGGCCCTTGCGCTCAAACTCCTCGCGCGTGACGGACGGGTAGTAGACCAGCTTGTCGCCGACAAACTCGCCCACCAGCGGGTCTTCGCGCACGGCGTCCACCAGCTCCTTGCCATAGGTCAGCTCGGCGACCTCGCGGCAGGTATGGGTCAGGATCACCTGATCAAACCGCTCATAGGTCTCAGGGTCCCGGATGACAGACGCGAAAGGCGCGATGCCGGTGCCGGTTGAGAGGAGATAGAGCCGCTTGCCCGGCTCCAGCGCATCGAGCACCAGCGTGCCGACAGACTTCTTGCCCATCAGGATTTTATCGCCGGGCTCGATATGCTGCAGCTGGCTGGTCAGCGGGCCGTCGGGCACCTTGATCGAGTAAAAATCAAGCTCTTCGTCCCAGGCCGGGCTGGCGATGGAATAGGCGCGCAAGAGCGGCTTGCCATCGACCATCAGGCCGATCATCACAAACTCGCCCGACCGGAAGCGGAAGCTCTGAGGGCGGGTCACCCGGAATGAAAACAGCCGGTCGGTATAATGCCGAACCGCAATGACTTCCTCTTCCGTGAACGCGCCCATTCGCCGTCTCGCTTCGTGCAGTTGATACGTGAGGGCGTTCTAGGCCGGAGCCGAGGTCTTGCCAATGGTTCGCGCTGCGGCGCGCGGTCACGCCCGTGACAGGCTGGCTCAATCTCCAAAACCTGGATCGCGCGCCTTGTCTGACACGGGCAACCGTCCGAAGGCGGAATGCACGCCAGACAAGTAATGGGGTTGGTTGGTGTTCACCTGCCCGGGCAGAGCGAAACTCCCCAGATCAACGGTGGAGCCGCCGGCATAGCCCAGGCTCTCGACCGGGCCGAAGGCCGCCTCGATCTGCGCGATGCCTGCAGCATCCGCATAAGCGGCGTAGCCATTGGGATCGGTTTGCGCCGCTGGATCGCAGCCGGCGGCGGCGCGCGTATGCTCAGATCCGCCCGCACACAACAGGCCGCGCAAGGCGCCCGCCGTGCGTTCACTGACGGCCGGGCCGGTATCCGGCGCCCAGCCCGCTTGTCCGCCTTCCGCCGTCAGCACCTGTTGCAGCGCCGGATCAGAGGGTCGCGAAGGGGCCGGCGCTGCAACCTCGGCCTGACGCTGGGGCGCAGGAGCAGGTTCGGCAGGCGATGCATCAGAAGTGAGCTCTGGCGCCTCTTGCAGCGGCTCCAGGACGGGTTGAGGCTCCACAACGGGCTCGGGCTCGACTTCGGGGACCGTCACCATTGTCAGATGGATCGTACGATCCGGAAGAGGCTGCGGGTTTGGCGCGTGCAACAGATAGAGCGCCGCAGCGCCTAACCCCAGATGCAAGGCCGCCGCCATAGCGCCCGACCCCCATTTCAGCACAGTCGGGCTGATTTCGCCGGTCAGTTTCGACATGGAAACCGCCGCAAATGAAGGGGAGGCGAGCGCGTTCATTCATTCCGCCGCTTGATTTTGCACCGCAAGTCAGACAGCAGGACGGCTTGGGGTCAATGGCGTGAACGCCAGCTTGCCGCTTTGTAATGCGGTTCAGGGGGCGATCTGGTGCGCGCCCTGCTCCGTGACGACCCAATCGAGACGTATGTCGTGCGCCTCGGCGGGAATTTTGGCCAGCTTTTGGGCGGCATAGGCCAGTCCGACGACGGTCAAGGGACCCGATTGTTTGAGCTTTTCCAGAGTGCGGTCATAAAACCCGCCGCCATAACCCAGTCGCCGCCCCTTAAGGTCAAATCCGACGAGAGGCACAAGGATGAGGCTCGGATTCAGTTCAGCATGGTCCGCCCCCGGTTGCCGCGTCCCGAACGGTCCGGGCTCCAAAGGCTGGTCGAGCGTCCAGCTTCGAAAGGTCAGGGGCTGATCCTTGCCAACGACGCAGGGCAGGGCGATGCGCGCCTGCTCCAGCGCGAAGGTCTCAAGCAAGGTCTGAGGGTCGATCTCGTCGCCGATCGCGGCGTACCCCGCCACCACTTGCCGAACCTTCGGCCAAAGGCTGTCGGGGAAGTGTTCGACCAGCCTGCGCCCGGCGTCGGGCTCTTTGGCGTAGGCCGCCGCCCGCGCGGCCCGCGCCGCGCGCCTGGCGTTTGTCTTGCGCCAGGCCGTCAGCATGAAAGGTGGAAAGGCAAGGTGGCGGCGCCAATTCCGCCGGTGGTCGTTTTCCAACCCTGATGACCCGGTAAACCAGGTGGGCGCCGCTTAGATAGGACCACGGTCCAGTCCAGAGGCAGCTCCCTCTCAGAGATGTAAGGTCCTCGGGATGTTAAGACCTGTCGAACGGTCCAGCTACCGCCGCTGATATAGATGGGGTCGCGGGGCCTCGCGCTCAAGCGCTTTCTCCATCAGACGGCTCCGGTGACGCAGTCATCGCATCGGTCGCCGCCTGGACGCCGGTCATGGATTCGAGCTGTTCGGCTGCGCTGATGAGGGCTTCCGCAGCCCGCGCCCGGTCCGCACGACGGCGGGCGTCGGCCTGAGACACCTTCCCTTTGAGGTCCAGAACCGTGTCTTCCAGTTCATCGACCTTGCCCCGGGCCTCGCGCATCTCATCGGTGACGATCAGGGCCGCCATCAGTAGAAGGCGCACATCGCCGATCTGTCCCACCTTGTTCGCCAGATCGCGCACATGCGTGTCCAGATGTCCCGCCAGCTCCCGCAGATAGGCCTGCTGGCCCTCTTCGCAGCCGATGGTGAAGGCGCGTCCGTTCAGGGAGATGGTGACCTTGCTCACGCTGTCTCCTCTGCATCGTCGCTCGCGGCGAGCAGGGTTTGAAGGTCGCTCATGGCGGCGTCAAGCGCTTGCGCAGCGTCGGTCGCGGCGGCCTGGAGTTCGTCTTCGCGCGCTTGCGCCTCATCCAGCGCTGCAGCCAAGCGGGCGCGGTCATCATCGAGATCACGCGCCGCTTCCACATCGCCAGCAGCCGCGCTCAAACGCAGCTGGTAGTCATCCAGACGCGCGCCAACACGGGACACGGCCCGATTCAGCCGGTCGACGGCATCAGCCAACGGATCGTCGGCGGCAGGGGGTTCAGGCGCACTCATGCCCTTAAAATCCGCCTTTAACGGCAAAAGTTCAAGCAGTGTGACAGGGCGAGCCTGAAAGAATCTCTGCGCCCGGCCTTCAGCTCAGCTTCAACTGCGCCAGCATGTCTGACAAACGGGTCCGGACGACCTCGCGCGAGGTCTCCCGACGGGCGAACTCCACGCCGGCCTGACGCACGTCATTCCAGCGGTTTTCATCGTCAAGCATGGCGAGGATATGGCGCACGAAGCCTTTTGCGTCCTCAGAGACCAGAACATCGACCCCCGGGGTCAATCCCATGCCCTCCGCCCCGATCGGCGTTGTGATGCAAGGCGTGCCCAGCGCCAGGCTGGCTGCGACCTTGCCCTTTGCGCCCGCGCCATAGCGCAGCGGCGCGACCGAGGCGCGGACCTCACTGAAGAAGATGTCGACTGTTTCGACAAAGCCCAACACCTTCACGCCATTCTTGCCATCCAGCGCCTTGAGGCGATCGGGCATCTTGCTGCCCGCCAGGACAAAGCGCGCATCCGGCTTCTGGGCGCGCACCTCGGGCCAGACTTCAGACAAGAACCAGTCGACGGCGTCCACATTCGGCGGATGCCCAAACCCGCCCAGAAAGCCAATTCCCGAGCGGCGATGAAAGCCCGCTGCGATTGGCTCAGGATCATAGATCAGGGGCAATTTGAACGCGGGCGTTTCCGGCGCCTCTTCATCCAGCAGCGCGATTTCAGTGTCCGAATGCGGCAGCACCGCATCCGCTGCACGAATGATCGCCAACTCTCGAAGCTTGGTCTGCGCCGCGGAGTCCTGGGCCAGCGCATCATCGGCCAGTTCAGCCTCCCGATGCTCGCGCAGGAAATGCAAATCCGCGGGCATGAAGGCGATTTTTGCTTGCGGCGCGTGAGTGCGCAAGGCGCCCATCACGCGCTCGGCGGCGGAGAAACGGTGCACGATGACCAGATCAAACTCTGCCCCCCGCGCCGTGATGAACGGTTCGAAGCGCGAATAAAACGGGTGATAGATCGTCTCGACGCCCATCGCCTGCAACGGTGCGGAATACGCCTTGGTCCACAGGAAATTATCGACCGGGACGAAGGTCACCTTATAGCCCAGCGCCTGCAGAGCCCGCATCGTCTCCACCGCCACCAGCGACCCCGCGTCGTGCTGGGGTTCGGGCGTCGTCATGTCGATGAACAGCACACGCTTTGTAACGCCGCGCTCTTTCTCGCGCTCGGGCTGCTGCCCGTTGGGACGGTGCGCCGCCAGCACGTCCGACCAGCGGTCGCGTAAGTGTTCGAGGTTTTTCACCTGATACGCCTTGGCCCCGGACGCGAGATCCGTGCCCGAGCTCACCCCTTCGAAATGGATCAGCATGGAACGGGGCTGAAAGACGGTGCGCAGCCCCTCGGCGCGTACGCGGAACGCCAGGTCCGCATCCTCGGCATACGCCGGGCGGAAGATATCATCAAAACCGCCGAGCTTGTCCCACAACGCCCGGGGCAATGCGATGGAAGCCCCGGAAATGTAATCCACGTCCCGGGCATAGCTGAACTCTGGACGTCGGGGGTGGTCAAACCGGCCCAGATTCCAGGCGGAACCGTCCTGCCAGAATATCCCGCCCGCTTCCTGTAACCGGCCGTCGGGATAGATCAGCTTGGAGCCGACCAGACCGACCTTGGGATCGCCGTTCAGCGTCTCCACCAGCGTATCCAGCCAGTCGGGCAGCACCAGCGTGTCATTATTGAGCATCAGCACATGCCGACCACACGCCTGTTCCGCGGTCAGATTGCAATTGCCGACAAAACCCTGATTGGTCTCGTGGCGCACCCAGCGCACATGATCCATCGGCACTTCTGCCGCCGCCTGAGTGCCGTCTGTGGACTGGTCATCGCCCACCAGAATTTCAAAGCTCGCCTGCGGATTGCTGACGAAGACGCTCTCAATGCAGGCCAGCGTGTAGGAAATCTGATTATAGGCCGGAATGATGATGGAGACGTCCGGCATCGACGCGACAGGGCGCTTCGCCGCAATTTTCGCCAGCCGTTCCGCCAGCTTGCGCGCGGCCTCATCGCCCACGACCGTTTTGATCGGCGGCTGGCCCTCTGACTGAAAGGCGAGATCATAACGGCTGATCAGTTCGGGGATATAACTCGCCGCATCGCCATACTCTTCGGTCAGCACACTGTTGAGGGTCTTGATCTGCGAGCGGGGAGACGTCGCGGACGCGCCGCTTTCAGGGGCGCGCGCAGCATCAAGCTGGGCGGCGAGCTGTGACGCCTTGCGGGCGCGCAGACGCGCAGCCATCTGCCCCGTCGCCGTCCACCAGACAGCTTTCAGACCGCGCCGGATGAAGTTTCGGACGCCAGGAAGGCGCGTCATCACAGCCCTGATCGGCGTGGTAGCTTTCCAGATCGAGCTGTTCTCGATGGCTTTCAGACGCACGGCCTCTGCGCGCAAGGCTTGGCGTTCGGAATCAGCGGCGACGTAATCGGCTTGGGTGCTCGCCAGCTCATGTTCCAGCGATTGAGCGTGGTCCTGATAGGCGCGAACAGAGATTTCGAGCGCTTTAAAATCATTCACCAGTTCGGAAATTTGCGATGAGAGACTGAGGTTCTCATTTCTCAAATTCCCCAAAGCGTTCGAGGCGTTAAGGAGCTGCGTCAAAGTCGCTTGCTTCTCACCCTCCGCTTTCTCAAAAGCGGTGCGCGCCTGGTCGCGTTCCTCCGTCAGAGTCGCTTCGGTCTGCTTTTGCGCCTCTCGCGCTTTGTCGCGCTCACGTTCAATTTTTGCGACCTGCTTGTGGCCCTCGGCCCGGACGCGCAAAATGGCGGCGCGGCTTTGACCGGCGCGGCGCAAGACCTCGTCTTCCACGGCATCCAGATCATCCGATAGGTTTCCGGCTTCCGCCTTGTCGTGCAAATCAGAGATCGCGGTGAGCAGTTCGGCCACGCCAGCGCTGAAATCAGCCTCAGCGCGAGACCGAGGCTCCGTGAGAAACGCGTCGACCTTAGCCGCGGCGTCCGGCGTGATCTTGAGCCCGTCAAGCCCAAGACTCGAGCGCACCGTTTCAATGACCGCCCGCCAATCCTGGCGCAAAGCTGAATAGCTGACCACCGCGCCGCCATTGGCCTGAAACGCCTTGAGCGCTTTCAGGCTGTACCAGGCCCATAACAGCCCCGCTTCATCGGGCGTGAATTTGTCGCGGTGCGCCAACGATTGCGCCACTTCCGCCGGATCCCGGTGGATCAGCAATTGCGCCGGTGCATAGCCCGCCCGCTCAAGCGCCTGTCGCCAGGTGGGTACATAAAGCGTGCAGCGCGGATCTTTCACGGCGATCAGCTCATGGCCTTCGCCAAACGCCGTCTGGAGGGTGTCCGTCGCCGCCTTGACGGCGTTTCGCGGCAGCGCCCCTTGGAGCGTCTCATCTTGCAGGAAGGGCGCGTCCCAGGCCGCATCGGCTTTGGCCAGCCAGGCGTCGTTCAGGGCGACCACGCCCGTGGGCTCCCAATAGCCGGACTTGTTGTACGCATTGGCCGGCATCAGATCCTCAGGCAGATCCGCGCCCAGAAGGTTGAGAATCCGCGTGAGCGCTGAAGTCCCTGAGCGATGCATGCCCAGAACCATGATCGCCGTTGAAGTGTTTTCCGTCATATGTCCCGCCAGCGCCTTGTGATGCGCAACTGTGTAGCCCTTATCGGGGCCGCCCCGTCAAGACGAGAAGTGTGCGCTTCATTGCGCCTGAAGTGAAAAATGCTAAACACGCTGCCTTAGTGCAGATTACTGCTTGCCTCAGGCGCGTCCCGCATGTCCACGTCATCGCCCCGGCCCGTTTTCATCATTGGCGCGCCGCGCTCGGGCACTTCAGTGATGACCTGGGCGCTCGGCCAGCATCCCGACATTCAGCCCATGCCGGAGACGGCCTGGATCGCGGCGGAAGCGGTGGCGAGTCTGCAATCGTTCAGACTGGGGTCCGAACGCGGAGAATTCTCACACCTCTCCAATGTCGACTTCCCGTTCGATGCGTTCCTTGAACACAAGGGTCGCGCCATCAACGCCGTGGTTCATGACGCCTTCACAAGACGGCTCAAGCACAAATATGGCGAGGATGGCCGCCCCAGCGCCGACCAGCTCGCAGACCCTGAATTCCTGCACATCCGCCTAGATCCGGACCACGCCAAGACACGCTGGATCGACGGCGCGCCGATCAACACCTTCTACACCTGGGCACTGGCGCGGATGTTCCCCGGCGCGCAATTCCTGTTTCATCTGCGCGCGCCACAGGGCGTCATCGCCTCGCTTGAAAAATTCGATGTCGCTGGAGGCGTCGCCACCGAACGCGAGACTGCGCTTGGAATCTGGATGGACCATGTGCGCGCCGCCTGGAACACCGAGAGGGCCCTTGGCCCTGGCCGTGTCTTCCGGGTCGACTTTGATCGTCTGCAATCTGAACCCGAAACGCTGATGGAGACCATCTGCGCGTTTCTGAATGAGCCATCGTGCTCAGAGTGCGCCGCCTTCCTGAACCGCCGCCTGAACTCTTCGGGCACCCATCAGAGTGATATTCGCGACACGCTGGACCAGCTGGAGCACTTCAGCGAAGCGGAGGCTTTGTACGCCGCCATCACAGAAACACGGAACACGACGGCGCAAGAACGCGAAGACGGCGAGCGCTATATCCGCGAGCGCTTTGAAAGTCTCTCCGCAGATCGGCCTCTACTGGGCGGCCCGGCATGACCGACACCCTTGCCTCACCGACCCCGCCCACAATCACCGTCATCATCGTCGCCTATAACAGCGGCGATTTTCTGCAGCCTTGTGTGGATGCGCTGGCGACGCAAAGTTTCACGGACTTTGAGGCGGTGATTGTGGACAACGCCTCCACAGACGGCGCCGTGGATTCGCTGACCTTGCCGGACGACCGCTTCCGCATTGATCGCCCGGGCGAAAATCTGGGCTTTGCGGGGGGCAATAACCGCGCGGCCCGCGCGTCACATGCACGCTGGATCGCCTTGCTGAACCCGGATACGCGCGTCGCGCCGAACTGGCTGGAGGCCCTGCTGGACGGCGCACGGCGCTGGCCGGACTGTCCGGCTTTCGGATCCACTCAGCTCAGGCTGGACGAAGCGGACATCCTCGATGGCGCAGGCGATGTCTGGTACGCGGGCGGCGTGGCCTGGCGGGCGCTGGAAGGGCGACCGCTGAGCGATAATCCACCAGAAGGCGAGACGTTTGCGCCTTGCGGCGCCGCCGCCTTCTATGACCGCGCGCGGTTTGTCGAACTGGGCGGGTTTGACGAGCGTTTCTTCTGTTATTGCGAAGATGTGGATTACGGATTTCGCGTCCGCCTGACCGGACAGATCTGCATCCAGCTCACAGACGCCATCGTCTATCATGCTGGCTCGGGGACCACGGGCCGACACTCGGAATTCACCCTGTTTCACGGTCACCGCAACCGGATCTGGGTGTTCTTCAAGAACACGCCGGCGGCGTTGTTGCCGGTCCTGACGCCGCTTCATCTCGCGATCAATGTGTATTTGTATTTGCGGGCCGATGCTGAACGGCGCAGTTATCTCAAACGCGCCTATGCCGCCGCCTGGGAAGGCCTGGGCGCCGTGATGAGCCAGCGCAAAGCCTTGCGCCGCATCAGGACCGGGTCCCTCGCCTCGCTTATGCGGGCCATGATCTGGTCGCCGGTTCTGGTGACCCGGCGCGGCGCCAAGCTCACGCGGACAGGCGAGCACACCTCCAGCCGTGATTAACATTGCACACGACTCACACCGAGTGCGTTCAAACCCTTTTTCAGCCGTGCTATTACCTGTAGGGCGCTTTTGAACCGATCTGGAAGACCATGAACCGTTCCGCCGGGTACACGCTGATTGAAGTCCTCATCATGCTCGCGGTCACGGCGATCCTGGCCGCGACGGTACTGGAAACCGTCCGCGCTTCAGCTTCCAACGGCTTCCGGATCGAACAGGCCGCCCGCAACGCGTCCCAAGATTACATCACCCTGGCCGGCGTCCGCCGGGCTGTGGATGCAACCAAGCCCGACTATTTCGATGCACCGAACACTTTCAATGGCAATGGCGCTGAGTTTTCCGCTCTAACATCCCAGCCCCTCATATCCGTGCGGCCAGGCGTACACCCTTACACGCTTCGGATTGAGAATACGTCGGAAGGGTCCGCCCTGGTCTACGAAGAGCGATCCAGCGCTCTGCAAGTTGCATTCTGGCCCCGAGCTGAGGGGCGATTTGTCTATTATGGCGAGTCCAGTGCAGACCGTACCGGCTTCATCCGTCGAATGGGCGAGCCCGTTCCTCGCAACTGGTCGCCGATCTGGCCGCCATCATCAGACGTCAGCCAGACTGCAAGCAGCAACACCAATTCCTATTTCGCAACCCAACCACTTGCGGTTCGAACTGAAATCCGTCTGCCAGATGGCCGTACCCAAATCATAGCGTTTCACTTGTCCACCACCGCTGGCCCTACTCCTCGCGTTGAGGACCTGCTCGGAAGGCTGCAATAATGAGCGCTCGCCCCGGATACGCCCTGCCGCTCACGCTCGCCGCCATCATCGTGATCGCGATGGTCGCAACAATCGCGGCCCAACAAGTGCGCAACTCCACGCAAACCATCACAGCGCTCTCAGACCAGATGCGGATTCGCTCAGAAATGATCTCCGCGGAGCAGACGCTCATCTATGAGCTTCTGACCGAGCCGATGACGCTGAATGGTGTTTCTGTTGGGCAAGTCAGCGATCCTGCAGCGCTTCTTTTCGGCACTGGAGCGCAATCATCCACACAGACCCTGATCTTGGTCAATGGACAAGCCTATCACTATGGCCAGGACTATCCCGTTATTGCACGCCTGTATGCTGATCAGACTTTCTTGAATGCGAACAGTCGCGATCCCGTCTACATTTCAGACATGCTAGATCTGTTCGGAGTTCCTCGCACCGAACACTCGCGCTTTGTGGCGACGCTGATTGATTATCAGGATCAAGACAACCTGCGAAGTTTGGGCGGGGCGGAAGCGCGAGATTATGAAGCGCCCGGCCTTCCAAGTAACAAGCCATTGCGGGACGCGCTGGAATTATGCGCGATAAAACACTGGTCTGACTCTGCAGTCTGCGAGGATAGAGGTCGCCTCCTTATGACGCTCCGTACGCGCTCAGCTGACCGGATGAACGCGAATCTCGCATCTGAGGCTCTGCTGACTTTCCTCATGCCGGACACGCAAGCGGAAGAAATAGCGCGTGTTCATTCAAGCTTCGCTAGGTCAGAACTGAGATCGTTCAGCGAGATTGGCGCCCCGGCATTTGACGAGATCCGGGACCCGCTGAGCATCGCAACGACAGCCGGCCCAAGACTGACGCTCATCACGCATAGCCTCGACGGTGTCATAAGCCAGCGTACGGTCGTGGAACTCACGCCCACCAGCCTGATCTCGCCCTTTGTGGTTCACAGCAAGTACGCTATTGGGGGAGATTATACGCAAAACATTTTGCGAATTGAGAGAATCGACGATGTCCCGCCGCTTCCCCAACCGACCGCAATCACAACTGAGTTCTGAGAATGGCCTAGACCGAGAAGGGGGTCGTCTTCAGCGTCTGGTTTTTGGTGAACGCATCATCATTACGCGAGCGCTGTGTCACTATGAAACCATGCCGACGCCTGCTGGCGGACACAGCCTTCAAAGATACGAAGCCGTCAAGTTAAGCGCCAAAGCACGCACCCCAATCGCAGACCCAGCATTCCATTTTGACTGGGGCGAAGATCGTATCGGAATCTGGAGCTGGCCGCGCCATTTAACCGCTGATCTTGCCGATTTCGAAGGTGAAACTCTTCCTGAAACCGTACTCCATCCGCCCATGGTGACCGGCGCTCGCTTGGTGGAATGTATCGATGGGTATGAAGGTCAAGCCTGGCAAGACCAGACCCTGATCGCCAGTCGATGGTGGCCAACGCCGCCCAGTACGACAGACTGGGCAGGATTTCTGCGTGCGACCCGGATGAGCGGAGGAGACAGCATTCAGCCAGTACCTGTAGCTCTCGACCTTCTTTCAAAGCCTGCGAATGCGCCGCCGTACACAGTTCTTGTGGATCGGATAAAAACCATTGGTCTGCGCGACCTAGCGGCGTTGGTCATGGTCTTCCTGGCGGTTCCAGCGCTCTATTTGCTAGGTCAGTGGGCTCAATTGAGCCATGCGCGCGCTTCAGCAAGCGGTGAGCTCGCGCAACTTTCTCAAGAAACAGCTGAAATAAGCGCCGCCAGGCAAAGTGCGCAAATGACATCTGATGAATTGGCGCTGTATGCGCAAGCCCTCAATCGTCGCCACCCGGCCGCGCTATTAGCAAGCGTCAGTGAAGAACTTTCCCGTTTCTCCCTTCGCTTGGATTCTTTCGAGCAGAATGAAGACCGGTTGACGCTTGTCATCCACTCAAATGAAGGTTTTGCACCAGAAGCCCTGGTTCGCGCCATGGAGAACAACCCGCTTATGAACAGCGTCAGCGTTGAGCCTGGACGTGGGGCTGGTGAGTGGAGTCTCACGGCCAATCTGGAGGCCCAGTCATGACAGAGCGCGGCAAGCTTTCTCAATGGACCGGCAAACTTCAAGAACAGGCGACGCCTCGCGCTCGTATCGGCCTGGGCCTGTTGATCGCCATTCTAGCCATCTGGGGGCTAGGTGAATTGAGCGCGTCCACTTCTGCGCTTCGTGGGGATGTTGAAGAACTGCATCGCGCCCGGCGCCTGGAGCTCAGCCTTCTCAGTGACCAGAGCTGGATCATGCAGGCTGAAACCTTGCAAGATCAATTATCTCAGACACAGTCTGATTTTTGGCGAGGCGCGACAAACGGCATTGTCGCCGCGCAGCTGCAAGGTGCTGTCGAGACCGCAGCCCGCAACGCAGAACTCACTGGTAGCCGGGTCAACGTCCAAGCCACCCCGGAGCCACTGGGAGACACAGCCAGTTTGTTTGAAATTTCACTGTCAGGTCGTGATTCTGAAGGGCAGTTTCTGGCGCTGTTCCAGGAATTAAGCCGTCTGGATCATCAGGTTGTCATTACTCAGTTCAATTGGCGGCGCAGTAACGGTTCACTCGATCTTCGCCTTCAAGCGCCAGCTCTCGTCACCTCGTCCACGGAGGGTACGCCATGACCTCACGACTGCGGTTACTGATGGCCGGATTTGCTGCCGTCGCGGCGTTACTCTTCGGATGGCTGAACGGCGTTTCAAATTCTGGCGACGCACCTGAGGGACGCCGAAGCGGTTTGACTGTTCCTCAACTCGCCGCCGCCGAAGACATTGATCGCGCTGTCCGCGCCATTTACGAATCCAACCTGTTCCCAAATGCACATCTCCGTCAGGAGAATGGGGAGGGAGATGGAACGGGCGCTCCACAAACGGTTGAAGAATTAGAACAATCGCTCAGAGACCCTTCGCTCTCTGCGCTTGTCAAACGAGAAGACGTCTGGCGCATCTTTCTCTATGGTGACAATGAGGGGGCGCAAGTGCGCGAGGTTGGGGATCAGCTAGCGGACGGCTGGATTATTCAAGACATCACTTCAACCTCAGTCCTTCTTCAGAAGGGCGAGCAAACGCGTCTGATCGAGACATTCAAGGCGGAGCCTGACACACAATGAACGCTCTTCGTATTTCACTGGCGTGCGCCACAGCGCTCTTCACTGTGGGCTGCGCATCACAGAACGGTCCCTTACGCCCGGAATGGCTCACCCTTCCAGACACAGTCGTGACACAGAACGCGCCAAACCCATCCGACGTGGCTGAAGAGCAAACCCATGACGAAACCCTAAGACCGCAGCAGCCATCGCTCGTGGTGACCCGCAATACTGTCCCGTCATTGCGACGAGGTCGAAATGGTGGAGAAGCAGCGTATCTAGACACACCCGACTTGCCGGACACCCTGATCAACGTCACCCTGCCGCCACAACCCGTTCCGGCGTTCGTCAATACAGTCTTCAGCGACATTCTTGAGCAGCCATTCAGCCTTGGCCCGAATGTAGCGACGCGAGAAGAACTGATTTCACTCCGCAGCGTCAATGACATGGAGCCCTCCACCTTCCTCACGCTTGTTGAGCAAGCGCTCCAGGATTACGGGCTTGGCGTAACTTATAACGAGGGCCTGTTCCGAGTTGTCGAGCTGGCTGAGCTACGCGCCCAAATGCCCCGTTTTGTCCGTGCAAGGGCGCATGCAAGCGTGCCTTCAGATTTACGGCCTGTCGTTCAGTTTGTCGAACTGACAGCGATCGACGCCGTAGACATGCAACAAATCCTGGAACAGGCGTTTCCAGACCGCAATGTCCTGAGAATCGCTAATAATCGTCTGCTGAACACTCTGACTCTGAGCGGATTGGCTGAAGATGTTAACGCGGCAATGGCCATCGTTCAGCAGATGGACGAATTGCGGTATGCCGGCACTCAAGTTGTCACCGTCAGCGTACGCAACTGGGACGCGACTGCACTTGCAAACTCGATGAGTCAAATCATGACGCTTGAGGGCTATATGGTCGGAGTCGGTGTTACGACGCCACGTTCCCTCACCCTGCTTCCGCTAGAGTTTACCAACCAGATCATGATTTTCGCAGCAACGCGGGATCTCACCGATCACGCGCTGGCGTTGGCTGTGCGACTTGATCGGGAAGCCTTCAATGCTGAAGTGCGCATGCCGCACGTCTATCAAGCGCAAAATACTGAGGCGACAATTCTGGCGGAAGTTATTTCCAGCGTCATGGGCTCATCCTCGGCTTCTGTCGATGCGACTGGGAGCGATGACGCAACGGGCAGCAGCTCCTCGAACTCAGACTCCAGCGATTTCAGCGCTCAGAGCTATGGCAATGTGACGGTCGATGAGCAGGGAAACCGGGTCATCTATTATGGAACACAAGCTGAATATGATCAGTTTGTCAGCTTGGCTCGCCAACTGGATACGCCGGTTCCTGAAGTCATGATTGAAGTGACGATCGCTGAGGTGACCCTCACTGACGATTCGTCCTATGGTCTAAATGCAGTCTTCGACTCAGAACTCAGCGCAGGCTTCAGTGCAGAACTAACCAGTAATGGCAGTTTTTCTGGCACAGTGCGGACCGGCCAGGTCACTTTGAACGGCTCTGCCGCCGCCAATAACAGTCAGGTCAACGTGCTTTCAACGCCTCGAATCGTAGCCCGGTCAGGTACTGAGGCGACCGTTCAAGTCGGTAATGACGTTCCAATCATCACTTCCCAACGCGCCGCAAATTCTCAATCGGGCGGGTCGACCGATGTTTTGCAAACTGTTCAGTATCGCAGCACCGGCGTGCTCCTGAGCGTGACCCCGCGTGTGTTCAGCGGCAATCGCATTGACCTGGAAATCTCGCAAGAAACCAGCGCCGCTGAAGCGAACAGCAACTCCGCCATCACGAGCCCACTCATTTCCACACGTTCAATGAATTCTCAGCTCTCTTTGCAAGACGGGCAAACAGCTGTGCTGGGCGGTCTGATCGAGAACAGGTTCACACGCGGCAATTCAGGAATTCCCTTGCTTAAGGATGTGCCCCTTCTCGGAGCGCCTTTCCGGAATGAGACCTTGAACGCGACCCGAACCATGCTTGTCGTTCTCGTAACCCCCTTTGTTCTGGACACACGCAATGACCGGCAACAGGTAGTGGACACTCTTGTTCGCGCATTAAACTCCAACTTTGAGAATCAATCGCGCGCCAATGGCACGCTGTTGCCACCCAGTGAACCGTTCCAGATTCGCGCCGCTGGCGGTGCGGCCTCTGATCAGGACTAGAGTCTGGCATGAGCAGCGTGACAGGTCTGGCGCTCATCGCAGGCGTACTGGCCAGCCTGTCCGCGCTCTGGATTGATCGAGAAATCAGCGCCCAGCAGACGGGATCGCCGTCACGTATCAGCCCCGCCCTTTGTGGCGGGGCTGGCGTGCTGCTGGCCTTGAGCGCGTATGTCGTCACCCGCGACCTGATCATCACCAGCGCGCTTCTCGCTGCCATGACAGCACTCAGCATTGCCGTCAGCATGGATTGGCGCTTCGGGGTGCTCGCCGACCTCACCAGCGCGATCATCGCGCTCGCTGCTCTGATAGCGGCGCCGCTCGTGACGTCTGGCCTCACACGCCTGGACATGACGATCGCCGCCGCGCTGGCCATGGCGATTCTGGGACTGGCCGGCCTCTACGGGCGTTTGCGGCGTGGCGAGATGGGATTGGGAGGCGGCGATATCGTACTCGTCGGCGCGTTGGGCTTGTGGTGCCCGCCTGTCACCGCCGCCCTCGGGGTGGCGATCGGGGCCGCACTGACCTTGGTCCTGGGCTTGCTCACCAGAGCGCGCCACCAGACGCGTCTACCCTTCGCACCCGGCCTCGCTGCTGGTTTCGTCCTGGCGTTTATCGTAGACAGGCTGTCATGACTTCGATCCGCACCCGGCCCGGCTTTTCTGTGATGGAGACGCTGGTCGCGGTCGCCCTGCTGGCGATCGCCATCATCCCGCTCTACGCCTTCCAACAAACGCTGGCGAACACCGCGGCGCGGCTTCAAACCGCGTCTGATCTGCTGGACGCCCAGGAAAGCGCGCTGGCGGTGCTGCAAACCATAGACCCGATCGCCCAACCCACAGGCGACATGGACCTTGGCGAGTGGCGGTTGAGTTGGGAGAGCCGTGAGCTCGCATCAGAAAGCCCCGCCGACGGCTATCTGGGGTCAAGCATCTGGGGTGTGGGGCTTTATGAAGTTCAAGCGACGCTTGAACGAGGTGAAACCCGAAGAGATCTGACGATCCGGCGCGTGGGCTGGGTTCAGGTTCGGGACCCGACGCGCTTCTAGGACATAGCTTGCCTCATGGCGCAATCACCGTCAGACACCTCAAACGTCCACACTCGGCCTGAAGGGGCGACAAGACGCACAACGCCTCCAGTGCAATAGCCGCTGGAGGCGACACGCAAAGCCTCGTCTACCTCGATCCGCCAATCCGGAGGAATATGCGCGTCCAGACGAGTCTGGACATCTTGCGCGCTTAAAGAGGCGCTGGAGAGAAAGGCCTCGGCGCGCAGCGCTCCCATCTCGGTCGTCACCCCACGGACGACCTGTTGAGCCTGCTGGCTGGTGATCATACGACCGATGGACGGTCCGCTGAGAGTGGCCGCGATCCCCAAGATCGCAACCACCACAATCACCTCGAGAAGGGAGTATCCCGCTCGAACGGCCAAGAGGGTGCGACTCAGCCCGCCGGTCATGGCTTACAGGCCGATATCAGCGTCTAGACCCGATCCGCCTTCCTGACCATCCGCGCCGTAAGAGAAGACCTGGCCCCGATCAGAGCCGCCGCCGACCCGGTATTGGTATGGACGCCCCCACGGATCGGCCGGCAGTCCGTCATCCCCGTCAAGATAGGGACCGGACCACATGCCGGACACGGCTTCATTGGAAGTGACAAGAAGGGCCAGCCCCTCTTCTTCAGTCGGATAGCGCCCAATATCCAACCGCAATGTGTCGAGCGCGGTTTCGATCATCCGGATTTGCGTCTCCGCCGCCGTCACATTCGCCCGGTCCAGCTGCCCCAGAAGGCGCGGCCCGACCAAGGTCGCCAGGACCGCGATGATCGCCACCGCAATCAGGACTTCCATGAGAGAATAACCCGAGCGCGTTTTCCGTGTCGCGCGCGTGATGGGCTGAAAGCGTCGAGCCAGACTGATCATGGGCGAACCTCATCCAATACTGGAGTGTCATAATGCGGCTCCCCTCGCCGCTTTTGACACTCATACCACTCGCCAAACCGGCAATGAAAGGCGCAAGTGCGGTTTGATCGGTTTTCGCACAGGCAAGGCGCTGATATAGCTCTTGAACCCAGAGGAGCCGAACATGACCCGCCATCTTTCCGCGACCGACGCCAACCAGCTTCAAGCTGGTGATGACCATTACCGCGCCTATGTGGGGCCGCCTGGTCGCTATGGCTTGCTCGGTTTGCTGCAGATGAACCTGCTGACGGCTCTGGGACTTGAAGAAACCGACACTGTGCTTGATTTCGGCTGCGGTTCGCTGCGTCTGGGACGTTGCCTGATCCCGTTCCTGCTGCGCGGCAAATACTATGGGATTGAGCCCCATGACTGGCTGATCCAGGACGGTTTCACCCATGAAACCGGTGGTCAGCTTCGCACGCTTAAGGCGCCGTTGTTTTCCAATGACGACACGTTTGATTGCACCGTGTTTGACGCCGAGTTCGACTTCATCATGGCGCAATCCATCGTCACCCATTCCGGCCCCAAACAGACGGCCAATCTGATCCGAACCGCGGCGCAAAGCCTGAAACAGGACGGGCTGTTCCTGTTCAGCTTTATCCTGGGCGAGGACGACACGCCCCTGCCCGAGGCGGACTGGACCTATCCGTTCAACGTGCCCTATCCCAAGCCCTGGCTGGATCAGCAATGCGCGGAGAACGGCCTGGTGATGAAGCTGATCAACTGGCACCATCCCGGCGCGCAATGGGCGGCGATCGCGCGCGATCCGCGTCGGCTCGAAGCGCTTGATGATCAATTGGGTCTGGCGGGAAAACCGGCGAAGCGCTGGCGCGCCTGAGCGCAAGACCTGTCTTAGATGGCGATGTCGTAAATGCTCGTCATCGCCAGCACCAGGCTGATCACAATCGTGCCCACCACCATGGCGATGAACAAAATGGCGAGCGGCTCCGCCAGAGAGGTCAGCCGCTTGGCCCGATTGCGCGATTCCTCCTCATAGAGGTCCGCCACAAAAAGCAGCATTTCATCAAGGCTGGCTGACGCCCGGCCCGTGCGCACCAGATTGACGGTCATGGAATCAAACCCGGCATGGGTTTTCAGCGCGGCGTCGATCGGTTCGCCGGATCGAATGGCGCGTCGCGCCTCGGCCAGACCTTGTTTACGGCGCACTGAGGTAACCGCGGATTCCGCCAGCACCAAAGCGTCCACCAGCGGCGCGCCGCCTGACAACGCCGTGCCGCACGCCCGCGCCCAGCGCGCGACTTCCGAGGCGGTTAGAAAACTGCCGACCACCGGCATCCGGTGCATGAGCTCCGACACGCTGGTTCGCACGCCTTTGTTGCGAGACAACGCAAACACGACCGCCACAATCCCCGCAACAAGCACGCCGGTCTGGACCATGTTCTCGCTCATGAAGACACCGGTTTCGATCACCCAACGCGATAGCGCCGGTAGAGAGCTGCGGTCATCTCCCAAGAGATTGGCGAAGCGCGGCACCACAAACAGAAAGATGAAGACGATGGCGAAGACACCCGCCACCGCCAGAAACGCCGGATAGGCCAGCGCATTGCGGATCTCTGACGCCGCTTTCAGGTCATGCTCCATCTGGGTGGAGATATCGGCCAGCGCCTTGGGCAATTGCCCCGTCGCCTCGCCCAGCTCGATCAGGCGCGGCGCATAGGCGGGCAGATCGACAAACCCGTCCCGCATGGCCAGGGACAATTGCGCGCCTGACCGCAAGTCGCGGCGCACGCTCAAGGCCTGCTCCGCCAAATCCTTGCACGGCTCGTCTGCGCTCAGCGAATCAAACGCGTCGAGCAATGGCGTGCCGGCTTTGAGCAAGACCGACAATTGCCGCATGAACCGAAAACGGTCCTGAGGGCGCGCTTTCTTGCGCTCGTACTTGCGCGGCTCCAGCCCCGCTTCATTGAGCTTGTACGGCGCGATGCGCTGGGCTTCGAGCTGGCGAAGCGCCTCTACCTCGTCCGCCGCCGTCAGGCGACCATCCACCTCTGCGCCGTCTGAATTCAAGCCGCGATAGAGATAGGTGGGCATGATCAGTCCTGACCGGTTTCGCGCACAAACAGGGCCATGCGCTGATCACGGGGGTGGTCCCAATGGTTCAGCACATCCAGACGCCAGCCTTTGGGCGTCGCAGCCATGAGCGCCGCGATCGTCGTGTCATACGGATCGCGATCGGGATAGGTCACCACCCCGCCTGGCTCGTGCGGCAATGGCGCATCAGCCGCCGCATCGGCGGGGCGCTCAAAGAAGGTCACATAAAACCGACCGCCTTCCGCGAACACGGGCGCCAGCGCCGTCAGGCAATCAGTCAGCCGCGCAATCGGCATATGGGTGAAGACCGACTGAGCGATGCCATAGTCAAAGAGCACGCCGAATCCGGTCGCGTCAAAGTCCGCGTTCGCCGCCAGATGATCCCGTGGCAACTTGCTGTCGAGGCCCGCGGGAATGATTTCGCGCTCATACCCCGCCTCGAGAAGGTCAGCGCTGATATCGACGCCGTAATAGCGCTCCGGGTCGAGATATTCGGTCAGCGGCACGCCCGCCCGCAAGGACCCGCAGCCCATATCGATAAAGCGATGATGCGGTTTGAGCCCCTGAGACAGCAAGAAGCGTTTCTGAAGCGCCCCCAGCTCGTCCCACATGCCGCCGATCACAGCGCGATGATGGCCGTCCGCCACCGCCTTTTTCATGTTCTCAAGGGCGTCATAATGGCTGTAGTGCGCGCTCATTGTTTGATCCCCTCAGGCCCGAGCCTGTTGTCGCGCCTGCCCGGCGCCCAGAACCCGCAAAACCTCACCGACTGAGGTGACGCCTTGGGACGCTTTGATCAAGCCATCTTCCAGCATGGTCAGATAGCCGTCCTGACGCGCCGCAGCGAGCAGCCCTGCCGCATCCGCGCGATCATTGATGGCGCTGCGCAGGGCTGGCGTCACACGCGCCGCTTCAAACACGGCGACCCGGCCCGTATAGCCCTGCCCGCCGCACTGAGGGCAGCCGTCCGCGCTGCGCCACTGGGACTGCGCCGGCAGACCCGCAGCGCCGTCGCGACGCGCTTCGGCCAACATCTTCTCGCCCAACGCCACATCGTCGGCGTCTGCGGGTCGGGCGCAATGCTCGCACAAGCGCCGCACAAGACGCTGGCCCATCAGTCCGCGCAAGGCGGAGGACACGAGGAAGGGTTCAACCCCGAGATCAATCAGGCGCTCGATCGCCGCCAGCGCCGAATTGGTGTGAAGCGTCGACAGCACCAAATGACCGGTCAGCGCCGCCTGGGCGGAGATGGAGGCGGTTTCGCCGTCCCGGATCTCACCAATCATGATCACGTCCGGGTCCTGTCGCAGGATGGCGCGAAGCCCCTTGGCGAAGGTGTAGCCGATTTCAGAGCGCGCCTGCACCTGGGTGATCCCGGCCATGTCGTATTCAACCGGGTCTTCAATGGTGATGATCTTGCGTTCGCCGTCATTCACCAGCTCCAGCCCGCGATAGAGCGTGGTGGATTTACCCGAGCCCGTGGGTCCGGTGACGAGGATCACGCCGTTTGGCTCCGCGATCAGCTGCTGGAACACACTCATGGCGTGACCTTCAAGCCCTAACCCCTCAAGGCTTGGCAGTTCTTGCTGCTTGCGCAAAAGGCGCAACACCAGGCTTTCCCCCCAGGCGCCCGGCAGGGACGACACGCGCAGATCGATGTCCTGACCGGCGAAGCGCACCGACTGACGCCCGTCCTGGGGCAAGCGCCGTTCGGCGATGTCCATATTGGACAAGAGCTTGATCCGGCTGGCTACGGCGTCAAAACGGGCGCGCGGCAGGGTTTGCATCTGGTGCAGCACGCCGTCCACGCGAAAACGGATCTGGAAATGGCTTTCAAACGGCTCGATATGGATATCCGAGGCGCGCCGCTGCAGCGCATCTTCAAACACGCCATTCACAAAATCGATGACCGGCGCTTCTTCCGCCATCTCGCGCAGGCGCTGCGCGTCGTCCATATCGTCACGCGACTGCACCCGCCCCGCCGAACGCAGCCCCGCAAGGGCGGTGTCCAGCAAGCGGTTGGGGCCCAGCACGAACTGGACGCCGCCCAGCGCATGCCGCGACAGGGTCTCGTGCAAGGCCGGGTCCATGGGTGAGCGTGCGAAGACCAGCAAGGTCCTGGCGCTATAATCAGGCGGCGACCTCATGTCATGATCGTCACTCGCTTCAGCGGCCGACGACGCATCGCCAGCCTCTGGCGCGTACCAGAGCACAGTGTCGTGCAGCAACAGCCAGTCCACGGACACGCCCAGCGAATCCGCCGCCTGGCGGTAGAGCGAGGGAGCATCGGGCAAGTGGTCAGGCGTCAGCACAGGCAGATCAAGCTGATCAGATAGCGCGGACAGCAACACGTCCTCAGAGACCGCGCCCAAGCGGAGCAAAGCCTGGCCGAACAACGCCCCGATCTCGCCTTGATAGCGGGCGGCGCGCTCGACATCGGTCGCAGTCACACAACCGCGCTCCAGCAAAATCTCGCCAATCCGTCTGTGGTCCATGATTTTTTCCGAATGCGTATGCTTCAGCACACTAAGCGTGAGGCGTCAGCTCGATATCAAGGTGACCGAAATGGTACATTTCCTCAAAGACAGTGCGGACGGCATCTATCGCATTGTCGGTCACTTGAGCGCCTTCAGCCTTCAAGGCCTCAAAGCATTCCCCTATCGTGCGAGTTCCGTCTGCGTATTTCAACAGCGCTGGAACCAGCGGATTTGGATGCAGATCAATATCGTTCCGCCGCAGAACAGGTTGACCATTATCGTTACCCCATAAAATTTTAGGGTGCAGATGCGGGGTCCAGTTTATGAACTCGTCAGAAGAGAAGTCGACCAAATAGGTTTTTCTATTTTCCGATTTTCGAAGATAAAATCTATGACTTCCAACCATCTGCAATATATTGTCTACGACACTTGCTCTTTCGCGTAAGGGCAAACGAATGATATCTTCGTACAAAGGGTGAGACGGCTGCAAATAGTTCTTTGGATTATAGTGTCCGCGCTCGATCCATTCTTGGAACTCAAATCCTGACTGCTCGGCGAATTCATAAATTTCATCGACCGTATAGGCGCGATCCTGTGGATGCAGAAAGGTATCCACGAGCGCAGCGTCGTGTTGCAACTCAGGCGCGCTGCTGACATAGCGCTGCACTGCGTGTTGTGGATGCAGTTGCTCTAGAACGCCCCTCACGCGCCTGACAGTCTCCGGCGATTGCTTCAATCCCAGCGTTTTGAACGCGTTTTGCAGCATATAGATGCCAGCCCGAAGGTTCGCGCCATACAGCATGACGCTCATGACACCGTCAGGTGCAAGCACCGCCTTCAAGGCTTTGGCACCGCCGACCGGATCCGGCAAATGGTGCAGAACGCCCGTCACCAAGATTAAGTCAAACGTTTCCCCAAGGCTCTCTGACTCATGAAGATCAAGATGCTTGAGCTCAAGGTTATCGAGATTGTGTTGTGTTTTCAGCTTCCTGGAATGGCGCAAACTCGACACTGAGATATCTGTGCCCACAACCCGACTCTCAGGGTTGAGATAGGCCAGCATCGGCGCGAGCGAGGATCCACACCCCGGGACATAGATGGATGGCACGAAGCGCTTTTTATCTGGCCAGATCGCGTGAAAGGACAGGCTAGGCTCGCCAAACACAAAACTCGTGCCGTCTTTAAAATGCGCCTCCAAATCCTGGATAGGCTCGGGATACACCCAGCGCTCATATTGATCCCGAACACTGGAGGATGAGGACTTCATGGACATCTCGCTCAAATTGATTCGCCCGCATATCGCGAGCCACGCCTTGCCCCATCCATAATCGTCGTCATGACAAAAAGAAAGGGCGGCCGAAGCCGCCCTTTCCCTAAATAGTGGTCTGCGTTGCGGATTAGCGCGGCAGGGTGCCTTCGACGGTCGCGACACCAGTCGTGGTGTCACCAGCCGAGAAGATCGGGAAGTCAGTGACTTCACCCGTACCGGTCACCAAGAAACGCTGAGCGATCAGGTTACCAGCGGCAGCTTCGAAGAACATTTCAACGTCGCCGCGACCGAAGTCACCAAACAGGGCAGCGTCGCTCAGGACAACTGCGCCAGCCGGGCCGGAAGCAGAGTACACAACGATCTCGGAGTTCGCCGGGATGGTGCCGAGCGAGATGGACGAGGTCGCTGCTGCGCCAGAGTCGGTGCGCAGAACGCGGCCGGTGAACGGAACTGCGGTTGCAGATTCGTTAACCAGGCGGATCACCGAATTGGTGCCGTTGGACGAGGTCCAAGGCAGGGCCACGGTGGTGCCTTCGCGAACGGAAGACTGCAGGTTGCCAGAACCGGCCACAGCCGTCGTTGCGTAAGTTGCAGCGGCCAGGGTGCCCTCGATCGCAACGGAGTAAGCCGATGCGTTCAGTTCAACCTGCGGGTTGGCGGTGGTGTTGTCGACCAGCACAAAGTTGCCGTTGAAAGCAGACGAAGTGGCGGAGTTGAACTCAGCCGCGCCAGCAGCAAAAGAGTTGCCAGCAGCAGAGGCTGCAACACCGTTCAGGGTCGGAGCGTTCTGACCGGTATAGTCGCCAGACACGGTGACTTTAAGAGCGGTCATGTCAGCAGCCGCCACAGCCACACCACCAAGGTTACCGGTGGTGCCCGGGATCACTTTGAAGGTGTTGGCGCGCGGAGCGACAGCCACGGTGCCGAGGATGGCATCAGCGCCGACGGTGTCGAAGGCGGTGAATTTCGGCGTGGAGCTCAGGTCGATCTGAGTGAGGGTGGTGTCAGCCGTCACAGCCGTGGTGAACGCGGTGTTGTTGGTCGCGATCGTCAGAGAATCCGTGAAGGAGTATGCCGGAGACGTCTGGGTGATCGAGATAGCCGCGCTGACGGTGCCTGTGCTGGACGGACGGATCGGCAGATCAAACGCCAGGATATCGTCGGTCAGCGTAGCCGCTGCACAGCCAGAGATGTCAGCCGTGAACACCACAGAGCTCTGTGCGACAGCGCCGCCGGAGGCCAGAGCCGCGCCGGAGAAGCAGGTGCCGGCAACGTTGTTGGTGGCTTCGATCATGTCAGCCAGAGCAACAGCCGTACCAAAGGTGGCGTTGGTCAGGTCGACGGTGATGGTCGAGGTGCCGGACGGGAACTGGCCCACAGCAGACGGGGTGACAGCGGCTTCGAAACGACCCGGGTTCAGAGCGGTGAAGTTCAGCTCGGACGGGATGATGATCGCAGCTTCGATAGCGTTGGTCGCAGCACCGTCGGTGTTGGCCAGCGCAAAGTTTTGGGCGGAAGCCGCGCCGGAGACCAGAGCTGCAATCGCAGCGCCAGTGAGAAGGTTAGTCAGTTTCATCTGGGAATCCCCCAATTGATTTAGCCATGGCTGTTCAGCGCCATGGGGCCAAACATGAATTTGTCGTGCTCCTGCAGAGAACACGGTTTCACGCCCCCCTCAAGCGAGGCGCCGAACGATGCGGAGTAAAGGCGAGAGACGGCTGTGGTGTCAACCGTTTATTCGCCCGCTCCGCGTACATGATCACAGCTTACGCGTTCGACGGAGCGTGTGTCACATTCGCGCAACGCACGCCATTCGCACCCTGAAAGACAGGACCAATGCAAGAGACGGAATAGCGCCGCAAGGTTAACGAGGCGCTAGCGCACTGCACAATCGCGAAGAGGCGCGCTGCCGGGTTTGCAGATGCGCTTTGTTAAGGTAGGTCGAAGACTATCCTATCCCAGTGTCCGAGCTTTTATGTCCCTTTCTCCCTTGTCGCCGTTCAAACCCCGGCTTGAAGCCCCGTCAGACGCACCGCTTCTGATCACGCCTGCGCGCTTCGGCGATTCGCGCGGCTGGTTCTCCGAGAGCTATAATCAGCGCCGTCTGGCCGAGGCCGGCTTTGATCCGCAGTTCGTGCAGGACAATCTGTCCTTCTCGGCCCATGCGGGCACGCTGCGCGGCCTGCACTATCAATCTCCGCCCCACGCGCAGGGCAAGCTGGTCGGGGTGATGACCGGCGCGATCCGGGATGTGGTGGTGGATATCCGAATGGGCTCGATGAGCTATGGCCAATGGGCGGCGGTGGAGCTGAGCGAGGAGAACGGGCGCCAGCTCTGGGTGCCCCCCGGCTTTCTGCATGGCTTTGTGACCTTGGTCGCCAATACCCGGGTTGCCTATAAGGTGACCGACTATTACTCCAAGGAGCATGATGGATCGGTGGCGTATAACGATCCCGATCTGGGCGTCGACTGGGGGGTGGACGATCCGGTTTTATCGGATAAAGACGCCGCCGCGCCGCGCCTGAAGGACGTGGCCCCGCTCTTCCCCGCGGGGTGGGAGGGAGCCTAGCAATGCGAGTGTTAGTGACAGGCGGGTCCGGCTTTATCGGCTCGGCGCTGGTGCGGCGTCTGGTGCTGGAGACCGGCTGGGATGTGCTCAATCTCGATGCGCTGACCTATGCCGCCTCGCCCGCATCTCTGGCGGACCTCGAGGGTCATCCCCGATACAGCTTCCTGCACGCCGATATCCGCAACACCGAAGCCGTGACCCAGGCGTTTGACCGGTTTGAGCCGGACGCCGTGATGCATCTGGCGGCGGAAAGCCACGTGGACCGTTCGATCACCGGGGCGAAGGATTTCGTCGATACGAACGTTCTGGGCACCTTCACGCTTTTGGAGGCCGCGCGCGCGTATCGCGACACGCGCGGCGCCGCGGCGGACGGGTTCTGCTTCTTGCATGTCTCCACTGATGAAGTGTTCGGCTCGCTGGGAGACGACGGCAAGTTCTCCGAAACCACGGCCTATGATCCCTCCTCGCCCTATTCCGCCTCCAAGGCGGCGTCCGACCATCTGGCGCGCGCCTGGGGCCGCACCTATGGGCTGGATGTGCGGGTGTCGAACTGTTCGAACAATTACGGGCCGCGGCAGTTTCCTGAAAAGCTGATCCCTCTGATGATCCTCAAAGCGCTGTCCGGCGAAGCCCTGCCGGTTTACGGCGACGGCTCGAATGTGCGCGACTGGCTGTATGTGGGTGATCATGCGCGGGCGCTGGAGCTGGTGGTCAGCCACGGCGAAGCCGGTCAAACCTATTGCATCGGCGGCGACGCCGAGCGCACAAATCTTCAGGTCGTGCGTGCGATTTGCGACCGGCTCGACGCGATCCACCCGGCAGAGTCAGACCGTTCAGAGCAGATCCAGTTCGTCACCGATCGTCCCGGTCATGATCAGCGCTACGCCATCGACGCCAGCACCATCAAAGCCAAGCTCGGCTGGAGCCCATCAGTCAGCTTTGAAGACGGCCTCGCCGCAACGCTGGACTGGTATCTGGCGCATGAGGATTGGTGGCGGCCGATCCTCGACAAAAGCTATCAGGGCGAACGGCTGGGTCTGAGCGCATGACGCCAGACCGCACGGACGCAGACGCGCCGATCCTGGTGATCGGGCGCACAGGACAATTGGCGCGCGCACTGGCGGCGCAAAACGACGCCGTGACCGCCTGCGGAAGGGATCAGTTCGATCTCGCCCAGCATGATCCCGCCGCTTTGCTGGACCATCATCGCCCCCGGATCGTGATCAACGCCGCCGCCTATACCGATGTGAATGGCGCTGAAAACGATGAGATGGCCGCCCGTGCGCTCAATTGCACAGGTCCCGCGCGTCTGGCCGCGGCCTGCAAGGCGCGCGATGTCGGCTTTCTTCATGTCTCGACGGATTATGTGTTTGATGGGACGCCTGGGCAGGCGCCTTATGCCGAGACGGCCGCCACCAACCCGCTCAATGTCTATGCGCGCACCAAGCACGAGGGCGAACAGGCGATCCTGGACGCAAACGACACAGCGCTGATCCTCCGCGCCGCCTGGATCTTCGACGCACGCGGCGGCAGTTTTCTCAACGCCATCCTGAACCGGCTCGACCAGGGGCAGCCCCTCAAGGTCGTCGATGACCAGATCAGCACGCCCAGCTGGGCGCCCGATCTGGCGCAGGCGCTCTTGACCCTTGCCGCGAGAGATGAGCGGCCGAGCGGCGTCTTTCACTATAGAGGCGGAGACTATGCCAGCTGGTACGATTTCGCCCACGCCGCAGCGGAACTGGCGCGGCCATATCTGAAATCCGACCCGGTGATCACGGCTGTGGATTCAACCGCCTTTCCGCAACCTGCCAAACGTCCCAAAGACACGCGACTGGATGCGCAAGCCTTGCTGGACGCGACCGGAATCGGAGCCGGGGACTGGCGCGCGGGCTTGCCTGAAGTGATCGCTCAACGCTATGAGCAGCGCATAGGTTGAGTGAGCATCCGTCATGTCGAAAACAACAAAGGGTATTATTCTGGCTGGCGGATTAGGCAGCCGCTTGCGCCCGATTACATTGGCCGTGTCCAAGCAACTCCTGCCAATCTACGACAAACCGCTGATCTTCTACCCATTTTCGACGCTTCTTCTCGCCGGCATCCGCGAGATCCTGATCATCACCACGCCAGAGGCGAAATCCTCGTACGAAACCCTGCTCGGAGACGGGTCGCGCTATGGCGTGACCATCCAGTACGCCGAGCAGGACAAGCCGCGCGGCCTGGCCGAAGCCTTCCTGATCGGTGAAGACTTCATCGGCGACGACAATGTGGCCCTGATCCTGGGCGATAATCTCTTCCATGGCGCAGGTCTTGTTGAAGGCTTGCGCACGGCCGGCGAATTTGACGAAGGCGCGCTGGTGTTCGCCTATCATGTGGCCGACCCGACCGCTTTCGGCGTTGTCGAACTTGATGATGAGGGACGGGCTGTCAGCCTGGAGGAAAAGCCGAAAAAACCGCGCAGCAATTGGGCGGTGACCGGGCTTTACTTCTATGATTCCAGCGTTGTCGAGATCGCCAAGTCGATCACGCCGTCCGCACGCGGCGAACTTGAGATCACCTCGGTCAACGAAGCGTATATGGACCGCGGGCAGCTGAAAGTGCAGCTCTTGTCGCGTGGCGTCGCCTGGCTGGACACCGGCACGGTCGAAGGCATGGTGGAAGCAACGGAATATGTGCGCGCCATCGAGAAACGCCAGGGTCTCAAGATCGCCTGCCCTGAAGAGATCGCTTGGCGCAACGGCTTCATCACTGACGAACAACTCAAGAAAACGGCCAACGCCATCCCCAACGCCTATGGCGCCTATCTGAAGAATTTGCTCAAGTCGGAACGCCGCTAGCCGATCACCCGACAAAGGATCTGACCATGCCTCTCGACGCTCTCGCACGTTCTTTCGGTCAAATCTGCCTTGAGGCCGCCATCCCGGTGATGGAGGTTTATGAGAGCGACTTCACGCCCGAGCAAAAAGCCGACAAGTCTCCGGTCACCGAAGCGGACAAACGCGCTGAAGTGATCATTCTGGACGCGCTGGCGAAGCTTTTGCCCGACACGCCGGTTCTAGCCGAAGAAAGCTTTGAGGCGGGTGTGCGACCCAGCGTCAGCGACGAGTTCTTGCTGGTGGACCCGGTGGACGGCACCAAGGAATTCATCGCCAAACGGGGCGAGTTCACCATCAATATCGCGTTGATCCGGAACGGCGCGCCCGTCGCAGGAGCGGTTTATGCTCCGGCTCTCAAGCAGCTTTATCTGGGGGGCGAGACCGCTTTTACGGGCCTGTTCGAACCGGGAGAGACCCTGGACGACTCGCGGCTGTCCGCAGCCCAAACTCGCCCCACGCCAGACGCCGGCATGACCGCTGTGATGAGCCGGTCTCACGCAGACGACCAAACCAAGGCCTTCGTCGAAGCCAAGGGCGTGGTCGAAGCGATTTCGGCCGGGTCATCGCTGAAGTTTTGCAAACTCGCCGAGGGCGAAGCAGACCTCTATCCGCGCTTTGGCCCGACGATGGAATGGGACACAGCCGCGGGCCATGCGGTGCTGAACGCCGCCGGCGGCGGGGTGACCGATCCGGACGGCGCGCCCTTCCGCTATGGCAAGACCGCTGACGGCTACAAGAACGGCGCGTTCGTCGCCTGGGGTCAGCCGCCGCGCTAGTCACCGCGGCTGACGCTCAGCCCGACGCCGCTCTAGCCGACGCCGCTCTAGCCGATGAAGCCGCGCTCGATCAGCGCCTCGATGACGCGCTCGGCGGCGTCTTCCGCCGACAGATCATCCGTCTTGAGGTGGATCTCGGCGGTCTCTGGCGCTTCATACGGGCTGTCAAACCCGGTGAAGTTCTTGATCTCGCCAGCCTGAGCCTTCTTGTAGAGCCCTTTGGGGTCCCGCTCGATGCAGACCTCAAGCGGCGCGTCGACGAAGATCTCGACAAACTCACCCGCTTCCACTTGCTCGCGCACCATCTGACGCTCCGAGCGGAAGGGCGAGATGAACGAACAGGTTACAATCAGGCCCGCATCCACGAACAGCTTGGCCACTTCGCCAATGCGGCGAATGTTTTCCACCCGGTCCACATCGGTGAAACCCAGATCCTTGTTCAACCCATGGCGCACATTGTCGCCATCAAGCGAATAGGTGTGACGCCCCGCTTCCGCCAGCTTGCGCTCGACCAGATTGGCGATCGTGGATTTGCCGGCGCCTGAAAGCCCCGTGAACCAGAGCACGGCGGGCTTCTGACCCTTCATTCCGGCGCGGCGTTCCTTGTTCACATCCATGGCGTGGGTGTGAATATTGCTCGCCCGGCGCAAAGAGAACTCGATCATGCCCGCGCCCACCGTCTGATTGGTGAAACGGTCGATCAGAATGAACGAGCCGGTTTCGCGCTGATCGGTATAAGGATCAAACGCGATGGGACGCGAGGTCGACAGGGTGCAGACGCCAATTTCATTGAGCTTGAGCGACTTGCCCGGCTCTTTCTCGAAACTGTTGACGTTGAGCTTGTGCTTGAGGGTCGTCACCGACGCCGGAACAATCTGACCGCCGGCCTTCAACAGATAGGACCGACCGGGAAGCATCTCTTCGTCGGTCATCCAAAGTATTTCGGCTGCGAACTGATCAGACACATCAGGGCGCTGCTGCGGATCAGTGAGCATGTCGCCGCGGGCGATATCGATCTCGCGGTCCAGGACCAGGGTCACCGCATCACCCGCCTTCGCGCTGTCGCGGTCGCCGTCCGCCGTGACAATGCGTGCGATCTGGGCGCTTTTGCCCGAATGGGCGACCACCACGTCGTCACCGGGCGCCACGATCCCCGAAGCGACCGTGCCGGAAAAGCCCCTGAAATCAAGATTGGGACGGTTCACCCATTGCACCGGGAAGCGGAAGGCATAGGCCGCTTCCTTGTCGGCGTTGGTGTCCACACGCTCCAGATGCTCCATCAGAGTCGGGCCGTCATGCCATTTCATGGCGTCCGAGCGCGAGAAGATGTTGTCGCCATAGCGCGCCGAAATCGGGATTGGCGTGATGGACGCAAATCCCAGGTCTTCGGCGATGCCGAGATACTCGGACACGATCTCGTGGAAGCGCGCGCGCGAATGATCCACCAGATCCATCTTGTTCA
>NZ_DEMB01000001.1:77449-87527 GCF_002354675.1 Oceanicaulis sp. UBA2681 | reverse complement strand
TCCACCAGATCCATCTTGTTCACCGCCACAACGGCGTGGCGAATGCCCATCATGTTGGCGATATAGGTATGACGCCTGGTCTGGGTCAGCACGCCCTTGCGCGCATCCACCAGAATGATGGCGAGGTCGGCTGTTGAAGCGCCCGTCGCCATATTGCGCGTATATTGCTCATGGCCGGGCGTGTCGGCGACGATGAATTTGCGCTTCTCGGTGTTGAAGAACCGATAGGCCACGTCGATGGTGATGCCCTGCTCTCGCTCGGCTTCCAGACCATCCAGCAGCAGCGCGAAATCAATCTCTTCGCCCGCCGTCCCGTGCTTGCGGGAATCGCGCTCGAGAATTTTGATCTGGTCTTCAAAAAGCAGCTTGGAATCAAATAGCAAGCGGCCGATCAGGGTCGACTTGCCATCATCCACCGAGCCGCAGGTGATGACGCGCAGAACGCCGTTTTCACCTGCACGCGTGAGGCGTTCTGTGACTTCCGTGCGGATCGCATCATCAGCCATCTTAGAAATACCCCTCGCGCTTTTTCTTCTCCATGGAGCCCGCCTCGTCAAAATCGATCAGACGGCCAGCGCGTTCAGACGTCCGCGCGGTCAGCATCTCCAGTACGATGTCGTCCAGCGTTTCCGCCTCACTCTCCACCGCCCCCGTCAACGGGTAGCAGCCCAGCGTGCGGAAGCGGATCTTGCGCATTAGCGGCGTTTCACCCGCCTGCAAATTCATCCGGTCGTCATCGACCATGATCAGCGTGCCGTCACGCTCCACAACAGGTCGTTCGCCTGCAAAATAAAGAGGGACGATCGGGATGTCCTCTTCGAGGATGTATTGCCAGATATCCACTTCGGTCCAGTTGGACAGCGGGAACACGCGAATGCTCTCACCCTTGCGGATGCGGGTGTTATAGGTGCGCCAGAGCTCTGGGCGCTGATTGCGCGGGTCCCAGGCATGCGCCGTGTTGCGGAACGAGAAGACGCGCTCCTTGGCGCGCGATTTTTCTTCATCGCGGCGGCCTCCGCCGAAAGCCGCATCATACTGACCATCATTCAGCGCCTGCAACAGTCCTTCAGTGCGCATGACCTGGGTATGCAGGGCCGAGCCGTCCGTGAACGGATTGATTGCTTGCTTGCGACCGTCTTCGTTGACCCAGACGATCATGTCGAGCCCCAACGCTTCGCTCAGCGTATCGCGGAACGCGCCCATGGCCTGAAACTCCCACAGGGAGTCGATATGCAGGAAGGGGAATGGCGGCCTGGACGGGAAAAACGCCTTCATCGCCAGATGAAGCATGACCGTGGAGTCCTTGCCGATCGAGTAGAGCATGACCGGGCGCTCAAATTCGGCCGCCACTTCGCGCATGATGTGGATGGCTTCCGCCTCCAGCGCCTGCAGATGCGGCGAGAGGCGGCGTCTCGGCTCGGCGGAGCTGCCATTGAAGCGCTGCGCATAAGCTCGAATACGCGACTGGATGTCGGTCATGTCGACGTCCCTTGGCCAGGAGAAGATCAGCGGTTGTGGTAGTCAGTTTATGGACTTTTGCAAAGTCTAGAAACCGGTCAAATCAAACCTTGTGTGCAGCGCACCATAATTATGGGCGCTTGTAGCGAAAATGAAACGGGCGGCCCGAATGGACCGCCCGATTTCACGCATCAGATTTGCCCTGGCGGCGCAGTATCAAAGCCCTGCACCCGCTCTCAGACTTAGACCGCTGAACGCACCGCTGCGATCACCTGCTCAAGCCGCTCGCCGTCCAGATACGCGTCCATGGGCAGCGACACGACGCGGCCTGCAGCCGCCTCGGTGACCGGCAGACCACCCGGCATCTGCTTGAACGCGGCGTAGCAATCCTGAAGGTGCAGCGGCACCGGGTAATAAACCGCTGTTGGCACCTTATGCTCAGCCAGTTTGGCGCGGAAGGCGTCGCGATCCTCGACTTCCACAGTGTATTGCGCCCAGGTGGAAACGCCGCCTTCGATCACCTTGGTGGCCTTGACAACATCGCCAAAGCCCTTGGCGTAGGCGTCCGCCGCCACATTTCGGCTCTTTATTTCGTCTGCGAAGATTTCGAGCTTCAGCAACAGGACCGCGGCCTGGATCGTATCCAGACGCGAGTTGAGGCCGATGCGGGCATAGTAATAGCGCTCATCCGCCTCGCCATGATTGCGAAGCGACTTCATCAGATGCTGCAGCTCGTCATCCTGGGTCAGCACCGCGCCGCCATCGCCATAACAGCCCAAAGGCTTGGCCGGGTAAAAACTGACGGTCGTCACATCCGCCCATTGGGCCGGGTGTTTACCGTTCAGGGTGCAGCCATAGCCCTGGGCGCTGTCAGCGATCAGCTTCATGCCATTGGCTTTGCAGATCTCGGCGATCGCGGGATAGTCCGCTGGCTGGCCGAACAGGTCCACAGCGATCACCGTATGCGGGTTCAGGCCTTCGGCCTTCGCCCAGGCGACCGCCTTCTCGAGATGCGCAGGGTCCATGCAATAGGTGTCAGGGTCGATGTCCACAAACACCGGGTGCGCGCCCAGATGCGCCGGCATTTCAGCCGTCGAGGCGAAGGTGAAGCTCGGCACGAAAATCGCGTCTTTCTCCCCCACCTTCCAGGCCATCAGCGGCAAGGCCAGCGCATCGGTGCCGTTGGCGCAAGTCAGCGCATGCCTGGCTGCGCCGAACTGCGCCAGGCGCTCTTCCAGTTCAGTCACTTCAGGCCCGAAGATATAGCGCCCCTCTTCGATCACTTTGGCGATGGCCTGATCAAGCCTGGGCTGAAGGCGGGCGCGCTGTGTGGCGAGATCGATGAAAGGCAGCATGGCGCGGATTCCTGACGCTGTGCGAATAAGATGACGACACGCTCATATTGGCTTCGGTGTTTGGAGAAAAGTCACGAAGCCTGTCGTTTTATTTCACCGTATGCGCAACAAGGCCCCGAGATTGCATCGGGCCGCCGATCAGCCTACCACCTCAGCACCGTAGCCAGCACGGGGACCGAGCCCATGAAACAGTATTTTGGCACTGACGGCATTCGCGGTCGGGCGAACCAGCCGCCCATGACCCCCGAAGTCGCCTTGAAGCTGGGCCGGGCCATCGGCTCTTTCGTCCGGCAGGGCGAACGGCGGCATATGGTCGTCATCGGCAAGGACACGCGTCTGTCGGGATATATGATCGAACACGCCATGGTGGGCGGGCTGACCGCAGCCGGCATGGATGTGCGCCTGATCGGTCCATGCCCAACCCCCGCCATCGGCCTGTTGACGCGCTCCATGCGCGCCGATCTCGGCATCATGATCACCGCGTCCCACAACCCCTACACCGATAACGGCATCAAGCTGTTCGGCCCCGACGGCTTCAAGCTGGCGGACGATAGCGAGCTGGAGATCGAACGCCTGATCGAGCAGGATCCTGACGCCTCGTCTGTGGACGGCGAGAAGATCGGCAAGCTTGATCACTACAAAGACGCCTATGGCCGCTATATCGAGGGCGCCAAGGCGAGCTTCCCGCGCGAGCTGTCGCTGGCGGGCATCAAGGTGGTCGTCGATTGCGCCAATGGCGGCGGCTACAAGACCGCGCCCATCGCCCTGTGGGAGCTGGGCGCGGACGTTCATCCGATCGGGGTGTCGCCCAACGGCACCAATATCAATCGCGAGTGCGGCTCCACCGCGCCAGACGCCATGATCAAGTCCGTGCGCGAGCTGGGCGCGGATATCGGCATCGCCCTCGACGGGGATGCAGACCGCGCCATTTTGTGTGACGAGAAAGGCCATCTGATCGACGGCGACCAGATCATCGCCCGCATCGGCAAGGACCAGTATGATACTGGTCAGCTGCGCGGCGATGGCGTGGTGACCACGGTGATGAGCAATTTCGGTCTCGAGCGCTACCTGACGTCAGAAAACCTCAAGCTTATCAGAACCCAGGTGGGCGACCGCCATGTCGTCGAAGCCATGCGCAGCGGCGGCTATAATGTGGGCGGCGAGCAGTCTGGCCATGTGGTCTTGCTCGATCACGCCACCACCGGCGACGGGCTGATCGCCGCGCTGCAGGTTCTGGCGAGCTGCGTCCGCGCCCAGAAACCCGCGAGCGAAATCTGCCATCTGTTCGAGCCGGCCCCGCAGATCCTGATCAATGTGCGCTATCAGGGCGCTTCGCCGCTGGAGCTTGAAAGCGTGCAGAAGGCGCAAGCCGACGCCGAAGCCCGACTGGGCAATCAAGGCCGTCTGGTCTTGCGCAAATCAGGCACAGAGCCGCTGATCCGGGTGATGACCCAGGGCGACGACGACCAGCTGGTCACCTCCGTGGCTGAAGATCTGGCCGAAGCGATCCGGCAAGCGGCGCGCTAGACGCGGCGCTCACCGTTCAGAAGACCCGACAGCAGCGCGGTGCTGGCGGTTTCGTCGGCCTTCAGCGCCATCGCTGCGAACGCTTCGAGATAGCCCTGGGGCGAGCCGGTGTCATAGGTGACCCCGTCAAACTTGTAGGCGTGGAAGGGGCGGCTCTTCAAAAGCGTGACCATGGAATCCGTCAGCTGGATTTCGCCGCCCGCGCCCGGCGCCTGAGCGCCCAGCAGGTCCATGATCTGCGGCTCGAGGATATAACGGCCCGACAGCATCAGATTGGACGGCGCCTGATCGACGGGCGGCTTTTCCACCATGCCGGTCATCTCCAGAAGCACGCCCTTGTCCTCACCGGGTTCGATCACGCCGTATTTTGAAACGTCCTCGTGCGGCACCGCCTCGACGGAGACCATATTGCCGCCCGTGTCGGCATAAGCGTCGACCATGCCCTTCAGACACGGCTTGGCGCCATCCATGATCATGTCGGGCAGCATCACCGCGAACGGATCATCACCTACCAGATCGCGCGCGCACCAGATGGCGTGTCCCAGGCCTTTGGGGGCCTGCTGACGTACAAAACTGCACGCGCCGGCTTCAGGGCGCAGCGCATCAAGGGTGTCTAACAGCGCGGTCTTGTTCTTTTGCGCCAGCGCCGCTTCCAGCTCGAAGGCGTGATCGAAATAGTCTTCGATCGCGCCCTTGTTGCGCCCGGTGATGAAGATGAAATGCTCGATCCCGGCGGCGATGGCCTCATCGACCACATATTGCAAAGCCGGACGGTCATAGACCGGCAGCAACTCTTTGGGGATGACTTTGGTGGCGGGCAGGACACGCGTCCCGAACCCGGCGACCGGAATTACAGCTTTGCGAACGGCCCGCGACATACTCACCCCCTAGCGTGTTCTGCGTGGTTGATAGCTTGTGGGCCGCCCCGCCGCAATGTCTGCGCGAGCCGGTTTATTCAACCGTCACGGACTTCGCCAGATTTCTCGGCTGGTCCACATCCGTGCCCTTCAGCGACGCCGTGTGATAGGCGAGCAGCTGGATGGGCGCCGCCGCGACGATGGGGCGGATGAAATCGGGGCAATCGGGCATGGTCACCACATGGGCGGCGGCGTCGCCCGCAAGCGACGCGCCTTTGTCGTCCGTGATCAGAATGACCTCGGCGCCGCGAGCAGCGACTTCCTGCATGTTGGACAGCGTCTTCTCAAACAAGGCGTCGTAGGGGGCGGCCACCACAACCGGCGTCCCCTCTTCAATCAGCGCGATCGGGCCATGCTTGAGCTCGCCGGCGGCATAGCCTTCGGCATGAATATAGCTGATTTCCTTGAGCTTCAGCGCGCCTTCCATAGCCAGCGGGTGGTAGACTCCGCGTCCCAGATAGAGCACGTCGCGCACTTGGGTCAGGCGATGGGCGATCACCTCGATCTGCGGCTCCACCGCCAGCGCGGCGTTGATCAAACGCGGCGCTTCAAGAAGCTCTGTGACAAAACGCGCTTCGTCCGCGTCGGTCAAAACACCCCGCGCCCGGCCTGCCCCGATGGCGAGGCACGCCAGTGCGGTCAATTGCGCGGTAAAAGCCTTGGTGGACGCCACACCGATTTCAGGGCCGGCCTGGGTCTGAGCGATCGCGTCCGCTTCCCGCGCAATGGAAGACTCAGCGACATTCACCACCGCCAGCGTCTTCGCCCCCGCCGCCTTGCAGTACCTCAGCGCGGCCAAGGTGTCGGCGGTTTCACCCGATTGCGAGATAAACAACGCAGCGTCCCTGGGGCCGATCACCGGATCGCGATAGCGAAACTCCGACGCCACGTCGATCTCGACCGCCAATCGGGCGTGAGCTTCAAACCAGTGTTTGCCGATGGCGCCGGCGTAATACGCCGTGCCGCACGCCGTGCTCAGCAAGCGATTGATATCGGCCCAGTCCAGCAGCTCACCCGTGTTGAACCGCCCGGCATCCACATCGACATAGCGCGACAGGGTATGGGCGATGGCGTCGGGCTGTTCATGGATTTCCTTTTCCATGAAGTGGCGATACTCGCCCTTGTCGGCGAACCCGGCCACGGCGCGAGAAACATGCACTTCGCGATTAGCGGGGCGCTTCTCCGCGTCGAGGATGCGCACGTCATCGGCGGTCACAACCGCGCGGTCGCCCTCTTCAAGATAGATCACCTTGTTGGTCCAGCCCGCGAGCGCAAGGGAATCCGAGCCCACATAGCCTTCGCTTTCGCCCAGCCCCACCACCAGCGGACAGCCCGACCGCGCCACATAGAGCGCGCTCGGCTCGTCCACATTCAGCGCCGCCAGCGCATAGGCGCCGCGCAAGCGATCCACCGCCGCATTGAAGGCCGCGGCCATGTCGAGGCCCTGTTTGAGGCCTGATGCGATCAGATGCGCGATCACTTCGGAATCGGTCGGTGTGACGCAGTCAAAACCTTCAGTCTTCAATTCCCCGCGCAAATCCTGAAAGTTCTCGATGATGCCGTTATGAACAATCGCCACCGGCCCCGAGGCGTGCGGATGCGCATTCTCCAATGTCGGCGCGCCATGAGTGGCCCAGCGGGTATGACCGATGCCGATGACGCCATCGGTCGGCGCGCTTGCGATCGCCTGATCCAGACCGGCGATCTTGCCGGGCGCCCGGCGACGCTCAAGCACGCCCTGAGGGGTGATGACAGCGACGCCGGCTGAATCATATCCGCGGTATTCGAGCCGCCGCAGCCCGTCCACGAGACGTTCAGTGACCTGGGTCGAACCGACAATGCCGACAATACCGCACATAGACTGCTCCTGAGCTCAAACTGTTCGCGCTTGTCCTCGATAGTCAGAGCGCTGGACCCTGACTAGCGAAAGACATGCCGTAATCGCACGAAAGGCTTCAACAATTACTGCGACAGGTTTCAGGCGGGTCTGTGGCTATCGTCCGATGCTGACATATTTGAAGCCGCGTTCAGTCATGTCTGCGGGATCATAGATATTGCGCAGATCAACCAGGACTGAGCCCTTCATGCACTCGCGGACCCGGTCAAGATCCAGCGCCCGGAACTCGTTCCATTCAGTGATGATCACCATCACGTCAGCGTCTTCCGCACACAGATACGCGCCTGTGGTCATCTCCACATCACTCAGTAGTTTTTCCGCTTCCAGCGCGCCGGCCGGGTCATAGGCCTTGATCTTCGCGCCGGCTTTCTGAAGCGCCGGAATGATGTCGAGGCTCGGCGCGTCGCGCATGTCATCCGTATTCGGCTTGAAGGTCAGGCCCAGCACCGCCACGGTCTTGCCAGCGACATCGCCATCGCACGCCTTGATGACCTTGTCCGCCATCGCCGCCTTGCGCGCGTCATTGATCTCGACCACCGTCTCCACCAGACGCACCGGGCTGTCATATTCCTGGGCCGTGCGCGTCAGCGCCAGCGTATCCTTGGGAAAGCATGACCCGCCATAGCCGGGACCGGCGTGCAGGAATTTGCCGCCAATGCGGTTATCGAGCCCGATGCCCTTGGCCACTTGCTGCACATCCGCGCTGACGGCCTCGCACAGATCCGCCATCTCGTTGATGAAGGTGATCTTCATCGCCAGGAAGGCGTTCGCGGCGTACTTGATCAGCTCCGAGGTCCGGCGCGCGGTGAATACGATCGGCGTCTCATTCAGGAACAGAGGCCGGTAGAGCTCGCGCATCACTTCGCGCGCCTTGTCGTCCTCAACCCCCACAACCACACGGTCCGGGCGTTTGAAGTCTTCGATCGCCGCGCCTTCGCGCAGAAATTCAGGGTTCGACACCACAGCGAATTGCGCGTCAGGCCGCGTCTTGCGGATCACCGCCTCCACCTCGTCGCCGGTGCCGACCGGCACGGTGGACTTGGTCACAACGACCGTGAAGCCATCCATGGCCTGAGCGATTTCTTCTGCGGCCGCATAGACATAGCTTAGGTCCGCATGACCGTCGCCGCGACGCGAAGGCGTCCCCACAGCGATGAACACCACATCCGCCGCCTTCACCGCTTCGGTCAGGTCGGTTTCAAAATCCAGACGCCCCTCGCGCACATTGCGCTCGATCAGCAGGTCCAGCCCCGGCTCGTAAATCGGCACGCCGCCAGAGCGCAGCTGTTCGATCTTGTCCGCATTCTTGTCGATGCAGGTCACATGGTGACCAAAGTCTGCGAAACAGGCTCCGGACACTAGCCCCACATATCCGGTGCCGATCATTGCTACGCGCATGGGGGGTCTCCTTGGGACAGTCGAGATCTAAAAGGCGTCTGTGATAGGCCATTCCGGCCAGAATGTGACAACTCAAAAAAACAGGCTGCAGACCGCTCTTACAGCTCCTGATCGAACGCGCCGATCTCGGGATGGTTCGCCAGCTCGTCCTTGATGGCGGCGAAGATCGCTTTCACATCGTCCTTGCTGTCTGGGCTTTCCACCACAATCACAAGGTTGGGCGTATTGGAGCTGGCGCGCACCAGCCCCCAGGCTCCGCCCTCGAGCGTGAAGCGCACGCCATTGACGGTGTTCACATCGATAATGGTGCGGCCCGCCAGCTGTACGCCGTCGGCATGCCGTTTCTGGAAAGCCGCCACGATGCGGTCAACGACGCCATACTTCTCTTCATCCGAGCACGCTGGCGACATGGTCGGCGAGCCATAGCTGACGGGCAGATCGTTCTTCAGATCCGCGACCGTCTTGCCGGGATTGCGTTCCAGCATTTCCAGAATGCAGCGCGCGGCGACAATGCCGTCGTCATAGCCGCGACCCACTGGCGGCTGCAGGAAGAAATGGCCCGACTTTTCAAAGCCCGCCAGCGCGCCCAGCTCATTGGCGCGGCGCTTGATATAGGAATGGCCGGTCTTCCAGTACTCGGTCTCGCAGCCATTGGCCTTGAGCACCGGGTCGATGGCGAACAGGCCGGTGGATTTGACGTCGACCACGAATTTCGCGCCCTTGTGGCGCTCGGACAGATCGCGGGCGAGCATCAGGCCCACCTTGTCGGCGAAGATTTCCTCGCCGGTATTGTCCACCACGCCGCAGCGATCACCATCGCCGTCAAAGGCGAGACCGATATCAGCCCCGGTCTCCTTCACCTTGGCGGACATGGCGTGCAGCATTTTCATGTCTTCAGGGTTGGGGTTGTATTTGGGGAAGGTGTGATCGAGCTCGCAATCCATGGCGATGACCTCGACGCCCATGGCCTCAAGCACTTGCGGCGCAAACGCGCCCGCCGTGCCATTGCCGCAAGCGACCACGGCCTTGATCTTGCGCTTCAGCGACAGACTGTCTGACAGCTCGGCCTTATAGGCGTCCGCCACGCCCATTTCGCGCACATATCCGCCGCCCGGCCGCGCCACGCCCTCATCATTCAGGACGATTTCCTTCAGACGACTCATCTCCTTGGGGCCGAAGGTCAGCGGACGCTCGACGCCCATCTTCACCCCGGTCCAACCGTTTGAGTTATGGCTGGCGGTGACCATCGCCACCGATTCAATATCAAGATGAAATTGCGCGAAATAGGCGGTCGGCGACAAAGCCAGGCCAATGTCGTGCACTTCAATGCCCGCCTGCATCAGGCCCACTTCCAGCGCTTGCTTGACGCTGAGCGAATAGCTGCGGAAGTCATGACCGGTGACGATCTTGGGCTCCTTGCCCAGTTCATGGATCAGCGTTCCGAGGCCCAGCCCAAGCGCCTGTATGCCATAGAGATTGATCTGGGGCGGCTTGTCAGAGCCCGGATGGCCGAACCACCAGCGCGC
>NZ_DEMB01000001.1:1865-77330 GCF_002354675.1 Oceanicaulis sp. UBA2681 | reverse complement strand
TCATACTCCCGAAAGCCGGTCGGCGTCACGAACGCCTCGGTTTCATAATCCCAGGTGTTCGGCTGAAGATCGGTGCGCATTCTCATCCCCTTTGCCGGCGCGGCCTGCGGCGCGCCCACGTTCATTTCAACTCTGCCGCGTACGGAATTAGCAAACAAGTGTGACGTCTACTGCGCCGCCATCGCGTCTATACGCTCAGCGAACCGCACGGCGGCGGCGCCCGCTTCACCGGGCGCGGCAGGACCGTCCGCCCGCCCCAGTACGGCATCGACAAAACGCGCCACATTCGCGCCCAGCGGGTCGCGGCCTTCGGGCGTGTCCATGTAATCGGGATTGAGGTCAAACCCGGTGGTGTTGTTGAAGGTGCGCGCCACGAAATCGATCTCGATGACGCCGCTGTCATACTCCACCACCATGCCGCGGCGACGGTCATCGGCGATGCGGCTGGCCTTGAGGTCAAGCGCGGCGCCGTTCTCAAAGCGCGCCTCGATGCTGACCTCGTCCAGACTGTCGCTGCGCTCTGTCTTGCCCTCAACACTCAGTGTTTCGGCCTCTGACTGGCCGATCAGGGTCAGGGCGAGGTCCAGGTCATGCACCATCAGATCAAACGTCACCGAAATGTCGGTGCTGCGCCCGCTCCACGGCCCTTCGCGCCAGGCGGTGATGCGCTTGGGCGGCGTCTGGATCGCCGTCAGCCCCATCACGTCAAAGACCAGGCGTTCCTGGTGCCCGCAGGTCAGGACCAGATCATGTTCAGCCGCGAGCGCGACCAGACGGTCCGCCTGCTCACCGGTGACGGCGAGCGGTTTTTCAATCAGCACCGGCTTGCCCGCCATGAGCGCTTTGGCGCCCATCTCGGCATGGGTGACGCCCGGGCTGGCTATGGTGACCACGTCCACAGCCTGCAAGAAGGCGTCGAGATCGGAATACGGCGTTGCGTCATGCGTATCCGCCAGCGCCTGCGCCCGCTCCGCGTCCGGATCAAAGATCGCCGTCAGCGTGGTGTCAGGGTTCTCGACATATTTGCCAGCGTGATAGCCGCCAAAAACACCCGCGCCGATAACACCTGCGCGCAAGGGAGAGGTCGCCGTCTTGGTCATGGAGATGCCCTGTCATGCTGAAGGCTGAACGGTGTGCGGTGTCATAAAACGCGTTTGGGCCGGAGGCAAAGGGCTGTATCGCCGCGCCTAGCTGACGCCGGCGCGCAGAAGATCGTGGATATGCAACAAGCCCACAGGCTTGCCCTGATCGTCGCACACAAAGAGCTGCGTGATCTTGCGGTTCCCCGCCGTCATGATCCGCAGGGCGTCGGACGCCAGCGCACCGGGTTTGGTGGTGACCGGGCTGGCCGTCATCACGCTTTTCACCGATTGCTCGATCAGGTCCGGGCCCATCTTGCGGCGCAAATCACCATCAGTGACGATGCCGGACAGCTTGCCGTCGCCATCGGTGACGCCGATACAGCCGAACCCTTTCTCGCTCATCACGATCAGGGCGTCGCCCATGCTGGCAAGCTCGGGCGCGAGCGGTATGGCGTCGCCGGCGTGCATCAACTCATCCACGCGCGCCAGCGCAGAGCCCAGCGCGCCGCCGGGATGAAACCGAGCGAAATCGCTCGCGGTGAAGCCCCGCGCCTCGATCAAGGCCACCGCCAGAGCGTCGCCGAACGCCATCATCATCGTGGTCGAGGTCGTGGGCGCCCGGGTCTCTCCGCACGCTTCCGGCGCCTTGGGACACAGCAACACCACGTCAGACCCCTTGGCCAGAGTAGACTCCGCGCCCGCTGTCATGCCGATCAGCGGCACGCCGAACCGGCGGCAATAAGCGATCAGATCACCCAGCTCTTTGGTTTCGCCGGAATTTGACAGCGCCAGCACCGCGTCATCCGCCGTGATCATGCCCAGATCGCCATGGCTGGCTTCAGCCGGGTGCACGTAAGAGGCCGGGGTGCCGGTGGAGGCGAGCGTGGCGGCGATCTTGCGCGCCACATGGCCCGACTTGCCGACCCCTGCGCAGATCAAGCGCCCCTTGAGCCCGCTGATCACGCGCACAGCCTCGACGCTGACGTCGTCCAGCGCGGCGCTCAGTTGCGCCAGGCCGTCCTGTTCAAGGCTCAGGGTGCGGCGCATGGCCTCCAGGATCGGGGCGGTTTGCAGAGCGGTTGCGGACGGCGTCATGGTCCAATCTCTCGGGCTGGCCCGGCACAAATCCGGGTCTGGGGCGTCTGGGCGCCTCCTGTACCAAGCCGGGCGCAAACAGGCTAGACGCGGATGCGTCTGCAGATGGGCTCGACGGACAGGCGGTAAAAGGGGTAAACCGCGCGCCACAACAGTCTGTCCGTCAAAGGAACGCCATCATGACCCGTCTTGTCCTCACCCGTCACGGCCAGAGCGTCTGGAATCTGGAAAACCGGTTTACAGGCTGGGTGGATGTGGACCTCACCGACGAAGGCGTCAAACAGGCCAAGCGCGGCGGTCAGCTGCTGGCTGACGCCGGTTTCAAACCTGACTTTGCTTGCACCTCGGTGCTCAAGCGCGCCATCCGGACTTTGTGGTTCTCCCTCGAGGGTGTCGACCGGGTCTGGGTTCCTGTCGAGAAAACCTGGCTCCTGAACGAACGCCATTACGGCGCGTTGACGGGCCTGAACAAGGCGGAGACCGCCGCCAAGCACGGCGAAGAGCAGGTGAAGATCTGGCGGCGCTCCTATGATATCCCGCCGCCCGCGCTGGATGGAGATGATAAGCGTCATCCGCGCTTTGATGATCGGTACGCCAAGCTCGATCCGGCGCTGCTGCCCGGCACGGAGAGCCTGAAGCTGACCCTCGACCGGGTCGCGCCCTATTTCCACAACACGATCGCGCCAAAGATCAAAGCGGGCGAAGACATCCTGATCTCTGCGCACGGCAACTCCCTGCGCGCGCTGATCAAGATGCTGTTTGACGTCTCCGCCGACGACATCGTCAAGGTCGAGGTGCCCACGGGCAACCCGCTGATGGTCGAGCTGGACGGCCTCAAGCCGACATCCGCACGCTATCTTGATGAAGACCGCGCCCAGCCCCTGAGTTTTGCGGATTAAGACCGGATGAGCGCGCGCCCGGTCAGCGTCGAGGATTTGCGCTACATGGATGTCGCGCTGGCGCTGGCCTATGCCCGGCTGGGCGCCACAGCGCCGAACCCGTCCGTCGGCTGCGTCATCGTCAAGCAAGGCCGGATTATCGGCGCCGCCGCCACCGCACCGGGCGGTCGCCCCCATGCCGAACCCCAGGCGCTGGCGCAGGCGGGTGACGCCGCGCAAGACGCGAGCGTTTACGTCACGCTGGAGCCCTGCGCCCATTACGGCCAGACGCCGCCTTGCGCCGAAGCCCTGATCAAGGCGCGTCCCGCCGAAGTGATCATCGCCTGCCGCGACCCGTTCGAGCATGTGGCGGGGCGGGGCGTCGCCATGCTGGAAGACGCGGGCATAGACGTTCTGGAGGGCGTGCGGGAAGCGCAGGCTCTGGCGATGAACGCCGGATTCTTTCACAGGCTGAAGACGGGACGGCCCTTGCTGGCGCGCGATTTGCGGCCCGCGCTTTTCGACGCAGATCTGAGCCTTGAGCCGGGCGAAAGCGTCGATATGGCGCTGGATCGCTTCGGCAAAGCCGGCCTAACGCGGATCCGGCAGGTGTAAAAACGTCCACGGCGCGCTTTGCGACAAGATAGCGTTAAGAGGACTGCGTCCACACTACGCCTCTCTGGGCGCGTGCGCCCGTACCCGCAACGGACCGCAGATGATCGGCAAGCCCATCCAGTATCAGCCCATGAGCCAGCTTGAGGTTGATGACGCCTGTCGCAAGCACGAGTTCTTGATGAACGGGCGCATGGGCGGCGCACGGGCGAACTTCTCCTACAAGATTCTCAAAGGCCTGGATCTGTCCGGACGCAATCTCGCCGACGCTGATCTGTCCGGCGCCATTCTGGAAGGCACCAATTTCTCCGGCGCCAACCTGACCCGCGCGACCATTTTCGCCGCAGATATGCGCCAGGCGAACCTGTCGGGCGCCGTGCTGCACCGGGCGGATATGCGCGGCGTGATCCTGCGCGGCGCGGACCTGACCGGCGCCGATCTCAGCCAGGCCGATCTGCGCGAAGGCGCCATCGCCCAGGTGGATCGCGAAAAAGGTCTCGCCGTCATCACCCATGAACAGCGCCCCGGCGAAGCCAGTGAAGCGCGCTTCAAGGGCGCAAACCTGTCGCAGACCAAGATGACTGGCGCCGTCGCTCAGTCGTCTGACTTCACCGACGCCGTTCTGATCGGCGCGCGCCTGACCCGCGCCAATCTGCGCGGTTCGCGCTTCCCCGGCGCCAATCTGCAAGGCGCCGATCTGTATGGCGCCGATCTCAGCGATGCGGACATGCGTGATTGCGTACTGATCGGCGCGAAGACGGACATGGCCCAGTTCCAGCGCGCCAATATGGAAGGCGCCTTGCGCGACGCGCCGCCGCCTGAAATCGCCGATCCGGGCGGGGAGACGGCCAAGGCGCTCGACCGTCACGCAAGATGGTGCGAAACCGGCGGCGCGGAGGGAGAGCCCTCCACGTTTAACGACAAGGATTTGCGCGGCCTGAAATCTCTGGCTGGCCGGAACCTCACCGCGCTCCAGGCGCGCAACGCCATTCTCTACGGCCTCGACATGGAGGGCGTGGAGCTGCAGGGCGCGAAACTCTCTGGCGCGGATCTGCGTATGGCCTCGCTGCGCGGCGCGGACCTGCGCGGCGCCGACCTGAAAGGCGCCAAGCTCAACAACGCCGATTTGCGCGAAGTGCAACTGGGCCCGCTCGTCCTGCCCAATGACCGGCTTCTGGCCGCCTCTATCGCCGAGGCCTGCCTGCGCTACGCGGATCTGTCCGGCGCCGATTTGCATCATCTGAACGCTGAAGGCGCGGACATGTCCTTTGCTCGCCTTCATGGCGCAGACGCCCGCAAGGCCGTGTTCACGCGCGCCCTGTTCACCGGCGCAAAACTGGGCGCGAACTTCACCAAAACGGTCGAAGACCTGACGGACGCGATCGACATCAACGCCGCCTGAGTGGACGTTTCCCCCGTCAGCCGATAAATACTCATCCTGAGCATAAGGGGCGCGCGCCCCTCTGACTGGTGACCTGATGACCGCTTTCACGAATATCTATCGCCATGGCTTCGCCCGGATTTCAGCCTTTGCGCCCGAAGTGCATCTGGCCGATCCCCTGCGCAACGCCGAGACCCTGATCGGGCTGGTGCGCACCGCCCATGAGCGTCACGCCGCCGTGGCGCTGTTTCCCGAACTGGGGCTGACCGGGTACTCGGTGGATGACCTTCATCACCAGAACGCGCTTCTGGACGCCTCAGAAGCCGCCGCCGCCCGGATCATCGAAGCCAGTGAAGGTCTGCGCCCGCTCATCTTTTTCGGCTGCGCCCTGCGCAGCGCCGGGCAGTTGTTTAACTGCGCGCTCGCGGTGCAGAACGGCCAGCTTCTGGGCGTCGTGCCCAAAAGTTATCTGCCCAATTATCGCGAGTTTTATGAAAAGCGCTGGTTCGCTGACTCCTCGAGCGTGATCGAGGACACCATTTCGGTCGGCGATCATGTGGCGCCGTTCGGAACCGATTTGTTGTTTGAAGCGCTGGACGCGCCGGGCCTCGTGGTCCATGCGGAGATTTGCGAGGATTTCTGGTCGCCCATTCCGCCCAGCCTGTATGGGGCGCTGGCGGGCGCGACCGTCATGGTGAACCTCTCCGCCTCAAACGCCACCATCGGCAAGGCCCGTGAACGCGCCGCCCTGTGCGACGCCCAGTCTCGCCGCACCCAGGGCGCCTATATCTTCTCGGCCGCCGGAACCGGCGAATCCACCACGGATCTGGCCTGGGACGGCCAGCTTCTGGCCTACCAGCAAGGCGATCTCATCGCCGAGGGCGAGCGCTTCCTCAACGATGCGCCGGCCACGCTTTTCGCCGATATCGACCTTGACCGCATCACCTCTGAGCGGGCGCGCCTATCCACCTGGCGTGACGCCTGCGCCCGTCATGCAGACGAGTTGCGCAGATTTTCGCGCATCGGCTTTTCGCTAGACCCAGACCTTCAGGCCGACATCCCGCTACAGCGGGAAGTCGCGCGCTTTCCCTTCGTGCCGAACGACGCCGCCCGGCTCGATGAGGATTGCTATGAGGCCTATAACATCCAGGTTCAGGGACTGGTCCAGCGCCTGAAGGCGACCGGCATCAAGACCGCCGTGATAGGCGTGTCGGGCGGGCTTGATTCAACGCAAGCGCTGATCGTCACCGCCCGCGCCTTTGACAGGCTGGGGCTCGACCGCTCCGGCATACTCGCCGTCACCCTGCCCGGTTTCGCCACGTCGGCGGGGACGCGATCAAACGCCCTGGCGCTGATTGAGGGCCTGGGCGCCACCCATCGCGAGATCGACATCAAACCCGCGGCTGAACGCATGCTGGCCGATCTCGATCATCCCTATTCAGACGGCGCCAATCAGTACGACATCACCTTTGAAAACGTGCAGGCGGGCTTGCGCACCGATTATCTGTTCCGAATGGCCAATCATGAAGGCGGGCTGGTCATCGGCACAGGCGATTTGTCCGAGCTGGCTCTGGGGTGGTGCACCTATGGCGTCGGCGACCATATGAGCCATTACAATGTGAATGGCGGCGTGGCGAAAACCCTGATCCAGCATCTGATCGGATGGGCCGCCCGGCGCGAGGAATATGGCGCGGCGGTTTCAAAAGCGCTGCTGGATGTTCTGAACACTGAAATCTCGCCCGAGCTGATCCCGGCCGGCGAAGACGGCGCCATCCAGAGCACGGAAGACGCCATCGGCCCCTACCCGCTCAATGATTTCTTCCTGCACTATGTGGTGCGTCACGGCTTCAGCCCCGCCAAAATCGCCTTTCTGGCGGAAGCCGCCTGGAGCGACGCGGAGACCGGCCACTGGCCGCCCCATGTGAGCGCGGCGGACAAGCGCGCCTTTGACCGGGCGACGATCCTGCATTGGCTGGGTGAGTTCGCGCGGCGCTTTTTCGGGACCAGCCAGTTCAAGCGCTCTGCGGTTCCCAACGGCCCCAAGCTGACCTCGGCCGGCGCCCTCAGCCCGCGCGGAGACTGGCGCATGCCCTCTGACAGCAGTGCGAAAGTGTGGCGTGACGCCGTCGCCGCCCTGAAGGACGAAATTCTCTGACATAAAAAAGCGGCGCTTCGTCTTGAGAATGAAGCGCCGCCAAAGTCTAAATCAGGGGAAGGTCGTCAAAGAAAGTGCGGCCCGATCAGCCAGACGCCGACAATCGGGGGGAGGGACGACGCACGTCCGTCCGACCGGGCCTTGTCTCGGCTAGGCGGCGTCCGCCTTGTTCGCCGAGATGAGTTTCGCATCCGTCTTGCCGTTCACGGCGATCCGGCGAGGCTTCTTGGCCTCGGGAATCTCCCGCTCCAGACGGATGGACAGCAAACCGTTCGCAAGCGAAGCATCCCGCACCTGGACATGGTCCGCCAAGTGGAAGCGGCGCTCGAATGAACGCTCCGCGATGCCGCGATGCAGATAATTGCGATCTTCCGCATCCTCAGCCGGGATGCGTTTGCCGGAAACGGTCAATACGTTTTCCTGAACCTGAAGATCCAGATCGTCTTCACCGAAGCCGGCGACGGCCAGCTCGATCCGGTATTCATGCTCGGACAGCTGCTCGATATTGTAAGGCGGGTAGCCGCCCGAAGGCTCCAGCTTGGCCGCGTTGTCGATCATGTTGGCCAGACGGTCAAATCCGACAATCGTACGGTAAAGCGGGGTGAAATCAGTGGTACGCATGGTGTCGATCCTCCTTGGAAGCGATCGGGCCCTCGCAAGGGCTGTGTATGTTTCAAGGTCCGCCATCCAAACCGCCCGCCTGTTGCAGCGCGGCCTGTCCGGCAATCCGTAAAGCCCCGTTTGGCGGCCTTACCCTAAGAGAATTGGGAAAGCGGATCAGGCCTCGCAAGAGGGGGAAAGCATTTTTTTCAAACTGGCGTCCTGAGGCGCGCGAGCGCCATTGTGGCGCGCATCGTTATCCCATTATGATCAGCTCAATTATGGACAATCCGGAGTGAGCCCATGACACGTCTGACCGCCCTACTATCCGCTGCTTCCGCCCTCGCCTTCCTGACGGCGTGCGGCGCGCCTCCCGCTGAGGACGATATGACCGCGTCTGAGCCATCCGCCGAAATGGCTGATGGCGGCGAAACCGCGTTGACCGAAGATGACATGGCCGCCGACGAAGCGGCGATGATGGAGGAAAACCGGCCCGAAGCCGGCACCCTGGCCTGGGCGATGAGCGGCGAGTGGCGCAGCGAGGAAGACCAGGCGCGTGACCCCTATCGCCATCCGATGGAAACGCTGGAATTTTTCGGTATTGATCCGTCCTGGCGCGTGATGGAAATCTGGCCTGGCGGCGGCTGGTACACTGACATTCTGGCGCCCTGGATCACAGCCAATGGCGGCCAGTACATCGCTGTCTGGCCCGACATTCCGGCCGACAATGAACGCGCCGTCGCCTTTCAGGCGCGCTTCGTGGAAAAGTTCGACGATCCGCGGTTCGGCGATGTTGAGCTCGCCACCTTCGACGGCGAAAGCGGCCCGCTGGGCGAGCCTGGCTCAGTCGACGCCATCGTGACCTTCCGCAACACTCATTCCTGGATGGGCCGCGGCGCGGCGGAAAAAGCCTTCAGCGACTTTTATGACGTGCTCGCCCCGGGCGGCATTCTGGGTCTGGTGCAGCACCGTCTGCCGGCAGACCGTGTCCAGGACCCCCGCGCCAGCACCGGCTATGTACAAGAAGACCTCGTCATCTCCATGGCCGAGGAAGCGGGCTTTGAACTGATCCACAGTAGCGAAGTCAACGCCAATTCCATGGACACGGCGGACCATCCGTTTGGAGTATGGACCCTGCCGCCGGTTTCGCGTTCATCCGCCTTTGGCGAGCCTGCGGACCCTGAATTTGACCGCGCGCCCTATGACGCAATCGGTGAATCGGATCGCATGACCCTGTTGTTCTTCAAGCCTGAAGGTGATGCGGGCGAGTAAGCCTGACACAGCGCCGGCCCGGATCAATCCGGGTCGGCGTTTTCTTTAACGGATCAGAGCGCTGCGCCCGCAAGCTGCTCGAGCGCCTGGGCGTGCAAAGCCCGATTGGCGGCAGCGATCAGCTGGCCGCCTTCATGAGCCGGTCCGCCGCGCCAATTGGTGATGACGCCGCCCGCCCCGCTGACCACGGGTATGAGAGCGCCCACATCCCAAGGCTTCAGCCCGCTTTCAATGACCAGATCCACACCGCCCAACGCCAACGCTGCATATCCGTAGGCGTCCAACCCGAAACGCCGAACCTTCGCGCTTTGCGCGATCTGGGCGAACGCGTCAGCTTCGGCGCCGGTAAACAGGCCCGGATCGGTGGTGGACACGATGGCGTCTTCGACGCGCAGCACGGAGTCGCGGGTCTTCAGAGGCTCGCGTCCGCTCGCATGGTCAATCCACGCGCCGCGACCAGACACGCCGCTGAAACGCTCCCCCGTAAACGGTTGATCAATGATAGAGAGCAGCGGGCCGTCGGGGCCGTATAGTGCAATGAGCACGCACCAGGTCGGCAGGCCCGCTATGAAAGCGCGCGTGCCGTCAATCGGATCCAGAACCCAAGTATGACCTGAACGGCTCGGAGTTTCAGCCTGCTCCTCGCCCAGCACGCCGTCTTCAGGACGCCATTGAGCCAGCAAGGCGCGCATTTGCGCTTCGATCGCCCGGTCCGCTTCGGTGACGGGATCAAATTCAGATGCAGGCTTGGCGTCGACGCTCAGCCTGGTCCGGAAATGTTTCAGAGCTATAGGACGAGCGGCGTCCGCCAGTCGAGCAGCAACCGCCAGCTCTGCGTCCATATCCAGATCAGGCATCAGTCTCTCAGTTTACACAGACCTGAGATCAGGCAGCGCTCTCGCCACGAGCATCAGGGTCCAGGGACCGCGCTAGCTCGAGCAGGCGACGGCGCGGACGCTCATTGAGCTTGTAGTATGCTCGAACGAGATCCAGCGTTTCCTTTTGCGACAGCACGTCAGCAGCGACGTTCTCGCCTTCCGGAGCCGCAGACTCGCCAGAGCCTTGCAGACCTTCGTAGAAATATTGAACCGGAACATCCAGCGCTTCTGCAAGCTCGAACAAGCGCGATGCGCTCACCCGGTTGGCGCCGCTCTCATATTTCTGAATTTGCTGAAAGCGAATGCCGACAGACTGCGCGAGCTGTTGTTGCGTCAGGCCCAGCAGACGGCGGCGACGACGGATACGCTTTCCCACATGATGGTCAATTGCATTGGTCATTGTGAAAACCCTCGATCAAACTTTCTGTTGCGACTCCCCCGTCATCACCGCAACACGACACTTCAATGACTGTTGAGATATGCCACACTCATCTTCGCGTAGCAAGTGAACGCAACAGCACAAAACTCTTCAGAGGCAAGACGTTTGAAATATGCTTTCCAAAACACTTCACTCTGCTGCAAGTCTACCTGAGTGTTCTGTAAAAACCATGGACTTAGTCCATTTTATCAGGCGCTCCTTCAGGCTCTCCATACGCGCAGAGGGCCGAACTTCAACCTCTCGCAAATACAATCCGCGATTGATTTCCAGTTGCATCACATGAACGCCGCTGACGGGGCGCCCATAATGCTCGGTCGTATACCCCCCTGCATACGGACGGTTCCGGGTTACCGTAAACCCGAGTTCTTTAAAATACGATTCTGCATGATTAACGAGGTTTCGACCGCAAGACGCACCGAACCGGTCCCCCAGAACCATGTCCGCACCGCGGGCGCTGGAGGACGGCATGGAATGGCAGTCAATCACCACGGCATAGCCGAACCGCTCAGTGGCGGCATGAATTTCTGCTTTCAATGCAAGGTGGTAGGGGCGGTAATAGCGGTCTATCCGACGGCGCCCTTCCGCATAGGCAATCAAGCCGGGATGAATACATCGCCCGTCTGCGGCCAGACGCGGCACCACGCCCAGTCCCGCTGAGGTGCGCGCATTCGGTGCACTGAACCCCTGCTCTGGCGCGCAGTCAAACAAGCGCGCATCAAGCTCGTCGGGTCCTCGGTTGGGATCCACGAAGGCCCGCGCGAAAATCGCTTCCACAAAACTGGCGCCGAGAGCCGGGACATGAGCGAACAAGCGATCGACATAGGCGTCCTCAGACCGGCGCAAGACCGAGAGCGGCGCGCTCGCCTGGTCAAGGAAGTCCTTTTCATATCGCCGCCCTGAATGAGGGGAAGCGAAGATGAACGGCGAAGTCCGCACCTCCGGTGCGTGGACAATCACCGGATCCTCTATCGGGCCAATGGTATAATCATCAACGGACGTCATTTCGTGATTGTCATCGCTGTGCGAGCCAGGTCAATGAGACATACGATGCACTGAGAAAAAACCTGCATCCGGGTTCATGCGTTCAGCGGACTTTTACGAGTTCACGCTAGCGTCGATACCGGTGGACAACAAACAAGGGGGCGGCGATGGCCCGCATTCTGCTCGCAGAAGATGACGATTCCATGCGTGACTTCCTGGCCAAGGCGCTCAATCGCGCCGGTCATGAGGTGGACGCCGTAGCCGATGGCGAGGAAGGTCTGGACGCGCTCGGGGAAGCCCCTGGCGCCTATGAGCTGCTGCTCACGGACATTGTCATGCCCGGCGTTGACGGGATCGAGCTGGCGCGCCGCGCTGCTCAGATCGATACCGGCCTGAAGATCATGTTCATCACCGGCTTCGCCGCCGTGGCCCTCAATGCCGGCGAAGCGACGCCGAACCAGGCGAAAGTGCTCTCCAAGCCCTTCCACTTGCGGGACCTCGTGGACGAAGTCGCCAAGGTGATGGCGGCGGCCTGAGCCCCACCGGCAGCCTAGAGACACAAAGAAGCCCGCCCCGGCATTCCGGGGCGGGCTCTTTATTATCGTGACTTGAGGTCAGATTAGAGACCGCCAGGGCCACAATCTTCTTCAAGATAGGTTTCCATGGCGCTCAGCATGGTGCGGAAATGGCGCGGATACCAAGGCAGGCTGTGAGGCATGTCTTCGATCTGCACCAACTGCGCCGGCACCTGACTGCGCACCGCATTGTAGAAATCCACAGAGTGGAACATCGGCACGCGAACATCCCGATCCCCATGGAACAGCAGGATCGGAATATTGGCCTTGTCGGTGTTGTTCATCGGGTCCATGCCGCCAAGCGTCCGGCCTTGCAGAACGCGCTGGATGAAGCTTTCGCTCCAGTTGTTCTGAATGCGCGAAAGATTGCTCACGCCAGCGCCGGCGATCGCACACTGATAGGGGCTGTTCTCACGAACAACCGCAGCGATCGCGGCGAAGCCGCCATAGGAATACCCCATGATCGCAATCCGATCGGGATCAGCAATGCCTTGTTCGACCAACCAGGCTGCGCCGTCATCCTTGTCATCCTGCATGGCCTGGCCCCACTCATTGTCGCCCGCGAGCCAGAGCTCACGACCCACACTGTCAGAACCGCGATATTGCGGGCGTAGAACCGCATAGCCGCGCGAGGTGAAGAACGGCACCCAGCCAGACGCGTCCCAACCGCCGAAGTCGCGCGCCCAGGGACCGCCATGCGGGTGGATGATGGTGGGAAGCGGCGCATCGCCTTCTTCCCAACCTGCAGGCAAGTCGAGGATGGCCGGGATCTGAAGGCCGTCACGGGCCGCGTAATACACCCAGCTTTGCTCGCCGACGTTTTCGCTCTCGATCCAGGGACGCGAAGCGCCAAGCTGCTGAACTTCAGACTGGTTGCGCAAGAGATAATAGGTGGGCGGATTGCTTGGGCTCTCGGTGGAGAACAGCACGATGTCATAGCCATCCGAGTAGTCCATAATGCTGACTTCCAGATCCGGGAAAGCCGCTTCAAGACCGGTCTGGATGGCGTTCATCTGGTCATCCACCCAATAGGTGGTCGGCGTCAGGCCCAGATAGGTGAAGCCCATGACTTCGCCAAAATTGCTCGGCTGATTGCCGAACACGATATTGGACACGTCAAAGTCGGGGTGCGCCATCAGCGCTTCGCTGTCGAACTCACGCGTGCTGAGGTCATACAGATACACCGCCGCTTTATCAGAGAAACGGTTGGTGATGACGTACGCGAACTGCCCGTCATCGGTGAAGCCGACCAGATTGAGCGTATAGCGGTCGCCGATCTGGGTATCGAGCGCCGTATGATGCTCGAATTCACCAGTCTGTTGGTTCTTGATCAGCGTCCGGATTTCAAAGTCGCCCCCCTCTGAGGGTTGAACCTCGTTACGAACAAGCAGTTCGCCGGTACGGCTGCTGAACAGCGCGGGAGCCGAGCCGCCGCCACCGCTCGTGATCAACTCGCGCTGACCGGTGCGCAGATTGTAACGGTAATAATTGGACTGGAACGAGACCTGATTGGTCTGGTTGATGATCACATGCTCAGGATCAAGCGGCAGCGTGTTGACGATGCCGGCGGTCCCCGCCAGCTCGAAACAGCGCAAGGTCGCTTCACTGACTCCGAGCGTGCGGCCGCCGCTGGCGAACGCCTCTTCGAAATCATCCTGTGAGACCGACGTCAAATAGGGTTTGGTCACAAATGTGGCCGTAGAGCCTGTTGCACGACCCTCACCACAGCCCCCGAGACGTCCTGTCCACTCCTGGCGGCCGATGACGAAGATGCTGTCAGCGCCAAGTGCGGTGGTCGCCAGGAACTTCATCCTGTCACCGCTGGGCGTCACCACCGGAGGCGCAGACGGGTTGTCGAGATCCCACGTCGCCAGCGCCGTATCCTCATTATTGGACCCGGGCAAAGCGATGATGGCGGACAGCGCAGACCCCTCAGGGCTCAACGAGATAGACTGGATATTTGGTATACGCGCAAAGTCGTCGATCGGAATCGGCTGCGCGGTGACCTCACCATAGGCTGGTGCGAACGTCGTCATGACGAGCGCGGCCGAGAGCGCCGCTTTCTTCAACATGACTTTCTCCCCTACTTGATACAGCTGGCATCCGGTGATCGGCCAGCACAACCATAGTTTAAGTTTGTCTGTGCTTCCGGCAAGGGTTGAACGCCGTTCAACCACGCTGGAGGCATTAAAAAAGAAGGGCGGCGCAGTGCGCCGCCCTTCCCTGTCTGGTTCGCAGACATAGGCCTGCTGTCCCTGTCCTTAGAACGTCTTGTTGAGACGAACGAAGGCGGTGCGACCACGAAGGTCGTACTGGGAACCGCTAACCGGAACATTGCCACGACGTGCAACGGAACCGGACGAAAGCGTCGGGGGATGCTCGTCGAACACGTTGGACACGCCAACCAGAACCGACCAGGTCGGCTGCTGATACAGCACGGAAGCATCGTGATAGATGACCCGTTCAGCTTCGATGTCACGGATAGCATCGGCGCCGAAATACGTCGTCTCGCGATCAAAGAAGCCTTCTTCGGACACTTCTGCGACGTAATCCATGAACCAGGATGCGGTCCAGTCACCACGCTGGAACGCCACGCGAGCGTTGCCAACGAATTCCGGGTAACCGATACGGCCCGTGAAGTCCGTAGAGTCAAAGCCCGATTCCAGAGCCGGATCGAACAGCTCTTCCACGTTTTCAAACGTGAACGTGCCTTGGCCTTCCAGGATCAGATCACCGAAATCAAACTCGTGATCGTAACGCACGGTCACGTCCACGCCTTCGGTGCGCTGCTTGTTCACGTTGATGTAGGAGTCGCGAACTTCGGTGATGGCGAAGGCGTCATTGCCGCCGGTATCGCCGTTACGGTCAAACAACGTACAGAAGTTGTTCGGGAAGTTGTTCGCATTATAGCAACCGGACACGATGGAGCCGGAACCCAGCTGGCTGATCTGGTTGTCAACCTGGATTTCAAAGTAATCCACGGCGACGCTCAGGTTCAGATCGGTCGGGGTGAACACCGCGCCAATGGTCAGAGCTTCGGAGGTTTCTGGCGTCAGCACGCCATCGCCACCGCCGGTCAGGACCGTTGCAGAGCTCGGGCCGCCAGCGAAGTCAGCGGGAATGCCCAGAGCCGCACAGTTCGTACGGATGTTGTCGTTGTTGCTCTGACCCCAGTCAACGCACGGGTCGATAGCAAGCTGACCGACGAAGGAAGACTGGTTGCCGAGGAACAGCTCGTAGAGCGCCGGAGCACGGAACGAGGTGCCCTGCGTGGCCCGCATGCGGAGCAGCGGGTTGATCTGCCAGTTCAGGCCGACCTTGTAGACCGAGTCGCTGCCCGCAGAGTCGTAATCAAAGACACGACCGGATGCGTTCAGGGTCAGTTCTTCAAAGAGCGGCTGGCCCGCCAGGAGCGGCACTTCGATTTCGGCAAAAGCCTCAACCACAGTGTCTTCGCCCGCGGTGACCTGAGCCGAAGTAGAACCCCAGAGGTCGCCGTTTCGCGAAGCTTCAGACGGCTGATCGTCGATGGAGAAGGTGCGGTATTCCGCGCCCAGCACCAGGCCGACCGGGCCGGCCGGCAGGGTGAACATATCGCCCGTCACGTAACCGGTGACAGTGGTCTGCTCATAGACGGTGTTGCCGAAGTTCTCCACGCCGACGGCGTCAACCAGCGCGTCGACCTGATTGCCAGCCAGCATGTCAGGGGAGAAGTAGTCGAGAACCGGTGCGTCGTCGTCAAAACGCACGTCGCCCGAACGCTCGGCGGAAATGCCGATGCCGCCATAGTCAGCGTCGGAACGCGAATAAACCGCATCCAGAGCCCAGTTCCAGTCAGACAGGAAGCCCAGGCCCGCGCCGAAGCCGCCGTCAAGGCCGGAAGCGAGCGAGTAGTAGTTCACTTCCACTTCGCTGTTGGACGGGAACAGCAGAACCGGCTGTGCGATGCCCGATGCAACCGGAGTCACATAGCCCGGATCATTCGCATAGGTGTAGGTCGGTGCGAAAATAGAGGTCGCGCCGCCGGTCAGCGGGAAGAACTGGCGCCAGCCTTCAGAGGTCGTCTTACGGTAGGAGTACAGGAACTCGGTGTTCCACTCGATGCCGTTGAAGATCGTGAAGTTGGACTGCGAATAGAAGCTGAAACGCTCTTGCTTGTTGATGGCGTCTTCAGTCAGCGCTTCCGGCGTGTTCAGAACGTCTTCGTAGAAGGCTTCGCCGCCAGCATCGTCATAGCGGCCATTCTGGCGCGGGCGGTAGCCCGGAACATCGCCAATCGTCACGCCATCGGGAGACGGAATGTAGCGGGTGCCGAAGATCGCATCGATGAAGGTGTTGAAGTAGATGTTGTTACAACCCGACAGCTCGGTGCCCGCCAGGATGGAGCGGTCTTCGCGGTCGATGTTGTTGCCTTGCGGATCGGTATAGCCGTCACGCGGGCAGGACAGGTAATCGCGGTCGCCGATGGACAGGTCTTCGCGAAGACCCCACTCGGCGGCCAGAACCACATTGCCGCTGTCGAAGTTCAGGCCATAGGCGCCAGACACTTCATAGGTCTCGCCACCGCTTTCGAACGGCGCGTTGTACTGTGCGGTGACAGTCGGCTCATCGACGGAGGTCAGGGTGATGAGGTTGACCACGCCAGCCACGGCGTCAGAACCATAAACCGAACCTGCGCCGTCTTTCAGGATTTCAGCACGCTGCAGGATGGCGGTCGGAATCACGTTCAGGTCGAACGCGCCGACCTGGCCACGGGAACCGGCCGGACCCGGACGGCGGCCGTTCAGCAGCACCAGCGAACGCTGGGCGCCAAGGCCACGCAGAGACACGGAGTTGATGCCGGTGCCGCCTTCGACGACGAAGCCGCCGAACTGGTTGTTGAACTGCACTGAACCGGCGGCCACAGAGCTGCCCTGGATCAGTTCAGCCGTATCCACCATGCCCTGCAGGGCGGCGGTTTCAGCGTTGATCACCTGGATCGGCGACGACGAGGTGAACTCGTTGCGACGCAGGCGCGAACCGGTGATGACAACGCGGTCATCGCTGGCTTCAGCCTGTTCTTCCTGCTCTGAGGTTTGCTCGGCTTCTTGTGCAAAAACCGGTGCGCCGCCCATGGTCAGCGCCGCAACGCCAGCCAGAACGGTCGAGCGCAACAGGCGCTCTTTGTTAGTCATGCTCACGATCGTTCCCCTTCGGATTTGAACCCCGCATAAAAAAGCAGGGACGGTACGCGCTATTGTTATGCGCTTGTCAGGTTTTCTAGATCAGGAATGCGTTGGGTCAAAGGGCCGGATCACAGATTTGACACACTTTAGAAACGCTTTCGCCATGCATGTTGCTTTTTTGCAATGTTCTATTCCGATGCAGAGTTGCGCCACTGGCTCGAAAGCGGAAGAGCTGCAAAACAATCAGCGAGCGGCAGCCTTGCCAATTGACACCAGCAAGCCCGCCGACTTATTACGCGTCCTCTCTCGACGCCCCTGGGGCGGACAGAGCCTATGGCGAGCCATAGCGGGCGCGTAGCTCAGTTGGTTAGAGCACTACGTTGACATCGTAGGGGTCACAAGTTCGAATCTTGTCGCGCCCACCATTCCCTACCTCTTCTTCAAGACAGACAGACCACCCAATCCGCCGCGCCTTTTGGTCCGTCGGACGTCTGGCAGCGCGAGCAGCGCCGCCAAGGGTCATGACTTGAGCGTCAAACAGGCGTCACAGCCGCTCGAGGAGTCGCTGTTCAAACGCCTGGACGCGCTTTCGATCCCGACGCCAGCACCACCACAAAAAGACGATGCGCGAGCCGTCCACCAGATAGCGCTTCCACATCCGGCGCGGCTGCTCGGCCAGACGGAACAGCCATTCCAGGCGCAGGCTCTGCACCCATTTCGGCGCACGACGCGCCTGACCGGACAGAAAATCGAGCGAAGCGCCGACGCACAGGCCGACCCCTGTGCAATCGCCGCGTTCCAGACAGGCTTCGGCCACCAGCTCCTGCTGGGGAGATCCCACGCAGAGGAAGGTGAAGCGCGCCGGATTGTCAGCGACGAAGGCGGCGCACTCTGCAATCGCGTCGGGTTTGTGGCGCAAGTGCATGGGCGGCTGATGCCAGCGCACATCCTTGAGCCCGTAGCGCGCCTTCAATCCGGCAATGACGGCGTCATTGCCGCCAATGATCACAATGGGCTCATCCGGCTCGATCACTTGCTCGAACACGGCCGCCGTCAGGTCGGCGCCGGTGGTGACGTCCAGGGCTTCGCCAGACAGCTCGGCGATCAGCTCCAGCACCCGGCTGTCGCACACGGTCAGCCACGCCTGGGCGTAGAGATGCGCCAGCACGCTTTCGCGCTGCAACCGCACCAGATGGTCCACATTCGGCGTCACGACAAAGGCGAACGGGTCCTTTGCAGGGCGCTCCGCCACGCGCTTCAGCGCGGTGTCGAACGCAATCCGGTCAAACGCCGCATTCAGGAACCAGATATGCCGCGCGCCCTGACGCCGGTCATCACCCGGCCAGGACATCCCGGAGGACAGGGAAGCGAGCTTCTTGGAATCAAGGTGGGCGGTCATGCGTGCCGAAATGCTCCAGCCAGAACTGCGTTCAAATTCTAGGAGCAAATTCGGCGCCGCATCCAACAGCCGGTCAGGCTGCATCTAACAGGCACACACACAAACCCGAGAGAACGCCCGTGTCCCATTACGACCGCATCCTGGCCCTGGCGGTCGGGTCTATCGCAGCCGGCGTCCTGCTTGTGGGCGGGCCTGCCGCCGAACAGCGATCGCGCCATCCGTCTTTGCAACTGCAAACCGGACCGCTGACCGTCCAGTTGGGCGGGCCGCGACTAGCCCGAATCAAAACGGTCCCGAATTGCCTGGAGCAACCCTGTCCGCTGGTGGCTTTATCGTTTGAAACTTCAACCCCGGCGCAAGGCGCGCCACAGCAACCGCGCCGGATGCAGGCTTGCCAGCCCGGTGCGCTCCATCGGGGATGGCTCGTTGCAGATCGCGCTGACGAGCGCCTCGGCGAGCAAGGGCGCGTGTGCGAACCCGCGCGCCCCGAACCCGCCTAGCACCATCAGCCCGGACGGGTTCAGTTCCGTGCGTTCTGGTGCAGGGCCGCCCTTGGCGTGACCGCGCCAAACCTCTTCAAAGCCCCGCGGCGCCAAAGCGCCCGCCAGCGGCAGACGATCCGCGACCGCAGCGCGCACGCCCGCCCAACCGCCCAGGCGCGCGCCCAGCGTCACAGGGCCTCCCGGCGCCTCCGCCGCCAACGCCCGAAGCGCCGCTTCAGCCTCGTCCTCTGAGTCCGGCTCGGCGCGCTTCACATGGGTCGCCCCCACCATCAACGCCTCGTCCAGACGTGCCGCGTAACCGCCCCAGGCGGCGGGCGCGCGCAGATCAAAGCCGCTCTCAAACACCGCCAGCTGACCGGCGGTGGGCTCCAGCGTCAGCCCCTGCCCCGCCAGCAAGGCGTGTTGCTCCCAGCCCCCCGCCAGGATCACGCCGGCATACGGGCCGAAACCCTGACCTGTTTCATCCTGCAGCCGCCAGCCGCCCGACACTGCTTCAAGCCCGGTGATCCGCCCGTCCTGTACCGCCGCATGGCTCGCCAGAGCCGGAACAAGACGCTCAGGACGGAACTGCCCACCTCCCTCCATCCACAGCGCGCCCGCTTGGCCGCCCAGTCCGCTGCGTAAAGAGGCGGCGTCCGTGTCCAGAAACGTGAAATGGTCATCAAGCGCCTCCGCCAGCCGGGCCAGACGCTCTGCGCCCGACGCGTCTTTGGCCAGCCGTGCCACGCCTGTCGCTTCAAACCCCTCAAAGGCTCCAAACATCACGCGCGCATAGTCAAAGGCGGCCAGCAAAGCGCGGTTATGCGGCCGGTCAGACAGCTCCAGACGCGGCGTCAGCAATCCGCGCGGCGCGCCGGAGGCGCCGGACGCCCAGCCTCCGTTCGCGAACACATCGACAGACCGTCCGCGAAGCCCGAACGCTTTGACCAGACTCGCCGCCGCCACGCCGCCGCCAATCACGGCGATCGGACCATCTATGGGCGCAGGATCGGGAAACGGAGTCGGCGCACTTGCGGGCTGCCCCCCCGTGAAGATCGCTTCCAACCGTTCGCGCTTGCGGCCGAAGCCCGGCTTCTTCTCGACGCTGAACCCCGCCGCCGCCAAACCCCGGCGCACGGCGCCCGCCACTGTGAAGGTGACTGCGGGCGCGCCTTTCGCGCTTAAACGCGCCAGCTCGGAGAACAGATCGGTCGCCCACATGTCGGGGTTCTTGGCCGGTGCGAACCCGTCCAGAAACCAGGCGTCGGCCTCGAACCCCATGTTGGGCAAGGCGGTTTCGGCCAGGTCATGAAACACGGTCAGCATGACGCGACCGTTTTCAAAGACCCGCCGATGCGCGCCTTTGTGCGGGCTGGGCCAGACATCGGTGAGCTGATCACTCAGGGTTTGCAGTTCGGGGAAGGCGGACAGCGCCCGCATCGCGTCGGATTTGCGCAGCGGGAAGCCTTCAACGCTGACAAAGTGAAAGCGCGCGTGCTCCGGCGCGGTCTTCACAAACAGATCCCACAACGCCAGGAAATTCAGGCCGGCGCCAAACCCTAGCTCCCCCACGATCGTGGGACGCGTCGTATTGAACCGCTCAGGAAATCCCGCCGCCTGCAAGAAGACCGAGCGCGTTTCCGCCAGCCCGTCCTCCGCAGAGAAGTACACATCCCCCGCATCGACAGCCACAGGGCCGGTTTCCGCCCAGTCGAGCACAGCGTGAGGGCGTTTGAGCCCGTGAGGATCGTTTGCTTCAGTCATGACAACGCCCGCCATGGCCAAAGACCAGGGCGGGCGCAAGGGGAAATGTCGCTGGGGAGTGTTCGGACCTAGATCGTCGGCGCGTTCGAGCTGGCCTCTTCCAGTTCAGCAAAGCTCGGCTGGAAAGAGCTCGGCACGCTGCCGCGTCCGATCTCGACGGAGATCTGGGCGGCGTTGCCGTGCAGGTGCGCCACCAGAACCGCCTGGATGATCTTGTAGAACGCGCCTTCTTCTTCATAGATCTCGTTTAGGCGCGCCGCGAACGGCCCCACCAGGCCATAAGCCAGGAACACGCCCAGGAAGGTGCCCACCAGGGCCGAGCCGATCTTGGCGCCCAGCACGGTCGGCGGGGAGTCGATCGCGCCCATGGTCTTGATGATGCCCAGCACCGCCGCCACGATCCCCAGCGCCGGCAGGGCGTCGGCCATGCTTTGCAGGGCGTGGGCCGGAGTGGCGGCCTCGTGGTGGTGCTTCTCGATCTGTTTTTCCATCGCGTCTTCAACCTGGTGGGGGTCTTCCAGGTTCATCGTCATCATCCGCAGCGTGTCGCAGATGAAGTCGATGGCGAAATGGTCCTTCATGATTTTCGGGTAGGCGGAGAAGATCGAGCTGTCGTGCGGGTTCTCGATATGAGATTCCAGCGCGATGACGCCCTTGGTCTTCATGGTCTTGGTCAGCTGAAACAAAAGCGTCAGCAGGTCCATATAATCCTGCTTGCCCCATTTGGGCCCCGAGATGAGCTTGGCGAAGTCGGCGCCGGTCTTGGTGACCGTCGAAAAGGCGTTACTGATCAGGAAGGCGCCGATCGCCGCGCCCATGATCATCATCAGCTCGAACGGCAGCGCCTTGATGATGATGTCGAAGCTGCCGCCGGCAAGCGTGAAGCCGCCGAACACCATGCCGAACAGGACCACAATCCCGATAATCTGAAACATACCCACCACCCGTTCTAGGTTCATTGAAGACCCGGCGGCTCCTGCCGCTCTGTCGCCTTCAACGTCCGATTTCGGGACGGTTATACGCGCTGATGCTTAAAGCCCGGTTTTCAAGCCGTTAGGAGGTGGGAAAGACTCTGGGGTCTGACGGCGCGCATAGCGGACCTGCTCTCATAAACATGGACGGGCGACGAGCGCGGGCCTAAGTCTGTAGCCACATGACCCCTTTATATGATCCCGCCAATCCATCGAGTGAGCAGACGCGGCGTCGCGCCTTCCGGCTTCTGTTTTTGTGCCTGATCGCGACCTCGATCGGCAATTCCATGCTGTTTGCGATCCTGCCGCCGCTGGCGCGGGACCTTCAGGTGGACGAGGTGTTCGTCGGCGCGATCTACACGGTGTCCGCCCTGTTGTTTCTGATCATGAGCCCGGTCTGGGGCGCCCTGTCGGACCGTCATGGGCGCCGTCCGCTCATTGTTTTCGGTCTGTCCGCCTTCGCGGCATCCTGCCTGGTCTTCGCTGCGGGCGCCTGGGCCGGTCAGGTGGGGCTGTTGCCGCCCCTGGCCGCGATTATCGCCATGGCCATGGCGCGCTCGATCTTTGGCGGGCTGGGCTCGGCGACCAACCCCGCGGCGCAAGCCTATGTGGCGGACCGCACCGAACCCGCCGAGCGCACCCGCGCCCTGTCGAGCCTGACGGCGGCGTTTGGCCTCGGCACGGTGATCGGACCGGCGCTGGCGGGGTTTTTCTCTCACCGGATCGGCATTTCCACCTTCATGATCGCGGTGGCGGTGATGGTGGCGGTCGCGGCGGTGTGCGTGCGCCTGTTCCTGCCCGAGCAGACGCCGCCGAAGAAAAAAGGGCGCCCCATCAATCCGCTGGTGCAGTTCCAGTTCGCGGGCGATCCGCGACTGACCGCCTTCATGATCTATGGCTGCGCCATGTGGATGGCCCAGGCGGCGAGCCTGCAATCACTGAGCTTTTACATCATGGACCGGCTGGGCATGGACGCCGCAGGCGGGCTGCAGCTGGGCTCCATCGCGCTGACGGCAGGCGCGGCGGGGCTGATTTTCGCCCAGCTGGTGGTGATCCCGGTGCTGAACACCAGCCCGCGCGTGCTGATGGCCATTGGCGCGGTGATGGTGGTTTTGGGCAATGTCACCATGGTCTTCGCGCCCGGTTATCTGGTCATTGTGATCGGCTATGTGTTCAACAGTTTCGGCTTCGGCCTCGCCCGGTCCGGCTTCACAGCCGGCGCATCGCTCGCGGTCGAGCCCGAAGAGCAAGGCCGGGCGGCGGGGCTGACTACCGCTACGGCGGGGGTGGGCTTCATGATCGCCCCGATCACCGGCTTGTGGCTCTATCAAAGCGTCGCGCCCGCGGCCCCGTTCGAGCTGAACGCCGCGCTCGCCGTGGTCGGCTTCGCGCTGGCGCTGCTGCATCCACGCGTACGGGCGGCCGACGCGGTTCTGACCCCGGCCGTCGAGGATACGCCGCCCGCTTAAACTCTTAGCGCGCCCGCGCCATCACCGCTTCATAGGTCAGCTGGCCGGCGTATCCGTCCGGCGTCAGCCCGTTGGCGGCCTGAAAGGATTTCAGCGCGCGGCGGCTGTTCGCCCCGAAAATGCCGTCCACACCCCGCGTGTCATGACCGAGATCGGTCAATGTCTGCTGCAATTGGCGCGACTGGGAGCGGTTGATCGGCGGATTGTCTTCCGGCCAGCCGTCCGGCAGCGCGTCGAGCCCTTCCAGACGCTTGGCCAGATAGCCGACGCCCAGCGCATAGGCGGTGGAATTGTTGTAGCGCATCAGGGCGTCAAAATTTGAAAACGCCATGAAGGCCGGGCCTTGCGCGCCAGACGGTAGGACGATGCGGGCCGGACGGTACAAATCATCCGGGCTCCACTCGCCTTGAGCCGGTCGCACGCCATCCATCGCCCAGGCGGAGACGGCGCGGCGATCGCGTTCTTCCCAAGACGCAAAGTCAAACGTGTCGGGCAATGTCACTTCCGTCACCACCGGCGCATCGGTTTCCCACCCGGCACGCGCGAGCAGGTTCGCCGCCGAACCCAGGGCGTCCGCCTCAGTGGTCCAGATGTCGCGATGGCCGTCGCCATGCATGTCCACGGCGCGTTCAAGATAGGTGGTGGGGATGAACTGGGTCTGCCCCATCGCCCCCGCCCAGCTGCCGGTGAGCTGATCGCGCTCCGCATAGCCGCGTTCGAGCATGTCGGCGACCGCCAGAAGCTGGTTCTCGGCAAACTGACGGCGGCGGCCCTCCCAGGCGAGCGTCGCCAGCGAACGCACGATGTCGAAATCGCCCATGATGACGCCATAGGCGCTTTCCAGCCCCCAGATGGCGGTGAGGATGTCCGCATCGACGCCGAACTGCGCCTCGACCTGATCAAGCGCCTCGCGATGGCGGGCCTGAGCGTTCAGCCCGTTCTGGGTGCGCGCGTCAGACGCGGCGCCATTGAGATAGACCCAGACCGGGCGCACGAATTCAGGTTGGGAGCGGTCGCGATCGATGATGCGCGAATCAGGCTCCAGCCCGTCCATCATGATCGCGATTGTGGCGGGCTCTGCGCCATGCTCGGCCAGGCGCTGGCGAAAGCCGTCCGCCCAGTCCTCAAAGCTCATCTCCTGCGCGCCAGCGGCTGCGGTCATGAATATGGCCAGGGCCAGACCCAGGCCCTTGAACAGTGTGCTTAGCGTCATGACGATCCTGACTATATGCTTGCGCCCCTCACCGAAGCTGTATGATAGCGCTGCTCGCACACACATGCGAGGCGCCAGAAGCGTTGACTCTGCTCTAAGCTTTGCGTAAATCCCGCCCTCCTGATTTTTCCGGGGGCCGTTTGCGTCCTCACTCGCAATTAAGCTAGGGCGACGACCATGAAAGTGCGCAGCTCCCTGAAGTCCTTGAAGAACCGCCACCGCGACTGCCAAGTCGTGCGTCGCCGCGGCAAGGTCTACGTGATCAACAAAACCGACCCGCGTTTCAAAGCCCGCGCCGGCTAGACAGCCGTGTCGCGCGCGGTTCTCTGGGACCTGGGTCATACCCTGGTCGACTGGGACCCGCGCCGGGTCTACAGAACGCTTATGCCTGACGACGCCGCCGTGGAGCAATTCCTCGGCGGTGTTTGTACGATGGCGTGGCACACCGAGCATGATCGCGGCGTGCCGATGGCGGACAACCGCAAGCCCCTGATCGAGGCGCATCCCGACAAGGCCGATCTGATCACGGCCTGGGAAACGCGCTGGCCGGACATGTTTGACGGCTGGATCACGGGCATGGAAGCGGTGGTCGACCGCCTGAACGCCCTGGGCGTCGCGCAATACGCCCTGACCAATCTGCCAGCCGAGAAATGGTCTCACATCCAAGAGACCTATCCCAAGATCGCCGCGTTTGACGCCGTGGTGGTTTCAGGCGCCGAGAAGATGGTCAAACCCGATCCCCGTCTCTATCAGCTGACCATCGATCGCATCAGCCATGCGCCTGAAGACGTGCTGTTCATCGATGACCGGGATGACAATATCCGCGCCGGAATCGAAGCGGGCTTCAAGGGCCATGTCTTCAAGGGCGCCGAAGGGGCTGTCAGAGCCCTGCGCGAGCATGGCGTCGATCTCTAGACGATCCGGTTGAAGTCGGGCGGATGGCCTTCTAATTTTACTGTCGAGCAAATCGACGGGATGATTACGAGCAAAGCTGTTCGCTGGGCCTTGGTCAGTTTCGCCATCCTCATTCAGCTGGCGGCCGCAACGGTTTTTCCTCAAAGCCCTCAGGCCTTGCGCGCCTTTGTCGCCGGATCTCTGTCTGGCGTGCCGATCAGCATCATCCTGATGAAGACAGGACTGATCTCTCAAAAAACCGCATAGCGCGCTTGCCGCATCCTGTGTCTCGCTTATCCTCCCCTGCATGATGCTGCTGAGCCTTCTGGCCGCTGTTCAGGCGACGCCGCTACTGGATCTGGCGCCCGCGCCGGATGCCGATCCGCCGCGCACCTATCAATCCGCCTCCGAGCGCCTGGAAGAAAAGCTCGATGAGCTGCTGACCGCGCCCGGAGAAGAAGCCGCCGCAGAAATCGCCAGCCAGGTCCGATCACTCTGGCGGCAACAGGCCGGGCCGACCGCTGATCTCCTCCTGCAACGCGGCGCTGAGGCGCGCGAGGCTGGCGATCTGAGCACCGCCTGGCGCAGCTACGATCATTTGCGCACGCTCGAGCCTGACTATGCCGAAGGTTGGATCGTTTCCGCCGAACTCGCCATCGAGGACACTGACTGGGATTTCGCGCTTGAGGCGCTCAACCAGGCCGTGACGCTCGATGCGCGGCGCTATGACGCCTGGGCGCTTCTGGGCAGGGCGCTGGAGCAGGCCCAGGCGCGTGAAGCGGCGATGGAAGCCTATCGCGAAGCGCTGGCGCTGTATCCGCTGCATCCCGCCGCTGGCCCCGCCCTGGCCCGGTTGGAGCGTGAGCTGGCCGGACGCGCGCTCTAGGCGCGCAGAGGAAACCGACCGAATGAGGATGACTTCATGACAGGCGGTTTCATCGAGCTGGGCGGCGTTCAACTTCACCACCACATCACTGGCCCGGAGGACGCGCCCGCTTTGCTGGTGCTGCACGGGGCCTCCACCTCCTATCTTGAACCGTTCATGGCGCTCTCGACGGCGCTGGAGGCCTACCGCGTGATCTGGCTGGACCGGCCGGGCCTGGGGTGGAGCGAACGCCCCGCCGGCCCCTGGTCACCGGGACGGGAAGCGGAACTGATCGAGCATTTCCTGACCGCGATAGGCGTGCCGCGCGTGACCGTGCTCGGCCACTCCTGGGGCGCCGCCATCGCCTTGCGCCTGTTGATGGACTTTCCCCAGCGCACGGGCGGCGGCGTTCTGATCAGCCCGGCGGCGCGCGCCTGGGTCGGTGAAGCGGCGGGCTATAACAAGATGACCGGCTGGCCGGTGATCGGCCCACTGATCAGTCATGTGGTCGCGCCTGTGCTGGGCCCGGGTCAATTGCCCAAAGGCGTCAAAAGCGCGTTTCACCCCGAGCCGGTCCCCACGGGCTATATCGAGACCGCCCGGCTCGACCGCTTGTTCGCGCCGTCAGTCTGGCGTGCGAACGCGGCGGACATGGCGCGCGTCAACACGCATCTGGCCGAGCAGGAAACCCGCTATGGCGAGATCACCCAGCCGGTGATCGTGCTCGCCGGTCCCAAGGACACGGTGGTGCGCACCAGCCGTCATGCCGAGCCGGTCGCCAAGACCTTGCCGCGCGGCGAGCTACGGCTGCTGCCGAAGGCGGGTCACAATCTGCACCACGCCTATTCCCACGAGGTGACGCAAGCGGTGGCGGACGTGGTCGCGCGCAAACGCTGAAACGCGGCCTCGAACCGCAGGTTCGCAAGCGCGACCGCGCGCCCGCAGCGTCAGCGAGGAGCGAACACCCGGACGTGTGTGAGCCTTGGGAAAAACCGAACCGCAGGTCCGCAAGACCAAAGGCCGCCCGCAGCGCAGCGAGGATCGACCGAGCGGAGGCGAGGGAGAACTTGAGAAAATCAGTCGCTGACCCGGCGGTACACGCCGTCAATGCGCAGCTGCCCGTTCTGCGCCCTGTAGAGCGCCTGCATCAGCGTGGTGAGCTGATCGAGATCGTGGATCGGGCAATACCCTTCCGCATCCAGAACCACGTCCGCGCTGTCCAGGACAGCGTCGGAGACATCGCTGCACGAGGGCTGGTGATAGCTGACCAGTGCGCCGTCTTCATACACAAAGGCGAGACCGTAGCCCACGCCGTCCTCACGCGGGGACTGAACGATATAGACATTGTCAAAAAGCGCATGGAACCGCGCGTTCTGATGGGGAAAATTCTCGGTGTCCGAGACATAACGACGTTGCGTCAGGCTGATCCGCCCGGTCCAGGTGGGCCGGTCCCATTCGCGGCCATCGGGATGGGTGGGCGTGTGGGCGTAAACGCCCTCGGCCACGGGCCGGTCCGCCCCCCAATACCCCACCAGCTCTGTCTCGCTGGCGAAACACGCCGACAGAGCCAACGCAAAAGCGAGCCCGACGCTGACGCGCAGACTCGCTTTCACAAGACGCAGCGCCCAAGCGCTCATCAGGGCGTCGCGCCCAGAATGGGCTCGCACGCCTTGGCGAGCCAGGCCGCAGCCTCACCGTCCAGAAGCGGCAGGACTTTTTTGCGCACATCGGCGTGATAGGCGTCGAGCCAGACAAGCTCGTCCTTGTCCAGCAAGGAGACATCCACCAGCGCACGGTGCATGGGCGCCATGGTCAGGGTTTCAAAGCCGAGCATGGAGCGATTGCCGCCCGGAACCGGTTCGGCAGGCGTGACCACCTGCAGGTTCTCGATCCGGATGCCGTAATCGCCGACCTGGTAATAGCCCGGCTCGTTGGACACGATCATGCCCGCTTCAAGCGCAATGGCGTTCGGCGCCTTGGAAATGCGCTGCGGACCTTCATGAACGCCCAGATAGCTGCCGACGCCATGGCCGGTGCCATGGTCATAGTCGAGCCCGGCGTTCCACAGCGGCTGACGCGCCACAGCGTCCAGCGCATGACCGGACGTGCCTTCAGGGAAACGTATGCGCGACAGCGCGATATGCCCCTTCAGAACGAGCGTGAAATGACGGCGCATCTGCGCGGTCGGCTCGCCAATCGGCACCGTGCGCGTGATGTCGGTGGTGCCGTCCGGATACTGGCCGCCTGAATCCACCAGGAAGAGCGAGCCCTTCTCCAACGTCCGGTTGGAATCCGTGTTCACCCGGTAGTGAGGGAAAGCCCCGTTCGGACCGGCGGCGGAAATCGTCTCAAACGAGATGTCTTTCAGCTGCGGCGACATGTGCCGGAACTCCTCCAGCTTCATCGCCGCGCGGATCTCGTCCATCTCGCCAGACTGGGCTTCGGTGTCGAGCCAGTGCAGGAAACGGGCGATGGCGGCGCCGTCGCGGATATGCGCCTGACGGCTGCCTTCGACCTCGACCGGGTTCTTGCACGCTTTCGGAAGGGCGACCGGGTCAGGCTTGCGCTGAACCTTGGCGTTGGCGCCGTCTAGCTGCTGCACGACCCAGACTGACGCCGTGGCTGGATCTACCCGCACCGTCTTGCCAGAAAGCGCTTTCAGCCCGTCTGCAAACTCGGTCTCGGGCCGGATCGCCACTTCATTGCCCAGATGGCTGCGGGTGGCGTCCGTGAGCTTGGCCTCGTTGATGAACAAGGTCGCCTGCCCGGACGGCTCGATGATCGCCGAGGACAGCGGCAGCGGCGTACACGCCACATCGCCGCCGCGCACATTGAACAGCCAGGCGATGGAGGCGGGATCGGTGATCACGGCGGCGTCCGCGCCGTCGTCCTTCACATCTTCGCCGATCCGCTTGCGCTTGTCGCCATGGGCTTCGCCTGCGACGTCCAGCGGCTGGGGATGCACGCTTGCGAGAGGAGCGGCGGGACGATTCTCCCAAGCCTGGTCGATCGGATTGGTTTCAACGGCGACCAGCTTGGCGCCGGACTTGTCGGCGGCTTCCTGCAACTTGGTCAGCGCGTCCGGCGAATGCAGGCGCGGATCATAGCCGATGGTCTGGCCAGGCTTGGCCGTCTTGCGGATCCAGCCCGCCATGCCGGTCTTGACCAGGTCCTCATAGTCAAAAAGGCTTTGATCGACCTGGGATTTGACCTGCTCGGTATAGCGGCCGTCCACAAAGACCGCCGCCACATCGCCGAGCACAGCCGCCGCGCCCGCGGAGCCGGTGAACCCGGTCGCCCAGGCGAGGCGTTCTGCATTGGCGGGCAAGTACTCGTTATTGTACTCGTCCTCATGGGGGATCAGGAATCCGTCGAGGCCGGCTTTCGCCAGGCTGGCGCGGAGCTTGGGAAGGTTTTCGCGCCCGTATTGAGGCCCGCCCTTCACGTGAAATTGCTGGATCTGATGGGTCATGGGGCAAAGCTAGGCCCGCGCCCGCGGCTTATCAATCTCATCCGTGCGACAGTGCGCAGCGAAATCGTCCGCCTTGCATTTCTGCAGGTCGGGCCTGCACAAATGGTTATGGCGCAAATAACCCTACAAGCTCATATCCCCGTTACGAAATTTCAGCCCGTAACGGAGCCCCCGCATGTTTCATCATGACGCCCATCTTCGCCTGAGCGCTTGCGACGGCCTGCGCTCTGTTCGCCGCGCCGAAACGGCAGGCGTGCGCGCCCGTCCGCGCAACACCGACGCCAACTCATTGTTTGAGAAAATCGGCCTCGGCGGCCGCGCCCGCAAACTCTGAGCCGGTCCCCTCACCGGCTTAATAAAAAGCGCGCCAGGCCTCACAGCTGGCGCGCTTTTTTCGTTTCAGGCGTTCCCGGCGTCATTTATCCAGCGTAGACTAGGGTCACCCAACCATCGAGGATCGCCTTGTCGATCCGTTTGAGGCCCAGCGCGTCATAGGCGGCCTCGACCTTGTCAGACTGCTCTTCGAGCAAGCCGGACAAAATCACCCGCCCGCCTTTCTCAAGACGGCTGACGATACCCGGCGCCAGGGTGATCAGCGGGCCGGCCAAAATGTTTGCGAAGATAAGATCAAACGAGCGCGTCTCCAGCACCGGATGATGGAAGCCGTCCGCCATCACCGCTTCAATGCGGGGTTTGACGCCGTTCTTGGCGGTGTTCTCCACCGTTTCGATCACTGATTCCTCGTCGATATCGGTGGCGAGAATTTCACAGTCGGGCCAGATCTTCGCCGCGGCGATGGCGAGCAGCCCGGTCCCGGTCCCAAGGTCCAGCACGGTTGCAGGCCGGAAGCCCGAGCGGTCGATCTTGTCGAGCGCTTCCAGGCACCCCTTGGTGGTGCCGTGATGACCGGTGCCGAAAGCGGGTCCGGCTTCAATCCACAGACCGATCTGTCCCTCGGCGAGATCGCCTGAGGTGTGCTCGCCATAGACCAGGAAGCGGCCAGCTTCGACGCTGGGCAGACCTTCCAGTGACATGGCGATCCAGTCTTCATCGGGCAAAGGCGCGAACAGCACTTCCACATCGTCATGATCGAGACCGATGTCGCCGACGAACGCGTCCGCATCGGGCTGATGGTCAAACAGAATGTCGATGCGGCCTGCTTCGGGCGAGCCGTCCTCGAACACCGACCAGCTGACCGGCAAGGGCTCCAGCTCATCATCCAGACGCGCATTCGCCGCGCGAATGATCGGCATGGGACCGCGGCCTTCAATGCGCCAGAGCGTGGTCATGTCAGTCTCCTGTTGTCATGCTGGCAAGGGCTCTAACGGCTTCCGGGCCGGAAGGAAAGCATGCAACGCGTCTGCATGATCTGCGCTTTGGGCGTCACGACCGGCTTGCCCCGCCCCGCCCCCCTCGCCTATCGAAGAGGGCAAGATCGTAAATCCCCGCCAGGAGACCCTCATGGCCGACTTTGCCGCTTCCACGCCTGAAAAAGACGAATCCGACGCCATCGGCGCCGCCGCGCGTGACCAGTTGCGCGCCCTGGTGGCCCGCATCGAGCGCCTTGAAGAAGACAAGGCCGGCGTCGCCGCCGACATCAAGGAGGTCTACGCCGAGGCCAAATCCATGGGCTATGACACCAAGGTTCTGCGCAAGGTGATCTCCCTGCGCAAACAGGATGCCCATGAGCGCCAGGAAATGGAAGCGCTGCTGGAGCTGTATCTGGGCGCTGTCGGCGAGCACTAGCCCTTTACCGCGTTGTAAGCTGACGCGCGGTCCGGTTCGGTCAGTATGTCGAGGTCACTCACAGGAGACCTTGATGATCAAATCGCTCGCCGTCAGCGCGCTCGCCTTCGCCAGCTTCGTCCTCGCCCCCAGCGCCTTCAGCCAAACCGATGAAGAGGCGGTGCGCGAGACGGTGCTGCATTATTTTGAGGGCGGCAATACAGGGTCGCCCGACCGGGTCGCGCAGGCGTTCGACACCGAGAACGGACATTTCTATGTCCGCCGCTCGACAGAGGGCGAAGACACGATCTCGGCCTGGCCGCTGGGCGAATTCGCTTCGGTGTTCACCAATGCGCCACCCTATGAGCGGAGGGGTGAATTTGCCGAGATCCGCATCGTTGATGATAGCATGGCCTTCGTGCACTTCATCATCACCATGCCCGGGCGCGAATTTGATGACTTCTTCCTGCTCTACAAAATCGAGGGCGACTGGCGGATCGTCAGCAAGACCGCCAGCCTGGAACTGCTCGAGGAGTAACACCTGGTCCCATGGCGCGTGAGGTTGAGGATAAATCGACCCGCAAGGCTCTGGCCCGCATCCGCCGGGCCAAGGCCGCTGTGGAGCGCGCTATCGCCAAGGCGGAATCAGATGATCCCGACGCCGCTGAAGCCGCCCGGGTCGAGCTGACCGATTGGGAAGACGAGTTCATGGCCTCCGTCGAGGAGCGCCTGAACACGTTCGGGTCCGCCTATGCCGATCCCGCCCTGGGCTCTGAAGGTGAAGCACTGTCCCGGCTGCAGCTCGCCAAGCTCAAGGAAATCGAGAAGAAAGCCCAGGGCAAGGCCCCCAAGGGCTTCGCGCGCGGCGGCGGGTCGAGCTTCAAGAACAAGGGCTCGGGCTTCAAGCGCAAAGGCCCTGAACGCCGCTCGCGCGATCGCGACATCCATGAAGACGTCATCGCGCCGGTCGAGGATACAGCGCCTGATCCCGTCGCGGAGTTGCGCAAATCCGGACTGGTGCGCAAAGGCTTCACCCCGGAAGTCGTGGAGAACACATCCGCTCCTGAAGAGACCGCACCGCAAGACAGCGATGACCGTGAAACGGATACGCCCGATACGCCAACCCCGCCCCAGCCGCCTCGCCGCGGCGGCTTTCGGGTGATCGAGGGCGGCAAGGACTAGAAATGACGCCTGAATTGACCGCTGAACAGGCTGCACTCTGGGCGCAGTTTCAGGCCGAAACCGGGATAAAGGCCCCGCTGCGCGGCGTCGACGCTTTCGGCGACAGTCCGGAGATGATGGATGAGCTGCTCGCTCTGGTGCTGAGTCGGACCAAGCAGGCCACCGCCAGCCTGGCGCGCTGGTTCGTGGACGATCCGCTAGGTCTGCCCAAACCCGGTGATCTGTGGCTGATCACAGACGGGCGCGGGTCGCCGGCTTGCGTCACCCGGACGACGCGCGTCGACGTCATGCCCATCCACCAGGTGGACGCCGAATTCGCCTGGGTCGAAGGCGAGGGCGACCGGTCTTATGCGTACTGGATCACCGAGCACCGCAAATTCTGGCGACGCGAAGCCGCGCGTGAGGGGTTTGAGTATTCAGACGATCTCGACGTGGTTTGCGAACGCTTCGAGCTGGTCTGGTCGCCCGATCAGCCGGAATAGAAAAGAAGCGGGCTTTCACCCGCCTCTCCTGAAATCGGTTAGGGGCGATGGATGGCGCAGAGCTTGTTGCCGTCCGGATCACGCACATAGGCGAGATTCATCGCGCCCATATCACTCTCACGCAGCCCGGGCGCATCCTCGATAGACGCGCCGCCATGAGCGACCGCCACATCGTGAAATTGCGTGAGCTGATCGAACGAGCTGCACTTGAAGCCGAAGGTCGAGCCATTGCCAGCGGTCGCGGCTTGTCCGTCAATGGGCTCGCTGACGCAGAAAACGCTGCCATCGTGGATATAGAACAAGCGGACATGACCGGTCGGCGCTTCATTGCGCACAGGCTCGCCCGCGCCCAGAACGCCCAGAACGGCGTCGTAAAAGCGCTTGGACCGCTCGATATCATTCGATCCGACCATGATGTGATTGAACATGCAGTCCTCCGTCTGCGATTAAAGAGTCTGCATTCTCGCGCGAGACGAAATCCTGTCCATGCCTGAGCGCAGAGCGTCAAGAACGAAGCAAACTTCATAGCGCGTTGAGAGCGCGGAAGCTTTCGCGGGCCCAGCCCCCAACAACAAATCGCGGCCCAGGCTGAACGCCTGAACCGCGATGAAGTTTTGGCTCAAAACCTGGACGCCGTACTGGACGTCCAGCCCTGAATACAGCGTCGCCTCAGCCCGCTTCGCGGAAATTATCCACGTCGAGATCGTACTCGCGCACTTTGCGATAGAGCGTGGAGCGGCCCACGCCCAGGCGTCGGGCGACCTCGGCCATGCGGCCGGAATAGGTCTCGATGGCGAAGGCGATCAGATCGCGTTCAATGCTTTCCAGTGAGCGCAAATGTCCGCCTTCATCCATGATGTCGACGGGCAGATGCTCGTCTTCAGCCGCATGCGCCGCAGCGCCCTCAAACTGCTCGGCCGGCAAGCTCGGCGCAGCGGCCGGCACGGTCTGAACATTGGCGGCCGGCGCAACGGGCGCATCGCGCAGGGTCGGGGCGAGCCCGGAAATCTGCGGGAAGTCCTCTTCGGTAAGATAATCGGTGTCTGACAGAACCACGGCGCGGAACACCGCGTTTTCAAGCTGGCGCACATTGCCTTTCCAGTGATGGCTGGAGAGCATGTGCATGGTCTCAGCCGTCGCATCGAGCACCGACTTGCCTTCCTGGGCGTTGAAGCGCGCAATGAAATGGCGCACCAGAGCCGGAATGTCTTCGGTCCGCTCTTTCAGGGACGGCACTTCGATCGGGAACACGTTCAACCGGTAAAACAGGTCTTCACGGAACGCGCCGGTCTTCACCTGTTCGGCCAGATCACGGTTGGTCGCCGACACGATGCGCACATCCACCTTCACCGGGCGCTTGGAGCCCACCGGGTCCACTTCGCCTTCCTGAAGGGCGCGCAGCAGTTTCACCTGCATGTCGAGCGGCAGTTCGCCGATTTCATCAAGGAACAGCGTGCCGCCATCGGCCTCCTGGAATTTACCCAGATGCTTGGCCACAGCGCCCGTGAACGAGCCCTTTTCGTGACCAAACAGGGTGGATTCCACCAGGTTTTCAGGGATAGCGCCGCAGTTGACCGCCACAAAGGGACGGCCCGCCCGGTCAGACCCCGCCGCGATCGCGCGCGCCACCAGCTCCTTGCCCACGCCGCTTTCCCCGGTGACGAGGATCGGAATGTTGGACTTGGCTGCGCGTTCGCCCAGCCGCACCACCTGGCGCATGGACGGAGCGCCGGCGATCATGTCGGCGAAGCCCAGCGCGCCGGAGGTTTTCTTCTTCAGGCGGCTAACCTCGCCGGACAAATCCTTGACCTTGAGCGCGTTGCGGATCGACACCGCGATGCGTTCCGGGCTGGCGGGCTTCACAAAGAAGTCCACGGCCCCGGCCCGCATGGCTTTCACCACGGTTTCAATGCCGCCATGCGCCGTGAGGACGATGACCGGAAGATCGGGGTTTCGGGCCTTGATCGCTTCCAGCGTTTCAATGCCGTCCATACCGGGCATGACCATGTCGAGCATGACCACGTCCACCCCGCCGCGCTTGACGCGCTCGAGGCCGGCTTCCCCATCTTCGGCGGTCTCCGCCAGATGCCCCTGTTTTTCCAGAACCGCCTGCATCAGGCGGCGCTGAGTCGGATCGTCATCGACAATCAGTACGGTCTTGGCCATCACACCCACGCCTTTTCGGTCGCTTATTTATCGGAGCGGTTTGTGAGTGGACCGACCAAGGTTTTCCTCGTGTCGGTCCAAACCGCCCTCCCACCTGTTGTGTGACCCTTTATGGGACACCCGGCGTAAAGATGAGGTGTAGAGGCGACTCAGAAAGTGTTAGGGTAAATAGAGGGTTAGTCTGTTCTTAAACCCTTGCTCAGACTCTGCCGTTTGACGGGTCGGCCCTGCGCGGTCTACCCCTGAAGCTCCTAAGTATAAGAGACCCAAGGTCCGATCATGACCAAAGCCGACCGCTTACCCCCGCCCCTCGCACCGTTTGACGGCCAGCCTGTGCCCGCGCCGGACTGGTTCAACCACGCGCTCGAAACCGAGGCTGAAACCGGCGTGGCGGACCGGGACGGCGTGTCCCTCGCCTGGAAAGCCTGGGGCGAACGCGGCAAGCCCGGCGTGCTGCTGGTGCATGGCGGCACAGCCCATAAAGGCTGGTGGGACGCCATGGGGCCGTTCCTGGCGAAAGAAGGCGGCGGGCGCCGCGTCGTCGCCGCGGACCTTTCAGGCATGGGCGAAAGCGGCTGGCGCGACGTCTACACCATGGACGAGCACGCCCGGGATATGCTGGTCGCGGCTGAGGCCGGCGGCGCGTGTCAGGCTGGAAAGCCGATCATGATCGGGCATTCGTTCGGCGGTTTCGTCACCTTGCAGGCCGCCACCATGCTGGGCGATCAGCTGGAGGCGGCGATCATTCTCGACAGCCCGATCCGCAAGCCCGAAAAGCAACGCGAAGGCAGCCCGCCCCGTCGCGGCGGGCGCGTGTATTCCGATCTTTCAGCGGCGCTGGCGCGCTTCCGGCTGCTGCCTGAGCAGGAGTGCGACAATCTGTGGATCATCGATCATATCGCCCGCGGCAGCCTGAAAGCCGTCGATGAGGGCTATACATGGCTGTTTGATCCCGATCTCTGGGCGAAGCTCACCTATCAACGTCGCGACCCCGAAGCCGCTGCGGCCAATCTCAAATGTCCGCTGGCGTTTATTCGCGGGGAAAACTCCGTCCTGATGGGCGAGGAGACCTGGAGCTACATGAAAGCGACTTTCACCCGTTCGCCCTTTGTCAGCATACCGAACACCCAGCACCATCTGATCCTGGACGCCCCGCTGGCGGTGACCGCAGCGCTCGACGCGCTGATCGAAGGATGGGCGCGCAAGCCAGTCTAGACCGCTTGCGCATCTTGGCGAGAGCCAAGGAGCGTGATACATGCGCGATCACAGGACTTCTTTTTCAGATGAGGACGATCATGGCTGAAGAATACACCCGTGGAGAGATGGACATCTCCGAGCATAAAGCCTCTTTCGACGGCTTTATCAGCGTGTCAGTGTATTCCACCCTGGTCGTGACCGTAACGCTGTTGTGCGTGATCCTCGTCTTCGGCGCGCATTTTCATTGGCTGACCGCCATGTTCGTCTCCGCCATTGTCGGCGGTCTGGGCGGCGTGTTCCTGAAGCAAGGCGCCGGCTATTGGGCGACCCTGGTGATTCTGGCCATCATCGGCTTCATCACAGGCGGCCTCGTCTCCCTGCTCGGCTAGGACTCACCCCCGATCTCACGACTGGTTCACCAGTAGTTGAGGGGAGTTTGCCCGTACAAGCCAAATTAACCCCTTTCCGGGCTTAGACGTTTGTCGCAGACTGCGCACAACGTTAACGACCGGACGACGGGGTCTTTGCATGCACATCGCCGTACTCGCCGAAACCCGGGATGGAGAATCCCGGGTCGCCGCCACGCCTGACAGCGTCAAGGCGCTGATCAAGGCCGGAGCCGAGGTCACGGTTCAAAAGGGGGCGGGAGAGCGCGCCGCCTATACCGACGCAGCCTATGAGGCCGCCGGGGCCAAGCTCGCCACGCGCGCCGCAGCCGTCAAAGGCGCGGACGCCTTGTTCTGCGTCCGCCGCCCCGATGACGAAACGCTCAAACGTCTCAAGGACGGCGCGCTGGTCATCGGGCTTCTGGAGCCTCATGGCGCGACCGACTTCGCCAAGGCCTGCGCGGACGCTCACGTCAACGCCCTGGCCATGGAATACACGCCGCGAATCACACGCGCCCAATCCATGGACGCGCTCTCGAGCCAGTCCAACCTGTCGGGCTATCGCGCGGTGATCGAAGCGGCCGAGCTGTATGGCCGCGCCTTCCCCATGATGATGACCGCTGCGGGCACCATCGCCCCGGCCAAGGCGTTCGTCACGGGCGCCGGCGTGGCGGGCCTTCAGGCCATCGCCACCGCGCGCCGTCTGGGCGCTGTGGTGTCAGCGACCGATGTGCGTCCCGCCGCCAAGGAGCAGGTGGGCTCGCTCGGTGCAAAATTCATCGCCGTCGAGGATGACGAATTCAAGGAAGCGGAAACCGCCGGCGGTTACGCCAAGGAGATGAGCGACGCCTACAAGGCCAAGCAGGCCGAGCTGGTCGCCAGCCATATCGCCAAGCAGGACATCGTCATCACCACCGCGCTGATCCCGGGCCGCCCCGCGCCGCGCCTGATCACCAAGGCCATGGTCGAGAGCATGCGTCCCGGCTCGGTGATCATCGACATCGCGGCTGGCAATGGCGGCAATTGCGAGCTGAGCGAGCCCGACAAGGTTGTCGAGCATAACGGCGTGAAGATCGCCGGCTTCACCAATCTGCCCGCGCGACTTGCCGCGGATTCCAGCCAGCTTCTGGCCAAGAACCTCGTCAATCTCTTCCCCCTTCTGGTGGGCGAGGATGGCGGCTTCGCCCCCCATTGGGAGGACGAAGTGATTGTCGGCATGGCGCTGACCAAGGACGGCGCGGTGATCCATCCCAGCCTGAGCGGGGACGCCTGATGACGATGCGCGCCTCTCGCCCCGCCCCCTATTCCCTGACCGCCCTCGCATACGGAGCCTGATATGGAAGCCGTTGATCCGATTGTCTTTCGCCTGGCGATTTTCATCCTCGCCGTTTTCGTGGGCTATTATGTCGTCTGGTCGGTGACCCCGGCCCTGCACACGCCTTTGATGAGCGTGACCAACGCCATCTCCTCGGTGATCATTGTCGGCGCGCTGATCGCAGCAGGCGCCACGGCGATGGACCAGGCCGGACAGTTCTCCAAAGGCGTCGGCGTGCTCGCGGTGATCCTCGCCAGCATCAATATCTTCGGCGGTTTCCTGGTCACCCAGCGCATGCTTGCGATGTACAAGAAAAAAGAAAAGCCGGCGGCCAAGCCGAAGGCGGAGGGCTAAGACATGTCAGCCAATCTCGCCGCAATTCTCTACATGGTCTCGGGCATTCTGTTCATCATGGCCCTGCGGGGCCTGTCGAGCCCGGAAACCGCCCGCCAGGGCAATTATCTGGGCATGGCCGGCATGGCCATCGCCATCGGCACCAGCCTGTTCTACGTCCAGCTGGACGGCCTGGGCCTCATGCTGATCCTCGGCGCGGTCGCCATTGGCGGCGGCATCGGCGCGGTGATCGCCCGCCGCATCCCGATGACGGACATGCCCCAGCTGGTCGCGGGCTTTCACTCCCTTGTGGGTCTGTGCGCCGTGCTGGTCGCCGCCGCCGCGCTCTACGAGCCTGAAGCCTTCCACATCGCCACCGCCACCGGGAAGCTCAAGGGCCTGTCCCTTGTCGAGCTGTCGCTGGGCGTCGGCATCGGCGCGATCACGTTTTCAGGCTCGGTCATCGCCTTCATGAAGCTTCAGGGCCTGATGAGCGGCGCGCCCATCGTCTTCAAGGGTCAGCACTGGCTGAACCTTGCGCTTGGTATCGCCATCGCCGTCTTCATCACCTTCCTGACCGCGTCGGGCGGGGACGCCAAGATCGCATTCTGGATCATCACCGTGCTGGCGCTGGTGCTCGGCGTCTTGCTGATCATCCCGATCGGCGGCGCGGACATGCCGGTGGTGGTCTCCATGCTCAACTCCTATTCGGGTTGGGCGGCGGCGGCGCTGGGCTTCACGCTGGAAAACACGGCGCTGCTGATTACCGGCGCGCTGGTGGGCAGCTCGGGCGCGATCCTGTCCTACATCATGTGCAAGGGCATGAACCGCTCCTTCATCTCGGTGATCCTCGGGGGGTTCGGCGCCGACACCACGGCCGCCGCTGCGGCGACCGATGTGGATCGTTCGGTCAAGCAAGGCTCGGCCGATGACGCCGCCTTCATCATGAAGAACGCCGGCAAGGTCATCATCGTGCCCGGTTACGGCATGGCGGTGGCCCAGGCCCAGCACGCGCTCAAGGAAATGGCCGACACCCTCAAGGAAGAGGGCGTGGACGTGTCTTACGCCATCCACCCGGTGGCGGGCCGCATGCCGGGGCATATGAATGTGCTGCTGGCGGAAGCCCAGGTGCCCTATGACGAGGTGTTCGAACTTGAGGACATCAATTCCGAATTCGCCACCGCAGACGTGGCGTTCGTGATCGGGGCCAATGACGTCACCAACCCCGCCGCCGAGGATGATCCCTCAAGCCCGATCTACGGCATGCCGGTGCTGCAGGTGTGGAAGGCGAAAACCGTCTTCTTCGTCAAACGCTCGCTGGCGTCGGGCTATGCCGGCATCGAGAACCCGCTGTTTTATCGCGACAACACCATGATGTTGCTGGGCGACGCCAAGAAGATGAGCGAAAGCATCGTCAAGGCGCTCGACTAACAGCGATTGCCTGTCACGGCCTGAACGCCCCGCCCGGATCCGTCCGCGGCGGGGCGTTTTGCGTCAGGCGTATGTGAGGCATCTGCGCCGCACAGACCTGATTTCACGACCTAGCCCTGGCTTGAAGCTGGACTCTGAGCGACCGCTCCGCCTTTCTAGGGCAAACGCCAAGGGGGACAGGCGTGACGGGGATGGACGCCGCTATACAGGGGCTGGCCCATGCATGGGGCAGGGCCTGGGAAGTCTGGACGCTTGCGCCGGACTGGCTGCGCTATGGCGCAATCCTTCTGCTCGTTGTTTACGTCCTGTGGCTGGTCTTGTTCTTCACCCAGCGCCGCATCCTCTATTTCACCGACCCGACGCGCATCCATCCCTCAGACTGCGGGCTGGAGCGCACACGCGAGACCGAGCTGGAAACGCCCGATAGACAAACGCTCGTGATCTGGCGCGCCGAGGCCGAGCGCGACGCCCTGCCCCATATCCTCTACCTGCATGGCAATCGCCGGGCGCTGTGGCGGCGCGCGCGGTTCTTTCGCCTGTTTATCGCGTCGGGATGGGGGCTGAGCGCGCTGGCCCATCGCGGCTTTAACGGCTCCACCGGCCGGCCCAGCGAGCCTGCGAATGTCGCCGACGCCATCCACGCCTTTGACGCATTGGTGGCCGAGGGCATCCAGCCGAGCCGGATCGTCGTTTATGGCGAGAGCCTGGGATCGGGCACCGCGGTGCAGCTGGCCGCCGCCCGGCCTGTGGGCGGGCTGATCCTTCATGCGCCCTATGACAGCTTTCGCGAATTTGTCCGCTCGCGCACGGGCTGGCTGTTGCCGCGGGCGATCTTTCGCGAGCGCTACGACTCCATTCGTCAGATCGGCCGGGTGACCTCGCCCCTGCTCTGGATTCATGGCGATCAGGACCGGGTTATCCCCCAGGGACGCGGGCGACGGCTTTATGACGCCGCCGTATCGACGAAATATGCAGCCCTTGTGAAAGGGGCGAACCATTTCGGCATCTACACCCAGGCCGTGTTCAATCAGCATATCCGCTTCTTCGCTGAAAGCTCCGCCTGTCTGGGCGGGCAGTCTTCCGCCGCCCCGGAGATGAGCGTCATCGACCCGATCCTTCCTCGCGAAGACGCCCGGCCCGAGCTGACGAAAGGCCGCGTTTCCACCGGTCCGAAAGCGCGCTAGCCTGACTCTCATGTCCTTTTATGAAAACCACATCCTGCCCCATCTGATCGGCTGCGCCTGCGGCGCGCCGCAGATCATGAAACAGCGCTCGCGTCTCGTCCCCCAAGCCGAAGGGCGCGTGCTGGAGGTCGGCTTCGGCGCCGGTCCCAATCTGGAGTTCTATGACCCTGGCAAGGTCAGCCGCGTCTTTGCGCTGGAACCCTCGATGGGTATGCGCCGCAAGGCCGCGGCAGCGATTGAAGCCTGCCCGGTCGAGGTGGAGCTGATTGACCTGCCGGGTGAAGAAATCCCGCTCGACGATGACAGCGTGGACACCGTGGTGCTCACCTATACCGCCTGCACCATTCCCGATGTGGACGCGGCTCTGGCGCAAATGCGCCGGGTGCTGAAACCGGGCGGACGCCTGCTGTTCTCCGAGCATGGACTGGCGCCTGATCCCGGCGTGCAGCGCTGGCAAAAGATCATCGAACCGGTGTGGAAACCCATTGGCGGCGGGTGCCATCTGACCCGGCGTCCGGACGCGCTGATCGAAGCGGCTGGGTTTTCGATCACGGACATGACGGCGGACTATTTGCCCAAAAGCCCGAAATTCGCCAGCTTCAACTATGCCGGGGCGGCCAGTTTGCGCTAATCGGGCGTGTCCATGCGCCGATGGTGCGTCTTTACAGGGCGATGATCCATCAATAACAAAGTGCTAGGTCAGAGGCCTGAAACCGCTCTGGCCCCGAGTGGAGCAGCCTGCTTACACTTAGGCTCCCTGGCCGCATCCTGATGGGCCGTCTGCAGAAGTGACGTCATAGAGCAATGCTGTACAGCCACCCCTCCCGCATGGCCGCTTACAACACCTGGGCGAACGCTCGATTGTATGACGCGGCGACAGCGCTGAACGATTTTGAGCGCAAGCGGGATGTGAAAGCCTATTTCACCAGCCTGCATGGCACGCTCAATCACATGCTGACGGCGGACCGGATCTGGCTCAAGCGCCTCACGGGCGAAGGCGATGCGCCCGCCAAGCTCGACACCGTGCTGTTCGAGCAGTTCTCGGACCTGCGCGAGGCGCGCGAGGGCGAGGACAAGCGGCTGATGGATTACGCCGCGACGGTGAAGCCTGAGCAGCTCGAGGACGTCTTTGAATACGTCAACACGCGCGGCGAAGAGAAAGCCCTGCCGCTGGGCGTGGTGCTGACCCATGTGTTCAACCACCAAACCCATCATCGCGGGCAAGCGACCCACATCCTGCGTCAGCTGGGCGTGGCCGAGCCGCCTTCACTCGACCTGTTGTACTTCGCCTTGCCGACCGCCTAGCTCAGCGCCGCCTGAAGGCTTTCAAGCCAGGCTGTGATGCGCTTGCGGTTCACGCCCATATCGGAATAGCCGATCACAGCGCGCGAATAGATCGCCAGCGCGGCGCCGCCCTGCGTCTCAAAGGCCTTGGCGGTGATGTAATCGGGAAAGCGAAACAGTTTGGAGCGCTGCACCAGCTCGATCTGGCCAGCCTCATCGCGCACCAGGGCGACGCGCGGCGCAGCCAGAGCGACGGCCTTGAAGGCCTCCAGCAGCGCCTCTGGCGTTTGCTCAAAGACCGGGCTGTCCTGATCTGGCGAGGCGTCCGCGTCAAATCCCGTCGGCAGCACCAGCCAGCGCCGCGGCCGCGCATCGGGGACCAGAGTCGCAAAATCCAGCGGGAAAGGTCGCTCAGCCATTTTCATGCTCCATCCTGCGCGATTGCATCGTGCGCGATTCACTGGCGCTATTCATAGCTGGATTACCGCTGCGCATCACCCTAAACCTTGAAGAAATGTGTTTCGGGAGCATCCAATCTGATGACTGAATACGCCCTGGAGGTGGACGGCCTGAGCAAGACCTTCGCCGGCAAGCCCGCCGTGCGCAATGTGTCGTTCAAGGCTCGAAAAGGCGATATCACCGGCTTTCTGGGTCCGAACGGGGCCGGCAAGACCACCACGCTGCGCATGTCGCTGGGGGTGATCACCCCCGATGCAGGGCGTGTGACGCTGTTTGGCGGCGCGCCCACCACCATGAGCATGGACCGGGTGGGCTTTCTACCGGAAGAGCGCGGCGTCTATCGCAAGATGACCGCCGAAGCCGTGATCGTCTTCTTCGCCCGCCTCAAAGGCCTGTCGGCCGGCGAAGCGCGACGTCGGGCGCTGGTCTATCTGGAACGCTTCGGCCTCAAGGATGCCGCGACCAAGAAGATCAAGGAACTCTCCAAGGGCATGGCCCAGAAGATCCAGATCATCTCCGCCATCATCCACGAGCCTGACTTCATCATTCTCGACGAGCCGTTTTCGGGCCTCGACCCGGTGAACCAGGCCATGCTCGAACAGGTCATCCGCGAACAGGCTGAAGCGGGCCGCACCGTTCTGTTTTCCACCCATGTGATGGAGCATGCCGAACGTCTGTGCGACCGGATCATCCTGATGGCGCGTGGGCAAAAGGTCTTTGACGGACGGGTGGACGAAGCCCTCGCCCGGGTGCCGCGTCAAGTGACGCTGGGCGCGGCGGCGGGCTCTGACCTCGCCGGCGTCATCGCCGATATGGGCGAGGTGGAGACGCTGGAGGCCGACCCTGACGGCGCCATCAACCTGCACCTGACGCTCAAACCCGGCGTGGACGCGCAGGACGTGCTGCGCGCCTGCGTGCAGGCCGGCGTGCCGCTGACCCGGTTCGAGCCCCGTCGCCCCCATCTTCACGACGCCTTCGTCGCCCTGGTGGGCGCGGATGCGGTCGAAACCGTCAGCGAAGAGGCCTGATCATGCGCGCTGCTTACCTGATCGCCCGCCGCGAATACCTGTCTTATGTCGCCACTTGGGGCTTCTGGCTGTCGCTGCTGGCGGTGCCGATCTTCGCCGCCATCGGCGGGCTGACCCCGGCCCTGATCCAGTCGAGCCAGCCGGTGCGCTATTTCACCGTCATCGACGAGACCGGCCAGGGGCTCGACCGTTTGATCGAAGAGACCCGGTTTGAAGAACGCCGGGAACGCGTGCGCAGCGCCATCGAGATGATGGCCCGCGGCATGGGCGGCGATGACGCCGCAGCGCGTGCGCTTGCCATTTTCGATGAAGACCCTGACGGCGTCAGCCGGGCCGAGGACGCCTTGCAGGCTGTGGGGCTCTCAGACGCCGCCAGCGCGCTAGACGCTGGCCGCACCAAGGCGGTGCAGGTCGACCCGCCTGCGCAGACTGTTGAGGCCCTGCGCGCCTATCTGGCGGGCGATCAGACCATAGACACGCCTGAAGGACCGAAATCGCTGTTCGCGGCCTTCTTCATCCGCCCCCATCCCGAGCAGGGTCTGGAGCTGGTTTATCTGTCCGCCAACCTGACAAACAACGATCTGCGCACCGATGTGCGCAATATTCTGCGCGCCAATATGCGCGAGGACGCGCTGGTCAGCGAAGGGCTCGACCCTGACGAGATCAACGCCATTCTCGATATCCGCCCTCTGGTCACCAGCCTCGATGTCAACAGCAACGCCGGCGAAGAGGAAGAAGTGACCTTTGCCGATCGTGCGCCCTTCTTCGTGGCGCTGGGCCTCGCCTTCATCCTGTGGATGGCGGTGTTCTCGGTCGCCAACATGCTGCTCACCTCCATGATCGAGGAGAAGGGCGGCAAGATCATCGAGCTTCTGCTCTCTACCGCACGTCTGGAAGACATCCTTCTGGGCAAGCTTCTGGGCGTGGCCGGCGTTTCAGTCACGCTCTTCGCCGTCTGGGGCGGGGTGGGCGTCGGTCTGAGCACGCTCGGCGGCTCCGCCCTCGCCTCCATCGACCCCGACCTTCTGGAGCTTCTGACGTCCGTGTTTGATCCCGGCCTGCTGCTCGCGGGTCTGTTCTTCTTCACCTGCGGCTATTTGATGTATGGCGCGATCTTCCTGGCCATGGGCTCGCTATGCGACACCTTGCAGGACGCCCAGACGCTGATGGGGCCTGTGATCTGGATCCTGATGCTGCCCATGCTGATCATCGTGTTCTCGATCAATGCGCTTGATTCCATGGTGATCCAGATCGGTTCCTGGGTGCCGCTGTGGACGCCGTTCGTGATGATGGCGCGCCTGCCCACCGATCCACCGTTCTGGGAGCTCGCAGCCGCGTGCGCGCTGATGGTGGCGACCACTGTCATCGTTCTGTGGGGCGCCGCAGCCGTGTTCCGTCAGGGGGCGCTGGGCCACGCCAATGCGGACTCGGTGCGCAAGCTCTTGAAGATGGGCGGCAAGAAAAAAGCCTGAGCGGAACCGCTCAGGCTTAGCCGCTCTCTCAGGTACGCTCAGACACAGCAAAACCCCGTACGCGATGCGTACGGGGTTTTTTGTGTCTGCTTTGGAGCGGTTAAGCCCGGCGCAGCGTCCTAGCGGCGAGCACTGCCGCCGCCACGCTTGGGCAGCAAGCCCTCACGTTGGGCGCGCTTGCGAGCCAGTTTGCGGGCGCGACGGATCGCTTCCGCTTTTTGGCGCGCTTTTTTCTCAGACGGCTTTTCGTAATGGTTGCGGCGCTTCATCTCGCGGAAAGTACCTTCCCGCTGCATCTTCTTTTTCAACGCTTTGAGCGCTTGCTCAACGTTGTTATCGCGCACGACGATCTGGACGATGGTAATCTCTCCCTTCGAATAGGTGCTCAAAGTCCGCTCCGGACTTTGAAACGTATAGCTCACGCGAACACAAAGAGCCGCGTGGCTCCAACGTCCGCGCCGGATCGCTTCCAACAGAGGCGGGCGATATACCGGGTCTGAAAGCCCCTGTCCAGCACAGAGCGCGGCGAAACGCCCCGTGACGTCAGGCTTTGAGCGCACTAGATATACCATCATGACCGCAAAAGCACAAAACTCCGCACCCTCCCGCGCCCAGGCCGCCCGCGATGCGCTGGTGGACGCCGCCCTACCCAACGCCGCCTTTGACGGTTGGAGCGAGGCCACCCTCGCCCAGGCCGCCAGGGATGCCGGTTTGAGCGAAGGGGAGGTGCAACTCTATTGCCCGGCAGGGATTCTCGACGTGATCGAGACCTGGACGCGGCGCTGTGACGACGCCGCCCGCGCCGAGATCGAGGCCAACCCCGCCAACCGGATTCGCGACAAGGTCAGCCAGGGCGTTCTGGCCCGGCTGGCCCAATATGACGGTGAGGAAGAGGCCGCCGCCCGCGCCCGCGCTCGCCTGCTGCTGCCGGATGGGATTGATCGCGGCGCGCGGCTGGTCTGGGCGACTTCGCACATGATCTGGAGCGCCATCGGCGACACCAGCACGGACGGGAATTTCTATTCCAAACGAGCGATTCTCTCCGGCGTTTACGCCTCGACCTTCGCCATCTGGCTGGAAGATGACAGTGAGGACCGCGCCAAAACGGCAGAATTCCTCGGCCGCCGCATCGACAACATCATGCAGTTTGAAAAGGCGAAGGGTCAGGTGCGCAAACTCACCAAGACTTTGCCGGACCTCACCGCGATGATGGGCGATCTGCGCTACGGCATGCGGCGGGCGAAGTAAGCGCGCTTACTTCAAAGGCCCCAGCACGTTCACATGGCCCATTTTGCGGCCATCGCGCGTCTCACGCTTGCCATACAGATGCAGCAAGGCGTTTGGCGTCTTCAGCCAATGTTTCCAGCCGTCCGCATCATGGCCGATCAGATTGATCATCTGTGCGGAGGAATGCGGCGTCGTATCGCCCAGCGGCCAACCGGCCACAGCGCGGATATGCTGCTCGAACTGGCAGACCGTGCAGGCGTCCTGGGTCCAGTGACCGGTATTGTGGACGCGCGGCGCGATCTCGTTGACCAGCAGCGTTCCGTCTTTCAGGGCGAACAACTCCATCCCCATCACGCCCACATAATCGAGCGCCTTGAGCACGCTGGCGGCCATGGCGAAGGCGCGGTTCGACAGCTCCTCGCTGATCTCGGCAGGGGCGAAGCTCTCGCGCAAAATACCGCCTGAATGCCGGTTTTCAGACAAGGGGTAGGCGGCGACCTCGCCATCGAGGCCACGGGCGGCGATGATGGACAGCTCCATGGTGAAATCCGCGAAGGCTTCCAGAATGGCCGGCTGGCCGTTCATGGCGACGAAGGCGTCTTCCGCGTCCGACATCTCGCGGACCACGGCCTGGCCCTTGCCGTCATAGCCAAAGCGCCGGGTTTTCAGAATGGCCGGCAGGCCCAGCTCTGAAATCGCCGTGTGCAGATCCTCAAGCGTATCCACAGCGCGAAACGCCACCGTCGGCGCGTCATGCTCATTGAGGAAAGTTTTCTCCGTCAGGCGGTCCTGAGCGACGTCCAGCGCCAAAGCGCCCGGACGCAGGGGCGCATGCTCGGCCGCCGCCGCGGCGGTCGCGGCGGGCACGTTCTCAAATTCATAGGTGACGGCGTCGACGCTGGCGGCGAATTTCGCGACTGCGTCCAGATCATCGTAAGCCGCGGTGATGGTCTCCACTGCCACGCGGCTCGCCGGGCAACCAGGTTCAGGATCAAAGATCACCACATCAAGGCCGAGTCGCGCCGCAGACAGCGCCAGCATCCGGCCCAGCTGGCCGCCGCCCAGAATGCCGATCCGGGCGCAAGGCGCGAGCGCGTCAGCCATGGATCAGTCCTCGACCGTTTCGTCCACTGACTCCGTCAGCGACGCGCGATAGGCTTTCAGGCGTTCCATCAGGGCGTCATCAGACAGACCCACAATGGAGGCGGCCATGATGGCGGCGTTCTTGGCGCCCGCCTCGCCAATGGCCAGCGTGCCCACCGGCACGCCGCCGGGCATCTGAACGATCGACAGAAGCGAGTCGAGGCCCGACAGAGCGCGTGATTGCACCGGGACGCCCAGCACCGGCAGATGGGTCATTGACGCCACCATGCCCGGCAGGTGCGCCGCGCCGCCCGCGCCGGCGATGATGACTTTCACGCCACGATCCGCTGCAGACTTGGAAAACTCCACCAGCCGGTCAGGCGTGCGATGCGCGGAGACCACTTTGGCCTCATACGCCACGCCCAGCTGATCCAGCAGATCGGCGCCGGCCTTCATGGTCGGCCAGTCCGAACGCGAACCCATGATGATGGAGATGGGAGCGGCCTGTACACCGCTCGAATTGCTTTCGCTCATAATAGCCTTGCCTGACAGGCGATTGGAAAGCACGTCAACTTAACTGTGGCGCGCTTTCGGTCAAGCAAAACCCCAGTCTGCACTGTATTCAGCGCGAGGGCTGTTTCACCCGCGCCATCAATTCCTCTGCGGTTTCCTTGCGCTCGGAGTATCGGTCGACCAGATAGTCGGCGTTTTCCCGGGTCATCCAGGTGAACTTCACCAGCTCCTCCATCACGTCGACAATGCGGTCATAAAGCCCTGAGGGCTTCATCCGCCCCGCCTCGTCAAACTCAAGGAACGCCTTCGGGATCGAGGATTGGTTGGGGATGGTGATCATGCGCATCCACCGCCCCAGAACGCGCATCTGGTTAAGCGTGTTGAAGCTTTGCGAGCCGCCCGACACCTGCATCAAGGCCAGGGTCTTGCCCTGGGTCGGACGCACCGCGCCCAGCGCCAGCGGGATCCAGTCAATCTGGGCTTTCATCACCGCCGTCATCGCGCCATGGCGTTCGGGACTGCACCAGACCATGCCCTCAGACCAGGTCACCCGCTCTCGCAGCTCCGCCACTTTGGGATGATCCGCCTCCGTGTCATCAGGCAGCGGCAAGCCATGGGCGTGAAACATCCGGATCTCGGCGCCCAACAGCTCGAGCAGGCGTCCCGCCTCCTCCACCGCCAGACGGCTGAAGGAACGCTCCCGAAGGGAGCCATACATCAGCAGGATGCGCGGTTTGTGCGTGAAACGCCCACGCGGCGCCAGTCCATCTGTCTGGATCGGCGCCATGCAATCGATCGCCAGATTCGGCAGGGGATCAGTCATGACATCGGACACGCAGGCTCTCCGCTTCAAATCGCCCCAATACTTCAGGAAATTCTGAAATAAATGATCCGGCGCAATACTTCAAGAAGCTCTGAAGTGATTGCCAACCTGTCGGCCTATCGACCTGTGTCGCGACGCAGCGCAATGACCTTGGGTTGAAGCGCGCAAAGCCGCACCCCTAAACAGTTGAAACACTGCCCGCAAAATCAGGAATGAACGGTTTTTTTACCACACGCGCCGAGGCTTAGGATGAAAGACCCGTGTTATGGAGCCCGCGACATGCGAATACGATCCGGCGGTCCGCTCGCTGGCGCCGGCCCTGTGGGTCGCCGCGAGGAGACACGGCGCAGCGAGGCTGCGCCTCGCGGAGCGAGCGCGCCGACCGATAGTGCGTCCATCCTGGGCGTCCCCGAAGCTGAGCTGACGCCCAATGTCCAGCGCGCCCTGTTGTCCTTGATGGGCGAGGTCGACCAGTTGCGTCGCGAGACCGAGGCCCTGCGCGGACGCATGCGCGAGCTGGAAAGTCTGGCGGACCGGGACGCCTTGCTGCCCGTTCTGAATCGCCGCGCTTTTTTGCGAGAGGTCTCAAAGGCCTTGTCGCTGGCGGAGCGGCATAACGCGCCGTCCAGCCTGATTTATCTCGATCTCAACGGCTTCAAGCAGATCAACGACAAGCATGGACACGCCGCCGGCGACGCTGCGCTGGAGCAGGTCGCCAATCTGATCACAGATCATGTGCGGGAAACCGACACCGTCGGCCGTTTGGGCGGAGATGAGTTTGGCATCGTCCTGACCCTGACGCCCGAAAGCGCCGCCAAAGACAAGGCGCGCGATCTCTCAAAAGCGATTTCGGACAGCGCCATCACCCATAATGGACACACGCTGGATCTGGGCGCCGCCTGGGGCGTGCATCCGCTCTCATCCGGCATAGCGGTGGAAGACGCCATCGCGGCGGCGGATGCGGCCATGTACGCGCACAAGCAGGCCGCCAAGGATCGCGCCGCCAGCTAGGGCGCGCGCCCGCAAAGCGCTTTAGGCGATGATGTCGGGGTTCAGGATGTCTTCCAGACGATAAATCTCGTCTTTCAGGTAGAGCTTCCGGCGCTTGAGGCGGACCAGTTTGAGCTGGTCAGTGACGCCGCATTCCGCCAGAGCCGAGACTTCTTCGTCAAGTGTCCGGTGCTCAAGCTGTAACTCTTCTAGCTGGCGCTTGAGCGCGGTTTCGTCGAACTCGCCATCCATTGTCCAGATCGACCCTTTCAATCAGACACAGGCCGGTCATATCCGGCTGAGTAGATTATCGAAAAGACCTCGGGCGCAAAAAGCGTCTCGCTTGCGCTCACTTCAATTCGAGGACGCCCATATTACACATTTTTGCTCGTCTCGAAAATGTTTTCCACAAATGCGGTCGCACTGTCGCCCGGAGCGCCGCAGCGGGCGGCGTACTCATGCAGACGGCGAAGGACCAGGGCGCGCCGGTCGTCCTCGCGATTTTCTGGACACGCCTGAGCCAATGATTCAAGACCATGTTGTTCCAACTTTTCCGCCTCCAGCTCGACCGCCAGAACCTTCTGGCGCAAGGCGGTCGCGGCGTCGGGATCAACGTCTGCGAACGGGTGTTTGAGATGGTCGCGCGCCATGCGCAGCGGCTTGACAACGCGCGCGCTCCACAGCGCGGACAGCTCCACCGCCTGCCCGAGCGCCGGGCCCGGATCACGCCCGTTCATCACCGTCCAGACGATCCACAACCCCACATTCACGTCCATGCCCGCCGCCTGCAGCGCCAGACAGGCGGTTTTGACACCGTCCTTGCCATAGAGTTTGACGGAGAAAGTCCAGAACGCGCTCATTCGGACGGCGCCCGCGTCCGCGCTTGCGGGCGGCGCCCCTGCTCGAGATCCTCGCCCCAGCGCTTTGTGCCGTCCCAATCCAGCCCGAACAGGTCAAGCGCGCGTCCGACGGTTTGATTGACGATGTCATCCACGCTTTCGGGATGCGCATAGAACGCCGGCAAGGGCGGCATGATCACAGCCCCCATTTCCGCAAGCTGGGTCATGGTGCGCAAATGCCCCAGATGAAACGGGGTTTCACGCACCATCAGCACCAGAAGGCGACGCTCCTTGAGCACCACATCCGCCGCGCGGGTCAGAAGCGAGGAGGTCACGCCCGTGGCGATCTCGCTCATCGTGCGCACCGAGCACGGCGCAATCAGCATGCCGCGCGTCTTGAACGAGCCTGACGCAATCGGCGCGCCTACATCGGCCTGTTTGTAGAGCATGTCGGCGCGCTCACGCAGCACGCTGGGCTTTTCACCCATCTCGTAGGACAGGGTCATCTCGGCCGCCTTGGAGGCCACCACATGACTTTCCACACCTAAGGTTTTCAACGCCTCAAGCGCACGCATGGCGTAAACCACGCCAGACGCGCCGGAAATCCCGACCACAAGCCGATCTGGGGTCATATCCGTCACTGCTGATTAACTCCGATAAAATGTCGCAACCGATTTTGAATTGTCATCTGGCGCTATCAGATGGTTCAATGTGAGTCCTAGAGCAAGGGAGGCATATATGGCCACTGACGCGCGTATTCGTGAACTGGACGCCCGCCACGACAAACTGGATCATCAGATTGTCGAGCAGATGAAAAGTCCCTCCAGCGACACCCTCGCGGTCGCCGCCCTTAAAAAACAGAAGCTTAAACTTAAAGAAGAGATTGAAGCCCTCAGGCGACGACAATAACCGGGCTTCCTGCTAGCCTGACCGGAAGGGCGGACCTCGCGTCCGCCCTTTTCTTTTTTATCCGCTGACAGTCGAGTTCGGTCGTGCTTCATCTCATCCGCCTTCTGACGATTACTGTGATGTTGGGGCTGATCGCCCAACCCGCGCACGCACAGAGCGCGCGCCAGCAACTCTGCCCTGAGGGATATGCCGCACTCTCCGACAATGAAGCGGAGGCCGCGATCCCAGCCTTTCAGGCCTGTCTGGCCGAGCAATTTTATGACTGGCCGCAAGAAGCCGAGCTGCGAACCCGTCTGGGCGCAGCCTATCTGGCCTCCGGGCGCTCTGAAGAGGCGCTGATCGCCTATAATCAGATTTTTGCGCTGGTGGAGGCCAATGACGGCGATGTGGACAATCCGCTGATCCGCCGCAATCGCGCCGCCGCCTATCTGCAGCTGGACCGCCCCGAAGACGCCCTGCCTGATCTCGAAATCGCCCTGGCGCGGATCCCTGAAGACGGCTTCACCGCCGTGCTAGCGGGCTCGGCCTATCTTGATCTGGACCGCGCCGCCGAAGCCGTCGCCGCCTTTGACGCCGCCGTGCGGGCTGAACCCGCCTACGCGTCCGCCTGGATCGGGCGCTCCGCCGCTTTCGTCGAGCTGGGAATGAGCACGCTGGCGATCGAAGACGCGCGTGAAGCGGTGAGCCTGCAGCCTGACGATCCGGGCGCGCTGAACGCACTGTGCTGGGCGCTGGTGCGGGCCGAGCGGGCCGCTGACGGCCTGACGATTTGCCGCGCCGCGTCAGAGGCCGCGCCGGAGGAAGGCTCGATCACCCATTCGCTCGCCGCCGCGCTGGAACAAGTGGGCGAGGTTGAAGAGGCGCACGCCCTGTATACGCGCGCCCATGAGCAGGCCCCTGATGATCCTGAAATAACCCAAGATTATGAGCGCGTCTTCGGCGCCACGCCCTAACGCCTTCAACACAAAGGCTGACTGAGGTGTTTACAGGGCTCTCGCGCATCTGTTTGATCGCCGCCGACTGATTGAAAATGGAGTTTACCCATGGCGGTCTCTGATCGTGTGGCCATCATCACCGGCGGCGCCAAAGGCATCGGCGCGGCCTGCGCCCGGCGCTTTGTCGAAGAAGGCCTGCGGGTCGTGGTCGCTGACATTGATGACGAGGCCGGGGAAGCCCTGGTTGAAACCCTCAACGCCGGCAAGGAGCGCGCGCTCTTTGTCAGCTGCGACGTATCTGACAAGCTTGCAGTGGCCAACCTGATGGCCGAGACCCGGTCTGCATTCGATCGGGTGGATGTTCTGATCAACAACGCCGCAACCCTCGCCAAGGGCGACGTGATGGATCTGTCGGCGGATGATTTTGACGCCGTGATGAACGTCAATATGCGCGGCGCCTTTCTGGTCGCCAAGGCCGCCTCCAAGCAGATGGTCGAGCAGATCGAGGAAGAGCAGACACGCGCCGAGGATTGTCGCAAGCGCTACGCCATCATCAATATGAGTTCGGTCAACGCCGTGGTCTCCCTGCCTGACCAGCTCGCCTATTCGATGAGCAAGGGCGCGCTCAACCAGATGACCAAATCCATGGCCCTGGCCCTGGCGCCCTGGGGCGTGCGGGTGAACGCCATCGGGCCAGGCTCGATCAATACCGACATTCTCAAGGCCGTGGCCGATGATCGCGAAGCGATGAAGCGCATCCTGTCGCGGACGCCGCTCAACCGTCTGGGCGATCCTGACGAGATCGCCGGCGTCGCCTGGTTCCTCGCCAGCAAGGACGCCAGCTATGTCACCGGCGAATGCATTTACGCCGACGGCGGTCGACTGGCGCTCAACTACACCATGCGGCCTGAAGATTACGAAGACTGAGCACGCGCAAGTCGCACAGCAACAAGCCCGGCTCTGAGAGCCGGGCTTTTTTCATGCGCAAGCTTTTGAAGGCTTAGTCGCTATCGCCCTTGGGCTTGCCGAACAACTCATCCAGCGTGGTCGGCGAGTTAGAGGATTCGCCGTCCTGATCGTCAGCCGGCTTGAGGGTGTCTTCCTCGATGATCACCTGACCATCTTCTTCCATCTGCTTGCGACGGGCGGACGCCTTGGAGACCTGCGCATCCAGATCGATCTGGGTGCACAGACCCAGCGTCACCGGGTCGGTCGGCTTGATGTTCGGCGAATTCCAGTGCGTGCGCTCACGCACCGCCTCGATCGTGGTCTTCGTGGTGCCGACCAGCTTGGAGATCTGCGGATCCGTGAGTTCAGGGTGATTGCGAACCAGCCAGGCGATGGCGTCCGGACGATTCTGGCGGCGCGACAACGGCGTGTAGCGCGGGCCTTTCTTGCGTTCCTGGAACTCGGCGTATTTCGGCTTGGAGGCGCTCATGCGGTAGGAGGGGTCGCCTTCCGCCTTGGTCAGCTCTTCACGGTCCAGCTGGCCGGAGGCGACCGGGTCCGCCCCACGCACGCCAGCAGCCACGTCGCCATCTGCGATGCCCTTGATCTCCAGATGGTGCAGGCCGGTGAAGTCAGCGATCTGTTCAAAGCTCAGCGCGGTGTTGTCCACCAGCCAAACCGCCGTCGCCTTTGGCATGAGAATCTCGGCCATGTCAGTCCTCGTACACGAAACAAAAGAAAACCCGGCGCGGACCGCCGGGTTGTCGCCGTCGACCGCCCCTCATCACGCCAGTCACGATTGAAGAGGGAAAGTGTGTCCCTCCTTATAGCGCGCTTGTGGCGCGCTGGAAACACCCCTGACACGCCGTCGTCAGGCGCTAGGGGACAAGCAGGATCTTGCCGGCATGGCCGCCTGCATCCATGCGCGCATGAGCTTTGGAGACCTCATCAAGCGCAAATGTGGAATCCACCTGTGGGCGCACCTTCCCCGCCTCTATCCAGGGCCAGACATGGGTCTGAACCGACTGGGCGATTGCGGCTTTCTCCGCATCGGGCCGGGCGCGCAAGGTCGAGCCGGTCAGGGTCTGGCGTTTGAGCATCAGGCCCATCAGATCCACCTCCACCCGGCTGCCCTTGAGGAAAGCGATCATCACGATGCGCCCCAGACGGTTCAGGCAGTTGAGGTTCTTCTGCACATAATCGCCGCCGACCATGTCCAGGATCACGTCGGCGCCGCCCTCCGCGCTGATCGCCGCGGACCAGTCCTCGGCGTGGTAATCAAAGGCGCGATCTGCGCCGAGATCGCGGCAAAGCTGCGCCCGGTCGGGGCCGCCCGCCGTCGCGATGACAGATGCGCCATGCGCTTTGGCCATCTGGATGGCTGTCGTGCCGATGCCGCTGGCGCCGCCATGCACCAGAAACCGCTCACCGGGTTTCAGCGCCCCGGCGTCAAACACATTGGTCCAGACGGTGAAAACGGTTTCGGGCAGCCCGGCCGCATCTTCAAGCGCTACGCCTTCAGGCGCGGGCAGCACGCTGCCCGCCTTGGCGCGCGCGACATCCGCATAACCGCCGCCTGACACCAGCGCCACGACCGAGTCGCCAATCGCGAAATCCGTCACGCCCTCGCCCAACGCCCGCACTGTGCCGGACACTTCAAGTCCCAACCCCTCAGGCGCGCCCTCAGGGGCGGGGTAAAAGCCCATCCGCTCAAACACGTCCGGCCGGTTGACCCCGGCGGCGGCCACGTCGATCAGCACCTCGCCCGGCGCCGGCGGCGCCAGCTGGACGGTTTTCACAACCAGCTTTTCAGGTCCGCCAGGTTCGGGAGCGACGACGATGCGCGATGAAATCTCAACCATGAACGGGACTCCGATGGGTTAATGCACTAGTATCTGTCGCCTTATCCCTAGAGAGGAGAGCGATGCAGATGTTTCAAGATGAACCGCTGACCTCCGGCGCCGAGGCGATCACTCCGGGCGAAGACCTGAGCGAGCTGGGGGTCGAACAACTGACGGACAGGCTTGAAGCCTTACGCCAAGAAATGGCCCGGACTGAAACGGCGATCAAGGACAAGAAGGCCGGGTTGTCGGCTGCAGAAGCCTTTTTCACCACGCCTGGCTCCCAGTAACGGGCGCTTGGCCTCAGCCTTGCTTAAGAGTTCTTATACATTCTTGAACTGATGCGTAACGAGACAGCACGGATATCCACATGACCCCGGTCACGCCTCACATCGCCAGCACCGCCGCCCGCGTTTCCGATTTCGCGGAGTCTGAAATGTTCCGCCGCCTGTTTCGCGACGGCATGGATCTGGTTGAGGAAACCGCCAGCTATCTGGACGGGCCGGGCCGCGATGACGCCAAGCGTCTGGGCCGGTCGGGCGCGCTCGCTTACGCCTCGGAATCCATGGGCCTGACCACCCAGCTGATGCAGTGCGCCTCCTGGCTGTTGACCCAGCGCGCCGTGGCGGAAGGCGACATGCACGCCGATGAAGCCGCTGAAGAGCGGTATCGCCTGTCGCCGAACAAGTTCAGCCCGCCCAGCTGGCCCGCCGGGGATGACCCCTGCCCGCCGCGCCTGGGCGATCTGGCCCTGCGCGCGCGCGAGCTGCACGAACGCCTGATGCGGCTTGACGATTCCCTGTTTGAAGCCGAAGTGAAGCCGGCGGACAATCCGGTCGCGAGCCAGCTGTCGCAACTGAGCGCCGCGTTCTCGGAAGCCTGAGCGCCAAACAGCTTTAAACGCAAAAACGGCCGCTCCGAGGAGCGGCCGTTTTTGTGTTCAACACACCCCCATAGGCGTATCGAGCAGGCGAGAAAAACGCCCGCAGCCGAGGGGAGACTGCGGGCGTTCCTCGAAAGACTTCAACGGAGCCAAGCTCTGCCCGATCGAGGGGGGATAGGGCCTTAGACGCCGAAGCCTTTGAACTTGTCTTTGAACTTGGACACGCGACCCGCACGGTCCAGCAGGGTCTGGTTGCCACCAGTCCAGGCCGGGTGCGTGGACGGATCAATGTCCAGTTGCAGCACTGCGCCTTCTTTACCATAGGTAGAACGAGTCTTAAAGCGCGATCCGTTCGGCAGCACCACTTCGATGAAGTGATAGTCGGGGTGAGTGTCCTGTTTCATCGTGCCGCTCCGGCCCTCTTTACGCTTGAAGGCGGCCGTTAGAGCCGCCCACAAGTGGAAATCTGCATGAATTGAGGCGCGGTGTATACACCCCGAAATCGACTGTTTCAAGCGCTCTGAGTCAGATAGCGCAAATACAAGGACTTACCGAAAACTTAATCGCCGGTGAGCTGCATTTATGGTTCACAAACCCCTAACGGGAGGTCAGTTTCAGCTCGATCCGGCGATTACGGGCATAGGCCTCCTGGGTGCGGCCTTCCGCAAGGGGGTAATGCTGCCCGAAACCTGCGGCCAGCAGACGGCGCGGTGGTACGCCCTGGCTTTCAAAAAAGGAAATCACCGACAAAGAGCGCGCCGTGGACAGCTCCCAGTTGGACTCGAACGGCGCATTGGGGCCCAGCGGCACCCGGTCGGTATGCCCGTCCACACGCAGCACCCAATCAAGATCATCAGGGATTTCGCCGGTGAGCTGGATGATCGCGCCCGCTATGGGCGCCAGCGAGCGGCGGCCTTCCTCACTCAGCTCGGCTGAACCGGAGGCGAACAGAACATCGGTCTCGAACACGAACCGGTCGCCCACCACGCGAACGCCGGAGCGGTCGCCCAACACCTCGATCAACCGTCCGAAGAATTCCGAGCGATAGCGCGCCAGCCGCGCCACTTCGCTGGCGAGCGCCGCATTGAGCCTTCGCCCCAGATTGACCACTTCGGCTTCCAGCTCCGCCTCACGCGCCTCAGAGGCGTTCAGCGTCTCATTGAGCCGCGCCAGCTCTTCGCGCAAGGCCGCCATCTGATTGTTCAATAGCGCGACCGTCGCCTGCGCTTCCTCATTGAGGGCTTCTTCTTCCGCCAGACTCGCGCGCGCCGCAGCGAGACCGTCCTGCAAGCCCGCAATTTGAGAGCTGAGACCGGCGTTGGTTTCCTGCAAGGCGCCGTTTTCCTGATTGAGCACGCTCACGCGCAGGCTCAATTGCTCGTTTTCGCTCTGTGCGAGGTTGAGCTCTTCGGCGAGCGTGGCGAGACGGCTGTTGAGATCGGCCAGCTGCTCGTCGCGGCCTGTCAGCGCCTGGGACAGGGCGAACTGCCCGGCTGTGAACACCGCCAGCAGAAAGACGATGACCAGCAGCAAGGTCGCGAGCGCATCAACGAAGCCCGGCCAGTAATCGCCGGAATCGCTCTGGCTGGACTGAAGGTGCCGAGGCAGGGACATGGTTTACTCGTTCCGGTCCTGGCCGCGTTCCCGGTTCAGGCGCGCCTGCGCCTCCAGCGCCCGCACCAGAACCTTGATCTCGTCGCGCAGAAGACGCGCGCTCTCACGCTGGCTTTCCGCTGCGTCGTCCGCAAAGCGGGTCATGATGGTTTCAAGCTGACGGGTATGGCGCTCCAGCGTGTGGGTCAGCCGGTCCAGCGCATCCGCGCTCTGCTCCAGCAAGGCCCCCACATACGCGCCGGAACCGCCCGCCTCGTCCGCGCTGGCGCCCTGCGGGCCGGCGTTGGACAGGCGCGAGATCGTGGAGAGCCATTCCTCGACCTCGTTGTAAAAGCGGTTCTGCGCCCGGCTCGCCTGCAATTCGAGAAAGCCGATGATCAGGGAGCCCGCCAGACCGAACAGCGACGAGGCGAAGGCCGTGCCCATGCCGGCGATCGGTTCCTCAATGGCGCTCATCAGCGCCATGGCGTCGGTCTCCCCGGCGCCGGAGGAGGTCGCTGATACGGCGCGCACCGCGTCGCCCACATCCGACACCACAAGAAGCAGGCCGTAGAACGTGCCCAGAAGCCCCAGAAAGATCAGAAGGCGTCCGAAATAGCGCGTGAAGGCGCCGCTTTCCGCCATCCGCGCCGCAACGGAATCCAGCACCACGCGCGCTGACGCCGCCGACAGGCGCGACCGGCCGTCCGCCGCATCGGTGATCAGCGCCGCCATGGGCGCGATCAGGGCGGGCGGGCTGGGCAGTTGATCAGGGTGGTCGGCCTCGTTCAGGCGCACCAGCCAGCGCGCGCTCGGCCCGATGGCGAGCGCTTGTTGGAAGGTGTACAGAATGCCGATGAAGAGGACACCCAGGATCAGGCCGTTGATGGCCGGATTGGCCTCGAACGCCAGGATCAGGGGTTGGTGCAGCGCGGCCGCCAGCGCCAGCACTACAGCGAGAAACACCACCATCCAGAGAATGTAGTTTCCCGGTCCGGTGAAACGGGCCTTGCGGCGCGGTTCTTTCGGATCAGCCATGCGATGCGGCTCCCTCATCTGACGCGTCAGCTTCCCTGCAGGCTTGGCCTACGCCGCTATCAAACGCAAGGGTCTTGGCGGGAATGAGGCAGGGATGGGGCCGGGTGAAGACCCGCGGCGCCCTCGCTTGCAAAGCGCGCACTCGCCAGTTTCAACTTGCCGCAACCCTTAACCGGGATTAACCATAGCAGAGCAGATGTTGCAGCGCAGCACCGGATCCGCCATGTCGCTCAGACTGAAACGCTGGACTTACCGGATCAACCGGCACGACATCGTGCTGGAGTGCGGCTATACGCTGTGGGGGTGGGCGCAGGCGCGCCTGTCCGTAGACGGCGACAGGCTGGTCCAGACCTCCGGCTGCCGCTTCTGGCCGCTGACGCTGGATTCTCAAATAAAAACCGCTCAACCGCCCATGCCGCTGAAAGCCATCGTCACGCCGGGCTTTCTAAGCGTGCATTCCGAGCTTTGGGCCTATGGCGTTCCGGCGTCTGCGCCGGTCCGGGCTGTGAAAGGCTGGCTGGACGCGCCTCGCGGCGCCTGGCCGGAAAGCCGTCGCGCCGCGCAGAACGTTCAAAAACCGCAGAGCTAGCTGGCGACCTTTGCGAGCATTTCGCGCAATTCCTTGATCACCATCTCGTTGCCGGCCGCGATATGGCCGGTTTCCAGCACGTCCGTGCCGGGATCGATCGCGCCGGCATAGCCGCCCGCTTCACGCACCAGCACGAGACCTGCAGCGATGTCCCAGGGTTTCAGGTTGCGTTCCCAGAAACCGTCAAACCGGCCCGCCGCCGTCCAGGCGAGGTCGAGCGACGCGGCGCCATAACGGCGCACGCCCGCGGTCATCGGCATGATCTGGTGCAATTCCTTCAGGAACTGGGCATGCCCCTTCTTGCCGAAGAACGGCATGCCGGTGGCGATCACGCAATCATGCAGATCACGGCGTTCGGCCACCCGCAGGCGACGGTCGTTCATGAACGCGCCACGGCCCTTCTCGGCGTGAAACAGCTCGTCGGTGGCGGGGTTATAGACCACGCCCGCCATCAGCTCGCCTTCACGCTCCAACGCCACGGAAATGGCGAAATGGGGCTGGGCGTGCATGAAGTTCAGCGTGCCGTCCAGCGGATCAATGATCCAGCGATGGGATTTGTCGGTGCCTTCGACAACGCCGCGCTCTTCCATGACGAAGCCATAGCCGGGCCGCGCCTTGGACAGGATGTCAAAGAGGATCTCTTCAGATTTCATGTCGGCCTGGGTGACGAAATCCGCCGGGCCTTTCTTGGACACCTGAAGGTGTTCGACTTCGCCAAAGTCACGCGCCAGACGGCGGCCCGCTTTGCGGACCGCGTCGGTCATGACTTGCATCAATGCAGAAATTTGAGCCAAGACTTACTCCGCCCGACGGACATAGGAGCCGTCTTCCGTGGCCACGACAATACGCTCGCCCACACCCACGAAAGGCGGCACGGCGGTGCGGACATTCCCGGCTAGCATGGCGGGCTTGAACGAGTTCGCCGCCGTCTGGCCCTTGACCACCGGCTCGGTCTCGATCACCTCGAGCTCCACATGCTTGGGCAGCTCGATGCCGATGGGCTTCTCTTCGTAGATTTCCAGAACGACCATCATGCCGTCGGTCAGATACGCCGCGCGCTCTTCGCCGACAAAATCGATGGGCAGGCTGGTCTGCTCGTAGTTTTCAGTGTCCATGAACACCAGCATTTCACCCTCAGGGTAGAGGAACTGGTGGTCTTTTTGCTCAAGGCGCACCTTCTCAACCTTGTCCGCAGAGCGGAAGCGTTCATTGAGCTTGCGACCGTCGAGCAGGTTTTTCAGTTCGACCTGGGCGAACGCGCCGCCCTTGCCCGGTTTCACGTGATCCGCTTTCACCGCCACCCACAGGGTGTCCTGGTGCTTGATCACGTTGCCAGGCTTGATTTCATTGCCGTTGATTTTCATCGGAAGGTCCGTTTCTGGAACAGGCGCGCCGCACAAACCTTCAGCGCCGCCCATGAATTCAGCCGCGCTCGTTTAACAGGGCCGCCCTGTACGGGCAAGCTGCACGTCTGAGGCAGGGCTCAGCCCAGCCCGCCGGACACAGTTAAAACGGGCTTGATTGCACCGCCGCCTCGACCCGAACACGCTGTTGAACGGGTTCTGGCAAGGCGTTTTCCAGCGACGCTTCCAGCCGGTCGCGGTCAAAGTCTTCCGGGGTGCGGCCGCCCCGCGGCGCCGCCGCGCGCAGCACCCAGTAATAGGCGCGTTCGAGATTTTGCGGCGCGCCATTGCCGCTCGCCAGCGCATAGGCGAGCAGGAACTGGCTGTCGGGATCATTGGCGTCCGCGCCCTGACGCGCCCAGTCCACGGCGTCCGAGGGGTTGGGCGGCTGATCCGCCACGCCCTGAAACAACAAGAGTGCGTGCTGGCCCATGGCGGCGGGCAGACCGTATTCGGCGGCCATGCGGATCATCCGCGCCCCGCCGGCTTCATCAGGCTCGCCGCCCTCGCCCTGCATCATCATAAGGCCCGCTATCAGCGCCGCACTGGGATCGCCCGCCTCGCCCGCGCGTTCATACCAGGTGCGCGCCGCGCTCAGATCATGCGGACCGTGATCCCAGTCGGCCAGCGCATAGGCGTAATCACCATAGGCTTCGGCCCGTCCGCTTTGGGCGGCCAGCTGCAACCAGTTCAACGCCTCTTCGGCGGCGCCGGGATCACCGCGCTCCATCAGATACAGGCCATATTCATGGGCCCCGCGCGCGTCGCCGGCCTCCGCGGCCTGAGCGAGGTATTCACGCGCTTCCCAGACCTGAAGCCCGCCGCGTTCTTCTTCCGCCAGTCGCGACAGGATGATCAGCGCATCCGGCTCGCCCAGATCCGCCGCCCGGCGGAACCAGCGCACCGCGTCTTCATCGCTCGCCTCAGCGGACAGGCCATGCAGCAGAATATGCCCCGCCAGGGTCGCGCCGCGCGCTTCACCGCCCGCCGCCGCGCGCTGGGCGTGGATCAACGCGCCTTGATAATCGCCGACCAGATAGGCCGCAGACGCGCTCGCCATGGCGGAATTGGTCAGCGACCGGCCTTCCACCGCATCGCCGCTGGCGTCGCGCGAGAAGTCTTCCGCGAGCCCTTCAGGCAAAGGCGGCAAGGCCGTTTCCGCCGCTGGCGCCCCCTGCACATCATCAGCAGTCGGCACGGTCGGCGCGTCCTGAAAAGCCCAGGCGGAGCCGCCCAGGCACAGGATCAATCCAAGAGTTGAGACAAGCCCGCGCATGCGGCCTCCGGTCCATCGGGATGCGACCAGACCCCGCCGCATACTGCTATATAATCAGCCCCGGCGGCGATCAGTTCGGAGGCGTTCTCCGCATTTACTCCCCCGATCGCAACGCAGGGCAGTTCGAACAACTCGGTCCACCAGACCAGTATGTCCAGATCAGCGCGCGTCTTGGGCGATTTCGTGGCGGTGTCGAAAAAAGCGCCAAAAGCGACGTAATCGGCGCCCTGCTCCCCAGCCGTCATAGCCAGATGGCGGCTGTCATGGCAGGTGACGCCCACAATGGCTTTGGGTCCCAGGACGGCGCGGGCGTCACGGATCGAACCGTCCTCCTGGCCGATATGCACGCCGTCGCAGCCCAGCTTCGCCGCCAGCGCCGCATCATCGTTGAGGATCACGGACACCCCGCGCTGATGCGCGATCTCGATCAGTTTCGGCGCCAACGCCTCGATCTCCGCGTCAGAATGCTCTTTGAGGCGCAGCTGCAGGGCGGAGACGCGTCCGGCGTCCAGCGTGCGCGCCAGCACGTCTGCAAAGTCATCGTCGATTTTGGGCGGGGTCAGAAGATAAATCTCGGCCATGCCCTTCTCCTAACCCGGCGCAGGCTGAAAAGGAACAATCTGTATCGGTCGCGCTCAGGGTCGGCCTTGATAGCTGACGCCCGCAATCGTGCAGCCCAGATCCCAGACCCGCCCCCGCCCCTTGGCCCGCACCACGCCATAGCGCTCGCCGCGCGCCTCGATCGTGCCGCCCGCCCCGTCGCTGATCGCCACATGGCCGGCGCCATAATGATGGGGGCGACGCACCAGCACGGCGCCCGGCATCTCAAACGCGGCTTCGACGGTCAGAGCGTGCGCGGGGTTTTCGGCGTACGCAATCCAGGCGCCTGAATAGGGGTGGCCCGCTGGTGTGAGCCCCGCCTTGATCTCATAGGCCTGATACACGCACCAGCTGACGAAATCGGCGCAATCCCACGGCCCGGCATAGTCGGGATCTTCAAGCGCCGCCACAGCGCCCAAGCGATAGGCTTCACCGATATGTGCGCTGGCGATATGGACAAGATCGTCTCCGGTCATCTGACACCCCTTTGATAAAACGGGTCTCAGTATCGCGGCGCCGGGACAGGGGGCGGATTAGCGCTTTGGCGGCGTGTGGACGAAACCGGCGCGCACGGTGATTGGCCAGCGCACCCGGACCTCACCCTCGCCCCAGGCCTCGCGCGCCTTGTCGAGATAGCCGTCCACCAGGGCGTCCTCGCCCGCAGCCCGCGCGCCGCGCAGCGCCGACCAGCTTTCGAGATAGGCGGCCATCTCATCAAACGTCCAGTCATGCACGATGGCGCCGCCCTTCACCGTGATCTCGTCAAAGGGGAAGTCAAACCGTGCATAGGCGGTTTCGACATCTTCGCGCTCGGGCCGCCACCACGGATCAAGCGCTTGATAAAGCTGGCCTATGGGCTTCATGGCGGGCGTGTCAGCCTCGGCGTTGTTATAGGTGATCAGCGCCAGCACTGCGCCCGGCGCCGCGATGCGGCGCACCTCAGCGTAAAACCGCGGACGGTCAAACCAGTGCGCCGCCTGCGCCGCCGTGATCAGATTGGCGCTGCCGCTGGCGACCGGCAGGGCTTCGGCGGGGGATTTGGCGTAACTGACCTTGGGATGGGCGCGCGCATGGGCGAGCTGGCTGTCGCTGGGATCAAAGGCGCGGACCTCATCAAAATACTCCGCCAGCAGCACGGATAACTGTCCCGTGCCGCAGCCCACATCCACCGCAAGCTTGTGCTTGCTCACAAGACCTTCAAGCGTGAAAGCGAGTTTGGACGGATAGATCGGGCGGCCTTGAGCGTAGCGCTCGCCGCCCTGTTCAAACGGGTTTGCTGTCATGGGGCGAGCGTGAAACGAAAACGCCCCGGCCGCAAGGACCGGGGCGTAAGACGTCACGTCTGGCGAAGCGCTTAGCCTTCGCTTTCCAGACCCTCATTCCACTCGCCCAGCGCGGCCAGGCCGTTCATGCGGGCGCGGTGGTTGAAGGCTTTCTGACCGGCGGCGACATCAGATCCGTTCCACGCTTTCAGCGGGGCGGCCTGCAGCGCGCGACCATAGGAGAAGGTCAGCGGCCAGGGCATGTCAAAGCCCTCATTGAGCAGGTTGAGGTGCGCGGTGGCGTCCAGATCGGACTGGCCGCCCGACAGGAAGGCGATGCCCGGAACCGCCGCCGGAACCGTGTTCAGAAGGCATTGCGCCGTCATCTCTGCCACTTCCTCGCGGCTGGCCTGATCCGCGCATTTCTTGCCGGCGATGACCATGTTCGGCTTCAGAACCGTGCCTTCCAGGATCACGCCCTGATCAAACAGCTCGGCATAGAGGCGCTTGAGCGTGAATTCGGTCACTTCATAACAGCGCTCGATGGAATGATCACCGTCCATCAGAACCTCAGGCTCGACGATCGGGACAATATTGGCCTCCTGGCACAGGGCGGCGTAACGGGCCAGCGCGTGCACGTTCACATCCACGGCGTATTGAGAAGGGATGTCCTCGCCATTGATGTCGATGACGGCGCGCCATTTGGCGAAGCGCGCGCCCAGATCATGATACTCGGCCAGACGCTCGCGCAGACCATCAAGGCCTTCGGTGATGGTCTCGCCTTCGGCGCCGGCCAGCGCCTTGGCGCCCGCGTCGACCTTGATGCCAGGCACTGCGCCCGCATCTTCGATCAGCTTCACCAGCGGCGTGCCGTCGGCGGCTTTCTGGCGCAGGGTTTCGTCAAACAGGATGACGCCTGAGACATGGTCGGTCATGGCGGGGGTGGTGCGGAACAGCATCTCGCGCCAGTCACGGCGATTGTCTTCAGTGTTTTCAAGACCGATGCCGTCAAAGCGCTTGCCGATGGTGCGCGTGGATTCGTCGGCGGCCAGAAGGCCCTTCCCCGGCGCCGTCATGCGGATCGCGATTTCGTTGAGCTGATCGATGTCCATGACCGTCGTCCCCCTTAGAAGAAAGTGTGGCGAAGCTCGCCGGATTGAGTGTGTTTCGCCCCGAGCGGGCGAAGGGTCAAGCCTTAGTCCCGAAGCGCTTCCACGCCCGGCAGAGCCTTGCCCTCAAGCCATTCCAGAAAGGCGCCCCCTGCCGTCGAGACAAAGGTGAAGTCATCTGAGACCCCCGCCTGGTTGAGCGCGGCGACCGTGTCGCCTCCGCCCGCCACGGCCGTCAGCCCATGATCCTTGCAGCGCGAGGCGGCGTAGCGGGCCGCTTCCACGGTGGCGGTGTCAAAGGGCGGCGTTTCAAACGCGCCCAGCGGCCCGTTCCACACCAGAGTGCGCGAAGCGGCGATGGCGTCGGCGAGCTGATCGACCGTCTCCGGTCCGCAATCAAGGATCATCTCGGTCGCCGCGACCTCCTCCACCGGAACGACCCGGCGGTCGGCATGGGGTTTGAACTCCTTGGCCACCACCACGTCGGTGGGCAGCAGCAAGGCGCACTGCGCCTGGCCGGCGGCTTCGTCGATGGCCTTGGCGGTGTCAATCAGATCGACCTCATACAAGCTTGCGCCCACATCATGACCGCGCGCGGCCAGGAAGGTGTTCGCCATGGCGCCGCCCACAAACAGGCGGTCCACCTTTTTGACGAGGTTTTTCAAAAGCGCGATCTTGGTGGAGACCTTGGCCCCGCCCACCACCGCCAGCACCGGGCGGTTGGGATTGTCGAGCGCCGCAGTCACATGATCGATTTCACGCTGAAGCGCCAGACCGGCATAGGCCGGCAACAGCCGGGCCACGCCTTCGGTGGACGCATGCGCCCTGTGCGCGGCGGAGAAGGCGTCGTTCACATACACGTCCGCCAGTTCCGCCAGCTGGGCGGAGAATTCCGGGTCGTTGCTCTCTTCGCCCTCATGAAAGCGCGTGTTCTCCAGCAAGAGCACGTCGCCCGCCTTCATGAAGGAGATCGCGCCTTTCGGATCTTCGCCCACGCAATCAGAGACGAACTTCACCGGATGGCCGATCAGATCGGACAGCGGCGTGGCCACGGGCGCCAGGCTCATCTGAGGGTCGCGCTTTCCCTTGGGGCGGCCGAAATGCGCCATCAGGATCACTTTCGCGCCCGCCTCGCGCAGGAAGGCGATGGTCGGCAGCGCCGCGCGCAGGCGGGTGTCGTCGCTGACGCTCCCGCCTTGCATGGGCACGTTGAAGTCCACACGGACCAGAACACGTTTACCGGCGATGTCGGCGTCTTCGATGCGGCGGATCATAGGAGCGTCCCTTCAGGGTCCGTCAGCTTAGAGAAAGCGGCCCATGGCCTTGGCGGTGTCGAGCATGCGGCATGCAAAGCCCCACTCATTGTCATACCAGGTCATGACGCGGACCAGGCGTTCGTCGATCACATTGATCTTGTCGAGCGCCACCACCGACGAGCGGCTGTCATGGTTATAGTCGATGGAGACGAGCGGCGCCGTGTCATAACCCAGAACGCCCTTCATCGGACCGTCCGCCGCCGCCTTGATCGCCGTCGATAGCTCTTCGACCGAGGTCGGCTTGCCCGGCGTGAACACCAGGTCGATCAGCGACACGTTCGGGGTCGGCACGCGAACAGCCGAGCCGTCGAGCTTGCCCGCCAGCTCGGGAAGCACCAGGCCGACCGCCTTGGCGGCGCCGGTGGAGGTGGGGATCATCGACATCGCCGCGGCGCGCGCACGGTGCAGATCCTTGTGGTTCCGGTCGAGCGTCGGCTGGTCGCCGGTATAGGCGTGGATGGTGGTCATATGGCCGCGCTCGATGCCGACCGCGTCATTGAGCACCTTGGCCACCGGCGCCAGGCCGTTGGTGGTGCACGAGGCGTTGGAGACCACGATGTCGTCGGCGGTCAGCTGGTCATGGTTCACGCCATAGACAATCGTCTTGTCGGCGTTCTTGGCCGGGGCCGAGCACAGAACGCGTTTGGCGCCGGCCTCGATATGAGCCATCGCCTTGGCCTTGTCATTGAAGGCGCCGGTGCATTCCAGCACGAGATCAATGCCCATCTCGGCCCAGGGAAGCTTGGACGGATCACGCTCATTGACCTTGGTGATCTTGCCGAAGCCCAGATCCATCCAGTCTTCGCCGGTGGTCAGATCGCCGCGATAGCGGCCATGCACGCTGTCAAACGCGAACAGATGGGCGATGGCTTCAGCGGTGCCGGAATTATTGATCGCCACAACCTCGAACTCGTCCGTCCGCTCGTGCTCCATGAGGGCACGCAGAGCCAGACGGCCGATCCGGCCAAACCCGTTGATCGCCACACGCAGCGCCATGATCCGCTCCTTTAACCAGTTTGAGCCGCGCGCAGCCAAGCGCTTGCGGCCTTGAGACATATCGCGCGCGGTTTAGACGGTTCCCGACTGTCCGTCCATACGCGAGGCGCCGGGACCGCGTCCCGCCCTTGCATCCGAGCCCATGAACTGCAAGAAACCTCGTCAAAATTCTGACAGGGTCAGGACAGTCTTTTTTTGGGGATTGAGATGAAAGTACTCGTGCTCGGCGGTGATGGTTTCTGCGGCTGGCCGTCTGCGCTGCATCTGTCTGCGCGTGGCCATGACGTTGTAATCGTGGACAATCTGTCTCGCCGGAAAATCGATATCGAGCTGGAAGTCGACTCTCTGACGCCGATCCGCCCCATGGGCGAACGTCTGGCGGCCTGGAAGGACGTGTCCGGCAAAGAGATTCGCTTCAAGGATCTCACCATCGGCAAGGACTATCAGGAACTGGTCGACCTGATCCTTGAAGAAAAACCTGACAGCATCATTCACTTCGCCGAACAGCGCGCTGCGCCCTATTCGATGAAGTCCGCGCGCCACAAGCGCTACACCGTCGACAACAACCTGAACGCCACCAATGACGTGCTGGCCGCCATCGTGGACACCGGGCTGGACATCCACCTTGTTCACCTGGGCACCATGGGCGTTTACGGCTACGGCACGGCGGGCATGAAAATCCCCGAAGGCTATCTGAAGGTCAAAGTGGAGACCCGAGAAGGCCTGAAGGATCAGGAGATCCTGTATCCGGCCAATCCGGGCTCGATCTACCACATGACCAAGACCCAGGATCAGTTGTTCTTCCACTTCTATAACAAGAACGACAAGGTGAAGATCACCGACCTGCACCAGGGCATTGTCTGGGGCACCCAGACTGAAGAAACCAAAAAAGACGAGCGCCTGATCAACCGTTTCGATTATGACGGCGATTACGGCACCGTGCTGAACCGCTTCCTGATGCAGGCCGCCATCGATTTCCCGATGACCGTGCACGGCACCGGTGGCCAGACCCGCGCCTTCATCCACATTCAGGACACGGTGCGCTGCATCCAGCTGGCGGTCGAGAACCCGCCCGAACATGGCGAGCGCACGCGCATCATGAACCAGATGACCGAGACCCACCGGGTTCGAGAACTGGCTGAGATGATCGCCAATATGACGAAGACCGAGGTCGCCTACCTGCCCAATCCGCGCAATGAAGCTGACGAGAACGAACTTCACGTGGAAAACGACACCTTCCTGTCCATGGGTCTGAAGCCGATCACCCTGGCCGAAGGCCTGATGGAGGAAGTCACCGAGATCGCGAAGAAATATTCCGGTCGCTGTGACCGCTCCAAAGTCAAATCCGTCTCTTACTGGAACAAGGATCGCGAAGCCGCCCAGTCTGAGAAAGGCTGAGCGCTCTGATCCGAGCCAGACGACCCAAGGCCGGAGCATTGTCTCCGGCCTTTTTTCTCTCCTTCGCGCACCCCGCCCCTTGAAGCGGACGCTCTGACCGCTCACCCTGCCAAGGGCGATCACAGGTGGCCCATGTCGGCGTTGAAATCAGAATACAGGCTGGCGCTGGAAGCGGGCGCACAGGCGCTCGACGCGGCGCTGGACGGGCTCGACGCCGCGGGCGCGGTGCGCCGGGTGCTGGCTGGCATTTATCCCGGCGAATCCTGTGTGGTGTCGTCTTTCGGGGCGGAAAGCGCGGTGATCCTGCACCTGGTCGCCCAGGCCAAACCCGATACGCCGGTTCTGTTCATGGATACCGGCCAGCTGTTTGACGAGACGCTCGCCTATCGCAACGCTCTCTCTGAGCGGCTAGGCCTGAGCGATGTGCGGACCCTGTCGCCCAATCAAGACCACCTCAAGGCCGATGATCCTGACGGCACGCTGCACAAGACCAATCCTGATCTGTGCTGCCATATCCGCAAGACCTTGCCGCTGATCAGCGCGCTGCGGCCCTATAAAGTCTGGATTTCAGGACGTAAACGCCATCATGGCGGAGACCGGGCCGCCCTGCCGCGGGTCGAGATTCAGGACGGCAAGCTCAAGCTCAACCCGCTTTTTGACTGGTCACGCGACCAGATCAACGCGTATTTCGAAGCCCATGACCTGCCGCCCCACCCCATGGTGGCGGACGGCTATCCCTCAATCGGCTGCCTGCCTTGCACCACGCAAGTCTCAGACCCAGCTGAAGATCCACGCGCCGGACGCTGGGCGGGTCAGGACAAGACCGAGTGCGGCATCCATATCAGCGAAGACGGTGTGATCACCCGCACGGGCGGCTAATCGCGTCTAAGCGGAGAGGCGCTGTTCCAGCTTTCTCAGGAAGGCCATGCAGGCCTCAAGTTCGCTGATGGCGACGAACTCATCGGCCTGGTGGGCTTGCTCGATCGAGCCTGGTCCGCAAATCACGGTGGAGAAGCCCGCTTCCTGAAACTGGCCGCCCTCGGTGCCGTAGGCAACCACGCGCGGGCTGTTATCGCCTGTCAGGGCGCGGGCGAGGGTTTCCGCCTCCCCCATCTCTTCAGGGCGCAGCGGCGGCACGTCCGACAGTATCTCGATAGTGATCTTCGCGTCCGGCGCGGTCTTGTGCATCTCCGCTTCCAGCGCCTGCGCCCGTTCCGCCAGACGTCGTCCCAGCCCCGGCCCGTCATCCCAGGGCGCCGGGCGCATCAGGGATTCAAACCAGGCGTGACGCGCCAGAATATTGATCGCCGTGCCGCCGCCCATCTGACCGATGGTCATCGTCCCATAAGGCGGGTTGAACGGGCTGTCCGCCGGGGTCTTGGCCTTGAGAGCATCGGCCTCCTCGACGATCCAGTTCATCAGGCGCACGGCGTTGGTCGCGGCGCAGGCGCCATCCTCGACCAGCGACGAATGCGCCTCCTTGCCGAACACCTCAACCCGAACCGAGAACAGGCCCTTATGGCCCGTCACGACCGCCATCTCGGTGGGCTCGCCCACGATCACGCAAGACGGTCGGGGCGTATGGCCCGCCATCTGGGCGATCATGTCCGGCGCCCCCAGGCAGCCGATCTCCTCGTCATAGGAGAACGCGAAATGCACGGGCCGTTTGAGACCGGCCTTCGCAAAGCTCGGCGCCTGAGCCAGGGCGCAAGCGATAAATCCCTTCATGTCGCACGAGCCGCGCGCATAGAGCTTGCCGTCGCGTTCGGTCAGCGTGAACGGATCAGAACTCCAGTCCTGACCATCCACCGGCACCACATCGGTATGGCCGGACAGAACGACGCCGCCATCCACATCCGGCCCCAGGACCGCATGAAGATTGGCTTTCTTGCCGTCCGGACTGGCGATGCGATGGCACACCGCGCCCAGACCAGCCAGATACGCTTCCACCCGGTCAATCAGAGCCAGGTTGGAATTGCGAGACGTGGTGTCAAAGGACACCAGCTCGGCCAGCCAGTCGGTCGCGGTGCGCATCGGCTTTACTGCTCGTCGATCGGGCGGTTGGGCAGGCTGATCAGCTCCATGCGGAAGATCAGCGTGGCGTTCGGGCCGATCGGACCGCCGGGCGTGCCGGTGGGGCCATACGCGAGGTTGGAGGGGATAAAGAGGGTCCACTCCTCGCCCACATGCATCAGCGGCAGCGCTTCCACCCAGCCTGCGATCAGACGGTTGGAGGGGAAGGTGGCGGACTGGCCGCGTGCATAGGAGCTGTCAAACACCGTGCCGTCGATCAGCGTGCCTTCGTAATCGACTTCCACCATTTCGCCGCGCGGATCGGGCGAAACGCCGTCCCGGGCGCGATTGATGCGAAACTGAAGACCCGACGGCAGGGTGAACACGCACGGATTGACGGCGTTCTGCTCCAGGAAGGCGGCGCCCACTTCAGCATTGTAATCAGCCAGCGCCTGATCTTCGCCCTGTTCGGGCACGTTGAATTCAGGATCGTCACCTTCGACGCGGCACTGACGCGCTTCGGCGACGATGGTCTCTTCTTCAGACATCGCGGCCGAGCCCGCCATGGCTTCAAGGATGTCGTTGACCTGGGCTTCGCTCTCGCTCAGCGCCTCTTCACCACCCGCATCAGCGGCGGGTTCTTCGGCGGACGGCGCGCCACAGGCGGCGAGGCCCAGGCTGACAAGCGCGGCGGTGGTCAAAAGCGCAATACGGTTCATGGTGAACTCCCCTAAGTCCTCACGCACCGACGGGCGCGGAGTGTCAGGCCTGAGCCTGAACGCGAAACGGCGCGAGCTTATCAGGCCCGCGCCGCGCGTCGAGGGGGTGTGTGCGCCGTCACTCGAGCCCGAGCACATCGGTGAAAAACAGGGTTTCCGCCGCCCGCTGGAAATCCCGATTGGATTTCTTGCGGAAGCCATGGCCTTCATCCATCGCCAGCAAATACCACGGGTCTCCGCCGGCCTCGCGCACCGCGCTCAGGATCTGCTCGGCTTCAGACGCCGGCACGCGCGGGTCATTGGCGCCCTGGATGATGAAAAGCGGCGCTGTGATGCGATCCGCCTGATTGGCGGGGCTGATTTCCTGCAAGAAGGCGTACATGTCCGGATCGCGTTCATCACCATATTCAGCCCGGCGCAGATCGCGCCGATACCCGTTGGTGTTTTCCAGGAAGGTCACGAAATTGGAGATGCCGACAATATCCACGCCGCCCGCAAGCCGGTCGGAATAATGCACCATGCTGGCCAGAACCATATAGCCGCCATACGACCCGCCATAGACCACAACGCGGTCTTCATCGAGCTCAGGCTGTTCAGCGATCCAGTCCAGCAACGCGCCGATATCGCGCACGGAATCTTCGCGATTCATGCCGTTGTCGAGCGCCACATACGCATTGCCATACCCTGATGAGCCGCGAACATTGGGCGCGATGACAGAGACGCCCAGCTCATTGACCCAGTACTGGATCGTCGAGCTGAAACCCGGCCGTTCCTGGCTCTCCGGGCCGCCATGAATATCGATGATCACCGGACTCGGCCCCTCGCCGGGCGCCGCATAATAGAATGCCGGGATTTGCAGGCCGTCAAAGCTCGTGAACTCGATCAACTCGGGCGTGACGAAGGAATCCGTGTCCAGCCCGCCCACTTCAGACTGGGTCCAGCGCGTCAGTTCGCCAGTCTCCAGCGTGTAGGTCCAGGCGTCGCCGGGCGATTGCGCGCTGACATGGGAAAAGCCGAGACGCGCGTCTTCCGCGTCAAACTGCACGCCGCCGATCAAGCCCAGCGGCAGATCCGGAGTCGGCAACGTTTCACCGCTGACCGGGTTGATGATGTGCAGCTCGGAATTGCCGCCGCTATTGAGGACATAGGCAAGCGTCTCGCCGTCCGAAGACAGGTCCATGCCGCTGACATCCCAACCATGATCGGGCGTGACCTGACGCATGGCGTTGTCGGCCAGATTGATCTCCACAACCCGGCGGAATTCGCCGCCTTCATCAGTGATCACATACAGGCTCTCGCCGTCCGGGGTGAAAACCGCGCCGCCATACGCCACGTCGGCGTCCGGATTGACCTCGGTCAACGCACCGGACTCCACGTCCAGCACATAGAGATCCGCATGAGTGATCGAATAATAGCGCAGGATCAGCAGCTGACGGCCGTCCGCGGACCAGTCCACCGGGATCATCAGGCCTTCGCCCTCCAGCGCCACGCGCAGGGATGCGGGATCGGACGGATCCGCGACCAGAATGTCAGAGTCCGGATCGCCGTCCACTTGCCGGTACCAGGCGATCCGGGCGCCGTCATCTGACCAGTTCAGTCCGCCATTGCGCGTTTCAGCTTCGGTAAAGCGGGAGTATTGCGCGGTTTCGGGGTCGAACAGATAGCCCTGGAAGAACTCGTCACCGCCAATATCCTTGGTGAAGACGAACTGGCCGCCGCCCGGGCGAACATTGGCCCCGCCGGTTCGCTCGGAGAAGAAGGTGACCTGCCGGCGCATGCCCATCGGATTCGCCACATGGTGGATCTGGCTGGTCTCGCCGAACCGGGTGGTGATGTAGACGCCGCCATCGGGCGCGAAATCGGAAAACCCGGCCGAGCGCGTATTGGCGTATTGCTGGAGACGCTCCTGCACCGATGCGGGAATATCGGGGATGTTCTCCATCACCAGATTGCCCTGGGTCACACGCCCGTCCTGCTGAGCCGCGCTCAGCCCGACCGTGCACAACGCCAAGATACAGGCGCTCGCGATTAGCTGTCTCATCACTCTCTCCCCATCAAACCTGTGCAGGATGTTCAGTCTGCGCTGATATCACCCCCTAGTGAACCCAAGCCCCGACAGGCGGCCCGGATGCGGCATCAGTCTCCGGCGTCTTCAGACATCCCTTGCGGCAGAATCGTGACCCGATAGGCCTCTGAGGGCTTGAGCGAATCCGCCGCCAACGCCACCAGCTCAGCCACCGTCACCGCGCGATAATCATCTTGCACCGAGCGGATATGATCGAGCGTTTCAGGGCGGCTCTGGGAACGCGCCAGGGCGTTCACCCAGAACGGATTGCGTTCAAGGTTTTCTTCCAGGCTTTCCAGGATCGGCTGTCGGGCGCGCTGGAGTTCGTCCTCGGAGATGTCGCCGCCCGCCATAGCGAGGGAAATCTCATCGGCGATGGCGTACATGCGATCAATCTCGGACACGTTCACATCCAGACCGACCCAAAAGAAGCCATAGCCTTCCGAGACCCGCGATTGCTGGCTAGAGACAATGGCGGAATAGGTCGCGCCTTCCTGCTCCCGGAACCGGTCGATCGCCTTGAGATTATAGACGGCGCGCAGCAGGTCATAGGCCCGGCGCTGGCGCGGCTCAATCCCGTCCGTCGTCGGGTAATACACGTTCGCCATGCCCTGATAGTCCTGACCATTGAAGGTCACGATTTCAGGGTCTTGCGTCGCTTCAGGGAAGCGGACCTGCGCATTCTCCTCATACTCCGGCCAGCTGGCGTCACGCTCCGCCAGGGCGCCGAAGGTCGTCGCCACCACCTCAATGGCGCGTTCGGTGGTCACGTCGCCGGTGATGGTGATCTCGATCGGCGCACTGTTCAACGCCGGCTCCAGCATGGTGCGGGCATGCTCCATGGTGAAAGCGCTGACTTCCTCTGCGGTCGGGAAGCCCCAGCGCGGATCGCCGCTGCGCAGCACGCGACCGACCCGGTTTACCGCTACCTGAACGGCTTGCGCGTTCTGGCCGCGGCGGATCTCCTCGGCGATGGCGCGGAACTGGTTGAGCCCGTCCTCACGCCAGCCCGGCGCCGTCATGAACGCCGCCAGGACCTGCATTTGCAGCTCAAAATCGGTCGGTGTCGTGGCGTTGCTGAACGAGAAGGTGTCAGTCCCCACATTCAGGCCATATCCCACGGAACGCCCGGCCAGTAGCCGTTGCAGCTCGTCACGGTCATGGGCTTCCAGCCCCCCGCCGCCAAACACGGCGCCCAGAATGGTGCCCGCCGCGGGACTCGGTTGCGGGGTCAGATCGCCCGCGCCGAAATCCACACGCACTCGGATGACATTGTCTTCAAAATCAGTGGTTTTGACATTCAGGCGCACGCCATTGTCAAAGACGATCTGGTCGACGCCCAGATCTTCGACCCGGCCCGTGCTGACCACCTCGCCGGCAGAACCGAACTCGGTATAGGCGAACTCGGCCGAGCCTGCGTCTTCCACCGGCGCCACAGGTTCAGCGGACGAGGCGAGCCAGGCTTCGCGCACGGCCGCTTCGCCGTCGGCCAGGTCCTGATTGACGGCGACCATCACCATGGGCGGCGAGGCGTCCCAGACCGCTCGCATGGCATCTTCTACAGCTTCAACCGTGATGCGGTCTTCCTGCGCTTCAAAACGCGCCAGCGCATCCTGGGGCGACGAGAACACCTGTCCTTCAATCCAGCTCGACCACAGGCCATCGGCCAGATCGCCGCTTTCACGCGTATCCGCCTGATCGACAGCGTTGCGCAGGCTGGTGCGCACATTGGCCAACTGTTCGTCGAGCTCGGCCTGGGTGAAGCCGTGCTCCTGAGCGCGACGCAGCTCCTGTTCCAGAACCGCCACGCC
>NZ_DEMB01000001.1:0-1693 GCF_002354675.1 Oceanicaulis sp. UBA2681 | reverse complement strand
TTGCCATAAGACAGGCTGGCCTGAACCAGAGGCGAGGCGCCGCGATTGATTTCGCGTTGCAGGCGGCGTTGCACGATGGCGCCGCCCAGACGACGCAACAAATCCTCAAACCGCTCGGCCTTGGTGTCGTAAGCAGCCGGGCCGGGCTCGACCACATCCACCGTGATCAGGGTGAACACGTCCGGATCATAGAAAAAGCCGAAGGCGGGCTCTTGCGGGTCTTCGACCGTGCCGATGTCGGGATCGGGCGCCGCCGGTTGCGGTTGCTCCCAAGCGGCGAAACTCTCAACGGAGTCCACGTCCAGCCCGTCCAGGCTGATGGCGAAACCGTTGCGGATTTTCTCTTCCACCAGGTCCGCGTCCACATCGCCGACGACGACCAGCATGCCGCGCTCAGGCGTGTAATAGTCCCGATAATATGCTTCCAGTCGTTCCGCCGGCGCGGTCTCGATCACCTCCACCGTGCCGATGGCGTCACGCTCGGTGATGATCGTGTCAGGATACAGGAAGGTGTAATACGCGTTGAAGAAGCGCCGGATCGGCGTGTTGCGGAAGCGCTCTTCGCCCAGGATAACGCCGCGCTCGCGATCAATCGCCTCGCTGTCGAAGACCATTTCCGAAGCGGTTTCACGCAACAGGAACAAGCCCACATTCAACATGTCTTCGGAATTGCTGGGCAGATCCAGCTGATAGCCCACCACTTCGCGCCCGGTGAAGGCGTTGGTGTCCGGACCAAACGCCAGCCCGTAACGCTCCAGCAGCGGCACCATCTCGCCTTCAGGCACGTGAGTGGTGCCGTTGAACGCCATGTGCTCGATGAAGTGCGCCAGACCGCGCTGATCATCCTCTTCAGCCAGCGACCCCACATCAAACACCATGCGCAGGGCCGCCGTGCCGGTCGGGGTGTCGTTTTCCAGAATCGCGTAGCGAAGCCCGTTCTCCAGCACGCCATAGCGCACATCGGGATGCGCTGCGATGTCGCTGGCTTCATGCGGAAAGCTCGCCGCTTCAAAAGCGGCGGTAAGCTTCGCCTGGTCTTCCCCGCCCTCGAGCGCTCCGCGATCAGAGCAAGCCCACAATGCTGCAGCAGCGATTGGGATCAGACACCAGGCGAGACCGCGTGGGTGGAGCTTAACCATGATCAGGAACCTCAATTTCGGGCATGTGCCAATTAGGGCGAAAATAAGGACAGCGCGATCACAGGCAAATGAATTCCCGTTTAAAGCTGGGATTTATCCCTCGCTGCGCCTTATTTGATCGGATCGTGCTCGGCGACCCAATGGCCTGGCGCCACTTCGATCAGCTGCGGGCGGTATTGCTCAGCATCCGGATCATCAATCAGCTTGGACTTCATGAAGCGCAGCTGGGCGCGGCTGTCGAGCGGGCTGGGAAGGTCGCCGGTCAGCTCCAGACGTTCGCGATTTTTCTCGATCTCGGGATCCGGGATCGGCACCGCGCTGATCAGGGCCTGGGTGTAGGGATGGCGGGCGTCGGTATAGATCGCCTCGCGATCCGCCAGCTCCACAATGCGGCCCAGATACAGGACCATGACCCGGTGAGACACCTCGCGCACAACCGACAGGTCGTGGGAGATGAACAGCATGGACAGGCCGAAATCCTTCTGAAGCCCGATCAGCAACTCGATGATCTGCGCCTGGATGGACACGTCGAGCGCGGACACAGCCTCGTCGCA
>NZ_DEMB01000009.1:0-13091 GCF_002354675.1 Oceanicaulis sp. UBA2681 | reverse complement strand
AGCTTGCCAATCATGACGCCAGTCCTTTCATAGCGGTTCTGTGGTGAGCGTGGCAGACCGCGACCGCCAGCGCATCCGCCGCGTCCGCATCCGCCTTCGAGCCGGGCAGCAGAATCGCGATCATCGCCGCCACTTGCGCCTTTTCTGCGGAGCCGGTGCCGACAACTGATTTTTTCACGAGTTTGGGCGCGTATTCGCCCACCACCAGCCCGGCGCGCGCGGGGGCCAGCATGGCCGCAGCTCGGGCCTGGCCCAGCTTGAGCGCGCTGACGGCGCTGGCGTGAACGAACTGATCCTCAACGGCAGCTTCATGCGGCTTGAACTGCTCAACCAGCACTTCGATGGCGTTGTAGATCACGGTCAAACGCTCCGCCATCGGCGCCTTGGGCGGCGCTTTGATGACGCCATACTCCACCAGCGACAGGCGAGAGCCTGTCTGGTCGATCACCCCCCAGCCCGTGGCGTTCAGCCCCGGATCAATGCCCAGTATGCGAATCGAAGCGCTCATCGCTCACACCATAAGGCGCCGAGAACAAAAGGCGACCATTGCGTGCACGTTCATCCGTTCAGCTCGTGTTCAGTTTTCTCCAACCCATAATTCGTGTAAGGTTTTAGTCTATGGGGGAGACGGACATGAGCAAGAAACGCAAACTCTCAAGGCGCTCTTTTCTGACGCAAGTCGCGGGCGGCGCCACCGTGATCGGCGCCGCGGGACTGACCGGCTGCGCGACCGCTAGCGGTCAGGGCTATACCGGTCAGACAGATGCGGATTCCGGCCCCTATGCGGACGCTGTGGGGTATGGGCGCAACGGCCGTTATGGCGGCGGGCGCAACTGCACGGATGCCGATCAGGGCAATTATGCAGACCCCGCCAATCAGGGGCGCAATTGCCGCGGCCAATCCGGTTACACCGATGCAGACCAAGGCCCATACGCAGATCCGCCAGGGCAAGGCCGAGGGGGCCAGCAAGGCGGTTATACTGATAGTGATCAGGGCCCGTATGCCGATCCGCCCGGACAGGGGCGTGGCGGCCAGCGCGGCGGGTATACTGATAACGATCAGGGCCCCTATGCCGATCCGCCCGGACAAGGACGCGGCGGCCAGCGCGGCGGCGGTCACACCGATAATGACCAGGGTCCCTATGCCGACCCGCCAGGTCAGGGCCGGGGCGGACAGCGCAGCGGCTACACCGATAATGATCAAGGCCCCAATGCTGATCCGGTTGGACAGGGACGCGGCGGCCAGCGCGGCGGCGGTTACACCGATAACGATCAGGGCTCTTACGCGGATCCGGTCGGACAGGGTCGCGGCGGTCAGAGAGGCGGTCGGCGCGGCGGTCGTCAGTGTTCCGATTCTGATTCAGGCCCGTATGCCGATCCCGCCAATCAGGGCCGGCGCTGCTAAACGACATGACCTTGTCCCATGAAACGCCGGGCGTGCTGGCCGAGCTGATCGCGCCGCATGCGCCTGAAGCCTTTTTCGAGACGGTGTTCGAGGCAAGTGCGCTGCACGCGCCGGGTTCGGCGCCGGATCGGTTCACGCCCCTGATCAGCCTCGCGGCGATTGACGCCATGCTGGCCGAAGGTCTGTTTCGCGAGGGCGACCTGTCCATGGCGCGCGCTGAACCGCGCCTGGCTGACGGCGTCTGGTTGCGGGAAGACGGTCTGGTGGATCGCGGCGAGGTCGCCCGGCTCTATCAGCAAGGCGCGACCTTGATCCTGCCTCAGCTGCAGGCGCGACACCGACCGCTGGCGGATCTGTGCCGCCAGTTGGAAGCGGATTTTTCCTGCCCGGTGCAGACCAATATCTACCTCACCCCGCCCAATGCGCAGGGGTTTCAGACCCATTACGACAATCATGACGTTCTGGTCCTGCAGGTGGAGGGCCGCAAGCGCTGGCGGCTTTATGACGCTCCGGTGGGTACGCCCTATCGCGGCGAACGCTTCACGCCGGGCCGTTTCGCCCAGACCGAACCGCGCCAGGAGCTGGTGCTGGAGCCGGGCGATGTCCTGTATGTGCCGCGCGGGCTGATGCATGACGCGGTCAATGAGGGCGATGATCAGGCCTCGCTTCACATCACAACGGGTCTTCTGGCGAAAACCTGGGCGGACTTCCTGCTGGAAGCGGTGTCCGAAGCCGCCCTGCGCACGCCCGCCCTGCGCCGGGCCTTGCCGCCGGGCTACGCCAGGGGCGTGGTCAGCCGCGATCAGTTTGACGCGGCGTTTAAAAACGCGCTGCGCGATGTGGGTCAGAACGCCGATCTTGATGCGGTGATCGGCCTGTTCACCGACACCGCCATCACCTCGCGCCCGGCGGACACGCATGGCGCGCTGACCTTCGGCGCGCTCACCCCGGACACGCACCTCAAACGCCGACCGCTGATCGCATTGGAGCTGACCGAGGATGGCGATCACCTCGCCCTGGTCGCCCCCGGCGGCGCGCTGACCTTTGATCGAGAGGCCGAGGCCGGACTTGAACGTCTGCTCAATAGCGAAACGATCCGCCTGTCAGATTTCAGCGCCATGGACGACGCCAAGGCCCGCGATGTGATGGAACGCCTGATCGCCTACGGGGTGGCGGAGCGCGTTTGAGATCTTAGCTCCCAGCCATATCAATTAAACTTTTCAGATGATTGATATGGTCTGTGAGCGCAGCACGACCTTCCCGTGTCAGTGAGACCCAAGTCCGCTGACGTCCTTCATGCTTGCGTTTCTCTGTCTTCACCAAGCCAAGGCTCTCCAGAGCCTTGAGGTGTTTTGACATCAGCGCATCGGACACGCCGACAAAATCCTTCAGGCTTTGAAAATCGGCCTCCTCCAGAGGAGACAGGAAGGCGCACAGTTTCAGCCGGTCCGGATGCCGAAAAGCTTCGGCGGGTTGTGTCATTGTCCCACAACAGCCAGAGCGCGGGCGCTTCGCTGACGCTCCTGAAGGCCAAGCCCCATGATCACAAAGAAGGTCAGCGCTCCATAGGCATAAATCGCAATTGGCCGCCACTGAGGATCGAAAACCAGTGCTATAAAGGCAGCAATTGCGACCATACCCAGTCCAAACCCCAATCCCGCTCCCAATTCCCTCTTAGACATAGGCAATTGGACCTTCGCGTGTCGGCGCTCCATAGCGATGATCAGGACCAGCCCCAGCACTAAAAAGACGGCCAGTTCAAACTGGAAGAAAGACAGGCTCATCACCAAGCCGCTGACGATCCCGGCGAGAGCCAGAATGAACCAGTATGGGCGCAGATGCCCCAGAGCCTTGGCGTGTCCCATTGCGGCATAGGCTGCGTTCAGCTGATCAGTAGGGCGTTCTGGAGGCCCCTCACTCAGATTAGTCATAGCCATTCCCTTCACTTTCCATATTGGAAAGCTATTCGTCAAAACCCTGCCCGTCAATCATTACTTTCCGTTTTGGAAAGTTAAAGTCAGAAGGGTGAGGCTCAGCTTGTGCCCCACCCCTCTCCCTATCGGTTATCAGGCTGGGCGCGCACCAGCTCCAGGCCCCGGCGGGTGACCCGATAGGGTCCGCCCTTGCGGGAGGCAAGCGCGCGTTTGGCCTTGAGTTTTCTGAACAGGCGCGGCGTCACGCCGGGCATTCTCCAGCCTTCTCGCGTGATCAATTCCACATTCAGAATGCGGCCCGATGAGGTTTTGGCGGCTGTAATGCAGCCGCCCTTGGCCAGCGCGTGCAGCACGCGCTGTTCGTCTTTTGAAATATCCATTGGATCTGTCGGTCCCGAGGGTCCGCAGCCAGGCTGCAGACACAAGAAAACGGCGCTCGCTGGCAGGCAGCGAACGGGCTCTGGAAGGCCGCCTCTCCCCCGCAAACCGCGAGGAGAGACCCTATCGGGTCTCAGATAATGTATTACGCATAAGCGGTCTGGATATCACAAAACACCCAGACCGCCTATGTCCAAAGCGTCACACGCGCTTGAGCGCTTGCTCGACCACAGCGTCGGCGGTGACGCCGAAATGCTCGTAAAGCGCTTCAGCGGGCGCCGAGGCGCCAAAGCCCTCCATGCCCACAAAGCCGCCCTCAAGACCGATCAGGCCGTCCCAACCCCAGCGCAAGGCTGCTTCGACCGCCACGACGGGCAGTTTCGGATCAACCACAGAGGCGCGATAGCCTGCATCCTGCTTCAGGAAAGTCTCAAGCGACGGCGCGGAGACGACGCGCGCGTGAACGCCCTTGTCCTTGAGTTTGGCCTGCGCCTCGATCGCAAGGCTCAGCTCGGTGCCGGTGCCGATCAGGGTGACTTGCGCCTCGCCCTCGGATTCGCGGATCACATAAGCGCCTTTGGCGGAGAGGTTCGTCGCGCCGTCGTCCTGGCGCGCATGGGGAACTTTCTGACGCGACAGCACCAGAACTGTCGGGCCGTCGGTGCGCTCCAGAGCGCACTTCCACGCTTCCGCCGCTTCCACCGCATCGCCGGGACGATAGACCGCCACATTGGGCATGGAGCGCAGGGCGGTCAGATGCTCGACCGGCTGGTGGGTCGGGCCGTCTTCGCCAAGGCCGATGGAATCATGGGTGAAGACATAGATCACCGGCTGGTTCATCAACGCCGACAGGCGGATCGCGCCGCGGCAATAATCAGAGAACACCAGGAAGGTGCCCGAATAAGGCCGCAAGCCGCCATGCAGCGCCAGCCCGTTCATCGCCGCCGCCATGCCGAACTCGCGCACGCCATAGTGGACATAAGAGCCCGAGAAATCGTCCGGCGTGATCGACGCCATGCCCGGCGCATGGGTGTTGTTGGAGCCGGTCAGGTCGGCGGAGCCGCCGATAAGGCCGGGGCAGGCTTGCCAGAAGGCCTCAATCGCCTTGCCGGAGGAGGCGCGGGTCGCCAGCGCCGGCTTGTCGCTGAGCGTTTTCTGGATGTGCGCGTCCAGCGCGTCCAAAGCGGCTTTCGGCGGCTCGGCGGCCAGTTGCGCGGTGAAGGCCTCGGCCTTGTCAGACGCGGTCAGGCGCGCGTCCCAGGCCTCGCGCGTCTGCGCGCCCAGCTCGGCTACAAAGCGCCAGCCGTCATAAATCTCGTCAGGGATCACGAAGGGCTCATGGCTCCAGCCCAGCGCTTCGCGGGCGCCCTTGATCTCCTCAGCGCCCAGCGGCGCGCCATGGCTGCCCGCAGTGCCCGCCTTGGTGGGCGCGCCAAACCCGATCGTGGTCTTGCACGCGATCAGCACCGGCTTGTCAGACATTTTGGCGTCGTTGAGCGCCTTGTCGACAGCCGCCGCGTCATGACCGTCCACCGCCAGCGTCATCCAGCCTGCGCTCTCAAAACGCTTGCGATGGTCGACCGTGTCAGACAGCGCGGTGTCGCCGTCGATCTGGATGGAGTTGTCATCCCAAAGCACCACCAGCTTGTTCAGCTTGAGATGGCCCGCGATGGAAATGGCTTCCTGGCTGACGCCTTCCTGAAGGTCGCCGTCAGAGGCGATCACCCAGGTGCGGTGATCCACCAGATCATCGCCGTAATGCGCGTTCATCATGCGCTCGCCCAGCGCCATGCCCACAGCCGTCGCCAAACCCTGGCCCAGCGGGCCGGTGGTGGTCTCGATGCCCGGCGCATGACCGAATTCGGGGTGACCGGCGGTTTTGGAACCCAGCTGACGGAAGTTTTTCAGCTCTTCCATCGTCATCTCTTCAACCCCGATCAGGTGCAGGATCGAATAGAGCAGCATGGAGCCATGACCCGCCGACAACACGAACCGGTCCCGGTCGGCCCATTGGGTGTCCTTGGGATCGAACTTGATATGCCGGGTCCACAAGACCGTCGCCACATCGGCCATGCCCATCGGCATGCCGGGATGGCCTGACTTGGCGGCTTCCACGGCGTCCATGGACAGTGCGCGAACCGCATTGGCGAGGGGCTGGATCCGGGCCGGATCAAGAGCGGGCTGGGTCATATCGCTGGCCTTATATCGTGTGCGGGTGCGAAGGGCGTATCGGCAAAGTGTTTACACAGCCCTGAGCATCATCAATCAAGGCCCAATCGGTGCGTCAGTTCACGCGCCGGGCCGTCAAACCCGGCCATGTCGCCGGAAAGAATGGAGCGGGCAAGGCTTTTGCCCAGCTCGACGCCCCATTGGTCAAAGGGGTTGAGGCCGTAAATCACGGCTTCCACAAAGACTTTGTGCTCATGCAAGGCGATCAGCGCGCCCAGGGTTTCTGGGCTCAGCCGATCCATGACGAATGTCGAACTGGCGCGCCCACCCCGGATCGCCTTGTGCCTCGCCAGCTCACCCTCGCCCGTGCGGCCATGAGTCAAAGCCGCGCCCTGAGCGGCGAGATTGGCGTTCAGCGCCCGAACGCGCTCATCCGTCCGGCCATGATCGGCGATGGCGATAAAATCGACCGGCGCTTCATCCAGCCCCTGATGCAGCCATTGAAACACGGAATGCTGCAGGTCTGATCCGCGTCCGCCCCAGACCAGGGGTCCGCTATGGCCCTCAGACAAAGGCTCGCCTTCTGCGTTCACGGACTTGCCCAGGCTTTCCATTTCCAGCTGCTGCAGATAGCTCGGCAGGCGCTCGAGGCGCGAGGAATAGGCGGCGACACAGCGCGAGGGCAGCCCCAGACCCGCCCGGTTGAATACGTCGACCAGCGCTTTCGCCACCGGCATGTTGCGCGCGAGCGGCGTTGTGGCGACATGCTCGTCCATCGCCCGGGCGCCCCTTAAAAGGCGATCAAACACGTCAGAGCCCAGACCCGTCTCCAGCGCCAGCCCGGCGGCGGACCACAGCGAATAGCGCCCGCCCACGCCATCGAGAAAGGCGAAGATCCGTTCGTCATCCAGACCAAACGCCCTGGCCTTGTCAGGGCAGGCGGTGGCGGCGGCGAAGCGGGCGCTGACGCCCGCCTCCCCCAGATGCTCGACGATCCAGGCGCGCGCTGCGCGCGCATTCATCAAGGTTTCCTGGGTGGTGAAGGATTTGGAGATCACCAGGATCAGCGTCGTCTCAGGATCAGCGCCTTCCAGCGCATCATCAAGGTCAGCCGGATCGAGATTGGAGACGAAATGCGTCTCGACGCCGTCGCGGCGAAACGCGCCAAGCGCGTCATAGACAAAGCGCGGTCCCAGATCGGAGCCGCCAATGCCGATATTGACCACACGCTGCACCGGATGCCCGTCCAGCGCATCGGGTCGCCCCATGAGGTCGGCGAAGGCGCGCGTCTTCTTGCGGGTGGCGATCATCGCTGCGGCGGCGTCCGACTCGCCCAAAAGCGCAGGATTGCGGCAGGCGGGATGCAGAGCCGGGCGTTGTTCGGTGCCGTTCACGATCTCACCCGCGAACAGGGCCGCCAGCCGTTCGTCGACGCCTAAAATGTCAGCCCGCTCGACCAGCGCCCGCCAGGTCGGCAGGGTCAGCTTTTGTCGGCGCAAATCGAGATAAAGTCCCGCCGCTTCGAACTGCAGCGCATCTGACCGCGACTCGTCTGACAGAAGGCTCGCCATGTCGACGCTGGCTTGCGCCGCGGCGATCGCCTTCATCCCCGTCTCAGACGTCATCCTCATCCCCTTCGATCGGACGCTCGGCGGCCCAGATCAATACCGTCAGTCCGCCTTCAATGCCTTCGGGCTCAAGGGTGCGCAAGGATTTCAAGGTCAGCCCGCTCGTCTGCAGCCAGGCTGTGACCTGCGCCGGCGGGAAGCCCAGCCAGCGATGATGGTGCTGGATGCGCAGGGTTTCATGATGATGTTCTGCGAAATCCACCACCAACAACAAGCCGCCGGGCGCCAGCACGCGCGCGCATTCTGACAATGCGGCCTGCGGGTCCGGCAGGTAATGCAGCACCTGATGCAGAGTGACGAGATCGGCGGCGCCTTCATCCAGCGGCAGGGCTGACGCATCGGCCTGACGCACGAATCGCGACGACAAACCCGCTTCGGTCAGCTTGGCGCGCGCCACATGGAGCATCTCACGGCTCAGATCGACGCCCATGCCCTCATCGGCCTGGTCAATGAACAACTCGAGAATACGCCCCGTCCCGGTGCCGACATCCACATGCTGCTTGAAGCGGCGGTCCTTGGCCAGATCCAGCATCGCAGCTTCCACCTCGGCGTCGGAAAAGTGCAGCGATCGAATTTGAGACCATTCCTGAGCGGCGGCTTCGAAATACTTCGCAGCTTCCTCGGCGCGCAACCGCTTGAGCTCTTGCAGGCGCTGACGATCACGATGGACCTGAGGCTCATTGGCTTCGGTGAATTCCTCGACCAGCGCGGCGAGACGGCTCACCGGCCCGGTGCGCATCAGGCGGTAAAACACCCAGCCGCCCTCGGGAAAGCGTTCGCACAGACCGGCGTCGGCCAGAAGTTTGAGATGGCGCGAAATACGCGGCTGGCTTTGTCCCAGAACCTGCATGATCTCGCTGACGGTGAGTTCGCCCTGCGCCAGCAAAGACACAATCCGCAGGCGTGTCGGCTCCGCAAGAGCCTTGAGCTTCGCCAACAGATCAGATTGCATGGTCTCTCCCACCCAGCGCCGAACCGCGCCTGTAGCCTATCCCCCACCGCTTAGCGGGAGAATGCCGAAAAGTCATCTTTTCGGCGCGGTTTAAGGCGCGGTCAGCTCAGGTGGAGTTGGTCGAAGACAGCCGGGATTGCCGTTTTGAACTTGAAAAACCCCTTGGTCGCATAGGGGAAGAAGGCCGCATCCCACGGGCGTTGCATCTCGCACAGCGTGAGGTCGGCTTGCGCCAGCGCGGCTCGATACCCCGCCATCTGGTCCTGACCCGGCCCAACCGCCGAGCGCTGCGTCACAACTTGCTTTGCGCCCAGTGTCCGCGCCGTATCGATAACAGCCTCAATGTCCGGGGCAGCTTGCGCGGTGCGCCCGAAATGAGCGCCCGCACGCTGCGCGCCGTCTAAAAGGGCCTGCTGCGTAAAGCGCGCCGCGCACTCCCCCAACGCCAGCGCGCCCCGCGCTAAAGGTTCGGCCTGATAAACCACTGCACGCACATCGAGCCTGTCCGCAGCCCAGCTTTCCGCATGCAAATCCTCTTCATGCAGCCAGACCAGAGTAGGGGCGTCAGGATCAGGCGCCTCCCCCGCCGCAAGCGTCTGCGGGGCCGGATGTTCAAGCGACGCCTCAAGCGGCGGCGCCTCTTGCGCCAGCGCGCCTGCATCCGGTGTGAAACGACCGCCGGTGTATTTTTCGATGTTGGAGGCGCGGGCCAGATAGGTCTTGCCCACCGTCTGGAGCCCGCCCACCCAGCGCCAGCTCAGCGTATTGGAGGCCGGATCGCCATCGATCAGATGACGCAGGAACAGATCCGCGCCCAGAACCCAAGGCAGCTCAAGCGTATAGATCCAGATCGAGGCGAACCACATCCGTGCATGATTGTGCAGATAGCCGGTCTGAATCAGCTCGCCCGCCCACGCGTCAAAGCATTCAAGCCCTGTCAGACCATCCCGGGCCGCTTCATACCGGCGGCGCAGAGCCTCATCTTCGCCCAGCGCGTCCAGGGCTTGAGACAGCTCCGCCTTGTACTCTGACCAGCGGGTCGGCCGCAGCTCCAGCCAGCCTTTCCAATAGGTCCGCCAGCAGACCTCCTGGATGAATTTCTCGGCTGTTTGAAGCCCATGAGCGTTCAGCGCCGCCTGGGCCAGTTCAGATTCAAGAACCAGCCTGTGACGCACATGCGCGCTCAAGACAGAGATGTTGGAGCGGTCTTCAGGACCGAAATCAAAGTTGCGCTGCGTCGCATAGCGCCGCCCCATCAAGGGCGTGAAGGCTTTCAGGCGATCCAGGCCCGCCTGGCGATCAGGCGTTGGCGGCACGGGAGGCGAAGCGAATAACTCTGTCTGGCTCATGGTGGCGGAGCTAGACCGGGATCTGCGTCAGGAAAGTCTGATGCTCTCGAGATTGCTGTTCAGATGCGCCCTGCGCGTGGTGGTGAAGAGCGCGCTGACCACGCCCGGCCGACAGAGCGCCAGCTTCAGCCCGTCAGGGACCGCGATCCGCCCACGCCCGGCGCCTTTTGCGCGCATTCTCTTGGCGAGCGGATAGAGATCCGCCAGTGAACGCGGCGCCCGCCATCGGGGCGGCGCATCACCGGCGGTTTCAATCGCCATGATGGGAAGCCCCGCCTGCGCAGCCCGGTCGAGCGCCGCCGTCTCCGCGCTGTCCAGAAAAGGGTGAACCGGCGCCATGACAGTCTCAAACCACCCTGCATCCAGCGCCCAGTCGAGCGCTGGACCGCGCCCCGCTGCGCCCAAAGCCCGAAACGCTCCGGCTTGCTTGAGCGCCCTCAAACGCGCCAGCAAAGCCGCATCCAGCTCATGGGGCGCCGCGCCGTGCAAGAAGAGGATGTCGACCCCCTCAACACCTAATCGGTCCAACGAGGCGCGCACGCTGGCCTCGACGCCATCGGGTGACAGATCGCGCCGCCGCCCGGCAAGGCCATGGCTGGTCAATCCCGCCTTGGTGCAGACGACAAGGTCCGAGCGATCCAGCGCTTTCAGAGCGACACCCAAACGCCGCTCGGCCTCGCCAGCCCCATAAGAGGGCGCGGTGTCAAACATTCGCACGCCGCCCTCCACCGCCGCCTTGATCAGCGCCAGCGTCTCTGAGGCCGGAACAAGAGGCGTGCCATGGGCGCCGGAGACGCCAAAGCCGAGAGCGGAAAACTTCATCATTCCCACAGGCTAAGTCGTCCCGCCCCAAACCGCCATGTGCAGATTCCGCGCCTCGCCCACACGGTGCAACTTGACAACCTCACAGTTCAGAACAGCTAATCACAGTGTGCGAACAATAAAAAATGCGCACCGATACACGCTCTGGGGAGGAGCTTTATGTTTAAACAAATGCTGGGGGCCTCATTGGCCGCCCTGTCTTTCGCGTCTGCGCCAGCACTTGCGCAATCGTGGGATTTCACAGCCGGCAAGTCTTACGTCTTTGGCGACAGCCTGTCTGACACTGGCAATGTGTTTTTGGCGGCAGGCGCCGGCGGCCCACCGGTCTATTTCAATGGCCGGTTTTCCAACGGCCCGGTCTGGCATGAATATCTGACCGGGCAGACGCTGGCGCTGTCGCCCTTCCTGACCGGCGTACTCGGCGACGCCTCAAACGGCATCAATTTCGCCCATGGCGGCGCGCGCACCGCCGGCTTCGCAAGCACGCCCGGCGGCCCGGTCCTGCCCGGCTCCATCGAACAGGCCCAGTTCTTCGCGGCGGGAGTCGCCAGCGGACAAATCGCTGCGCCAAACAGCTCGGACATCTTCTCCATCTGGATCGGCGGAAACAACTTCCTTGCGGCGCTGAGCGGCGGATCACTGGATATCAACCAGGGCGTGGCTGACATCCAGCAAACCCTGTCGACGCTGGCGGACGCCGGCGCCCGTCGCTTTGTGCTGTTCGGCGTGCCGCCCATCGGCTCATCCGTGGAAGCGCCCGCCCCCTTTGACGCCCAGTTCGATCAGGCTGCGGCGCAATTCAATATCGGACTGCGCGGCGTCGACGCCGCGATCAGCGCGCAATACGGCGCAGATGTGCTCTACATCAATGTCGAAGACCTGCTCCTGGACGTCTACGCCAATTCGAGCCTTTACGGGTTCAGCGAAACGTCCACCGATTGCGTCAGCCAGGGCTTGCTGCTGGACGCCTGCCCGTCGGACTGGAGCGATTATGACGGCATCCATCCGACCACGCAGTCTCACGCCGTGCTGGCCGCTTTCGTCGTCGCCAGCGGCGCGAACGCGGATTATGCCGGGCAAAGCGCCGGCGGCCTGACCGAGCACGCCTATCAGATCGGCCGCCACCTAATCGTGGACGCGCTCGACGACGCAGGACGCGCCAAATCAGAGACCGGCGGCTATATCACCGGCGGCTGGCTGGACGGATCTGTAGACGCCAGCGCAAGTTCAGCTGGCGTTGATTATGATGGCTGGTCCGCCTCCGCGGGCTTCACCGCCAATCTCGACAACGGCTTCTTCGCCGGCGCGCGCGCCAGCTTCGCCGACACCAGCAGCGCCATTAGCGGCGTTCTGCCCGCCTCCGGCGATGCAGAGACTTTCGCGGTCGCTGTCCATGGCGGCTGGTCCACAGGCGCGTTTTACCTGATGGGCGGCGCAGGTCTGGGCCGCACCGACATGGACACCGTACGGGCCACCGGCTTCGCCCCCCGCAACACCGTGACGGGTCAGCTGGTGGTGGATCACAGCTTCACAGCCGTTGAGACCGGACTGGATTTTGCAGCGTCAGAGACGTTCGCGCTGACGCCCTATCTGCGAGCGGTGTTCACTGATTACGACCTCGCAGCCAATATCGAGCAAGGCGTGCTTCTGAACGGTCGGGTGCAGGCGCTTGATTTCAGCAGCACGCTTTATGAAGCCGGCGTCCGCGCCAGCTGGCAGGTGTCTGAAGCAGGCAAACTGCAAGCGGGTCTCGCCTATGAGAGCGAAGATGACGCCGAGCGAACGGTCGGCGTTCTCTTGAACGACATCGACCTGTCTACGGCCCGGATTGGCGGGAATGAAGACGGGCTGCTGCGCGCCCAGCTGGGCTATGAAGCCCAGATCCGCGACCGGTTGAGCGTCGCCCTGACGGCTGCGGGTCGTTCTGGCGACGGCACGGAAAGCCTGCAGGCGCGCCTGCAGGTGCGTCTGGGCTTCTAAAGCCGATGAGCCCCGGCCTCCTTGAGGGGTCGGGGCCTTAGCCCAGCCGGGCTTCCACCAGCTTGATCGCCTCGCGCACGGCCTCATCTACAGACATGACAGACGTGTCGAGTTCGATCGCGTCATCGGCCTTGATCATAGGGGCGTCCGCCCGGCTGGCGTCGCGGGCGTCGCGCTGGCGCAGCTGGCCCAGCACCTGCTCAAAACTGATCTCTTCACCGCGATTGACGAGCTCCGCCCGACGCCGCCAGGCGCGCGAGTCTTCATCAGCGATGACGAACAGCTTCACATCCGCATCCGGGCAGATGACCGTGCCGATATCACGACCGTCCAGCACTGCGCCGCCCTCTTGGGCGGCGAAGGCGCGCTGCACATCCAGAAGCGCCGCTCGCACGCGCGAATGCGCCGACACCACGCTGGCGGCCACGCCGGCGCCGGCGGTGCGGATCTTGGATTCGTCGATGGCGGCGACATC